>CAYGBI010000007.1:0-73218 GCA_964348085.1 uncultured Pseudomonadales bacterium | reverse complement strand
GGTACGTGGTCACCTCAGCGCAGATGATGAGGCCTGGTATTGCGGCGGCCAGCGGCAACGCATCTCCATCGCCCGGGTGATGGTGCTGCGGCCGCGGTTCGTCGTGCTCGACGAACCGACCTCGGCCCTCGACATGTCCGTGCAGGCGCAAATCGTCGACCTGCTGCGGGATCTGCAAGCCGCCCACGACCTCGGCTACCTGTTCGTCAGCCACGACTTGAAAGTCGTGCGGGCGCTCGCCAATTGGCTGATCGTCATGCGCGACGGGAAAATCGTCGAGCAGGGCCCCGCCGCGAAGGTGTTCGACAACCCGACCAGCGAGTACACGTTGGCGTTGTTCCACGCGGCCTTGGATCTCGAAGCCGACGAGCAGGTGGTGCGGCAGTAGCGCAGCCCGAGAGGACGGAAAGGAACGACCAAGTGGAAGAATTGACGCGCGGTTACGGCTTGGTCGAGGCGCCGGTGTGGGTGCCCGGCCGGGGATTGATGTTCAGTGATGTCCACGGTGGCGGCGTCTACTGCTTGGCCCGGGACGGGTCGGTCGCCACTGTCTTTCCGCACCGTCGCGGCATCGGCGGCATGGCGCCGCACGCAAGCGGCGGCATGGTCGTCGGCGGGCGCAACATCGCCTTCAAGAGCTTCGCCGGCGGCGACACGGTGGTGCTCTTGGACCGGGACGCGGACCACGGCAACGTCGGCTACAACGATCTCGCCACCGACGCCGCGGGTCGCATTTACGTCGGCTCGCTCGGCAGTCCGGTGTTCGAGCCCGGCGAGCAAGTCGCCGGCGACCTCTACCTGATCGACATCGACGGCAGCAGCCGCGTCGTCGCCCAGGACATCAAGCTCACCAACGGACTCGGCGTGTCACCGGACGGCGCAACGCTGTACCACTCGGATTCCAGACGCCAAACCGTGCATTGCTACGCCGTCCGCCCGAACGGCGACCTTGGCGACAAGCAGACTTTCGCCCACACCGACCCCGGCGCCCCAGACGGCCTCGCCGTGTCGTCGGACGGCGCCGTGTGGGTGGCCGTCGCCGGCGGCGGCAACGTCAGCGTGTTCGAGCCGGACGGCCGCTTGCGGCGGCAATTGGCGGTGCCGATGCCGATGGTCACCAGCGTCTGCTTCGGCGGCGACGACTTGCGCGACCTCTTCGTGGTCACCGGCTCGGACGGCGTGGCCGGCGACCGGCAAGGGGCGGTGTTCCGCACGCGTGTCGAGGAGGCGGGGTTGCCCGTGTCGCCCGCGAAGGTTGCTCTGAGCACCGGGTAGCTTGCCCGAGCAATCGACGCCCGTCCCTCAGGCGAGTTCCACCGCTTTGACCCGGTTCTCGATCTCTTTCGCCCATTGCCGTGGGCCGGTGACGTGTACCGACTCGCCGCGCGAATCTACGGCGACGGTCACTGGCATGTCCTTCACCTCGAACTCGTAGATCGCCTCCATGCCGAGGTCGGCAAAGGCGAGCAGCGTCGAGCGGGTAATGGCCTTGGCGATGAGGTAGGCGGCGCCGCCAACAGCGATCAGCGACACGGCGCGGTGATCGCGAATCGCGGCGATCGCCGCCGGACCGCGTTCGGCCTTGCCGACCATGCCCAAGAGTCCGGTATGTTCGAGCAGCGCGCAGGTGAACTTGTCCATGCGCGTGGCGGTGGTGGGTCCGGCGGGACCGATGACTTCGTCGCCCACGGCGTCCACCGGGCCGACGTAGTAAATGAAACGATCGGCGAGGTCCACCGGCAGTGGTTCGCCCCGCTCGATGAGCGCGGTCAAGCGTTTGTGGGCGGCGTCGCGGCCGGTGAGCATCTTGCCGGAGAGCAGCAGCGTCTCGCCGGCGCGCCACGTCGCGGCCTCCGCCCGGGTGACCGTGTCCAAGTCCACGCGGCGGGCGTCGTCGCCGGGCGCGAAGGCGATGTCCGGCCAGTCGTTCAAGTCGGGCGGCTCGAAAATCGCCGGCCCGGATCCGTTCAACTCGAATCCCAAGTGGCGGGTCGCGGTGCAATTGGGAATCACGGCCACCGGCTTGTTGGCGGCGTGGGTGGGGTATTCCAGCACCTTCACGTCCAACACGGTGGTCAGACCGCCGAGCCCCTGCGCGCCGATGCCGAGCGCGTTGATCTTGTCGAAGAGTTCCAAGCGCAATTCCTCGGCGCGGTTCGCGGCGCCCCGCTGCCGCAACGCGTGGATGTCGATGGGCTGCATCATGGCTTCCTTGGCGAGCAGCATGGCTTTTTCCGGCGAGCCGCCGATGCCGACGCCCAAGATGCCGGGCGGGCACCAGCCGGCGCCCATCTTGGGTACCGACTCGACGATCCAATCCGCCACCGAGTCCGATGGATTCAACATCGCGAACATGGCCTTGGCCTCGCTGCCGCCGCCTTTGGCCGCGACCTCGACGCCCAAGGCGTCGCCGGGAACGATGCGCGTGTGAATGACCGCCGGCGTGTTGTCGCCAGTATTGGCGCGGGTGCCGTCCGGGTCCGAGAGCACGGAACCGCGCAGCACGTTCTCGGGGAGCGTGTACGCCCGACGGACACCTTCGTTCACCATGTCTTCGACGCTCATGTCGCCTTGCCACGACACCCCCATGCCGACTTCCAAGAACACGATGACAATGCCGGTATCTTGGCAGATCGGTCGCTTGCCCAATGCGCACAGGCGCGAGTTGACCAACACTTGGGCGAGCGCCGCCTTGGCGGCCGGGGATTCCTCGCGCTCGTGGGCTTCGGCCATCGCGCGGATGAAGTCCGGCGGGTGGTAGTAAGAGATGTACTGCAACGCGTCGGCGACGCTTTGTATCAAATCGTCCTGCTTGATGATGGTCACGGTGGCCCCACTGCGCGCCTAACGTGGTTTGGATTCTACGGAACTTCGCACCGGCGAGGTGATAGGTCGACTTGGGCTGAGTCGAAAGGCGGTGCCGGGAGGTTGGGGCTTTCGTGGCGCCAGCCCCGTGTTGAAGTCCGCGAGACCTTCACCGCGGGCCGCCCAAGGCCAACGGCGCTCAAGTAATGATGTTGTCGTCCCACAGACGCTCAAGGAACGTCTGCCAAGACAATATCCAGATGCCGTCGCGCGTTCGACGGGGAGGCGTGTCGTTGCAGACGAAGAGGGCGTGCCGCGGGTCGTGTTCGTCCACATATGCGCGAAGCGCACCCAACTCACCCGAGCGGGGCGGGGCCGCCTTCACTTCGATGGCGACTTCGCCAGCGCGGCCAAGCACGAAGTCGCATTCGAGACCCGATTTGGTACGCCAAAAGCGCACCGGAAAGTCGCGTTCGCGGTAGCTGCGGTAGGCGAGCAACTCCATCAACACGAAGTGTTCAAGCGCCCGCCCGAAATCGGCGCCGGCGGCGCCATCGATACGCCGGCCCGCGATGTGACCCGCCACGCCGACATCGAAGAGATAGAATTTCGCCGCCCTCGTGATGACGGCGCGAGACCGGCGGGGGCTGAACGGCTCTACGAAGACGCCGAGCAACGTGTCCACGAGAATCTGGAAGTATTCGCGCACCGTCTTCGAGTCGACGCCGCAATCGCGGGCGATATTACTGTAGTTCAGCAGTTCGCCGTGACAAAAGGACAGCGCGTCGAAGAATCGGGCAAAGGCGGGCGCATTGCGCGTCAATCCTTCGTTGAACACTTCTTCCTTTAGATAGTCGTCGACATAGCCGCGTAGTGCGCGACGATGGTGCTGCATTTGGTAGTGTCGCGGAATCAAGCCGTGGCTGAGCGCCCGCAACAGGTCGAAGTCCGGGATCTCCCGCCAAGTGAGTGGATGCAGCGCGAAGCGCCAAGCTCGCCCACCGAGCAAGTTGGCACGCCCACGTTTCAGCTTCCGCGCACTCGAGCCGCAAAGCACGAAGCGCAAGCCCTCGCTTTCGATCAGCCGATGGACTTCGTCGAGCAACGCCGGTGCTTTCTGCACCTCGTCAATGACCACCGGGCGCTTGCGCGTCGCCGGGTCAAGGCCGCGCAAGCGCTCCCCGAGCGTCCACGGCGCACGGGTGAACTCAAGTGTCGAGCAGGTCGAAGTAGGCTGAGCGCGGAAAGAGTCGGCGCAGCAGCGTGGACTTGCCGGTCTTGCGAGCCCCCCACAGGATGGCGGATTGCTCCGCAGGGAGATCGATGGTCAATGCGCGGCGATACTCCGACAAGGAACGTATTCCGAATTAGCTCGACTATTTCGGAGTATATTCCGAATGAGTACGACAAGACCACCGTTTGCCTCGACCGCTGGGCACTCCGAGTCCGCTGCCTTGCTTGGGTTCCGATGAGCAGTCCTGTACTCTGGCGCCGTACGCAGACGGGCGTCCTGCTACGCAAGGAGAGGACAAGGTGCGAATCGCGGTACTCGGCGGAGACGGCTTTATCGGCTGGCCGACCACGCTACATCTCTCGAACCTAGGCCACGACGTCGCCATCGTAGACAACCTGAGCCGAAGGTGGATCGACACCGAGCTTGGCGTGCAGTCGCTTACGCCGATGGATTCGATTCAAGAGCGGCAGCGGATTTGGCGTGAAGTCAGCGGCCGATCCTTGCACTTCGAGCATATCGACGTCGCTGCCGAGTACGAGCGCTTCAAGGCTTGGCTGGCGACTTGGCAGCCGGATGCGGTGGTGCATTTCGCCGAGCAACGCGCCGCCCCCTATTCCATGAAGAGCGACAAGCACAAGACCTACACGGTCAACAACAACGTCAACGCCACGCACAACCTGTTGAACGCGCTGGTGGCCACCGAAACGGACGCGCACGTGATTCACTTGGGAACGATGGGCGTGTACGGCTATACCACCGCCGGGGCGTCCATCCCGGAAGGCTATTTGCGCGTCGACGTGGCGTTGGACGACGGTGGCAAGACGAGCCGCGAGATCCTCTACCCAACCGACGCCGGCAGCATCTACCACATGACCAAGTGCTTGGATCAACTGCTGTTTCAGTTTTACGCCAAGAACGACCGACTGCGCATCACCGACCTGCACCAAGGCATCGTTTGGGGCACCCACACCGATCAAACCCGTCGCCACGAGCAACTCATCAACCGCTTCGACTACGACGGCGACTACGGCACGGTGCTGAATCGCTTCCTCATCCAAGCGGCTTTGAGCCATCCGCTCACCGTGCATGGCACCGGCGGCCAAAGCCGGGCCTTCATCCACATCCAAGACTCGGTGCGCTGCATCGAATTGGCCCTCGCCAACCCGCCGGCGCAAGGCGAGCGAACGAGAATATTCAACCAGATGACGGAAGTGCATCGGGTGTACGACTTGGCGAATCTGGTCAGCGAACTCACCGGCGCCGAGGTGGCGTATCTGCCGAATCCACGCAAAGAAGCGCCGGAGAACGAGCTTTCAGTACGCAACGAGCAGTTCTTGGCGCTCGGGCTCGACCCCATCACCCTGCAAAATGGCTTGCTGACGGAATTGGTGGACGTGGCGCGAAAGTACATTCATCGCGTGGACCGGTCACGCATTCCAAGCACTTCCGCGTGGACTCGAGAAATCGCCGCGCAACTCGTCGCGACCCGGAAGAGCAACGGCACATAGTCACGTCCTCGAACCGACGTGTTCGCCTACGCCACCTTGGTCACCAACGCCGACTACGGCCTCGGCGCCTTGGCGTTGGCGCGCTCTTTGAAGGCCGTGGGCAGCGCTTGGCCGCTGCTGGTGCTGGCGACGGCGAACGCTGCTCGCCTCGACGAGCTTGAGGCGGAGGGCTGCATCGTCCTGACCGTGGCTCGACCGACGCTCTCCGACGCCTTCCAAACCCGCCATGCTCGCCAAGCGTTGCACGCCCAAGCGCCGTTCACGAAAGGCGTCAAGCCAGACTTCCACGACCCATTGGACAACTTCTGCAAGCTGGAGCTATGGCGCCGGACCGAGTATCGACGGGTGGTGTTCTTGGACGCCGACACCTTGGTGATCAAGAACATCGACAAACTGTTCGGTTATCCGCAGTTCTGCGCCGCGCCCAATCTCTATGAAACCCTCGAGGATATGCACCGACTCAATTCGGGCGTATTCGTGGCCCGGCCCGACGACTCGACCTACGACTCGATGCTCGCGGCACTGGATGCGCAGGGCGCGTTCTGGCGGCGTACCGACCAGACCTTCCTGGAGACCTATTTTCCGGATTGGCACGGCCTGCCGTATACGTTCAACACCTTGCAATACGTCTACTTCAACCTGCCGCAACTGTGGCGCTGGGCGAGTATCCGAGTCGTTCATTACCAGTACGAGAAACCTTGGCAGAAGAACAATGCCAAGGCGGACCGGTTGCGTCCGCTGATCGACCTTTGGCACACCGTTCTCGACGGAGGGCCGATCCCTTCGGACCTGCCGGATCCGTGCTCGTAGCCGTCACCGGCGCCACCGGCATCGTCGGACGCTTCATCGTCGCGCAAATATTGGCCCGAGGCGCTCGCGTGCGCGCATTGACCCGGGGGAGGAGCGACCGGACGGGGTTGCCCGAAGTGGATTGGCACATTGGCGACATCGAAGACGCCACAGCAGTCGGGAGGTTGGTGGCTGGCGTGGACGCGGTAGTGCATTGCGCCTACCAACATGTCCCCGGCCGTTATCGCGGCGGCGAAGGCGACGACCGCAGCGGCTTTTGGCGGGCCAACCTCTTAGCCGGGGTCGAGTTGATGGAACACAGCCGGCGGGCGGGCGTGTCCCGCTTCGTGTTGCTGTCGAGCCGCGCGGTATTCGGGCGCCGGACACCGGCGCCTTACTGGGTGGACGACACCACCTACCCGATTCCCGACACGCACTACGGCGCCTTGAAGCTCGCGCTTGAAGCGCAGGTGAGCGCATTCGCGGAAACGGACGGCCTTTGTGCCGCAAGCCTGCGCCCCACCGGCGTCTATGGCGTTACCCAACCGGTCGCGCGCAGCAAATGGTTCGACCTCGCCTGCGCTGCGTGGCGGCGCCAACCTTTGCCGCGAGCGCGTTTGGCCACCGAAGTCCACGGCGCGGACGTCGCCGCCGCAGTGTGGCTACTGCTAACCGCACCGGCGCGGGATGTCGCCGGTCGCGCTTTCAATTGCACCGACTTGATCGTCGACAGCAGTGACGTCATGGCCCGCTTGGCGCGACGCCTCGGCGTCGACAGCGACCTTCCCCAAGCTGCGGTGAATCCGTTGACGCACCCCATGCGCGCGCCAGCGCTACGCGCCCTCGGCTGGCGGCCAGGCGGCGAACGGCGGCTCGAGGAGACCATCGACGAGTTGGCAAAAGCGGCCCGCGCGACGACGGCTTCGGCGAACAACAAATCCAAGTCTTAGGAACCTGTCGGACTCGGCGGCGAAGTCCGACTTATGTGATAGAGCAGCTTGGGTTTACGGCGAAAGACGGTGCCGAGAGGCAACCGCTTTCGTGGCGCTAACAGCCTACGCTCTTGAGGACGGATACGCTTAGTCGTCCCGCCAACGTCGCGGCCGCATCAGCGGGCCGCCGAGCTTCTGCGCCAACCGCGCAAAGGGCGTGCGGCGCGCGCCGCGCCAGCGCAAATCCGCCAACGACTCCGCCAGCGGCACATCATCCACGAGCGTTGCCAAGTGCTTATACAACGCCACCTCCTCCCGCATGCCATGCAATGTCGCCGCCAAACGCATGCCGCCGCGCACCTTCACGCGCCAATCGGCCGAGCGGGCGGGAATCGCCTCCACCATGCCGTATTCGGCCAGCAACGTCCCCGCCGTCTTGGCGCCGAAGCCGGGCACGCCGGGAATGCCGTCGGCGGTGTCGCCCACCAAGGCCAGCCAATCCGGAACGCTCGCCGGGGCACAGCCGTGCTTGGCGCGCACCCCGTCCTCGTCAATGACCCGACGACGAATACGATCCACCAGCACCACTCGGTTGCCGGTGACGCACTGGCCCAAATCCTTGTCCGGAGTGAGGATGCGCACCTCGGCAACGTCGTCGCGCCAGCGGCGGGCGGCGGTCGCCAAGGCATCGTCCGCTTCGTGGCGGTCCATGGACCACACGGTGACGCCGAGGGCGGCCACGGCTTCCTCCACCAAGTCGAACTGCGCGACGATGGCTGGTTCCATGCCTTCCCCGCTCTTGTAGCCGGCGAACAAGTCGTTGCGGAACGACTCGATGGGGTTGTCGAAGGCCACCGCCAAGTGGGTGACCTGTTCTTCGGCGTCGTCCAGCAAGGTCAGGATGGACGCCATCACGCCCACCGTGCCTTTGACGTCCATGCCCTGCGGCGAAACGCGCCCGGGGCGCTTCGAGTAGTGGGCGCGAAACAGCTCGAACGTGCCGTCGACCAAGTGCAGCCTCATGCGGCTAATCCCTCCCGGTGGCGTTGGCGACAAAGTAGCCCATGACGACAAAAAGGGCGTAGCATCCTAAGGCTGTATTTTGGACAGGGGAAGCATCATGCAATTCGGCGAGTTCAAAAACACCGAAGCGTTCAATCGAACCTTCAAGCGCGTCCAAGAACTAGGCTTGGAGAAGCATATCTTCGAGCTGGATTCCTACGGCTTCACCGTCGTGCCGCCCGCGCAAGTGGCCGAGCGAGCGTTCTTCACGCGCATTCGCGACACCGTGCTGCGCATCTGCAAGGAACGCACCGGCGTCGAGTTCCGCCTCGAAGAGAACGGCGCGTTCGGCGACTACAAGGCACAGCCGCAATCGGACGGGCAATTCTTGTTGTTCTATCTGCTGATGGCGGATCGGGTGTTCGAGGAGTGGGTGCTGAATCCCACGCTGTACACGCTCATCGACTACCTCATGCGCGGCCAGCAGCAGGTTTCCAGCCTGACGTCGTTCATCAAGTGGAAGGGCGAGCGCGACAGCCTAGGGCTGCACAGCGACTGCCCGCCGGACCGGGACGGACGCCTGCCGGCGTGTTCCGATGTCGCCAACGCCGCCTACTGCCTGACCGATTACACGCTGGAGAACGGCGCCATCGCCATGGTTCCCGGCAGCCACGCCTGGTGTCGCCAGCCCCGCCCCGGCGAGGGCGAAGACGCCGCCGTGCCGGTGGAGGCGGAGGCCGGCTCGCTGATCGTTTGGCACGGCAATACTTGGCATGGCGCGTTCGAGAAAAAGACCGACGGCCTGCGTTTGAACGTCACCAGCTATCACTGCCACCGACGCCTCAAGAACCAAGAGAACTACCAATGGCGCGTGACGCAAGAAATGCTGGACCGTAACCCGCCGGAGTTCGCCCGCTTGGTTGGCGCAGACGACCAGATGGGTTGGGACGAGCGCGGCCCGGACTACTCGCGGATGGTGAGATACGCAAGCCCCGAGGTGAAGGCGCGTTTTGCGGCGATGCGGGCGCCGAAGAAAGCGGCAGCGGCGTAGCTATATCTTCGAGTACTGCCGTTCGAAGTCCCGCCGCAGCACATCGTCCCGTTGGCGCGGCAAGTCGGTGCGGAACCACCGCGCCAGCGCCTTCATGGGAAAGCGTCGCCCCGGACAGGTGGTCGGCCCTCCGCCCCGCACCTGCCGGTGGGCGCCCAGCTCGGCGACCGGGTAGCGAAGCTTAAGCTCCAACAACAGCTTCTTCAGCGCACCGAGTTGCGCCTCCGTCGGCGGCTCGATATCGAAGTCGCCGACCAACGCCACGCCGATGCTGCGAGGATGCTGACCACGTCGCTCTTCCGGTAGCTCTGCCCGCCGCTCACCCGCCACGTCAATGCGGTAGTGAAATGCGCCAGCGGCGCAGGCGCCGTGATGAATCAGCACGAACTTCACGCCGCCACGCCGCCCGTCTGTCATGCGTCTTGCGCTTGCGCCGCCTTGATGCCGCTTCTCACCGCCAAGCGGTTCCAATACCACGCAACAATACCGAGCAACACGTTGGTACACGCCATCGCCAAGAAGATGCCGACGTAGCCCCACAAGTAGTCGCCGAGAATCATAAGCGGGATATAGATCACCAACGTGCGCGCCAGCGAGAGCGCCAGTGGCGGGAACGGTTGCCCGAGGGCGTTGAAGCAAGAAGTCGCCACCTGCATGACGCCCATGAAGCCAATGGAGAGCGGGATGATGAGGAAGAACAGCGTCGCCACTTCGACCACCGTGGCATTCGGGTCGATCCAGCGCACGGCCGTCTCGCCGATCACGGCCAGTACCAAGAAGGTCACCACTCCCCACGCCAAGCAAAACCAGTTGCACTGACGCAGCGCCACGCGCACCCGCTGATAATTGCCGGCGCCCCAGTTCTGGCCGACGAAGGGCGGGATCGACGAGGAAGCCGACCACAGCACCATATGCACCAGAGTTTCCACGCGTGCGGCGACGGTGTAGCCGGCGACCACTTCGTCGCCGTGACCGGCGAGCAACCGAGTGGCGACAAGCATGGACACAGGATGCACCAAGTTGCTGGCGGTCGCCGGGCCACCGACGTGCAAAATCGCCCGCCAAGATTCCATCAGACCGGTCAGCGACCAGCTCACCATGCGCGTCCGAATCAGAATCACGACATATAGCGCCACGCTGAACACGCGCGATCCCACGTAGGCCCACGCGGCACCTTCGATACCCAATCTCGGCAGCCCGAAGTAACCGAAAATGAGTACCGCGCCCAAACCGATCTGCACCAAGGAACCCGTGGTCATCACCACGCCCGGACTCGCCGCGCTGCCGGTGGCGCGCAGTAGCGTGGAGCCGACCATGGACAGCATGAAGAGCGGGAACCCCAGCATGTAGATGCTCAGGTAGCGCGTGGCCATGGCCAGCACTTCGCCCTCGGCACCGAGCAACGCCAGCAAGTCCGGGGCGAAGAAGACGCCCGTCAGGCCGATGCCCACACCCACCACCAGCACCAGCAATTCGGCGTGCGTCACCAAACGCGCTGCCTGCGGTCGATCCCCTGCTCCGTAGGCGCGCGCAATCACCGACGAAGCGCCGGTGCCGATGCCGCCGGCGAAAGCGAACAAGAACATAGTGATGGGGAAGGCGAAGCCCATCGCCGCCAGTGCCTCGGTGCCGAAGATGCCGAGATAGGCCGCCTCCGCCATACGCGCTAGGTTCATGGACAGCGATCCCGCCGCCATGAAAGAACCCAAGCGAATCAGGTGACGACCGACGCTGCCTTGAGTGAAACCGGTACGTCGCGCGATGCGCCTAGCCCGGCGGCGCACGGCCGCTGGCGGGCGGCTGCTACGCGCGACCGCCGGGGCATTACGCGCCATGGCGTCGAACGGGAAGCGTGGGAGTGGCAGGGCCGGGAGCGCGTCTATGCATGACGACATTGTATGCTTGTCGACTGGCTACTCTCTGCGGCCGACCGGCAAGGGCTACGCGAACGCTCCCGATGAAAGTCGAACTCCTCTACGGCAAGACCCGCCTCCCCGTACGCTTCGACGACCGCTGGGAGGTCACGGTCATCGCCAAGCCGCCGATGCCGGTGCTCGCGAATCCGTCCGTCGCCGTCCGCCGCGCCTTGGCGGCACCGGTTGCGAGCGCCCCCTTGGCCGAACTCGCACACGACAAGACCACGGCCTGCATCCTCATCTGCGACATTACCCGTCCGGTGCCGAACGGCTTGTTTCTGCGTCCGCTGATCGAGACGCTCTTGGCCGCCGGCATGGATGCACGGAACATCCATGTACTCGTCGCCACCGGCCTGCATCGACCCAACGAAGGCGATGAACTCGCCTCGCTGGTGGGTGATCCATGGGTGCTGGATCGCGTTTCGGTCGCCAATCACGACGCCCGCAACGATGCGGAGCACGTCGACCTCGGCGTGACGAGCGTGCACGGCTCGCCGGTGAAGCTTGATCGTCGGTTCGTCTCGGCGGACTTGCGCATCGCCACCGGCCTCGTCGAACCCCACTTCATGGCCGGCTACTCGGGTGGCCGCAAAGTGGTCGCCCCCGGCATCGCTCACGCCGACACCATTCGCACGTTTCACAGCGCCAAGTTCATGGAGCACCCCCAAGCGGCGCCCTGCCAACTCACCGACAACCCTTTGCATGAAGAGCAGTTGGCGATCATGGCGATGTTGGGCGATGTCTACGCGCTCAACACCGTGATCGACGATGAGCGCCGGCTCTCCTTCGTCAACTTCGGCGAGATCGTCGCCAGCCACTTGGCAGCCGTCGCGTTCGCGGAGGACTACCTGACCGTGCCGGTGCCGAGGCGCTTTCGCACCCTAGTCACCTCCGCGGCCGGCTTCCCGCTGGACCAAACCTACTACCAGACGGTGAAGGGCATGGTGACCCCCTTGGACATCCTGGCGCCGGACGCCACGCTGATCGTGGCCTCGGAGTGCGCCGAAGGTCTCGGCTCGAACGCCTACCGCGCGGCGCAAAAGCGGATGCTGAACGAAGGTGCGGTGCGCTTTCTCGCCTCGCTCCAGGCCAAGCGGATGGCCGACGTGGACGAGTGGGAGAGCGAGATGCAACTGAAGGCGCAACGCGCCGCCCGCGTGCGGCTCTACAGTGCCTTGAACGCGCAAGACCAAGCACTAACCGGCGTCGAGCGCGTGACTTCGATGGACGCGGCCGTGCGCCAAGGGGTCGCAGCCGCCGGGGACAACGCGGTGGCGGTGATCCCCGAGGGGCCCTATGTCGTACCGCGGCATGTCGGTTGAGGCTCGCGGACCAACCGTTACGGGCATGTCGCGACGCGCGGATTCAGTATTATCCCCCACCCCGCCCGTCTCCCCCGAGGTGTTCCGCAAACCATGAATCACGACGCAACTGCGCCGGTCTTGATCGGTGTCGCCCAAATCGAACAGCGCCACGCCGATCCAAGCGCCGGTATCGGCAAGGAGCCGCTGGCGCTGATGATCGACGCGGTTCGGCAGGCGGCCGCCGACGCCACGGGGTCGGCGCGGGAGTTGCTCGACAAGGTGGATTCGGTGCGCGTCATCCGCGGCATGTGGCCGTATAAGAACCCCGCCAAGGCAGTCGCCGAAGCGATCGGCTGCCCGGACGCGGAGACCGGCATCTCGACTTGGGGCGGCAACTCCGTGCAGTCGGTGCTCTCCGCCTCCGCCTTGGAGATTCAGCGCGGCGAACGACGGCTGGTGGTGCTGACCGGCGCCGAATGCGGCCGCACGCAAGCCAAGGCGCGGCGCGCCGGCGTCGAACTGTCTTGGCGGGAAGCTCCCGGCGAGCCGCACCGCCGGTTCGGCGACGAACTGAAGATGCGCCTGCGCATCGAGGCGCAACGCGGCATCGCGGAGCCCATTCAGATGTACCCCATCTTCGAGAACGCCATACGCCATGCCCGGGGCGAGACGATCGACGGGCACCTTCGCCGAGTCTCCGAGCTCTGGGCCGGCTTCAGCCGTGTGGCGGCGGAGAATCCGCACGCGTGGTTGCGCGAAGCAAAAACCGCCGAAGAAATACGCACGCCCAGCGACTTCAACCGGCGGGTGTCGTTTCCGTACCCGAAGCTGATGAACTCCAACAGCAACGTCGACCAAGCGGCGGCGCTGATCGTATGTTCCACCGCTACCGCGAAGGCCCTCGGGGTTCCGGAAGCGAAGTGGATCTACCCTTGGGCCGCCACCGAGGCGCACGATACCTACGCGGTGTCGAATCGCGACAACCTGCACAGTTCTCCCGGCATTCGCATCGCCGGCGGACGCTGCTTGGAACTCGCGGGCGTCACCGCCGACGACGTCGACCACGTCGATCTATACAGTTGCTTTCCCTCGGCGGTGCAAGTCGCCGCCGCCGAGTTGGGGTTGCGCGAGGAGCGCCCGCTTACCGTCACCGGCGGCCTCACCTTCGGCGGCGGGCCGCTCAACAACTACGTGATGCACGCCATCGCCCGCATGGCGGAGGTGTTGCGCGCGCGCCCGGGCGACGTCGGCCTCGTGACCAGCAACGGCGGCTTCATCACCAAACACGCTTTCGGCGTGTATTCGACGACGCCACCGGCGCACGGCTTCCGCCACGACGAGCCGCAGGCGCCGGTGGACGCAACGCCGACGCGAGAAGTGGCCGAGAGCTACGCCGGGCCGGTGGAGATCGAGTCCTATACCGTGATGTACGGGGCGAAGGGGCCGACCGTCGGGCTCGCGGCGTGCCGATTGGCGGACGGACGGCGCACTTGGGGCAACACCGACGACGAAGACGTACTGGCGGCGATGACCGCGGAGGAGTTCTGCGGACGGCCGGCGACCCTGAGCGCGGCCGGCGCGTTGGCGTTTTCGGGGTAGCCGGTGGCCAAGGCTTTTCACGGGCTGCGGGTGGTCGACCGGTCCACTCGGCTATCCGGCGCGTGGGCCGCCCGGTTGTTTGCCGACTTCGGCGCGGATGTCCTGCTCGTGGAACCGCCCGAGGGACACCCACTGCGCCACGAGCCGCCCTTTCTCGACGCCCGGGCCGGCGTCGAAAGGTCGCTGCCGCACGCCTACGTGAACTGGAACAAGCGCTCGGTCGTCACCACCGACGAAGCTGAAATCGCCGCGCTCTCGGCGAACGCGGACGTCGTCGTCACCACGGACCCGGACGTGCCGGCCGACCTCGCGAGCGGCGTGCATCTCTCCATTACCCCGCATGGCCTCACCGGTCCGCTCGCCCAAGTTCCCGGCAACAACCTCACCAATTGCGCCCGTATCGGTTGGGCGACCATCAACAAACGCGCCGACGAGCCGCCGTTGCAGTTGCCGGTGCGGCAAACCGGCTACATCGCCGGCGTCGCCGGTTTCGTCGCCGCCGCGGCGGCGCTGTACCGGGGCGGCAGCGAGCGCTTGGACGTGAGCGAAATCGAGGCGGCGGCGCTCACCTGCGCGCCATGGGCACTAATGGGCATCTTCATCAACGGCGCCGACGGCCGAGCCGCGGCGTTTGGCCCCGCCGGGGGCCGCCGACGCGGCGCCCATGGGCCGCTATGGCGGGCGGCGGACGGCCTCATCAACTACGGCTACGGCGATTGGCAACAGTGGACCGGGGCCATGCGCTTCTTAGGCCTCCCCGAGCTCGCCGAAGACGAGCGCTTCGTCAGTGCGTGGGGCCGCCATCAGCAAGACACCCGACCGGTCATCGCCGCGCTCGCCGAAGCTTCGGCGCCGCGCTCGAAGTGGGACTTGTTCCACGGTCTCGCTAAGTTGCGCTGCATCTCCGGCGTCGTGCAAAACGCACAGGAACTGCGCGACAGCGAGCAGCTCAACGAACGCGGCTTCATCGTCAACGCCCATGTCGACGGTCGGGCCGCCCGCGCCGGCGGCGCACCAGCCAAACTCTCCGCCACGCCTTGGGCGCTTAATCGGCCAGCGCCGAAGCTGGGCGAACACAACGCCGCTGCGGCCCCGGCCAAGGAAGAACCATCGCCGAAGAAGCAGGGGAAGGGGCAGCCTTTGGCGGGCGTGCGCGTGCTGTGCTTCACCCAAGCTTGGGCGGGCACATTCGCCACCGAGCTGCTGGCGCTCTTGGGCGCGGATGTCGTGCAAATCGAAACCGTCCGGCGTCCAGACGTCTGGCGCGGCGCCGGCGCGCCGGTTCCACCGGCGGTGAGAAACCCGGACATCGAGCAAACGGGGATCAACACCAACGGCATGTACAACACGGTGAACCTCAACAAACGCGCCGTGACGCTGGACGTGACGCACCCCGTGGGGCGGGAGATGTTCTGGCGACTGGTGCCCAAGTTCGACGTGCTAGTGGACAATTTCAGCCCGCACGTGATGACCAACTGGGGCGTTACGCTGGAGAAGCTGCACGAGCGCAACCCCGGCATCATCTTCGCCTCCGTCTCCGGCTACGGACGCCAAGGCCCGTTGGCGGAATACCCGGCCAACGGCGCGACCACGGAGCCGATGGCGGGACTCGCCTCGATCCACGGCTATGCGGATTGCGAGCCGATGAATACCGGCGGCCTGATTCCCGACCCCATTTCCGGCTACTACCTGACGGCGGCGATCTTGACGGCGCTCAACCACCGCAAGCGCACCGGCGTCGGCCAGCGCATCGACGCCGCCATGCTCGAAGCGGTGGCGGTGCAGGTCGGCGATGCCGTGTTGGAGTTCGACGCCAACGGCACCGTGCGGACACCAGCCGGCAATCGCCATCCGAGGTATGCGCCGCACGGCGTGTACGCCTGCGCGGACGGCGGGTGGCTGGCGCTGGCGGCGGAAAGCGACGCCGCCTTCGCGAGCCTCGTGGAACACCTCGGCGCACCGGAGCTCGGCGCCGACCCGCGCTTCGCCACCAACGCGGCGCGCAAACGCAACGAGGACACCTTGGACGCCAAGCTCGCCGAGCACCTCAAGAGCCGCGATGCGGACACCGAAGCCGAGCACCTGAACGCCTTGGGCATCTGCGCCGCCAAGTGCGCGCCGTTCAAGCCGACCTACGCGAACTCCACGCCGCAGTTCGCGGCCCGTCGCTTCCTAGTACCGGTGACCCACCCCGAATCCGGCACCCACCTGCTACCGGTGCTGCCGTGGAAGATGGTCGGCACGCCAGACATCGAGGTGCGCTACTCGCCGCGTTTCGGCGAGCACAGCCGGGAGGTGTTCGCCGAAGAGTTGGGCACCACGGACGCCGAGTACGAAGAGTTAGTGCGAATGGAGGTCACTGGAACGAAGCGCGTGGTTTGAGGGCGGCCCTTCGCCGTTTGCCGCGCGCGACGTTCGAGGATCAACGCTTCGTGATCTTGGGGCCGGCGTACACCACGTAGACCGGCCGCCCCGCCTCGACCGGCCACGAGAAGTGCAAACGAAGCGTCAAGTGCGAAATCTTGCCGTGCCATGTGCAGAACAGGGAAGCGGCGGGATCACCCGGGTGCGCGAACGTCAGTTCATGCTCGAACTCACGCTTCTCGGAAGCCGACGAGTCCGAAAACAGCGAGCGCTCGCCCGCGAAGTGGCTCTGCAAGATGCGATGACCCTCCGCGTCTCGCACGCCGTCCTCGCCAAAGGCGTTAGCGAGACGGTCCAGAACACCGAGCAACACGACAAATCGATCAGCGGCACTCTTGGCGAAGGGAACTCCCGCGAGAGGGTCGAAGCAATCCTCAGCGAACACGAGGCCCGCAAACCGGTTTCTCGATGCATCCCGCAAGTCGTCCCACGAGCCGAGGGGCGTCTGACTCCCTAGAGCCGTTCCAAGCACTTCCTCGCACCACCAGTTTTGGACCGCCACGTTCCTATCGCCCAACCCTTCTGCCTCACGAACCCAAGTCACTCTGAGCGGGGAGTGACACCACTCGGACGGTGCCAAGCTGACCAGCCCACACTCCACGCCATGGCAGCACCTCCAAGCGGCCTCCCCAACGGCGGTGTCGGTGACCACTTCACCACGGCACTCAAGCCAATCATCCGCACCGTGCCACCGCACATCGTCCCAGAACGGGCCGGACTTGGTCAGCCAAGTTAAGACGGCGCGCCGCTGCTCGGTGGCCAGGTTGCCGATCGCCTGCTGCAGGCCCATGCCCGGCAAGGGCCTCGTGCTGAGAAATTGCGCGTGGCATTGGACTTCGCAACGGAAGCGTTTGGCTGTCCGGCGCAAGGCCATCAGGCGCGACAGTGCGTCCTGAAACCCGGCCAAGTCGTGGAATTGTTCATGTACCGACAGGTCGTTGACCAAGAGGGCCACGTCAACTCCAGCCGGCCAGAAAGTTCATGTCATGGTCGAATTGATCGAAAAAGCCATCCGGCCAACTGTCGATGGTTCCGTCGGCGGCGATCGCCGGGCTCTCGACCTGCGGTTCATTGGCAACAGCACCCTCCGCCCGCGGCCTGAAGAAATAAAGCGCTACGTCGTTATGCGATAACACGCCTGACCTTACCGCCCGACGAATGCCGTTTAGGACATGGTCGCTGTGTGTTTCGATCATGACCTGCGCACCCGTAGAAGCGACCAGCGCAAGAAAGCGACCCATTGCGCCTTGTGCCGCCGGATGCAGATGGACCTCCGGGTTCTCTATCAGCAACAGGTCGTTTCCGCTTGCGGACAACGCCGCCACGATGATCGGGAGAACCTGCGTGAGTCCGAAGCCTGTATGCACAGGGCGCTGGAAATCGGTTCCGCCGGATAGGCGAATGCCAAGCGTCAGCGCATTCGCACGTCGGATTTGGTCGATCTCTAAGACGCAGCCCGGGAAGAATCGTGCCATCCACGCCTCTGCTTGACGGAACCTCGTCGGCGGAACACGTTCGATCACCAATCCGCGAGGAACATTAAGGTCGCGACCGGAGTGGAGAACACTCACCGCGTACTCTCCTCTCGGCCCGACTACGGGCGTGAGCTGAGGATCGTCGAACTGGTATTGCTCGCGCGGCCCAAGCCTCTCCGCCGTCAGGTAGGTGAGACCTCGTAGACGGGCAGTCAGTGGATGTCCACTCGATGCGTCCGGGAGCAGATAACGAAGCCATTGGGAACCGTCTGTCTCCCAACTCTCGCCTGCCCCCGACAACCCACGCGCTTTTCTTACCCACATCGACATTTCGTCACGGTCGCCCCGAAACGCCCAGTCGAACGTTGAGCCGTCGTCTTCGAATAGCCGGATTCCCCATGTGCGACGGCCATATGTTTGATCGACCACGTCCGCCGCAGTGCCCAGTCGGATCGTCGCGCCATTGAGCATCAAGCGCGAGGACCACTCGTGCTCTCGCATGGTCTGGTGCAATAGCACCAGCGACTGCATCACCGATGTCTTGCCCGATGCGTTGCCGCCGGATAGAAGCGTGAGCCGCTGTAATGGAAGCTTCAGTGCCTCGAAGCACTTGAAATAACGCAGGTCAATCCGGGTAAGCACCAAGAGCCTCCTGAAACGCTTGCCGCGCCATGGCGAAACGTGTCTTCACCTTCTTAGCGCCGTTCGGTCCGTACCTGATGGCGGCATCGAACTCGTCCTCTTCCAAGAGTCCATAGATCGCTCGGCGCACGGCATCCGCCGATGTCCTGACGCAATGCTCGTTATAGCGAGAAAGCCCGGTGGACATCACATCCCACAAGGATGCGTTCAATACCGGTCTTCTTTCCTGCCACCGGTTGTGCCTCCGGAAAGCGAAGCGTTCAAACAACAGAAAATTGTTGGCAAGACCTCGCCGGAAATCCACCGAAACACTCGCGAGCGCGGCTTTACTCATCCGGTTCATGTCGCGCAGACAACAGGCAAGGAACTGATCCATGTCCCCGCGGTACTGCTCCGGGCCCAAGAGCTGAAACGCGCAAAAGCGATTGACGAACTCCCTGTCCCGCATGGTCTTGGAGTTCAGACTCTCTCCAGTTGCACGCAGGAAAATGTCGGATTGCGCTTCGCGTTTGAGGAAGCGTGTTCCCTCACCCATGAACAAGGAGTTCCGCATCTGCTGTCGGGTCAGCGGGACGCCCCCGTTTACCCTTTCGAAGATATCCAGCCGAGCGCGTTCCGGCACCCTTGAGTCGATGATGTAGAAGATGAGGTTGCAGTCCTCGACTCGATTCTGGATCTTGGAGGAGAGGTCGCCAAATCGCCGGCCGTTCAACTCCGGTCTATCGGGAAGCTTCAACTTTAATTCGTTCGTAATGAAGCGATGGAAGGTGGATAGACGCTGCAAGCCATCCACGACCACCATTCGACCTTCATCGTCCTCTGCCAGATAGAAGACCGGCAGGGGGATTCTCATGATGACCGACTCGATGAGCTTGCTCTGTTTGTCCTCCGGCCAGATGAAGTCGCGTTGGAAGTCTGGATCCATGACGTAGTTGCACCGGCCGATGCGTCGCATGACGTCATGAATGGTACGGTTCTCGTGCCGTATCAGTACGTCGTCGAGGGGATAGTCGCCCCAAGACGGGCTCTCCTGATCCATGCCCTCGGGTTCTTCGCTCTCTTCCGCGTGATTCGCGGGCTCCGCATATTTGGAGTCGTTGTTCTGTGCTTCTCGCATGGCTTCTCCTCTGGCGCTTCGACTCCGGCAACCGGCACCCCAACGCGATGAAGCCCGCAGCCGATGCTCACGGTGTGTTAGAGTAATCGCCGGTGTCACCGGTTGTTTGGCTGGCGCCACCAACTCCCAGCCTCGGGGCATGTGGTCGATCAGCCACTTCCCGTTAGTCTACATTGGGAGACACCGAGTGCTGACTCACGAAGACATCGCTCACTACAAGCGCGACGGTTTCTTGGTCGTGCGCAATGCGCTTGACAGCGCCGAGATCGAGCGCTTCGCCAATGCGTTCAGGCGCCACCCACCGCTGCACGGGCCGTTGCCGGGCAAATATCCCGCGCCTGGCCGCTATACGCTCGCCGAAAGCTGCATGGCCGATGCCGACCTCGGCTTCGTCGCCGGCCACCCGACCATCTTGCACGCCGCTCGAACGCTGCTCGACGACGACCCCATTCTCACGGCGTTCGTGGTCTACGACCGGACCCCGGGCGGCCCCGGCATCCCCAAGCACAACGATTACAAGCGCTGGCGGCCCGTGGGCTCGTCCATGAATTGGCTATTCGCCATCGTGCCGCTCGCCGACTTCGACGCCAAACGCGGCCAGTTATTCGTGTCCCCCGGTTCGCACCGGCTAGAGCGAATCCACGACGCCGGTGGCCGTACCTTGGAAGTAGACGCGGCCATCGTACCGGACGAAGACAGCTTCTTAGACCCGGAGCTCCAACGCGGCGACCTGTTGTTGATGAACATGCACTGCTGGCACAAAGCAGCGCCGAATCGGTCGAACGAACACCGCATCGGCTTCTTCAACAAGTACGCGGCGGCGAGCTGCCCACCGGCCACCGGCTACTACCAGTTCAGCGATGCCGCCTACCAAGCCCTGCCGCCGGCGGGACGCAAAGCGGTCGCTTTTCACAGCGACAAACCGATCGCCACGGCACGGGTACTGCTACAGCGCGGTGATCGGTATCTGTTCTTAAACGGCAAATTGCCCGGCGGGCCGACATTCCATGAACGCGCCATCCCGGATTGGGATCTCGGCAACTATGTCGCCGCCGCCCACGCCGCCATGCGCGAGCAAGTAAAAGTCGAAACCCCGTGGCTGACCTATGTGGGGGACTACGGCGAAGGCGAGGGCTTGGCGCGACTGTACGCCTACGAATTGAACGACCACGGCTTTCCGGCGCGCTACGCCGGCGACTGGCTGACGCGGGACGAAGTGCTGGACCGCAACCGAGGTTTCGGCTACGAGACGGGCGCAATCGACACTTGGCTGGACCCCAGCGTCATCCGCGGCAAGGGCATCTCCCAAGCCCAAGCACGGGTGGATCAATATGCCTACTGATGGACGTGGCCTCGACGCCAAAGCGGTCCCGGCGTGGTGGCGACTCGCCGTCATCGTTTCCGCGTGCAGTGCGCAAACCGTTCTCGCCAACCCCGAGTTCCTCGCGCCGGCGATCGAGTTCGGCGCGAAAGACTGCTCTTTCTGCCACCTTACGGCGAGCGGCGGCCAAGGCAACAACGATCGCGGCGTTTGGCTCATAGAGGAACGCGACCGGCGCGGCGTCGAGACCATCGACATCGCTTGGCTGGCGCAGCGCGACACTCGCGTCACGCCCGCGCCAGCGCCCGACCCCGCACCTGCCGTCCGCGTTGCCGACAACATCGCGCCGCCGGTCATCGACCCCTTGCCGGAGGAGCGCAGCCGACTATTCGACTACACCACCACGCACGGTGATTGGCCGGCCTACGGCGGCGACTTGGGCGCCCGCAAGTACTCGCCGTTGCGGCAGATCACCGCCGACAACGTCGATCAGCTTCGCGTCGCTTGGGTTTGGGAGGCGTTCGACAACTATCGCTACACGGGCAGGGGACGCCAGACACCGGACGGCTTCAAAGCAACCCCGCTTATGGTTGGCGGCAAACTCTTTGTGCGCACCGCCTTCTCGGCGGTCGCCGCCGTGGATCCGCTAACGGGCGCCACACTGTGGAAGTTCGACCCGGGTACCGGTGACGGTCCGCGGCCGGCGATGTTCGGCTTCTCTACCCGCGGACTCGGGTTTCATCGCGACCAAGACGGCGAGCGGCTACTGCTCGTCACCAGCGACGGCTGGCTTTATGCACTGTCGCCGGAAACAGGAAAACCGCTGCCCGGTTTCGGCAACGAGGGCCGCGTCGATTTGACCACCGGGCTGCGCCGTCCTATCGAGCGCAGTGCCTCGTCTTGGAACTACGCGCCAGCCGTTTGCGGCGATGTCGTCGTGGTGGGTAATCAGTCCTCCGACACCTCGCACTTCGGCGGCCGCCGAGGCAATAGGGATTGGCAGGCCAACGTGCCCTTGGGCGACGTGCGGGGCTACGACGCGCGCAGCGGCAAGCAAAAGTGGATATTCAAGACCGTGCCGCAAGCCGGCGAGTTCGGCAACGATTCATGGGGCGAGGAATCTTGGCGGTGGATGGGCAACACCAATGTTTGGTCGATGATGAGCTGCGACCCCGCATTGGGTATGGCGTACTTGCCGGTTAGTGCGCCCACCAGCCACTTCTACGGCGGTCTGAGGCCGGGCGACAATCTGTTCGGCACGTCGCTGGTGGCCGTGGATGCCAACACCGGCAAGCGCGTGTGGCACTACCAGACCGTGCATCACGACATTTGGGACTACGATTTGCCGGCCGCGCCGGTGGTGGCGGACATCGTCGTCGAAGGTAAGCCGGTGCCGGCGGTCGCCCAAGTGAGCAAGGTGGGCTTCCTCTATGTATTCAATCGCGTCACCGGCGAGCCGGTGTGGCCGATCACGGAGCAGCCGGTGCCAAGCAGCGACTTGGCCGGCGAACGCGCTGCGAAGACGCAGCCGTTCCCGACTTGGCCGCCGCCGTTCGAGATGCAGGGCGCGACCGAGGACGATCTCATCGATCTCACGCCGCAGCTACGGCAACGAGCGCTCGAGAAGCTGGACAACGTCCGCTTGGGTGGCCTCTTTTTGCCGGCGTCGGAGCAAGGCAGCTTGGTGGTTCCCGGTTGGGGTGGCGGCGCCAACTGGGGCGGTGCCGCCTTCGACCCCGAGACGCGCATGTTGTATGTGGCCTCGCGACGCATGCCACTGGTGCTAACGGCACGCGAGGTCGACGCCGAGCGCATCGGCTATCCCTACCGAATCAGACCGTCCATGGTAGACATTGGCGACCTGCCGATCATCAAGCCGCCTTGGTCGAGCATCACGGCATACCACTTGGACAGCGGCGACATCGCTTGGCAGGTCGCCAACGGCAGCGGCCCGCGCGACCATCCACTGCTCAAGGGATTGGACTTGCCGGACCTCGGCGTACCCAACAACGCGCCGGGATTGCTTGTCACCAAGAACCTGATCTTCTTCGGCCACCGTAGTGGTTGGGAGCGCCCAAGCAGCCTGCGGGCGATCGACAAGGCCACTGGTCAACTGATCTGGCAACACACCGTCGAAGGAACGCACCTGTCAGCGCCGCCCATGACCTACTTGTCGGGCGGCAAGCAGTTCGTGGTGCTTGCCACCGCGTCAGGACTGGAACCGGCCCGGCTGACGGCGTTTCGGCTGCCGTGACCGGCGTGGGCATTCGCGGCGCCGCCTAATCGTGCAAGCCGTAACCGACTTCAAGGTGGTCGCCGAATACCGACCGGCGGGCGATCAGCCGACCGCCATCGCCGACCTCGTCGACGGCTTGGAGACGGGCCTCGCGCACCAAACATTGCTTGGTGTCACCGGTTCCGGCAAGACCTTCGCCATCGCCAATGTCATTGAGCGAGTAGGACGCCCCACGTTGGTGCTTGCACCCAACAAGACGCTCGCCGCCCAACTCTACGGCGAGTTCCGCGAGTTTTTCCCCCGCAACGCCGTGGAGTATTTCGTCTCCTACTACGATTACTACCAGCCGGAGGCCTACGTCCCCGCCTCGGACACGTATATCGAGAAGGACGCTTCGGTGAACGCGCACATCGAGCAGATGCGCCTGTCCGCCACCAAGGCGCTCTTGGAGCGGCGCGACACCGTGATCGTCGCGTCCGTTTCCGCGATCTACGGGTTGGGCGACCCGCAGTCGTATCTGCAAATGGTGCTGCATTTGGATCGCGGGGACCGGGTCGATCAGCGCTATGTGCTGCGCCGCTTGGCAGAGCTGCAGTACACCCGCAACGATATGGCGTTTCAGCGCGGCACCTATCGGGTGCGCGGCGACGTGATCGACATCTTTCCCGCCGAGTCCGAGAAAGAGGCCGTGCGTTTGGAACTCTTCGACGACGAGATCGACAACCTCTCTACCTTCGACCCGCTGACCGGCCAAATATTGAGCCGCGTGCCTCGCTACACGGTATTCCCCAAGACGCACTACGTCACACCCCGGGAGCGCATTCTCTCCGTGCTTGACGAAATCCGCGACGAGCTCGCCGAACGGCTAAGGGTGCTGAAGGACGCGAACAAGCTCGTGGAAGCGCAGCGTCTGGAGCAACGCACACGCTTCGACTTGGAGATGATCAAGGAGCTCGGCTATTGCAGCGGCATCGAGAACTACTCGCGCTACCTGTCCGGGCGCGAGCCCGGCGAGCCGCCGCCGACTTTGTTCGACTATCTCCCGAAGGACGCGCTGCTCGTCGTCGACGAATCCCACGTCACCGTGCCGCAAATCGGCGGCATGTACAAAGGCGACCGCTCGCGCAAGGAGACCTTGGTCGAGTACGGCTTCCGCTTGCCTTCGGCGCTCGACAACCGCCCGCTCCGTTTCGACGAGTGGGAGGCGCTGGCGCCGCAGATGATTTTCGTTTCCGCGACCCCCGGACCTTACGAAGGCGACCGCTCGGACGGCATCGTCGAGCAAGTGGTGCGCCCGACTGGGCTCGTCGACCCGGATGTCGATGTGCGGCCAGCATCCACACAAGTGGACGATTTGTTCGAGGAGATCCGGATCACCGTGGCGCGTGACGAGCGCGTCTTGGTGACCACGCTGACCAAGCGCATGGCCGAAGACCTAACCGACTACTTGGACGAGCATGGCGTGCGCGTGCGCTACCTGCATTCGGACATCGATACGGTGGAGCGCATGGAAATCGTGCGCGACCTGAGACTCGGCAAATTCGACGTCCTGGTGGGCATCAACCTCTTGCGCGAAGGGCTGGACATGCCGGAGGTTTCGCTGGTGGCGATCCTCGATGCGGACAAGGAGGGCTTCCTACGCGCGGAGCGGTCGCTGATTCAAACCATCGGCAGGGCGGCGCGCAATCTAAACGGGCGCGCGATTCTCTACGCCGACCACGTCACCGGTTCGATGCAACGGGCCATCGACGAGACCAACCGACGCCGCGACAAGCAGCTCGCCTTCAACCAAGAGCACGGCATCGTGCCACGCACCGTCTCCAAGGCGGTGGCGGACGTGATGGAGGGCGCCCGTGCGGCACCGGGCGCTCCTAGCACTCGCAGAAAGACGGAGAAGGCGCCTCCGGTGGTGTTTGACGGCGATGCCAAGGCGCTCGGCAAGTTGATAAACGAACTCGAAAGGAAAATGTTCGAGCACGCCAAGAATCTGGAGTTCGAGGAAGCCGCCGCCGTACGCGACGAGATTCAGCAACTAAAGTCCGCTCACTTGGCGGCGTAGCGCTCCCGACTCGCCTATTCTCGCTTCATCGCGTCCACGTTCAATAGCGGGATCGCGTCGCCGGCGGCGAACTGCGGCAACTGACCGTCCCACTTCTCCGCGATGCGTAGCTGGATCAGGTTCGGATTGTCCTTCAGCGCCTCGGCCTCGCGACGAATGGCGTCCGCCCGGGCCTTGGACTCGACCTCGATCTGATACGCCTCCGCATCCGCTGCCAGCGTGCGCTCCGCCGCGGCGGCCTCGGCTTGGGTGACGTGCCGCACCTTCTCGTTCTCGGCTTTTAGCGCCAATGCGGTTAGCGTTCGAACACCACGCGGAAACCCAAGGTGCGTGAGCGGTGGTTCGGGGAAACGTGGTTACGGTAGTCCAAGCGCGCGGTCTCGGCACCGGGCAGCAAGTAATTGCCGCCTTTGACGACCATTGCGTAGCCGCCGGAGGCCGTGGAAACGCTGCGCGTCCATTCGGAGACGTTGCCGCCCATCGCCAACAACCCCTCCGGCGTTACGTCGCCGCTCTCAACGCTCGCCGCTACGGGGCCGCGCAAAGCACGCTCACCGGTAACTGGCGATGCGGCGGCGAACTTGCCGCCCCAAGGATACAGCCGCCGGCCTTGGCCGGACGCCGCGCTCTCCCACTCTTCCGCGCTCGGCAGTCGACCGCCGGCCCAAGATGCGAAGGCATATGCGGACCACCAATCCACGTTGACCACCGGCAGATCAGGTTGCGCCATTTGCGCCTGCCAATCCGACGGCCGGTGACGGTGGTGTCGAGGCTGGTTGTCCTCCGCGTGAAATCCAGCCAGCACGAAGGGGTCGCGCAGAAACGCGGCGTATTGTCGGCGGGTGATCTCCCGCGTCGTGAAGTGCAACTCCGCCGTCGGCGCCTCGCGTTCGCGCTCGAACAGGCGGCGGATCAAACCGATGCGATCACGCGACAGGTGGGTAAGCAGGCTGGGGATGCGGGCGTCCGCCGGAACGCCCACCGAGTAGGTGCCAACCGGCAAAACCACGGCAGCCGCCGGCGTGCGCCAAGGCGACACGACCGGCGCCGCGTCGTACGCGCAACGGAAACCCAGATACGGCGAACGGTATTGCGCCGGCGCACGCCGGTACAGCACCGCCAAGCCGTGCAGATCGCGCGGCGCGTTGTAGCCGTTGCCACCCATTATCAACGGCGCGTCCGCATCTCCCACCGCCCACTCCGAGACGTTGTTGCCCATATCCGAGACGCCTTCGGGCGTGTCGGTTTCCGCGGTCGCGCCACACTTTCGGGCGGCGTTCAACAGCGGGTCCACATACGGCCACGCCTTGTCCTCGAATACGTCCCCCCACGGATAAAGACGACCCGCCAATCCTACGGCCGCTGCAATCCACTCATCCGCCCGCGGCAACCGGCCGCCGGCCGCCCGGCAATACGCATAGGCATCGAACCAAGTCAGCCCGTTGGCCGGCCCGTCCAAGCGGCCGCTGACGGCATGATCGCGGGTGTTGCTGAAATGCCGCCAGTCGGCCTGTTGACGAGGCGCGGCGATGTCCGGCGCCGGGTGGAATTGGCGCCATCCAGCGAACTTCTGGAAGTCGCCTTGGCGAACTTCGCAGCGGTCCAACCATACCGGTGCCGAGACTTCGACGGTGCGTGCGCCCCTTGCAAAGACGTGATCGAACGACCGCAGATAGCCCAAGTGGTCGAGGTTGCGCAGAAGAACCTCGTCCAATCGCGCACCAGCCGAATCGTTAGCCTGCGGCGCGGCCAAAGACACCGGGACGGTATCGTAGTCGCGCCATAGCGGACGCAGCTTGGCCAGTGCTGCGACGGCGCACAGCGCCACGAGAAAAACAAGCGCGAACCGTCTCACGCGCGCCGCCAATAACGGGCCACCACACCGCCGACGAAAAGCGCCGCCAGCGCACCGTAGAACAACAGTTGCCGATATTCCTCGCGAAAAGGCACGCTGGGGAAGTACGACTCCGTGCGCAGGCCACCGATGGCCACGGCGTTTTCGTCCACCGGCAGCACGATGCGACCGACTTGGTCCAAGCCGGCGTAGAGGAAACCGGTGACGAAATCGTCCCGTGCGGCACTAACCAAGGTGACGACCCGCCATCGCGGAGACGGATCGGGATTCTCCGGCGGCGGCATCAACAGCACGCCGTCTCGACCCAAGGGCACGCGCAGACCGGAGTGGATCTCGGCATGGGTGCCCAGATGCAGCGTGACGATGGCGACGCCGGCGGCGGGTGCTAGCGGGGGTTGATGGACGTCTCGTAGCCAAACCACACGGTTCAGCGGCTCATTGGCGAACACGGCGAGCGCCTGACCGCGAACCGTCCACGGCCCTGTCGCATCCGCTGGCCCTACGTTCTCCTCCGCCAAGGTCAACGCACTGTCATTCGGCGTCCGAGGGGTCTCCATCAAGAACGCCAAGCTCTGCAACATCTGGGTTTCCGTCGCGTCCGCCGGTGGCAGCCTCGCCGCCAAGTCGAGCACATCGCGCTGGAAATCGTAATTCGGCAGGCGCGACGGCAAGTTGGCCTCTGCCGCGGCCTGTTCCTCACGCATGAAAGCGAACAGGCCGCGCAACACCAGCATCATGTCGAACGCACGCGGGTCTTCGATCGCCATCGCGCGACCGGTCCGAGTGGCCGCACGAAACCTACTCGACGTCGGCGCGTCGGCACCAGCGCCGCTCTCCGCCGCGCCTTGCGTGGCGCGAGTTCGGGTAGGGTCTCCCGGCTCGCCGGCCACCCCGCCGGGCAGGTCGAAGTATTCCGACGGCCCTGCGGCGCCCTGCGCGGCGGAAACGCCGTCGGCTTGATAGGCATCGAAACCGCCTGCTGCGAGTGCCAGAGAAACATCCGCCGGTAACGCAGCCGACGTACTCGCGCCGGCTGCGTTGCCGGGGGAGGCAAGTTCCTCGTCACGGTCGGGTCGAGCTGTCGGCACCCGGTCGCCGGCAGCCAACAGCCGATGCGCGGCGGGACGACGCCGCTCGGTGCTATCGGCCAGAAAGTGCCAATGCCGAGGTTGGTGACCGTGCGCCCGGAAGATGGACATGGCGACGTAGAACTGACCGACGCCATAGATGTCCACGCGCATGGCCGCAAGCTGCTCCGGGGAGAGGCTGGCCAAATACCGATCCAAGGCGTTGTCGTTACGCAGCAACTCGTCGCGTTGGTAGATCGCGCCCGTGTAGTAGTCCCGCAGGTACTCGTCGTGCAGCTCGATGATGGGCATGGTCGCATGCTGCGGATTCCGGTCCAGCGGCGAGGTCACGTAGTCGTGCAACTGCGCCGGCGGGCTGGTGGGCAATGCGTTCATCACGAAAGAAGTGGCCAGTTCCCGACTGAGCACTACGGCCACATCCTCCGTCTGCTCCAGCTTGTTCTGTTCCTGCTCGTAGCGCGTCATCAGCATGACCACGATCATGATGATGACGATGGCGACGCTGTTGGCGAGGATGTCGGCCAGCGCTACCCCGGCAAAGGGTGGAAACAAACTCCGACGGCTTGGCGGCACGGCCTACTACTCCGGCAGGTCCACAGCGCGTTTGACGAATGCGGGAATGTCGTTCAGCGAGACCGACTTCAGCAACTCGTCGTTGGCGATAATCCAACCGATCGACAGCGTCCGACCGGGCAGCACGCGCATCATGCAGTGTCGCGCTTCGGCCATGGTCGCCACGCCGTTCTCAAGGATGGCAAAGATGATCTGCTGACGTTCCGCTTGGTAGGTTCTTCGGGCATAGGCGACGAAGGGGCTGTCCGGTTGGCAAATCTCTCCTGCCGACACCGCCTCGCCGGTTTCCACGATGCGCAATTCCGCGGGAAACGCGAGCACCACATAGCCCGACCCGCTACTGCCCCAACCAACGCGATACAGCCCCTCGTCCGACGCCGTTTCCAAGCGTTCCACGAGCGCGGCTTGCGAAAGCAGGTTCATGATGAGGAACAACACGAGGAGCAGCGCGAAGATTCCGCCGAAAATCTCCACCATAGGCGCCTCGTTCGAGTCATCCTCCCGGCCGCCTGCGGTCGGCTGTCTCCGGCGACGGCTTTTGACTCGCCCGACTGTCGTTCGGTCAAGCGAGGAGAGCGATTCGATGGCTCGGGCCTCCCTTCGTGCGATCGTTGCGAAACCCGTCGGCGCGGACTTCGTAGTCGCCCCGAACTATTTCGGCGGGTCGTGGGATTCTTGCCGAGCGCAAGCGACTGGCGGAGGCTGCTCGGCGCGAGGCTCTACTCGCCGGCACCCCGCGCTACGCGGGAAAGGAAGTCCTCGGCGTCGACACTGTCCGCAATCCAGTCGCCCGCCAACTGCGCCACCCGCAAATCCAAGCATTTCGTCAAATCCGACTCGCCTTCGGACGCCAGCCAAGCGCCGAGTTTCGCTCACCAGCGTCGCCTCCCGCGCCCGCCAGACTCGTCGCCACGGTCCACTCCCGCTCGCCGTTGTGCATCACCACACACTCCACGGCGTCGAACTCCTCGCCCTCGCACCAGCGGCCATGGCGGTCGTCGCCGTACAACCGCTGGTACAGCAAGTAGCCGTAGTCGAGGGATCGCAGCGCCATAGCGTAGTCCACCGTCGATTGGTGTTCAATCAGCAAGTGCAGCCGCCGGCGCCGACCACCTCGACGGACCACGCCATGTCCTGCATGCGCTGCCCGAGGTCGTCGGTCACGCCTTCGGTCGGCTGGCGCTTGAGCGTTGACTTTACCTCCAACCCTTCGGACCCCGCCTGTACGCCGTTATTGGGATAAACGCCGACAACCGCATTCTTATTGAGGCATGCAGGATCGACGGTAGCTCGTTCGTTAGACACGGGGCGTATGCCACGAGCGTCGGAAGTAGTGTCCCTGAGCACCACATGGACCGGGGTCACGCCGCTAGCAACTACGACCGTTGACATGCTGCGACTCCCCCACCTCAACCCATCGTATTCGGCAGCCACAGCACCACCTCCGGTACGGCTAGCAACACGGCCACCGTCACGACGTCGGCGACGAAGAACGGGCCGATACCGCGAAATACATCCTGCAAGGGAATCGCTAGCGATTCACCCCGCTCGCCGTGCAGTTCTCGGGCGACGCCGGCGACCACGAAGCAGTTCAAACCGATTGGCGGCGTGATGAGGCAGATCTCGGCCATCTTCACCACCACGATGCCGAACCAGATGGGGTCGTAGCCAAGCGCGATCACGGCGGGGTAGACGACCGGCAAGGTCAGAACCAGCATGCCGATGGCGTCCATGAACATGCCAAGCACGGCGTAGGCCAGCAGGATGCACACGACGATAAGGAGCGGGGGCAGGTCGAGCGCGGTGACCCAGTCGGCGAAGGCGGCGGGCAGGCCGGCGTAGCCCAAGAAGCGCACGAACAGGAACACGCCCCAGATCAGCGTGAAGATCATCACCGTGAGCTTGGCCGTCTCCATCAGCGCTTCGCGCAGTCTGCGCCGCATCTGCGCCAGCGACCGTTGGCGCCATGCCCGCAAGGCGTACATGGCGAACACGACCATCGCCCCCAAGGCGCCCGCTTCCGTGGGCGTCGCGGCGCCGGAATACAGTGCGCCGAAGATGATGCCGACGACCAAGAGGATCGGCAGCGCCGCCGGCAGACTGGCGAAGCGCTCGCGCCAAGTGAAACCGCCGATGGCGCGCCCGAGGTCTGGTTTGAGCCAACACATAGCGACGATCAATCCGGCGTAGACCAGCACCGAGACGAGGCCCGGGAGCAGCCCGGCGAGCAGCAGCTTGCCCACCGACTCTTCGACGATGATGGCGTAAATGACGAGAATCGCCGAAGGCGGTATGAGCGACGCCAGGGTGCCGCCGGCGGCGATGACGCCGGCGGTCAGTCGGTGGCCATAGCCGTTCTTGAGCATGTCCGGAATGGCGACGCGGGAGAACACCGCCGCGGTCGCCGTGGAAGCGCCGGACACTGCCGCGAAACCCGCGGACGAAAACACGGTGGCGACAGCGAGGCCGCCGGGCACCCAGCCCACCCAACGCCGCGCCGTCTCGAACAAGCGGCCCGTCAACCCGGCGTGGAACGCCAAGAAGCCGATGAGGATGAACAGCGGCAGCACCGAAAGCGGGTAGGTCACCGTCTTCGAGTGCGGAATGGTGCCGGCCACCGCCGCAGCGACATCCCAGCCCTTCAAACACAGCAGGCCGAGGAAACCCGTCAACGCCGCGGCGACGTAGACGCGCACGCCCAAGACGACCAAGACGATCAACGCCACGATGCCGCCGATGCCAATCCAGATGTCGTCCACGCCGGTCATCATCGCGGGTCGTCTTGCTCCGACAATTCGATTTCGTCCGCCGCTTGCGCCGCGACATCGCGGATGGCGGGAACCGCCACGGGCGTGCGTTCCGGATGGAACGCCAAGCGCACATAGCCCGCCAACTGCACGCCGAGGCGCAACAACAGCACCCCCAAGGCGACCGGCACCACCAGCTTGGCGGGCCATGTGACCAGCTCGATGTCGATGGTGCTGTCGCCGAACTCGAATGCCCGCTCGAAGTGTCTGTAGGAATAGGGAATGAGCACGGCGACGATGAACGCCGCCAAGCCGACGCCAACGGCTTCGGCGAACCACAACGTGCGACCCTTGAGGCGCACGACCAGCAGTTCCATGCGCACATGGCCGCCGACCCGCTGCACGAAGGCGATGGAGAGCACGGCAAAACCGACCATGGCCACCTCGACGATGTCGATGTAGCCGAAAATCGGCGCATCGAACAGCACCCGCAGCACGATTTGCGCGACGCCGAGCAGCATCAGCGCGAAGATAAGCGTACCGGCGCAAAGATTGAGCGCATTCTCCACGCCGCCAAGCAGCCGGTCGGCAACCGCCAATCCACGGCCAAGAAGGTCGTCCGCCATCGCGCTCGGCTACGGATAGGTTCGCCCGACTGCGGCGAAGATCGCCTGCACTAGACCACGCGCATCGAATCGGCTTTGGTGGTCCTCGATCCAAGCGTCGATCACCGGCTTGCCGGCGGTCTCGCGAAAGGCGGCAAGCTGTTCTGGCGAATAGCGGATTTCACGCAAGGTTTCGCGCAGCATCGGCAGATTGACCTGATCGACGTCGATGTAGGCTTGGATCTGCGCCTCGACCACCTCTTCCTTAACATCGGCCAGCAGTTGCTTGTATTGTCGCGGCAACGCAGCGAATGCCGTGATCGACAACACCAGCGGGCAATCGGCGGTGCCGGGCGACAGGTTGCCGGTGAACCAATCCGCCACCTCGTGGATGCGGTACGCCACGTGGCTGTACGTGAACGGGAAAGCGGCGGCGTCCATCGTGCCCTGCTGGACGCCGGTGTAGACCTCGGTAGCGGCCGAACTCGTCGGCGTGGCGCCAAGCATTTTCATCGCTTGCCCCAAACCGCCACCGGCGCGCACGGTCAATCCGCGCCAGTCGCCGAAATCGACCGGTGCCTCGCCACGCCCCAATAGCTCGTACTGCGGCAGGAAAGACGACGTGTACGCCATCGCGTTCCAGCGCGCCAGTTCCTCGATGATGGCCGGGTGCGCGTACACCGCCTCGCGAATGCGCCGGTTGTCGTGCCAGTCCGCCATCGGTAGGAACGGCATCGTCAGCACCATCAGCGCCGGGTTTTTGCGCGGGTGGTAGAAGTTGCAGACCATCGCCGCCTCGAACGCGCCGATGGCGATGCCGTCCAAGTTCTCTCGTGCCTTGGAGAGCGCCTCGCCGTAGTGCAAGTTGACGCGCCAGTTGCCGCCGGTGCGCGCCTCGATCACCGTCGCCAGCGCATCGGCGATGACGGTGCCGGCGCGCGGCTTGCCCCAAAGCGAGACGTCCCAGCGGAGCTTCGGGCCTTCGACTTCGCCCGCCGTCGCCGCCGTCGCGCCAAAACACAACGCGACGATGAAGAGCAACGCGGACCTCATTCTTCTTCGTCCGGCGCTCGGGGAGTCCCCGGCGCCGGCAACCGGTCGTAACGTGCGTCATCGCCGAGCTTGAATACCACTTCGCTCACCCGGTTCAACGCATCGACCACGTTTCCGCCTTCCACAAGCGGTTTGAAACGCCAAGAGCGCACCATTGCCAAGGCCGCTTCCTCGAATACGCCGGGCGGCGTCGCCAAGTCGACGACGGCGTTGACTACACGCCCTTGCGCGGTTACGTCGTAGCGCACCACGACCCGCCCCTCCAGCGCGGCCTCCTTCGCCGCCGGCGGATACACCAAGTCCTCGCCGCCAATGAACTGCAACGGTCGCGATGAGCCCGCGCAGCCGGCAAGGCACAACGCCAACGCCATGGACGCACATATCTTCATGCGCGAACTGTAACGGAAACTCCGGCGCGGCAGCCAAAGGCCAAACTGTTAAGCTCGCCTTCATGCAGCGACAACATGTGCTCGTCCTCTATCTGCGCAGTTCCGCGCTCGACGCCAACGTCTTGGCATGGGCGAACTACGACGGCAGCGGACGAACCACCCATATGGCCGGCGACGCGCAAAATCCCCCCTACGCCACGGGATTAGCAGCGCTGCGCGACGGCTGGCGGCTGATCCAAGCCTCGCCGCTCGTCGCGCACGGCGTCGGCGACGAGTTCCGCACCGGCTACCTCAAGTACGAGTTCTTCTTCGAGAAACTGTCGGAGAGCGACGATGCTTGAGCGGTTGAACTCTCGGCAGATGGCGAGTTTCGCCGCACGAGGGCTCCTGCGCTTCGACGGCAAAGTGCCAACCGACATCAACGAGCAGTTTCTGGATGAAGCCGGGCGCCCGCCGACGCCGGCGCCCGGCGCGAGCAAGAAGTCCTTGCTGGCGCGCTACTTCGCGTTGATGCGGGCGAACAAAATCCCGGCGGTACCGGCGGGGACGCCGCTCCTAGACGCCTATCCGGAAGACACTGCTCTTGGTCGCTTGGTGCGCTTGCCATGGGTGCGGGGCGCCATCGAGAGCCTAGTTGGGCCGGGTTCGCTGCTCGACCACCACTTTCTGCACATCACCTTCCCGCCGGCGTTCCGCGACGGCGCAGTCGGCACCTCGCAGAACACCCACCAAGATTCCACGATCGACCCGCGCCAAGCGTTCGACATCCAGCTCATGTACTTCCCGCACGAAGTGACCGCCGAGATGGGCGGCACGCGCTACGTTCCCGGCACCCATCTGCGAGTGGTCAGCGAGGCGGCCATCGGCCGCTACCAGAACATCCTCGGTCAGCAGCACGTCGTGTGTCCGGCCGGCACGCTGATTTTCACCCATCACGGCCTTTGGCACGGCGGCGGCCTCAATCGCTCCGATCGCGTGCGCTATATGTTCAAGGTGCGTATCAATCCCTCCGTGCGACAACGGCGGTTGTGGGACTCGGGCGACCTGACCGACGACGACTTCGCCCAAGGGCCCATCTTCCATGTGAAGAGCCGTCGCGCCGAAGACCACATCCACACGATTCTCACCACGCCCGAACCGTGGTTCGAGAACGACACCGGAAGACTGGAGTACATCAACCGCATCCGGTTCTGGCGCTATCTCTTGGGGGACGATGAGTTCGACGCGGATTACTGGCTGACGCGAATCGAAAACGACCCGCAAATGGTGCTGGACACGCACGCCTGACCACCAAGCCAGTGCGCGTTTACAGCAACCTTCGCCTTTGGGACGGCGTAGCGGACGGCTACTCGACAGCCGATTGCATTGCCGTTGACGGCGAAGAAATCGTCGCGCTGGGACGCGGGGCGAAGGGCAGGGACTGCGCCGGTCTCACCGTCGTCCCCGGCTTGATCGACGCGCACGTTCACATGGCGTTGGACCCGGCGCTCGCCACCGTCGCCGAGCAGCTCGCCGTCAAGCCCGACGATGCGCGACGAAAGATGACCCGTCGCGCCGCCGAGATGCTCGCCGCCGGCATCACCACCGCCCGCGACCTAGGTGGCGGCGAATGGCTCGAACTCGAACTGCGCGACCGCATCGACGCCGGCGAGATTCCCGGGCCACGGCTCCTGTGCGCCGGTCAGCCGATCACATCCATCGGCGGCCATTGCCACTTCTGGGGCGGCGAGTCCGCCAACCTGGCGGACGCAACGGCGGTGATCGAGCGACAACTCGACCACGGCGTCGATCTCATCAAACTTATGGCCACCGGCGGCATGCAAACTCCGAACAGCCAGCCGAAAGACGCGCAGTTCGATCAAGCCACCACCAGCGCCATTGTCGCTGCGGCCACGGTTCGCGGGTTCGACGTGGCCGCGCACTGCCACGGCACGCCGGGCATCCGTCACGCCGCGAACGCCGGCGTCCGTACCATCGAACACTGCTCGTGGATCGGCGAGAACGGCAAACGTGGCGACTACGATCCGGACGTGGCCCGGGAAATCGCTCGTCGCGGGATTTGGGTGTCACCGACAGTGAACGCCGGCTGGGGCCGCTTCGGCAGCGAGTTCGCCGCCAACGTCACGGCCAATTTTCGCGCGCTGAAGGCGCACGGCTGCCGCTTGATCGCTTCCACCGACGCCGGCATTCCAAACGTTCGTCATCAAGACCTCGCCAAGGCTTTGCCCGTATTCGCACGTTTAGCCGAGCTGTCTCCGCTAGAAGCTCTGAAGAGCGCGACGAGCGAGTGCGCCGACGCGCTCGGCTTGGGGGAAGTCACGGGCCGGCTGTGCGAGGGTGCGAGCGCCGACCTGCTGTTCGTCCACGGCGATCCGCTGACCGATTTGAGCGTGCTGCTCAAGCCCGCCTTGGTGGTGGCTCGGGGGCGGGAGTTCGTTGCCGAGTAGGCGTTGGGGCGAAGCTCTGCCTCGCGCGGAAGATCACGCCGAGCCAATTGCCCCGAGGGGTAGCTGCAATACGTCTCTTCGGTCTTCTGGTAGGGTGTCGCCATGACGAACGCCGCCACCCCCGCAGCACTCGATGATGAGCGCTGGCCATCGTCCTTGGAGACCCGTACGTCCGCCGACGGCGAACTCGACGGTGCGCGGTATGGGTTTCCGGGTTGCCGTACGATCCACATTCCCGCGTCGGAAGTCGCGGAGTACGACGGCCGCTTTGAGTATTGGGACGGCGAAACCGGCACCGCTTGGGTGTGCGAGCCCACGACCATCTACCATGAAGCGCCGTCCCAGCGGCTCGCTTGGCTTGCCAAGATGATCGGCGCGATGCGCGGCTCGCCCATCGAGACCTTCGGCACCGCCGATTTGCTCCAGCGCGACACACGGGGGCAGCGCAAGAGCATCCTGCAAGCGGACCAGATGGTCTATGTGCATCCGCGCACAAACGGGCCGGCGGGCTCGGTAGTAGAGGTCGGCGAGGACGATCTTCCGGACGTCGTATTGGAAGTGGACCACACTACCGACGCACGGCGGCGGAAGCTCGGCATTTACCAGCGGCAGCGCTTCCCGGAAATATGGGTTGAAGTGCCCGACCACCGTCCAGCGAGTCGCCCGAGAAGTCGATTGGCGGGGCTGACCATTCACTTGTTGGACCCGGGCCACCAGGACGCCGACGCCAACGGCTATCGAAACGCCGGTATCAGCCGCGCTTTCCCCGGCTGGACCGCCGCTGAAATCCACCGTGCGCTCGGCGAGGCCGAGGTCTCGCAAGAGACCGTAGCCGTGCTGCGGCGGGTAGGCCGCACACTGGGAGAGCGGGAAGGAACCAGCCCCGACGACGACGTGTTCTTGCGCGAGGCGCGACGAGAAAGTCGCGAGGAAGGTCGTCTCTCAGGCGTGGTGGAAGGCATCGTGGAAGGTGTCGCCGAAGGCCGTTTGCAGGGCTTGCGGGACAATCTAGCCACGATGCTGATGCAGAAGTCCATCGCGCTTAGCGAGCAAGTCGAAGCATGTTTGGTCGCCGTCACCGTCGAGCAGGGCGACGCGTTCATCCGGGCGGCTATGGAAAGCCGAGACGAAGCCGATTTCCTACGTCGCGCACGAACCATCCAAAGGTCTGTCCACAAGTAGCTCTAGCGCGCCAGTGTAGATGCAATTCGCATATTTATCAGTGCGTTATAGCATTTACTTGACCGTCGAACGGCCGCTCGCGTAAGCTTCACCACACCTTCACCGTCCAAGCGCGGGTGAGGTCTCATTGGTTCGACACGCAGCGGGGTATGGCGCAGTCTGGTAGCGCGCCTGCTTTGGGAGCAGGATGTCGGGAGTTCAAATCTCTCTACCCCGACCAGTTCCGCAAGCGCCCGTAGCTCAACCGGATAGAGCATCGGCCTTCTAAGCCGAGGGTTGAAGGTTCGAGTCCTTCCGGGCGCGCCAGTTGCAACCGAGAGCAACTCCCGCTCAAGGCGTTAGCAATGCGTTCAAAAGATGTAGAATGAAGGTTGCCGAACGGTACCGAACCGACGGTCAATGGTGGGTGTAGCTCAGCGGGTAGAGCCCCGGATTGTGGATCCGGCTGTCGTGGGTTCAAGTCCCATCATCCACCCCAACGAACCTGCGTGAACAACGCGAGCTGGTTAGATATTTGAACGAATGCAGGTAACGGTAGAGACGACGCACGGCCTAGAGCGCAAGGTCACCATCGCCGTGCCATCGGAATCGTTCGAAAGTCGCTTCGCAGAGCGCGTGCGGGACACCGCAGGCGAGGTGAAGCTGCCCGGGTTTCGCCCCGGCAAAGTGCCGCTGAAAGAGATTAGGCGCCGGTTCGGCACGAAGTTGCGCGAAGAAGTGGCGTCGGAACTGCTGCAATCGAGCTTCGCGGATGCCGTGCGGCAAGAGGGTCTTTCGCCCGCCGGCCAAGCCAGCGTCGAAATCATCGATCTCGAGCCCGGCACCGACCTGAAGTACGCCGCAACCTTCGAGGTAATGCCGCAATTCGAGCTCACGGACCTCGGGCAACTCAAGGTGCGGCAGCCGGAAGCGCAGATCAACGAAGCCGACATCGATGCCACCGTGCAATCGCTGCGCCAGCAAAAGACCGAGTGGGTGCCGGTGGAACGGCCGGCGGCGACAGGGGATCGTGTGGCGGTCGACTACGCCATCAGACTGGATGGTGAGGTGATCGAGAGCGACGAGGGCACCACGTTCACGGTTGACGAAAATAACGAAAACTCGGCCCTCGACAACGCGATTATCGGTCTGTCCGCCAACGAGACACGAGCTTTTCCCGTGCCGATCCGTCAGCCGGCGCCGAGAGCGGAACACGAGTCCGCGCCTGCTCAAGCTGCGAGCGAGGCGTCATCGGCGGGCGTGGATGGCGTGGATGGAACACAAGAAGTCGAGGACTCCCCCGGAGCAGCCAGCGACGACCAACCTCTGACCCGCCAAGGCGTCGGCGAAGTCACCCTCAAGAGTGTTGAAGAACCGCATCTGCCGGAAATCGACGACGCGTTCCTCGACGACTTCGGCATCGAGCAAGGCGAGGATCGCTTAGCGCGCTTTCGCGCCGAAGTGCGTGACCGGATGCAGGTCGAACTCGAAGCCGCCACCCGCAACGCGATCAAGCGGGAAGTCATCAAAGCGCTCGTCGAAGCGCACGATTTCGAGTTGCCCGAAGCGCTGGTGACCGCCGAGATCGAAGCGGAGAAGCAACGCTTGGAGCGCTACCTCCAAGACAGCCTTCCCACCGACATCAGCGACGCCTACCGAGACATCGCCGAGCGCGATGTGCGGGCGCGGCTGGTGCTCGGCGAGATCGTCACCCAAGAGTCGATCGAAGTGGACGACGAGCGCATTCGCGCTCGCGTCGAGGAAATGGCCAGCGGTTACGAGGAAGCCGCCGAAGTTCGCAAGTGGATATATGGCGACGAGGAGCAGCTCCGCCGGGTGGAAGCCTCGGTTTTGGAAGAGCAGACCCTCGACCATGTGCTTGCCCAAGCGCAATCGACCACGGTCTCGGTTCCCTACAAAGCGCTGATCGCGGGCCTGCCGCTGCCGGAGCCGGAACCGCTGCCGGAGGTCGAGGAAGCCGAAGAACCCCACGAGCCCGCTGAGGAATCCACCTTGGAAGTGGCGGCGAACGCCGAAGGGCAAGTAGCAGCCGAGGGCAGTCCGGAACCCGACGAGGACGCATCCGCCCACGCAGAGCAGGCGGAGAAGGGCGGCATCGCGAGCAGAATCCGCCGCTTCTTCGGCGGCGCCAAACGAGCCGAATGACAGCACCGCCAACAAGGAGCGTCAACTTGAACCACAGCTTTCCTCCCACGCGTACCATGCGCAATATGCCTTCGCACGCCGGGTTCGATGCCGAACCGCGGGGACTTGGCCTTGTGCCGATGGTGGTCGAGCAGAGCGCCCGCGGCGAACGCGCCTACGACATTTACTCTCGCCTGCTCAGCAATCGCATCGTGTTCTTGGTGGGGCCAGTGGGGGACGAGGTCGCCAGTCTGGTAATCGCGCAGCTTCTCTATCTGGCGTCCGAGAACGCCGAAGCGGACATCCACCTGTACATCAACTCGCCCGGCGGCGCCGTAACTTCGGGGCTATCCATCTACGACACCATGCAGCTCGTCAACTGCGACATCGCCACTTGGTGCATTGGTCAAGCCGCCAGCATGGGCGCCTTTCTGCTCGCCGCCGGCACGAAGGGCAAGCGCTACGCGCTGCCGAACTCGCGGATGATGTTGCACCAACCCTCCGGTGGCTCGCGAGGCGTCGCCGCGGATATCGAGATTCAGGCCCGCGAGATCCTTTCCATGCGCGAGAGGCTGAACGAAATCCTCGCCCAACACACGGGACAGCCCGCCGACCGCATCGCCGAAGATACGGACCGGGACTACTGGATGAGCCCGGAGGAAGCCGTGGAGTATGGTTTGGTGGATGTGGTCAAGCATCCTGATGCGAAGCGAGGTCGGCCGGTGAAAGCGGCCGGGGGCTGACGGCCGACTCCAGCGCGCCCTAACGTCCCGTGCCGTTCACCAATTGGTGAACGCGCCGTCGCGCCGCCGTAGCTGGGGCGGCCAGCCGTTCAATGGCGCACGACGGGTTTCCGCTAGCGCCTCGTTGAACTCCACCCCCAAGCCCGGCGTCTCCGGACAGCTCGCATAGCCGTCCTGCCAGTCCAACTGCGCGGGAAAGAGATCGGTCGCCACGGTGCCCGGCGCTCGCGGCATTTCCTGCACGCCGACATTCGTGGACGCCATGCACAGCGCCACCCCGGCGGCCGCGCTCACCGGACCGAGCGGGTTGTGCGGCACGATGTCGATGTAGTGCGTTTCGCACCAGTGGGCGATTTTCAACGCCTCCGTAAGGCCGCCGACGATGCATAAGTCGATGCGCGCGTAGTTGACGAGTTCCTCCTCGACGACCTCGCGAAATGCCCACTTGCCGGCCCACTGCTCGCCGGCGGCGATGGGCAGGCTGACGTGGCGCGCCAAAGTTCGATAGCTCGCCGGATTTTCCGAACGCAACGGGTCTTCGATGAAGAACGGCCGATATGGCTCGAGGCGCTTGCACAGTTCGATGGCGTGGGCGGTATTTAGGCGGGTATGCACGTCGAGGCAGAGCCCCACCCCATCGCCCACCGCGTCGCGCACCGCAGCGACCTGCTCCTCGGCCGCCACGATCGCCGCCGCCGGCTCGAACAATCCCGGGCGACCCTCTTCTTCGTCGGTCGACAAATGCCAACGCAGAAACTTCCAGCCGGCGGCCACCAGCGCACGGGAGTTGTCGACGAGCGCCGACAGGTTTCGACCCTGAGCGTGCGGATAACACGCCACCTTGTCGCGCACCGGGCCACCGAGCAGCCGATACACCGGCAGCCCCAACGCCTTGCCTTTAATGTCCCAAAGCGCGATGTCGATCGCGCTGATCGCGCAGCAATACACCTTGTCGGCGGGGAAGAAACTGCCGCGGTACATGCGCTGCCACAGTCGCTCGGTGGCGAACGGATCCTCGCCGACGACGATTTCCGCCAAGTGCTGCACCGCTTGGTCGACAGCACCGCCCCAGTTGGCGATGCCGGCTTCACCTAAGCCGTGAATGCCGGCATCGGTGTCCACCTTGACGATGAAGTACTTGCGCCCATCGCCTTGGCAGCAGAAGGTTCTAATTCCCGTGACTTTCATGGCTGCCCTCCCGCAAATGTGCCAACTCTCGTTCGCGTTGTGCGAGCGCTCGTTTGAGTCGGCGTTCGTTGAGTTTGCCGCGCAATGCACTCGAAAAACAGGCGGCGACGCCAAGCGCTAGGCCGCTCGCGAACGCAGCGTAGAGCCACCAGAACACGGCCAACTCGACGCTTTGCATATCGAGCAAGTGCAGCCTCAGCGGCGTGTGGTTGTCGATGCCTAGCATTAGGCCGACGACGATCACGACGAGGAGGCCGACGAGCAGGAGTGCGTTCTTAGCCCAACCCATAATCCGCCGCCGAACCCCCAAGGTGTGCAAACCGCGGGGACGCCGCGTTCAAGTGCGGAAGCGGCCGGCGGTAACCCGTTCTCGTAGTTCCTTGCCCGGTTTGAAATGCGGCACATGCCGAGCAGGCAGGCCGACAGGTTCGCCCGTCTTGGGGTTGCGGCCAATCCGAGGCGCCCGATAGCGCAAGGAGAAACTGCCGAAGCCGCGCACCTCCACTCGCTCCCCTCGCGCCAGCGTAGCCGCGATATCTTCAAGCAACGTGTTGACCGCCAACTCGATATCCTTGGTTGTCAACTCCCGCTGACAGGTGGCAATCCTTTCGATCAGCTCGAACTTTGTCACTGCACACGCCTACAGGTCGCTCGTCAGAGGCAACCTAGTCTTGTCCGGTTAATTTCTCGCAGTTCAGCACTCGCTCGGCACAAGGCGATGCCTCATCTTCTTCTGGAATCTCGCCGGCCGGAGTCGCGCCGGCCAGAGTCACGCCGGTTCATCTGCGCCTTGATGAGATCGCCCAAGGTAGTGGGCCCGGGGCGCTCGACCTCTTGGCGCCGATACTCGCGGTGGGCCTGTACTTCGTCGTCCCTTTCGCGCGCCCGGATGGACAACTCGATGGTCCGGTTGCGCCGGTCGATACCAATGATCTTTGCCGAGACCTCGCTACCCACCGACACCGCGGAGCGGGCGTCCTGCACCCGGTCGACGCGGAGTTCCGAAGCCTTCATGTAGCCTTCCACTTCCGCCGCCAGTCTTACCACGGCTTCCTTGGCGTCCACCACGATGACTTCGCCGCTGACGATGCTGTTGCGCGGGTGCGCGGCGATGTAATCCGTGAACGGATCTTCATCCAACTGCTTGATGCCGAGGGAGATACGCTCGCGCGCAGGATCAATCGACAGGATGACGGAATCGATCTCCTCGCCCTTGCTATAGCGTCGCACCGCCGTTTCGCCCAGCTCGTTCCAAGAGATGTCCGAGAGGTACACCAAGCCGTCGATGCCGCCGGGCAAGCCGACAAAGATGCCGAAGTCGGTAATGGACTTGATGCGCCCCCGCACCCGGTCGCCCCCCCTGTGGGCGGCGGCGAACTCGTCCCAAGGGTTGGGCCGACACTGCTTGATGCCGAGCGAGATGCGGCGGCGATCCTCGTCGATATCGAGCACCTCCACCTCGACCTCGTCGCCCACGGCGACCACCTTGCTCGGGTGGATGTTCTTGTTGGTCCAATCCATCTCGGAGACGTGTACCAGCCCTTCGACACCCTCCTCGATCTCGGCGAAGCATCCGTAATCGGTGAGGTTGGTGACCGTTGCCACCACCCGGACGCCGGCGCTGTAGCGACGCGTGATATCCACCCACGGATCGTCGCCGAGCTGCTTCATACCCAAGGAAACCCGGTTTTTCTCGCGGTCGAAGCGCAGGATCTTCACCTGCACTTGGTCGCCGACGGTGACCATTTCGCTCGGATGCCTAACTCGTCGCCACGCCATGTCGGTAATGTGCAAGAGGCCGTCGACGCCGCCTAAATCGACGAACGCGCCATAGTCGGTTAGGTTCTTGACGACGCCCTTGATCTCTTGTCCTTCCTGCAAGGAGGCCAACAGCGCCTCGCGTTCGACGCTGTTTTCCTCTTCGAGCACGGCGCGACGCGAAACCACCACGTTGTTGCGGCGCTGATCGAGTTTGATGACCTTGAACTCCAACCGACGGCCTTCCAAGTGGGCGGTCTCTCGCAGCGGTCGGATATCCACCAAGGAGCCGGGAAGAAATGCGCGTATGTCATCCACATCGACGGTGAAGCCGCCTTTGACCTTGCCGTTGAGCACGCCCTTTACGGCTTCGTTGTTCTCGAACGCATGTTCGAGCATCTGCCAAGACTCCGCGCGACGGGCTTGTTCGCGGGAGAGCCGGGTTTCGCCTTGGCCGTCGTCGACGGTCTCCATGGCGACCTTGACCTCGTCGCCTACTTCGAGGGCGAACTCCCCGTTCTCGTTGTAGAACTGGCTACGCGGGATAACGCCTTCGGACTTCAGGCCGGCGTGAACGACCACGAAGTCCTTGTCGATGTCGACTACCGTGCCGGTGACGATGGAACCGGGTTCCATCACGATGTGGGCGAGGCTCTGCTCGAAGAGCTCGGCAAAGCTGCCGTTGCCTTGGCTGCTCTCCGACGGTGCTGCTACGCCTTCGAATGGCAGCGCGTCCTCCGACGAAACGTCTTGCGTAGGGGTTTCCAGTTCTTCCGCCATATCATCCTGTTCATACGTTGCGTTTGCCGTCCGTATCTCGCGGCGACCCGGACGGCGCCAATCCCTTTCGTTGCGCGAGGTCGAGAATCGCGTCGGTGACCTCGGCGATCGACATTCTCGTGGAGTCGATGGTCACTGCGTCCGGCGCGGCAACGAGGGGCGAAACGGCGCGTGTGCGGTCGCGCTCGTCGCGTTCCCGAATGGCCTCGAAAAGGCCGGATAACTTAACATTCGGCTCGCGGTCCTTCAACTGCCGGTAGCGTCGTTTGGCGCGTTCCATCGCGCTCGCCGTGAGGAACACCTTGAGACGAGCGTCCGGGAACACCACTGTGCCCATGTCGCGGCCGTCCGCGACCAAGCCCGGGGGCCGGCGAAACCCGTGCTGTGCAGCGAGCAGCGCTCGGCGCACCGCCGGCGACGACGCCACCCGGGATGCCGCATCGGCGATGTGCGGCGCACGGATGTTCTCCGCTTCGTCGCGGCCGTTCACCAGCACCGCGTTGGCCGTGAACGCGATGCCGAGTCCATCCGCCAAGGCGGCCAAGCGGCGGTCGTCCGTGAAATCGACGCCGCGCCGCCCGGCGATCAAGGCGACGACGCGATAGAGCGCGCCGCTGTCGAGCAATCGCCAGCCGAAGCGTTCGGCAACGCCCGCCGCGGCGGTGCCTTTGCCGGATCCCCCGGGGCCGTCAATGGCGATGACGTCGACGCGGTTCAACTGCTCGCAGGCAAAGCGCGTTTCGCCGCCGCGGCGGCCGCGATGCGGGATCGCAACGCCTCGCCGTCCCCTTCCGCCGCGGCGACGTAACCGTTCAGCGATTCGATCAGCGCGTCGAGATGACGCCGCACCGGGCCTAGGTTGCCGCGCAGGATGTCCACCCAAACGTCCGCGTCGGCGGCGGCGATGCGCGTGAAATCTCGGAAGCCGCCGCCGACTTGGGCGAGGGAGTCGGCGCGACTCGCCACTTCCATGAACGCGAACGCCACCAAGTGCGGCAGGTGGCTGACCAAGGCGAAGCGATCGTCGTGGACCGCGGCGCTTTCCACGACGACACGACCGCCGATCGCCTGCCACAACTCGCGCACCGCCGCCGTCGCCGTCGCATCCGTGCCGGGGGTCGGCGTGAGCACCACGGTGCGGTCGCGGAACAAGTCGGCACGCGCCGCCGCCGCGCCGCTGCGTTCCGAGCCGGCGATGGGATGACACGGCACATAGTTGCTTGGCAACGGCCGCAGCGCGTCGATGATCGGGCGCTTGACGCTACCCACATCGAAAACAAGCGGCACTTTGGCCGCCGCATCGCGCACGCACGGGGCGATGCCGCCCACCGGCACGGCCACGCAAGCCGCGTCGCAGCACTCGTCCACAACGTCCGTGCTGGCGTCGATAACGCCCAGCCGCATGGCCGCGTCGAGCGCCCGCTCGTCGCGGTCCATCCCGACCACCCGGTCGTACAGGCCGCAGGCTTTGGCGGCCAAAGCGAACGATCCGCCAATGAGACCGGTGCCAATGAGCAGCAGAGACCGCTCGTCGCTCACGCCACGCTGCGCAGTGCCCGCCGCAAGGCGGCCAGGAAGCGCTCGTTTTCCCCCGCTACGCCAACGGTGACACGCAAATGATCCGGCATTCCGTAGTTGGCGACAGGGCGCACGATCACGCCATCGCTCAGCATGGCGTCGTAGATCGCCAAACTGTCGCGCCCGGCACCGACATGGAAGGTGATGAAATTGCCGATCGACGGGATCCACGACAAAGAGAGCGCCTTCAGTCCCCGCTCAAGCTGCGCCATGCCTTCGCTGTTCAGCCGGCGACTTTCGGCGACGTAGTCGCGGTCGGCCAGCGCGGCTTCGGCGGCGGCGAGCGCCAAACTATTGGCGTTGAACGGCTGGCGCACCCGATTCATCAGCTCCGCGAACTGCGGCGAACTGACCGCGTAGCCGATCCGCAACGCCGCCAAGCCGTAGATCTTCGAAAACGTGCGCGTGACAATGAGGTTCGGATGGGCGTCAAGCAGTCGCAAGCTGTCCGGATAGTCGGCTACCGCGGCGTGCTCGGCATACTCGGCATAGGCTTCGTCGAGCACCACCCAAACGCGCCCCGGCACCCGGTCCAAGAACTCGGCGAGGGCCGACTCGCTCACCCACGTGCCGGTCGGATTGTTCGGATTGGCGAGGTAGACGATGCGCGTTTGGTCGTCGATGGCCGCCGCCAGGCCCGCCAGATCGTGCCCCCACGCTTTCGAGGGCACGGTAGTCACCGTGCCGTTGGCCGCGGCGATCGCCAGCGGATAGACCACGAAACAGTGCTCGTCCACCACGCCGCCCGTTCCAGGGGACACCGTCACCCGGGCGGCCAAGTCGAGTACGTCGTTGGAGCCATTGCCCAGGGTGATTCGTTCCGGCGCCACATCCAAGTGCGCCGCCAGCGCATTCTTGAGCCGGAACCCGCTACCGTCGGGATAGCGGCTGATGTCGTCCACGGCCGCCGCCAACGCCTCGCGCACCCGCCTTCCCGGCCCGCGTGGATTCTCGTTGCTCGCCAGCTTCACCGCGTCGTCAATGCCGCGTTCGCGGACGAGTTCGTCAATCGGCTTGCCCGGCTGATAGGGCGCAAGCGACGCGATCGGCGCGTTGATGTTCCTCGGCGTCGTCATCTCACGCGCCGGCGCGGGGATAGGAACCCAAGTTCTTCACGTCCGTCGCCACGCGAGTCAACTCGTCCAGCACGCTGGCGATGGCGGTCTCGCTGCGATGCCCTTCAAAGTCGATAAAGAAGACGTAGTTCCACGACGACACTTGGGACGGTCGCGATTCGATGCGGGACAGGCTGATGCCATGACGGTGGAACGGCTCCAGCACCTTGTACAGCGCACCGGGTTCGTTGCGGGTAGACACCATGATCGATGTGCGATCACGGCCGCTCGGCGCCACCGCTTGATCGCCGATGACGAAGAAGCGAGTCTTGTTGTCCGGCTGATCCTCGATATTGGTTTGCACCATGTCCAGCCCGTAGCGGTTCGCCGCGGCCTCGCCGGCGATCGCCGCGCAGCCGTCGCGCTCGGCGGCGATCCGGGCCGCCTCGGCGTTGCTCGCCACGGGGCGCCGCGACAAGGTCGGGTAGTGCGTATCCAGCCAACGCCGACACTGCGCCAGCGACTGTTCGTGAGAGCAGATCTCCCGCAGCGCCTCGGGATCTCCGCCGCGTTTGATCAAGAGCGCGTGGTGAATCGGCAACTCGATCTCCGCGCAGATGCTCAAGGTCGACGCCATGAAGCAGTCCAAGGTGTGTTTGACCATGCCCTCGGTGCTGTTCTCCACGGCTACCACGCCATAGTGAGCGGCGCCGGATTCGACTTCCCGAAACACATCCGCCACCGAGGGCAGTGTACGCATCTTGGCGAAGTGACCGAACTGCTTGACGGCCGCGACCTCCGTATAGGTGCCCGTCGGCCCGAGGCAGGCGATGGTGAGCGGCTGTTCCAACGATAGACAGCAGGAGATGATCTCTCGGAACAGACGCTCGATGTGCGCGTCCGACAACGGGCCTTCGTTGTTTTCGCGCAAACGGGCGAGGATCTGCGCCTCTCGCTCCGGTCGGTAATAGACGGGCGGTTCGGCGGTTTCCGACTCCGCTTTGATGCGCGCGACTTCCTGAGCGCACGCAGCACGCTGATTCAACAGTGCGCGCAGTTGCCGATCGATGTCGTCAATGCGATCGCGCACGGCCGACAAGGCCGCCCGTTCGCCGTCGCCGCTCACGCGCGTTCTTCCTCGAAGCTGGCCATGTACTCGACGAGGGCGTCCACCGCCTCTTCGCCAACCGCGTTGTACAGGCTGGCGCGCATTCCCCCGACGCTGCGGTGGCCTTTGAGGTTCAACAATCGCCGTTCCTCCGCCCCGCGCAAGAAGTCCGCGTCGAGTTTGGCGTCGGCGAGGGTGAACGGCACATTCATGAGGGAGCGGGAACGCTTGTCGACGGGCGCCGTGTAGAAGTTACTGGCGTCGATGGCTTGGTAGAGCTTCGCCGCTTTGCGCCGGTTGACCTTCTCTATCTCCGCCACCCCGCCTCGCTCCTTGAGCCAACGGAACACCAGCCCCGCGAGGTACCAAGTGTACGTCGGCGGCGTATTGAACATCGAGCCATGCGCGGCGAGCGTTTCGTAGTCGAGGATGCGCGGCGTGCCGGGACGGGCACGGCCGGCCAAGTCCTTGCGCAGAATAACCACGCAGAGTCCCGCCGGCCCGATATTCTTCTGTGCGCCCGCATAGATCGCACCGAAACGACGCACATCGATCCGACGCGACAGCAACTCGGACGACATGTCCGCCACCAACGGCGCCGACGGACTCGGGAAGTCTTGGAACTGCACCCCGCCAATGGTCTCGTTGGCGACGATGTGGCAATACGCGGCGTCCTTGGTCAGCCGCCAAATCGCAGGTTCCGGCACATGAGTGAAGCGGTCAGTCGCCGAGGAGGCCGCGATATTGACCTTGACCAGACGCTCGGCCTCCGCGATGGCCTTGCCTCCCCAACTGCCCGTGTGAACGAAATCGACCGTGTCCTCGGCACGGCTTAGATTCAGCGGCAACATGGCGAACTGCAGCGAGGCGCCGCCTTGCACGAACAGCACGTGATAGTCGTCGCCGATGTCGAGCAGGTCGCGCAGATCGCTTTCCGCGCGTTCTGCGATGTCGATGAACTCCGGCGAGCGATGACTCATCTCCATCACCGACAAGCCGCGGCCCTGATAGTCCAGCAGCTCGGCCCGCGCCTGTTCCAGCACCGCATCCGGCAGCGCTGCCGGGCCAGCGGAAAAATTGAAAGCGCGCACTACTTTATTCGCCGCGTTCGCCACATTCGCCGCCTGCGTCATTCGTCGCCCGCGTCCGCATCGCCGTTCACCGACTCATTGATACGTTCGACGCCAACCAGCTTGGCGCCGTTGCCGAGACGAATCAGGCGCACGCCTTGGGCGTATCGACCGATCAGCCGCATATCGCTCACGCGCGTGCGCACCAACGTGCCTTGATCGCTGATGAGCATGATCTCGTCGCCTTCGAACACCTGCACCGCAGCGACGAGGGCACCGTTGCGCTCGCCCGTGAGCATGGCGATCACGCCTTGCGCGGCACGACCTTTGACCGGGAACTCGTCGATGGACGTGCGCTTACCGTAACCGTTTTCGCTGGCGGTGAGAAGCGAGCCGCCGGTTTCCGGGACGATCAACGCGATAAGCCGCGCCCCCTCGGCGAGGCGGATGCCGCGCACGCCCCGGGCGGTGCGCCCCACCGCGCGCACCGCCCGGGCGTTGAAACGCGCCGCTCTGCCGGAACTCGCCACCAGAATCAGATCGCTTTCCGGCCCGACGATGGCGACGCCGACCAAGGTATCGCCGGGTTCGAGCGCCAAAGCGATCAGTCCGGCGGCGCGGGGCCGGGAAAAGCGCTCCAAGGGCGTCTTCTTTACCGTGCCGTTGGCGGTGGCCATGAACACGCAGGCGCCGGACTCCCCTTCCTGAGCCATGCCCGCCACCTCTTCGTCGTCTTCGTCGACGTCGACGCCAGACGACTCGTCGCCCACCGGCGCCTGCGAGGCGAGGTCCTTCGGCTGCGGCAAGATGGCCGTGATGCGCTCGCCGTCGGCCAAGCGCAACATGTTCACCAACGGGCGGCCTTGCGCGTTGGGGGATCCTTGGGGAATGTGGAATACGCGCAACCAATACACTTTGCCGGCGTTGGAGAAGCACAGCAGCGTATCGTGACTGTTGGCGATCAAGAGCTGTTCGATGAAGTCGTCGTTGCGCAAGCCGGCGGCGGCCCGACCCACGCCGCCCCGACGCTGCGCCTGATACACGGCGAGCGGCTGCGTTTTCGCGTAACCGCGATGCGAAACAGTGACCACCACGTCCTCCTCGGCGATCAGGTCCTCGTCGGTGAGGTCGAGATGGGAGCTTAGGATTTCCGTGCGCCGTTCGTCGCCGTAGCGCTCGCGTATGTCTTCGAGTTCCTCGCGAATGACCGCTTTTTGCCGGGACTCGTCCCCGAGGATGGCGAGCAGATCCTCGATTTCCTTGAGGATGCCGTCGTACTCCTCGATCAGCTTGTCCTTTTCCAGTGCCGTCAGCCGGTTCAAGGTGAGCGCCAATATGCCTTGCGCCTGCTCCTCGGACAGGTAGTAGAGGCCATCGTCGCGCTTGCCGAACTCATCGCCCAGATCTTCCGGGCGGCAAGCATCGACGCCCGCGCGCTGCAACAGTCCGTCGATGGACTGCGCCCGCCAGCCCTTGGCCATCAGCGCCGCCCGCGCCGCCTGGGTGGTCTCCGACCGGCGAATCAACTCCACCACCTCGTCGATATTCTCCAACGCCACCGCCTGCCCTTCGAGCAAGTGGCCTCGTCGCCGGGCGCGGCGCAACAAGAAGACCGTGCGCCGCACCACCACTTCCAAGCGATGCGTCAAGAAGGCGTCCAGCATGTCGCGCAGATTGACGGTGCGCGGCTGACCCTCCACCAACGCCACGCAGTTGATGCCGAACGCGGTCTGCAACTGCGACTGCGCATAGAGGTTGTTCAGCACGACCTCGCCGTTCTCGCCGCGACGCAGCTCGATCACGACGCGCAACCCGTCCTTGTCGGATTCGTCGCGAATCTCGCTGATGCCCTCGATGCGCTTTTCCTTCACCGACTCGGCGATGCGCTCGATCATCTGGGCTTTGTTGACTTGGTAGGGTATTTCGGTGACGACGATGCGTTGTCGGCCGGTGTCGGCGTCGTGCTCCACCGTCGCCCGAGAGCGGATGAAAATACGACCGCGCCCGGTGCGATACGCCTTGACGATGCCGGCGCGGCCATTGACGATGGCGCCGGTTGGGAAATCCGGGCCAATGATGTGCGCCATCAGCTCATCCACCGACAGGCCGGGACTCTCGAGCAGGGCCAAGCAGGCATTCACCACTTCGGTGAGATTGTGCGGCGGGATGTTGGTGGCCATGCCCACCGCGATGCCCGACTGGCCGTTGACGAGCAGGTTCGGCACACGGGTGGGCAACACCACGGGAATGCTCAGCGTCTCGTCGTAGTTGGGGACGGTGTCCACCGTTTCCTTGTCTAGATCCGCCAGCATCTCCCCGGCGATCCGCGTCATGCGCGCTTCGGTGTAACGCTGATGCGCCGGCGGATCCCGGTCGATGGAGCCGAAGTTGCCTTGGCCATCCACCAGCGGGTAGCGCATCATGAAGTCCTGCGCCATGCGCACGATGGTTTCGTAGATGGCGCTGTCCCCGTGTGGGTGGTATTTGCCCATCACTTCGCCGACCACATACGCGGACTTGCGAGTGGGGCGGTTGTACGTGATGCCGAGTTCGCTCATGGCGAAGAGCACGCGACGATGCACCGGCTTTAGTCCGTCGCGCACATCGGGCAAGGCGCGACTGACGATGACGCTCATCGCGTAATCGAGGTAGGACTGACGCAACTCGTCCTCGATACTGCGGGACGAGATTTCGCGTTCCGGCACCGCGGATTCGGGGCCGGCGTCGATCTCGGACATGGGCGACAAAGCGCCTTCTGACTAAACCCGCCAAGTTTATCACGGCGGCTATAATCGGCACATGCACGAAGGGCGCTCAGACGCTGTTTCGGGTGCCGTCGAGGGTGCTGCGGACCTCCTGCTGACGGCGCGCTTTCTGCTGCCCATCGCGCCGGCGAACACGGTCCTCGACGACGCCGCAGTCGTCGTGCGGGGCGCGGACATCGTGGCCGTGGGGGAGCGCGGGGAACTTCTCGAGCGATACCCTTCGGCGCGGCGCTTGGCGCTCGACCATCACCTGCTGATGCCGGGCTTGGTGAACGCCCACGGCCATTTGGCGATGACGCTGCTGCGCGGGCTGGGGGAATCCGAACCGCTCGACGCTTGGCTGCGCAACACCATCTGGCCACTGGAAGGGCGTTGGGTGACAGCGACTTTCGTGCGCGACGGCACCGCGCTGGCCATCGCGGAAATGCTCGCCGCCGGCACCACCACGGCGGCGGACATGTATTACTTCCCTGAAGAGGCGGCCGAGGTCGCCCGCGATGCGGGGTTTCGCCTGCAGGCCGCGTTTCCGATCATCGAAGTCGCCAACGCCTACTCCAAGGACGTCGACGAGTGCTTCGCCAAAGGGCTCGCCGCGCAAGACCGTTTTCGCAACGACGAGTTGATCACCACCTGCTTCGGCCCGCATTCGGCCTATGCGGTAGGGCAAAAGAGCTTGGAGCGAGCGGCGATGCTGGCGAACGAGCTCGATGTGGACATGCACATTCACCTCCACGAAACCGAAGCCGAAGTCGCCGACGCCAAGCGGCGGCACGGCAGCACTTGGATTCGCCTGTTGGACGGCATGGGGTTGTTCAACGAGACCTTGCAGGCGGTCCACATGACGGCGGTCGGCGCCGACGACATCCGGCTCGTGGCCGAGCGTGGCGTGCGTGTGATCCACTGCCCGCACTCGAACATGAAACTCGCCAGCGGCGTCTGCCCAGTGACGAAGTTTCGCCGCGCTGGCGCCGTGGTCGGCATCGGCACCGACGGCGCGGCCTCCAACAACGGCTTGGATATGTTCGCCGAAACGCGCTTGGCGGCGTTGCTGGCGAAGAGCGCGGGCCAGGACGCCACCGCGCTACCGGCCACCGAGGCGCTGGCGATGGCCACCTTGGGCGGCGCCCAAGCCCTTGGCATGGCCGACCAAGTGGGGTCCATCGAACCGGGCAAACGCGCGGACTTGGTGGCGATCGATCTACGCGCCCCGAGCCTGCAACCGCTGCACGATGTCCACGCGCAGCTCGTTCATTGCGCGCCGGCGGCGCGGGTAACGCACACCTTCGTGGGCGGCCAATGCGTTTACCAAAACGGCGAATGGCCAACGATGGACATCGACGCGATCGTCCGCCGCGCCGCGTCATGGCGCGATCGGCTCGCTGTGCAGCGATGAGCGGGATGGCCAACGCCGACGACGGGGAGCTCGCCAAGTTCGATGCCTTGGCGCAGCGTTGGTGGGATCCGGACGGCGAGTTCAAACCGCTGCACGACATCAACGGCCCGCGCGTCGATTACATCCGCGCCCGCGCCGAGCTCGACGGACACTCGGTCGTTGACGTTGGCTGCGGCGGCGGCTTGCTCACCGAAGCGCTCGCCGCTCTAGGCGCCGAAGTGACGGGCATCGACGCCGCGCAAGCCCCCCTCGCCGTCGCCAAGCGGCACGCCGCCGTAGCCGGTGTCGCCGACCAAGTCACTTACGTCGCCGGGACGGCCGAGGACTATCTGGCGAGCGAACCCGGGGAGTTCGACGTCGTAACCTGCCTCGAGACCTTGGAACACGTTCCGGATTTCGCCTCCGCCGTGCAAGCCTTGGCCGGACTCGCCGCCCCCGGAGGCGATGTCTTTCTCGCCACCATCAACCGCACCGCGCGGGCTTTCGCGTTGGCCATCGTCGGTGCCGAGTACGTGCTCAAGCTACTGCCCAAGGGCACCCATCACTACGAGAAACTGATCCGGCCGGCGGAACTGGCTCGCGCCTGCCGGGACGCCGGGCTGGTCGTAGTGGATATCGCCGGCGTGCGCTACAACCCCTTCACCCGCCGCTGCGCGTTCGGTCGCGACGTGAGCGTCAACTACATGCTGCACGCGAAGAAGCCCCATGTATGAACCGCGGCCGGATCTGCTCGCCGGACGCGTGGTGCTGGTCACCGGCGCCGGCGACGGCATCGGCCGCGCCGCCGCTCTCGCCTATGCCGAATATGGCGCCGACGTGGTTTTGCTGGGGCGTACGCGAAGCAAGCTGGAGGCCGTATTCGACGCCATCGAAGCGCGCACCGACACGCGCCCGGTGGTAGTGCCCGCCGATCTTCGACACTTGGGCGAAGAGGAAGCCATATCCCTTGCAGAAGCGATCCGCGACGAGTACGGGCGACTAGACGGCTTGCTGCACAACGCCGGACTCTTGGGGCCGCGAGTTCCTCTCGTCCACTATCCGACGCACGAGTGGCGCGATGTCCTGCAAGTAAACGTAACGGCCGAGTTCACGCTCACCAAGGCGATGCTGCCACTGCTCGACGAGTCGACGGACGCATCGATCATCTTCACCTCCTCCGGCGTCGGCCGGCGGGGACGCGCTTACTGGGGCGCTTACGCCGTCTCCAAGTTCGCAGTCGAGGGGCTGGTGGAAACGCTGGCCGACGAAGTGGCCGAGGCTGGGCGAATCCGCGTCAACTCGCTCAACCCGGGCGCCACGCGCACCACCATGCGCGCCTTGGCCTACCCGAGCGAAGACCCCGCCACCTTGCCGACGCCCGAAGCGCATATGACGCTGTACTTGTACCTGATGGGGCCGGATTCCAAGGGCGTGAACGGACAGCGATTCGATGCGGATCGTTGGCAGCACACGGGTTAGAAACCGCGGAGTGTGACGGCCCGCTCCTCAAGCGTAAGCCCGTAGTGGAAGCTCGCGTCGCACCGAGAACGGTCAGGCGCCCGCCCAGCACGGCGCGACACGGACGACTGGACGGACGCCCGACGCGGGTGCCGCGGGCTACGCGATCAGTCGACGCCGGCTAATTGCTCGGCGGCGGCTCGTCGAACGCCTGGCCGGCCCGCTCCGCGGCGAGGCGGCGCTGGTTCCACGCCATCCACTCGACCATGACCTTGTATCGGCCTGCCTCGATACCCTCCGCGCGACCTTCCTCGATACCCTCCGCGCGGCCTTCCGCACGGCCTTTCTCTCGGCCCCGGGCTTCATGCTCCTCGATCACCGGGAGCACGAAACGGTTCACCATTGCTTGATACAGCGACAACAGTATTCCTCCCATCATGTTGACGGCGCGAACGAGCAGCATCGAGACGATCGCCGCTCCCACGCCCACCGTGCCCAAATCCGAAGCACCGCCTTAATGTCGTGTGTTTCAGCGTGCCACAGCGAACCTGTGGCGGCGTTGCGCCACTGGCGATGGGGCACGCCATTCCCGGCGGGCTACGCCCTTGCCACAGCCCCCCTGCGGCACGCCCGCCGAGAGCTCGGTCGGCGCCGGCTAGTTGCTTGGCGGCGGCTCGTCGAACGCTTGGCCGGCCCGCTCCGCGGCGAGGCGGCGCTGGTTCCACGCCATCCACTCGGCCATGGCCTTGTATCGGCCTGCCTCGATACCTTCCGCGCGGCCTTCGTCGATACCTTCCGCGCGACCCTTCACACGACCTTCCGCAAGACCCTCCTCGCGGCCCTTCGCAAGACCTTTCTCTCGGCCCCGGGCTTCGTGCTCCTCGATCACCGGGATCACGAAGCGGTTCACCATTGCTTGATACAGCGACAACAGTATTCCTCCTACCATGTTGACGGCGCGCGCGAGCAGCATCGAGACGATCGCCGCTCCCACGCCCACCGTGCCCAAGTCCGCAAGCACCGCCAAGGCGGCGTCCGGCCACGGCGCGGCCGACGGCCACGCCTTGGCGGTGTTGTAGACGATTTGGACGAGAGCGGCAAGCCACAGCGCGCCGGCGAGTCCGAAGAACATGCGTGCGTCGCGCGCCGCGACACTCCAAACCGACACGTGGTTCGAAGGGCGGGGCGTCGCCGACGGCAGCATCCAGCGCGGCCAGTTCATGATCCGCTCCTGTCCGGTTGAGTTCGGAAATTGTGGCCGAAGTCGTCGTTCGCAGACTACGGCCCAAGGCTTACAACCGGGTAGGAAATTCGCCATCCTCTTGGCGCATGGCAACGCTAGGATCCTGTCCACTTAACTGGTTGAACTCCATGTCCGTCCGTCGTCAGCGCGAGGCCATTTTCCCATGGCGATAAGCACCACCGCCGGAGCTACATCGCCGGTTTGCGCGGCGCCGTTCGACGTTTTCGCGCCGCCCGACGCTTAAGTGGCGAACTGCCTCCCAGTGTGCCTTGCGCAACGACCTCGATCATCAATGTGACCCGTTCATCCATCGACTGGGGGATCAATCCTCTGGGTTCATGCTCCCGCCAAGCCTCCTTGGTTCTTTCCGCGGTTTCGCGACACTCGGTCAATACCGACCCGAACGAAAGCCGCGCCGCCTGCGCGAATCGCTCGATTCGACGCCTATCGAAGCCGGCGAGACGCTTGCTCCTACCAAACCCCAACGCGAGATCGTCGTCAGCGATATAGGGGATCGTCGATACGAAATCGTAGGCGGGACTCAAAGTGGGCCGAATCGAGTCCTCGTAGACCACGGACCAGTTCTTCAGGTGCATGTCGCCGTTGCCGATCAGCGCCGAGAACATTACCCGGCGCACGAAATCCGCCACAGCTTCCTGCCCGGCCCTAGCCGTAAGCACGGCTGCGATGTTGGCGTAGCTGCGGTTCTCGTACTTACTCTCCGGGAATTGCCCGAACACCTGTGCAAAATCCTCCATGTGTAGACGCCGGGCGGGCTCGGGGCGGTCAAAACGCCGCGTCGCCAAGGCCTGTCCGGTCCATTCGCGCATCTCACCAGGCAGCCCGTAGATGTCCTCCAAGGAAATGAGTTGGACGGGAGGAACGGGAATACCAACCCTTTCCGCCAAAGTCAGCATCACGAACTCGTTTTCCGGTACCGCTGTCATGCGCAAAGCCGGCAACTTCACAATCCACTCCCCACCGACACCCGTCGCCGGGATTGTCAGCCTGCCGTCGGCACGGAGAATGGCGGACAACTTGAGCTGGACGCCCGCCAACGAGAATCGCAAGGGGCTCGCCACCGACTCGGTCATTTCAGTACGGCTGGCGGAGAAGCGCCCAGCTTCGGGACCAGACGCCGGCAGCACTTCCACCGCCCCCGGCAGGTCCGCCCCGAGAGCCCCGAGCAGAGCAAACTCATCCCGGGGATTCACCCCGGCCCGCCTCGCCAACAGACCTCTCAATTCGCCTTCGGGGAGCAGGTTGGCGAAGAATGGCGGCAGGCGCCCCGGGTATCCACGGGTAGGCGCCCACAATGCGCCGGAAGACGACTGGAAGGAGAGGCTCAACGTCGGACGTCGCTGCATTTCGGCGTAGGCTTGGCCGAACAGGAAAGCGTTGTAGCCGCCCGCCGCCCGCACGATTTGCCCAACCGGAACGTCGCCGAGCCGCACCTCCAAGGACTCCACCGTTTTCCCCAGGTGGCGATCAGCCATTGGCGTCCGTCTCCGATGCGAACATCGGCGCCAGCAGCGCGCTCTCGGCGTCTGGATTCGCCAGATCGTGGACCAGAGCGTCAATCGTTGGCGTCAGACTGCGCGGGACAAGGACAAGATCGAGGTCGAGCGCCCGAACTACGTTGAGAAGCGTGTCCACTCGCGGACTGACTTTTCCGGTCTCGATGTCGGAGAGGTGTTTTTGCGTCAGTCCCACGGCGGCCGCGGTTGCCGACTGGCTCCACCCCCGGTCTCTCCGGGCTGATCGGATCGCCAAACACATGGTGCGGGGCAGAGTATGGTAGGCGGCCATACGGCTATCCTGTTTAGTACATATTCATGACGCAATATATATAAAAGGTAGTTGAAACGGACGGTGCGGCTCGCAGCCGAGACACTAAGAGCTCCCAAGCAGCGGCGCGACTTTCGCTACCACTTCGATTAAGATGGCGTCCGCGACTCCGCTTGTCCGTCCGAGTCGTCGGCCTGCCGAATTCGGCGAATCTTCCACCACTGCATTGGAACCATCTGCGGCAATAGCCATGACCAGCGAGCGTTACGACCCACAAGCGGTGGAGGCGAAGTGGCAGGCGGAGTGGGAACGACGAGGCACCAACGCGTGGAGCGAAGAGGGCCTGCGCAACGCCAAGCATCCGTATTTCAACCTGATGATGTTCCCCTATCCGTCCGCCGAAGGGCTGCACATAGGCAACCTCTACGCGTATACCGGCGCCGACGCCAACGGGCGCTATTGGCGGCTCAAGGGCAAGGACGTGTTCGAGCCGATGGGTTTCGATGCGTTCGGCATCCACTCCGAGAACTACGCGCTCAAGGTCGGCAAGAACCCCAACGACCTCATACCAGCGAACATCGCCAACTTCACGCGAACGCTGAAGCGCTTCGGCGGCATGTACGACTGGAACCATACCGTCAACTCCACCAGTCCCGACTACTACAAATGGACGCAGTGGGTGTTCCTGAAGCTGTTGGCGGGCGGGCTGGTCGAACGCCGCCACGCGCCGGTGAACTGGTGTCCGTCCTGCAAGACCGTGCTCGCCAACGAGCAGGTCATCGCCGGGCTGTGCGAGCGTTGCGATGCGCAGGTGGAACAACGTGAACTGCCGCAGTGGTTCTTCAAGATCACCAATTACGCGCAGCGGCTGCTCGAAAATCTCGGCGACATCGACTGGTCGACGACCACCAAGAAGGCGCAGGCGAACTGGATTGGCCGCAGCGAAGGCGCCGAAGTGCGTTTCTCGGTCGTCGGCCAGCCGGAGACCATCGCCGTATTCACCACCCGCCCCGACACGCTGTTCGGCGCCACATATATGGTGCTCGCGCCGGAACATCCGCTGGTCGATGCGCTCACCACGAGCGAGCGTCGCGCACCGGTCGAGGCCTATCGCAACGCGGTAACCCGGCAAGACCTGGTCGAGCGGCAGAAGGTCGACAAGGAGAAGACCGGCGTATTTACCGGCGGTTATTGCGTCAATCCCGTCAACGGCCAAGCAATTCCGGTGTGGATCGCGGACTACGTGCTGATGGGCTACGGCACCGGCGCCATCATGGCGGTGCCGGGCCACGACAGCCGGGACTTCGAGTTCGCCCAGGCTTTCCACCTGCCCGTCGTGCGTGTCATCGCCGGTCCGGGCGACGACGCCGACACGCCGCTGACCGCGGCCTTCCCCGGCGACGGACTATTGGTGAACTCCGGCGATTTCGACGGCCTACCCATCGCCGAGGGCAAGCGCGCCATCGTTCGCGCACTCGCCGAAAGAGGCTTGGCCGAAGCTCGGGTCAACTACCGCCTGCACGACTGGTGCGTCTCCCGACAGCGCTACTGGGGTCCGCCCATCCCCATCGTCCATTGCGAAAGCTGCGGCCCGGTGCCCGTGCCGGAACGGGAGCTGCCCGTGGAACTCCCGTACCTGTCGGATTTCCAGCCCGACGATTCAGGCATCAGCCCATTGGCGAGGGCGACCGAGTGGTACGAGACGCCATGCCCGAAATGCGGCGCCGAAGCGCACCGAGACACCGACGTCACCGACAACTTCCTGTGCAGCGGTTGGTACTACATGCGTTATCCGAGCACGGACCGCGACGATGTGCCGATCGACCCGGAACTCACCCGCAAGTGGCTGCCGGTGGACTGCTACATCGGCGGCAACGAACATGCCGTGCTCCATCTGATGTACGCCCGCTTTCTCGCCATGGCGCTCAGCGACTTAGGCGTGCTCGACTTTGACGAGCCATTCACCAAGTTTCGCGCCCACGGCCTCATCATCCGGGACGGCCGCAAGATGGCCAAAAGCCGCGGCAACATCATCGCGCCGGACGCCATCATCGACGAGTTCGGCGCCGATACGTTGCGCCTGTACTTGCTGTTCCTCGGCCCCTACGACCAAGTGGTGGACTACCAAAGCAGCGGCATCCAAGGCCCGCACGCCTTCCTCAAACGGCTGTGGCAAAGCGTTGCGGAAGCCGAGGAAGGCGCCGCCGAGGAAAGCGTCGAGCGCGCCCTGCACCGCACCATCAAGCAAGTCAGCGAACAGGTGCCGGCGTTGCAGTTCAACACGGCGATCGCCGCGATGATGGAGTACCTCAACGCGGTGCGCGCCGGTGGGCGAACGCCCAAGCGGTGTGAACTTACGCCTCTGGTGGTCATGTTGGCGCCCTTCGCGCCGCATGTCGCCGAGGAGCTCTACGCTCGTCTAGGTCACGACGGGGGGATCTTCGACACGGCTTGTTGGCCAAGCTACGACGAAGCCAAGACCGTTGCCCCGACCGTGGCAATCGTCGTGCAAGTAAACGGCAAGGTGCGCGGTCGCGTAGCCGTGGACGCCGAGGCGGAGGAGGAAGCCGTAGTCGCCGCCGCCAAGGCGAACGACAACGTCGCGCGGTATCTAGACGGCGCGACGCTACGCAAGACCATCCTAGTGCCCGGCAAACTCGTGAATCTGGTGGTGGGATGACGCCCCTGCGCGTGGTCCGTCGCCACGCGTCGCACCCGCTCTGCGTGGTCGTGGCCCTAGTGCTCTGCGGCTGCGGCTTTCATTTGCGTACTTGGGATTTGGCCGCGTCTTTCGAAAGCGTCGCCATTGACGCGGATGCGAGCGTCGACTTGGACCGCGATCTCGCGCAGGCGCTCGCGTCGGTTGGCGTGCGCGTCGTCGAACGGGACGCCGACTTAGTGCTGACCCTCGCGCGACAAAGCGACGACCGGCGCAGCGTCGCCGTCACCGCCACGGCGCTCGCTGCCGTGTACGAGCTCTCGTTGCAGGTGACATTCGGCGTCGTCACCGCCGATGGCGAAGCACTGGCCGAGGCGAGAGAGTTGCGCGGCGAGCGCTCGGCGCGGCTGGACCGCGACAACGTGATCGGCAGCAGCGAGGAGCAAGCCCTCTTGATGGCCGAACTGCGCAACGACTTGGTGGGCCGCATGATGCGCACCTTGGGGGCGCTCTCGAAGTAGCCGTGCAAGTCGGAGTCAATCAGCTTGATCGACACTTGTCCGCCGGCGCCCTGCCGACGGCCTTCTTTGTCACCGGCGACGAGCAACTCTTGGTCGATGAGGCCTGTGACCAGATACTTCACGCCGCCAAGCGCGACGGCTTCGACGAACGCACGCTTTTCGAGGCGCTTCCCCGGGCGCCTTGGCAGGACCTATTCGCCGACGCCGCCAACCTGTCCCTGTTCGCCGCCAAGCGGCTACTCGATGTGCGCATCCCGGCCCGGGGCTTGGACCGCGCCGGCTCGGACGCCTTGCGCCGCTATCTGCCGGCACCCCTACCGGAAACCTTGCTGCTGTGCCGCGCGGTCGGCTTGGACTGGCGGCAACGCAACAACGCTTGGTACAAGGCGCTCGACGCCAACGGCATCGTGGTGCCGATCCGCCCGGTCAGCGCCCGCGAACTACCGCGCTGGCTGGATGCGCGCTGTCGAGCGGCGGGGTTGATCTTGGCGCCCGAGGCGATCGACGCGCTCGCCGAGCGGGTCGAAGGCAATCTGCTCGCCGCCCGACAGGAAATCGAGAAACTGAAACTGCAACACGGCGAGGGTCGGGTGAGCGCGGCGGACATCGCCTCGGCGGTCGGCGACTCCAGCCATTTCGACACCTTCGAACTGATCGACGCGGCGTTTGCCGGGCGCAGCGCTCGGCTGCGCAAAATGCTCGCCGCGCTACGCATGCAGGGCGTAGCGGTGTTCATGATTATGGGTGCGTTGGCGAGTCAGCTCGAGCGCGCCCGGCAACTCGCCAACGGCAACAAACCGCGCCTCGCCCGCAGTCGTCAGCAGGCGCTGACCGCAGCCGTGCGGCGGCTGGGCGCCGAGCGCGTCGATGCGCTCTGCAAGGAGTGCGCGCTACTGGACCTGCAAGCGAAGGGCATGTTGCGCGGCGACGCTTGGCTATCCTTGGAACGCATCCTGCTCGCCATCGCCGGCGCACTGCCGCCGAGCTTGGCCCAAGAGGCCCCCTTGCTGCGCAATTGAGGGGCAACCCTCATCCGTGCGGCGAAGAGGCACGGTCTGGTCGCTGCGCCAACCCCAAGTTGCGGGCGATGGCGAGGGTCGGCGCCGCCCGGTTCAGCGTATAGAAGTGCATCCCCGGCACACCGCCGTGTAGGAGCCTCTCGCACAGTGCGCTTACCACGTCCGTGCCGAACGCCACGAGGGTTTCGCTAGCATCGTCGAAGCCCTCGAGCCGCTTGCGGATCCAGCGCGGTATTTCGGCCCCGGCCTTGTCCGAAAACCGCGCCAATTTGGCGTAGTTGGTAATCGGCATGACGCCTGGCACGATGGGCACCCCAATGCCGGCCGCCACGCAGCGGTCGCGAAAATAGAAGTAGGCGTCCGCGTTGTAGAAGTACTGCGTAATGCAGCCGTTGGCACCGGCATCCACTTTGCGTTTGAGGAACTCGATGTCCGCGTCCGCGGTCGCCGCGTCCGGATGCACCTCGGGATAGGCCGCGACGAACAACTCGAACGGCGCCGCTACCCGCTCGCGAATGAAGCGCACCAATTCCTCGGCGTGGTGAAGCGCGGAGCCAGCGCCGGTGCCGGACGGAACATCGCCACGCAACGTCACGAGACGGCGAACGCCGAGCTTCTGGTAGGCGTCGATCAGGGCCAGAATGCGCTGCTCGTCGTCGTCACCCCAGGAGAGGTGCGGCGTGGTCGGCAGGCCGGCGGTGCGCAGGCGCTCCACCGCGGCGAAGGTGCGATCCCGGGTGGAACCACCGGCGCCGTACGTCACCGAATAGAACGCCGGTCCTAGTACGCCGAGCCGCTCGGCGGTGCGCACCAAGTTCGTTCTGCCGCGATCCGACGTCGGCGGATAGAACTCGAAGCTGAGTCGCGGCATGACGGTCGCCGGCGAACGCTTGCGCGCCGGCGAGCGGTTCAGCCGCCGTTCACTGCGGCGCGAAGCTCCTCGGCCCTGTCCGTCCGCTCCCATGTGAAGGCATCCTCCTCGCGGCCAAAATGCCCATAGGCGGCAGTGCGCCGATAAATCGGCCGTTTGAGGTCGAGCATGTCGATCAAGCCGCGCGGCTTCAAATCGAAGTGCTCACGGATGAGTTGAACGATTCTCTCGTCGGCGACAACACCCGTGTCGAAGGTGTTGACGCTGATGGACGTGGGTTCCGCCTCGCCGATGGCGTAACTCACCTGTATTTCGCACCGCTGGGCGAGGCCGGCGGCGACGATGTTCTTGGCGACGTAGCGGCCCGCGTAAGCCGCCGAACGATCCACCTTGGATGGGTCCTTGCCGGAAAACGCGCCGCCGCCGTGGCGCGCCATGCCGCCATAGGTATCGACGATGATCTTCCGTCCGGTCAGTCCGCAATCGGCGACCGGACCACCGATCTCGAAGCGCCCGGCGGGATTGATGAAGGTCTTGGTTCGCGCCGTCAGCCAATTGCCCGGAATGACAGGCTTGATGATTTCGTCCTGCACGGCTTCCTTTAGCGTCGCGTTGTCGACCGCCGGCGAGTGCTGCGTGGACAACACGATGGCGTCGACGGCAACCGGCAAGCCATCGGCGTCGTAGTGGAAGGAGAGTTGGCTTTTCGCGTCGGGGCGGAGGAAGGCGAGGCCGGAGCGGCGGACTTCGGCGTGACGTTGCATCAGGCGGTGGGCGTAGGTGATGGGCGCCGGCATCAACACGTCGGTTTCGTCGGTGGCGTAGCCGAACATCAGCCCTTGATCGCCGGCGCCTTGTTCATGGTGCTCGGTTTCGTCCACGCCGTGCGCGATCTCCGGCGACTGCTTCCCCAAGGCGTTGACCACCTTGACCGACGCCAAATCGTAGCCACTCGCCGGGTCGCCATAGCCGATGTCGTCGATCACCTGCCGAACGAGTTCCTCGACAACCACCTCCGCTTGGGATCGGAACTCCCCGGCGACTACGACGAGGCCGTCTTTAAGCAACGTCTCGCAAGCGACGCGGGACTCCGGGTCTTGGCCCAACATGGCGTCTAGAACGGCGTCGGAGATCTGATCGGCCATCTTGTCCGGATGGCCCTCCGACACGGATTCCGAGGTGAAAACTGAATAATCTCTCATGGCGATGCAAACCGGGTGCGCGAGGCAAGCCGCGCATTGTATAGGAGTCTCGCCGTGCAGACCGGCGGATCACACCCGCGGTGGCGCAACACCTGAGATTTCGTGCGTGGAGAGGGGCGCAGCGACCCGACTATCGCCAAACCCGGTTCAGTCTCGCGGGAGCGTGTCGTCCGCCATCCGATTTACTCCTCTCGTTACAGTTCACTTGGCACCCCGTCGGACTTGCGACGTAGTCGCGAAGTCCGACGGGATGCCAAGGGTGGCTTGGGATGGGGCGAAAGGTGGTGCCGAGAGGCAACGGCTTTCGTGGCGTTAGCCGCGTTTGGCTCGCAGCGTCGATCTTGTACTTTGGCGACGGACTCCTTGGTGTGCCTTCGAGAAGTCGAGCTTGACCTTTACGAGGTCCGGGGCATCGCCGATGTATCCCCTTGGGCTGTAGCATTCGCGCTGTCCCATTTCCGTGATCGTTTGCTCGATCTTCTCCCACCACTTCAGGATGTGGGCTGCTTGCAGCCTCCTGTTCATCTGTCCCCACCTTTTCGGTAAGAGAATGACCTTGATGCCTGTGTTGAATACTGTGGCGACCTGAGCGTCTCGCTTCACGAAGTCCTTGTCGGCGGTGAGGATCGCGTCGCCGCCCTCTTCGGCGAAACGCGTGATCCAATGCACGTCAGAGAGTCCTCGATGATTGGCTTCTTGAATCGACGTTAGTTCCCAGCCAGCGCTCAGTGCGATCTCTCGCACCGCCTTGACGATTTTCGGCGACACATGCTCATCGGCACGGATTATCAAGCGGCTAGAGCCAACTCGTATCGTACGGCCTGCTTGACGGCCTCTTCAGCAACGCCGTACCAATCGGCTACCGCGGACTCGTTGCGGTCCTCGGCTTTCCACTGACTGAAAATGACGGATGTCGGCACCCATGTGCCCTCAATCGTAGCGCGTCCAAACGCGATTCTTGGATCGATGACGACGGTGCTGAACTCGTTGGGCTTCGGCTTCCATGAGATTGGCAGGTCGTCGCGAGGCTCGTACACGACACCTTGCGCGATCGAGCGCTCGATCACTGTCCACATCTCGTACTGCCCGGTCGCCATGTCCCACGTCACCATGTCGTCTTCGTCATGTGCGGCCTGCGCAAAGACAGTGCAGCGGTCGGTCAAGTACTTTTCGTTGGACATCGCGAGAGGGTGAGTGACGCACCAATCGTGCCGCGCACGTTCGGCGGCGCACCGTAACGTTTGCATGCGTACGCCCTGCTTCCTAAAGAAGCTGACGAAACGCAACTCCATCAAGTCGAGGAAGCTGACGGTGCGCGTTCCACCGAAGTCACGCTGTACGATCGGGCCGACTTTGCTGTTCGCATACCCATTGAGCCATCCACGCACGACGGCTTGGCTCTCGCCCACCAGAGCTGCGGCTTCCGAAATCGTAAAAAATCCCGCGAGGAGAGGATCATCGCGTGTGTCGTCGTTGCGCGTTCGCGCAACGACTTGACCAACGTGCTTGTTGGTTACGGTTCGGGAGCTCATTTCCTCGGTTCTTGCCACTCTTCTCCTCAAGCGGTGTGTCGCGATGCACGGCGATTCGTCTCGCGTATCGTGCCAAATCGACTAGCGTGCGCACAAGTGGCAGTAGTGCAGAGTGATTGACAAGTTATTGTTTTCTTTGTGAAAGCTGCCTTCTTCGAAGTGTCAGGCTGATCGTCGCTAGGCGCTTGCGGCGATCCCCCACCAAGACCTACAAGAAGCGCCGGGAAGCCGAAGTCCACGTTTTCAAGTGGATGCACCACCCGCCGGTCGGCCGCTGCGTAGCAGGGCCGCCACTACCAACGCGACAACGATCAACATCAGCAACGGCACGTTCCGGTAGCGCGCGAAGGGCGTCGACCCGCTCTTGGCGGAGATTTCTCCGGTCAGCACGCCGGCTTCGAATTGCGGCAGGCGAGCGACCTCCCGGCCTTGATCGTCGATGATCGCGCTGATGCCGTTGTTGGTCGCGCGCAACAGGAATTTGCCGTTCTCCAGTGCGCGCATGCGCGCGATTTGCAGGTGTTGGGGCGGCCCGAACGAGCGCCCGAACCATGTGTCGTTGCTGATCGTGGCCAGCAGGTCCGCGTGGCGCGCGTCCCGAGCGACGACGCTTGGATAGGCGATCTCGTAGCAGATGGCCATGGCGATGCGAAGCCCGGCGGCTTCGAGCGGTGCCTGCGGCTCGACCCCTCGGGAGATGGCGGACATCGGTAGATCGAAGAAACCGATGACGCCGCGCAGCCAGGCTTCGAGCGGCACATACTCCCCGAAGGGCACGAGGCGGCGTTTGCGATAGCTGCCGCCGCCGGTGGAAACGGCCGCGTTGTAGTAGTTCGGCCGCCGAGCGCCCGGCGGCCACTCGGCCTCCAAGATGCCGAACACCAGGTCGCTTGGCGCCTGCGCCATCATCGTGGCGATGAAGTCGGCGACGTTTCGGCGATATTCGGGAATCGCGACTTCCGGCCACAGCACGAGGTGGTGCTCGAGCACCGGTCGAGAGAGCGCTGCGTAGCGCGCCTTCGCCAACTCGACGCTCTCGGCGTTCCACTTCGTCTCTTGGGGGAGGTTGCCCTGAACCAAGGCGACGCTGCGGGTTTCCCCGGTCGCCGTCCACTCGATGAAGTGCAGCGCCCACGCCGCCAACCAGAGAAGTCCGCCAATGGCTAGTGCCCAAGGGCGCCGAAAGCCAATCACAAGCAGCGCCCCCGTCAACACGGCGGCGAAGGACACCAGCAATACGCCGCCCACCGGCGCCAAGCCGGCAAGCGGCGTGTCGATGAACGCATAACCGGCGAATAACCAAGGAAAGCCGGTGAGGAACCAAGACAGCAACCACTCGAACGCCGCCCAGAGGCCAGCGAACGACAGCGCCTCCCCCACGACGGACCCCGACCGAAGCCCGCCACGCAAAAGGCGAAAGCACCACGCGAACAGGCCGTTGAAGAGCGCCATCCCGGCGACGAAAACGGCGACCAGCGCCGCCGCCAGCGCCGGCGGCGCCTCGCCGTAGACGTGGATGCTGACGTAAATCCACGACGCCCCAACGCCGTACTTGCCGACGCCGAACAGCCAACCGCGCCAAAACGACGCGCGAGCGGTCGGCGTGCGCCGCAACACCCAAAACAACGCGCCGCAGGAAAGCAGCATCAGCGGCCAGATGGCGACGGGCGCCAGCGCTAGTGGCAGAACGCCGCCGGCAGCGAGTGCCGCCGAGGAGAGCGCGAGCCGCCGCCCCGGCAGGTGCATCGAACCGTGGTTGGCGAGGAGGCGGTTCATTAGCGAACCGAGGCTACCCGCCCGTGGTGAAAGTCCGCGGCGCACCGAGAACGGTCAAGCGCCACGCCTTGGAAGGCACGACGAGGGAGTACATCGGGCAATGTGCGACCGAGGAGCGGTCGCTACGGAACCCGGGCGCAGGTCAAATGCAGCAAGCGAATGCGGCGGCTGTCCGCGTTCAGCACGCGAAAGCGGAACTTCCCGAAGTGGATCGTCTCATCGCGCTTCGGCAGGTAGCCGAATTTGCTCACCACGACGCCGCCGATGCTGTCGAACTCGTCGCCCGCGAAATCGCAGCCGAAGTAGTCGTTGAAGTCGGCGACGGTAGTGGTCGCCTTGACCGTGTAGCTGCGTTCGTCGAGCTGCTTGATGAAGCTGTCGTCGTCAATGTCGTATTCGTCCTCGATGTCGCCGACGATCTGTTCCAGCACATCCTCGATGGTGACGACGCCGGCGACGCTGCCGTACTCGTCGATTACCACGGCCATGTGGTTGCGCGTTTCGCGGAACCCATTGAGCAAGTCGTTCAGCCGTTGGCTTTCCGGCACGATGATGGTGGGGCGGATGCAGTCCTTCAGGTCGAAGCGCTCCCAGTCGTCCTCAAGCAACAGCGGCAGCATGTCCTTGGCGTGCAGGATGCCGCGGATGTCATCCATGTCGTCGCCGAGCACGGGAAAGCGGGAATGCTTGGAGCCGATGATCGTCGGCAGGAAGTCCTCGATGCGGTCGGCCACGCCGACGGTGACCACCTGCGAGCGCGGAATCATCACGTCGCGGGTGCGCATGTCGGCCACGGCCAACGCGCCGTGGATGATGTTCAGCGCCTCGTTGTCCAGCAGTTGGCGCTCGTTGGCGTGACGCAGCATTTGCAGCAGGTCGCCCCGATCCGTCGGCTCCACCGGAAACAGATCAGCGATCCACTCGCGCCAAGATCTCCGCGCTTCTCGCGGTGGCCCTTCCGCAACCTCGCCATCGGCCATGCCGTCCGCACGCGATTGCGTTCGTTCGTCGTTCGGCGCCGTCATGCGTTCGCTCCCTCGACGTACGGGTCTGCGATGCCGAGACGTGCGAGCAGCTCCGCTTCCCGCGTCTCCATGGCCTCGGCCTCGCGCTCCGTGTGGTGATCCATGCCCAATAGATGCAGCACGCCGTGTACGACCATATGGGCGTAGTGATCGGCCAACCGCTTGCGTTGTTGGCGCGCTTCCCGGCTCACCACCGGCGCACAGATGGCGATGTCGCCGAGGACGCCGGACTCGAGCGCGGGAAACGCCAACACGTTGGTGGCTTGCCGCCGCCGGCGGAAGCGGGCATTGAGCGCGACGCCCTCCGGTTCATCGACGACCCGCAGGCACAGGGCGCGCCGGTCGCCGGCGCGCGCCGCATCGGCCCAACGAGTGATCGCATCCACTCCCGGCACTCCGTGATCTTGGCAAGCGATCTGCACGTCCACCGTCATGCCCGAGGTCGCGCCTTAGCCTCCGCCCGAGCGTAGGCTTCGACAATACTCTGCACCAGCGGATGACGCACCACATCCTTCGACCCGAACCGCGTGAAGCTCAAGCCGGCGACATCCGCCAACACGTCAAGCACATGCACCAACCCGGATCGCTGATTGCCCGGCAGGTCGATCTGCGTGATGTCGCCGGTGACCACGGCCGTGGACCCGAAGCCGATGCGCGTCAAGAACATCTTCATCTGCTCGATGGTGGTGTTTTGGCTTTCGTCCAAAATGATGAACGAGCCGTTCAGGGTGCGCCCCCGCATGAAGGCGAGCGGCGCCACCTCGATGACGTTGCGTTCGATGTACTTGTTGACGCGGTCCACCCCGAGCATCTCGTAGAGCGCATCGTACAGTGGACGCAGGTAGGGGTCGATCTTTTGCGCGAGGTCGCCCGGCAGGAAGCCAAGCTTTTCGCCCGCTTCGACGGCCGGACGCACCAACAGGATGCGTTCGACCGAGCGACTCTCCAACGCCTCCACCGCACAGGCCACGGCGAGATAGGTCTTGCCCGTGCCGGCGGGGCCAACGCCGAAACTGAGGTCATGCGCCCGAATGGCGGCGACGTAGCCACGCTGATTGGCGCCGCGCGGCTTGATCGTCTTTTTGCGTGTGACGACGGTGCCGCCGTCCGCCGGACGACCGCCTTGCGCGACCGCGCTGGCACAGCGATTCGCGCCCGCCGCTTCGCCATTGGCACCGGCTTGCTCGGCGAGCAACTCCTCCACGCCGGATTGCTGCAAGAACACATGCACCGTGTCGGCATCCAAGGTGTCGCGCTCACCCGTCTCCAAGTAGAGCTGCGACAGCAGCGCGCGCCCGGCTCGCACGCGCCCTTCCGGACCCGAGAGCCGAAACGCATTGCCGCGGTTGCGGATGCGAATGCCGAGCCTGCGCTCCAGAGTTTTTAGGTTGCGATCCAACGGGCCACACAGTGCGGCCAAGCGGCGGGAATCGTTGGGTTCCAGATTGACTGCCGTGGCGTCCGCCACCACAAGCGACGAGTCGTCCGTCAAATGGGGTATTGCTGGGTGCCCAAAGACGGGCAGCATAACACGCCCTCGCGGACGACAAGTCAAGCAATGCGCCCGCGCAGCGAATTCGGCAGCGCCTCTCGGATCTCCACCGTCGCAAAGTCGCCGACGAGATCGCGCTTGCCGGTCGCCGGTGCCGCAAAGTTGACCACGCGGTTGTTTTCCGTGCGCCCGGCGAGCTCGCCGCCGTGCTTGGACGGGCCGGTAACCAGCACGCGCTGCAACGTGCCCACCATCGCCTGGGCGTGAGCGGCGGCCTGGCGCCGCAGTTGCTCCTGCAAGCGCGCGAGGCGACGCTTCTTCACCGGCAAAGGCGTGGCGTCCGGCAGCGTCGCCGCCGGCGTGCCAGGACGGGCGCTGTAGATGAAACTGAAGGAAATGTCGTAGTCGAGTTCCCGCACCAAGCGCAATGTGGCCTCGAAATCCCGCTCCGTCTCCCCCGGAAAGCCAACGATGAAATCCGACGACAAGCTGACGTTCGGCCGCGCCCGGCGCAGCGCGCGGATCTTCGCCTTGTACTCAAGCACGGTGTGGCCGCGCTTCATCATCGCCAGCACGCGGTCCGAACCCGACTGCACGGGCAGGTGCAGGTGGCTCGCCAACTCCGGCACGTCGGCGTAGGCATCGATGAGCGACGGCGTGAACTCCACCGGATGCGAGGTGGTGAAGCGGATGCGGTCGATCCCGTCAATGCGCGCCGCATAGTGGATCAACTCCGCCAAGTCGGCCTCGCCCTCGTCGATGACGCCCCGATAGGCGTTGACGTTCTGGCCTAGGAAGTTGATTTCCCGCACGCCGCGTCCGGCCAGCCCGACGACCTCGCGCATGACGCTGGCCACCGGGCGTGAGACTTCGGGGCCGCGGGTATAGGGCACCACGCAAAAGGTGCAGTACTTGCTGCAACCCTCCATAACGGATACGAACGCGCTCGGGCCTTCGGCGCGCGGCGTCGGCAAGCGATCGAACTTCTCGATCTCCGGGAAGCTGACATCGATCACCCGTACCTGATCGCTTATCACCTCGTCGAGCATCTCCGGCAGGCGGTGCAGCGTTTGCGGGCCGAACACGATGTCCACCTGTGGCGCCCGGACGGTGATCGCCTCGCCCTCTTGGCTCGCCACGCAGCCGCCGACGCCGATGATGAGATTGGGATTGGCCCGTTTCAGGCTTCGCCAACGGCCGAGTTCGCTGAACACCTTCTCGGCCGCCTTCTCGCGAATCGAGCAGGTGTTGAGCAGCAGCAGGTCGGCGTCCCTCGGATTGTCGACCACGGCCGCGCCGTGACTCTCGCGCAGCAGATCCGCCATCCGCGACGAGTCGTATTCGTTCATCTGGCAGCCGTGGGTTTTGACGAACAACTTCACGACGATGGCCGGGGCGTGGGGACCGGAAAGTATAGCCGTCTCGAGGCCGGTCCTTGCGCGAATCCTCACGCGCTATTTCGACGGCAAGACGTTTAAAATCGCGCACCCGAAATAGACACGCGAGCGACATGGCGACCCTTTTGGTGACCGGCGGTGCCGGGTTCATCGGCGCCAACTTCATCCGGTATTGGCTTGAACGCCATCCTAGTGATCGAGTGGTGAACTACGACCTGCTCACTTACGCGGCGAATCCGGCCAATTTGGCCGACGTGGCCGCGACGCCGCGCTACGCCTTCGTGCGAGGCGACATCTGCGACCACGACCTCGTCTTGGCGACGCTGCGCGAGCACCGCGTCGACACGGTGGTGAACTTCGCCGCCGAGTCGCACAACAGCCGAGCCGTCGTGCATCCGGAGTCGTTCTTCCACACCAACACGATGGGTACCGTACAGCTCATGCGCGCCGCTAGAGCAGCCGAGGTTACGCGCTTCCACCAAGTTTCCACCTGCGAGGTCTACGGCGACCTGCCGCTTGAATCGACGGCTGCGTTCACCGAGGCCTCTCCCTTGGCGCCAAAGACACCGTACAACGCTTCCAAAGCCGCAGCGGACTTGGCGGTCAACGCCTTCCATCACACCTACGGCCTGCCGGTCACTATCTCCAACTGCGCCAACAACTACGGCATGTACCAATTCCCAGAGAAGGTGATCCCTCGCTTCGTAGTGAGCGCCCTGCAGGGCGAGAAGATGACGCTTTATCGCAGTAGCGGGAACAAACGCGAATGGCTGCACGTCGACGATCACTGCCATGCCATCGACCGCATCCTTTCGGACGGGGAGGTGGGGCAAACCTACAACGTCGGCAGCGGGGTGGAAGTGGATGTCGAGGGCGTCGCGGACCGCATCATCGACTTGCTGGGCCTCGACGCGTCGTGCTGCAAAACCTACGTGCCGGATCGGCCCGGTCATGACCGACGCTACCTGCTGGACTCCACCAAGCTCCGCGAGGGCCTCGGCTGGCGACCAACCGTGGACTTCGAAGAGGGCTTTCGGCAAACGGTGTTCTGGTATCGCAACCGCTCGGACTGGTGGCAACCCCTGATCGAGCGAGCCAATTTGGACGAAACGAAATGGTAAGACGCAACTCAAGGCAATCGCTTCCCGTGACCAAGCTCCTCATCGCCACTGCGCTGCTCGCAGTCGCGCACGGCTCCCACGGGCAGGAGCTCTTCCAAGCCGCGCCAAGCGACGCAGCGCGGATCGAGTCCGTAGATCGAAGTGTCCTCAGGAGCCGTTTGGCGACTTTGGACAGTGATCGGCTGTTCGGCGCCGTCGCGGGATCCTCCTTGGTGCTCAACCTTTTCCCCGACTTCCCCGACGCCCGGTTCGAGGCGACGGTCGAGCGATCTCGTCCGCTGCCTGGGCGAAGCACATACGTCTACGCCACGCTGGCGCAAGGCGGCCACGCAACCTTTTTCGCCAGCGGCGGGATCGTCCGCGGCAAGGTCCATTCGCCCAAGGGCGTCTTCTCGTTGCGGTCGAACCGCGCCGGCCACCTGCGGATCGAGCAACTAGATCCGTCGGCATTGCCGCCGGCCGATCACGGGGCGTTATACCAGCACGGGACGACGCATTGCGCGAATGGCGCTTGCGAAGAACTGTCGCCGGGCGGGCCGCCCTATCTGACGAGGAGCGACGCGGGTCATTCCGGCGCGGACGAGACGGTGGACATTGTCGTGGTGTACACGCCCGCCGCCCAAGCCTACGAAGGCAGTCGGGCGGCTGCCGAGGCGAGCATCATCGCGGGTATCGAAGACACCAACCAAGCGCTTGTCAACAGCGAGCTCGGCCATCGGCAGGTCCGGCTCATGGCCATGGAGAGGGTCGACCACGACCAGTCGGAGCTCGGTGCGGCCAGAGCTTTTGTCGGTATGAAGGGCTATGGCTCGCGCGATCTCACGGGCATCTTGGACGAGGTGTTCGAACTCCAACACCGGTACGCCGCGGACATGGTGCATCTCTTCGTGGAGGGCGACTACACTACGGAGCTCGGCGCCTGCGGCGCATCCCCTGTATACAGCCGGTTCACCAAGCGATTCGCGGAAGCCTTCTGCTCGTCGCCGCAAGACCGCGAGGCAGCAGGCCTACCCTCCGATGGCTGTCTGGCGATCGTCGAGGGGCACCTATGGGCGGGGTCGGGTTACAGCCACAGCGCCGTCTCCTGCAACGTCCAATACACCTTCACGCACGAGATTGGTCACAACTTCGGCCTGTTCCATGATCGATACGCCGAGCGCACCGTCCTCAGCTTGGTGGAACCTATTAGTTTCCCGATTAGTCCCTACGGGTTTGGCTAC
>CAYGBI010000006.1:1561-75802 GCA_964348085.1 uncultured Pseudomonadales bacterium | reverse complement strand
ATCGGAAATGTCGAACGCGTTGCCGTTGTTCGGGGCGATGAAGTCCGTTCTCGGGTCGCGCACCCCGTTTAGGAAGTTGCCGTGCTTGTTGAGGTCGTTGTAGGTGAGTTCGGCCTGTCCCGCCATGTTGGGATCGGAAGTACCCAAGTCGTCGTGGCCGGCGCCGAAACCGTAGCCGCAGCCCGGGTCCATGCGGAACGCAGCCACGTGGCGGCCTTGGGCATCGGAAAGCTCTCGGTCTCCGAAGCGACCGTATTGCACCGGCGGCACCCAGTTCACGAAGTCCGCCGTGCCCCAGTCGTAACGGTAGGGGTGGTCGAGTCCTCGCTGCCAGTTGTCTCCGGCGGGATACAGTTCGCCATTGACGCCGCGCACCGGCACGGCGAAATCACCCGGCGTGCCACGGTCACCGGCATCGTGCCACCAGACCGTAAAGTTCTGCGACGTCCACTTGTCCTTGGTGCTGGTGATGTAGCGCGGTCGGTCCGTATAGCGCATTTGTTCGATGTCGCGGACCTCCATCGCGAAGATGGCTCGGGTGCGTTCGCCTTGGGCGCCGGCGAGTAGGCTGATGCCGCGGGTCGGCGCACCGTTGTCGAGCGGTGAGGACAGGTCCATCGAGATGGTCAAGCCGTCGAAATCCTTGCGTGGTATCTGGTTGATTACGCCGCTCACCGCCTCCGACCCGTACAGCGCGGAGGCGCCATCCAAAATCGTCTCTTGGCGGCCGATGGCGATGCCCGGATAGGTGTTGGTTACGTCGACGCCGGACCGTCGGCCCCAAGTGTTGGTGTCGGCGGGGAGGCGGTGGCCGTCCATCATGGTCATGGTGGCGCGGGTACCGAGGCCGCGGATATTCGCCCAGACCTCGTTGCCCTGGTTCCACTGCTGGTCGTCCGCGCCGTCGCCCTCGAATGGTGTGGCGTTCGAGTTGACGCCGACCTGCCAAGGCTGGTCGAAGATGATCTCGCCCATGTCGGTGGTGCCGGCGAGATCGAAGTCCACCCGGTCCAAAACGTTCATCGGCGACGGTAGATCGAAGTTGTCGCGCCGGATCACGCTGCCGGTCACGATGATCTGTTCGATCTCCTCTTCCTCTTCTTCTTCGTCCTCGTCCCCGTTCTCTTGGGCGTACAAGGGGTTGCCTGTGACAAGCGCCAAGCTGCCAAAGACAAACATCCACCTCGCCCAATTACTAGCCTTTACATTGGTCATTGGATATTCCTTCCTCTCTTGCCTCAACTGCTCTTACTTCAACTGTGATTGCGAAATCGGAACCTCTGACCGCTCGAACATAGCCATTGCGCCCTGCGCTGTCAAAACCTGTAACAAATTGACATTAATTGGAATGTGGCGAGCGAACAGCGTTTTGCGGCGAGCAAGCCCAGTTTCGCCGTCCACGAGAAACCAAAGCTTCAACTTGCCGAGGCGGCCTCGACGGCGAGCCCCTGACCCTCGCGCAGTTCGGCGAGTGCGCCGACCGGAAACTCGCCGAAGTGTTCTTCCGTGCCGTCGGGCCAGCGTACGGTGACGTCGGCGACGGTCTGGTGCTCGCCGATGCCGAAGTGAACGTGCGGTTCGTGCGACGCCAAGTAGCTGGAGGCGGGCTGCACTTGGCGATGCGTTCGGGTTGTGCCCGCCGACGCCGACACCACGGCACCGTAGGCGTCGCGCCCGTTGCGCGAACGCACTCGAAAACGCACGGCGCCGCCGCGCGAAGGCGCTTGGTTGATTAACAGATAGGCGGGCGCGTGGCGATTGACCACCACCATGTCGAGCGCCCAGTCGCCATTCAAGTCGCCCACCGCGGTGCCGCGGCTGGTATGTCTGAGCGGCGGTGAGACACCGCCGGTCGGGTCGATCTCTTGGAACGCGAAGCCTCCTTGACGCACTCCGCGAAACAACAGGTTCGGCTCCGCGAAAGCGTCGTCGCGCGTGTTGGGATTGCCGTCCACCTTGCCGTTGGCCACATAGAGATCCAAAAGCCCGTCGTTGTCGAAGTCCGCGAGCGCAGCGCCGAAACGGGTGTGGCTGCGGCTGCTGCTGGCGCCGAGCTTGACCGACGCCGTGGCGTCGACGAAGTAGGTGGACTCGTTGCGGAAGAACGAATCGGTCTCGCCCTCCAAGTTGACGACGAGGAGGTCCGGGTCGCCGTCGTCGTCCACATCCCGGGCGGCGACACCCATGCCGGCCTTGGCGGTGCCGCTGTCGTCCGCGGCGCAACCCCAGTGCATGGCCTGCTCGGCGAAACGCAAGCCCCCTTGGTTGAGCCAAAGTTGGTTGAGCATCTTGTCGTTGGCGACAAAAACGTCGAGCCGGCCGTCGCCGTTGAAGTCCGCGCCGACGATGCCGAGTCCGTTGCCGTACGCGACGTTCAAGCCCGCCTCAAGCGTGACATTGGTGAAGGTGCCATCGCCGTTGTTGCGGAACAGCCGGTCCGGCGCCGCCGCCTTATAAGCGACAGGCGAGCAATAGGTGGGTTCGCCACGCGACTCGCAGCCGGGTTCGATCGCCGGTGACCAGTTCATGTAGTTCACTACGAACAAGTCCAAATCGTCGTCGGCGTCGAGGTCCAGAAAAGCAGCGGCCGTGCCCCAACCCGGGTCGTCGACACCGGCTGCGGCGGCGACATCCTCGAAACGCCCGTGCCCATCGTTCCGTAGCAAGGCGTTGGCGCCGACATTGGTCACGTACAGGTCCACATCGCCGTCGTTGTCGTAATCGCCGACGGCGACGCCCATGCCGTAGCCCCGGTGGCCGCCCGCATTGCGCGCTTCGTCGAACCGGCCGTCGCCGCGGTTCAGGTAGAGGCGGTCGGTGGGGGCTTCGTCACTCGGTCCTTGGGCGAGCGACCAACCACTTTGCACTAAGTAAATGTCGAGATCGTCGTCGCCGTCCAAATCGGCCAAAGCGACGCCGCCGCCGACGATTTCCGGCAGCAACGGTTGATCGGTGAAACCCGACACGTGGGTGAAGTCGAGGCCGCGGACCTTCGCTTCCTCCGAGAACCACGCCGTGCCGGCCGTGTCGTCGGGCGTGCAGCCGGCAGCCACCAAAAGCCCCAGTGCGCACCATCGGATGCACCTGCGCATGCGCGTAACTGAAGGGCTTACCCAGCTCACGCGACTCTCGTTCGGTGGCGATACACGCCGAAACGTCGTGCCGAATAGTGCCATGTATCTTCCACCCTTGTCGTACTCCGACAGCAACGCAAGGCGCTTAGGCTTGTTCGGCGTTTTGGATCCCTCTTTCCGCGATAGTGTGCAACTCGTGGAGGTATTCGCGCTGGCGGACGCCGACATCTCCGCGCCGTTCGGCGCGTGCCTCGAGTCTGTCGAAACATCTTCTGGCCTGGCCCTTGGACACTATCCATTCCTTGCCGCCATCGACGTCATACCGACTCCGCGCCGAGCGGTGTGCCGCATTGATATAGAAACGGGCAAGTTCTAGCGCCTCGTCGAGATCCGCAAGCGGATCCAAGGTGACTCTGTATTGCAGCCGGCCGTGCAACGCTGGAAGGGCTGCGGAATAGCGAAGTAGCGCATCCGGCGTGACACCGATCATCAAGAAGAGGCGTTCTGGAAGCGCGTCGATCACGGATCTCAATGCAGACAGGTAGCGCACGATGGCGGCGGGTCCGAGCACGCCGTCTTGCTTCTCAAGCTCGTCGAGGAGGAGGAAGATGCCCTTCAGCACACCGGCAGCGGCGCTCACTTGGATCATGTCCCTAAGCGCGGCCGTTTTGGACTCGACCGTATCGAGACGGAATTGAATGCCTAGTCCGAGACGGTGCGCCTTGAGAACGCGGAGGCCTAGAAGCCACTGCATCATCAGCCCGAGAGTTTCCTCGGAACGGCATTTGGCTACTCGTCGGAGGGCAGCTCGCATGTCGTGGCCTCGGGCTTCTTGAATAGGACTGGGATCAGTACTCAGGCTGTCGGCCAACTCCTCAAGGTGCTCGGTACCAAGCTCTTCGAATAGACGGCGTGTGGTTCCGTCAAAGGACGGTTCCGGATCCGCCAAGTATCGGACCATGTAGTAGCCGTCGAGGTCGGTCAGTGCGGTGCGGATTTCGGCCTCGAAGTGGTTGAGGAAATTGGTCTTGCCGACGCCTTGTGTGCCCTCGACGACAACGACTTGCGACCGGTTGTCACGCAAGAATGTGACTATTCTCGTCTCAACTTCCTCATCGGCCTTGATGGGTCGGTGCGGATTGGCCGACGTTTGATTGGACGCCGGGAAAGGATTGGCGACGATGCCGTACCTCTCGTAAAGTCGATCAGAAGCGCCCTCGCTTCGGTCCTTCCTGATACGGTCTCGCAGACTCACAGTATTGGGCCCTCGATTCGTAAGCTGGCGCTTGCCTTGCCGGGTAAGAGGTAGTCGCCTTGGTAGAGGGATGCCTGAGCCACTGACGGCAGCCCGGACTCGGTTCGAAGCACATGAACAATGCGCTCACGGAAGCGAAGCTGGGTTGTCGATCCCTCGGTTGATCGTCGAAGTAAACCCGTCTCGCTCGCTACGTCGAGCAGGCGTCTTGCTGTCTCGGGGTGAATGCCGTCATGTTGGATTAGTGCTTCCAGCCATTCACCGGTGGCGACTAGGCCGCTGTCTTCACGATCTAGCGAGGAGAAACGGTCCAAGGCGATGAGTGCGAAGTCGTTTACATCTGGAACGTTAGGCGTCGCGTATATTTCGCTACGTGCGACAGTTGCACAGAGCAGTGTGACTTCGCCTAGCACTCGATAAGTGGCTAAGCCGCGCTTGAGTTGCCTGCCTTCTAGGGGTTCGCCCGGCGCAAGCTGCTGGAGGAGGTCGATTAAAGCAGCGAAGGAAGGCACTTCAAGGAGCGCCTCCTTCACCTCGCCGATGCGCTCGTTACGGAGAGCTGCGGCTAGAAAAGGTACGCGTTTACCCGCGATCCATCTGCCGGCGGTCAACTCAATGAAGTCACCGGACTGGAGAAAGCGGCGATATTCGCTGAACGAGGGACCCAGAAACTGCTCAACCTCTGGGGCGGAAATCTCAACGAGATCATCCAGCCTGCAAACTAGGCGGAATAGGCGTTCAACATTGAACCGAAGGAACGAGGCTGGCCGCCGGGTAGAACGAGTAGAAGATGTGGCTTGTGGACTCTCCGCTCGAATCTGGTTGCCGGCAGGTCGAGCATCCATCGGGACGCTCGTTGGGTTAGGCCGCGCAGGGGTTGGCGACGGAAGCTGTTGACTGCACCAGAGCAAATCTTGCTCGGCGTGATACGGGGTCCAAGGGAGTTGTTCTCCAATTGCCGTTACTTGGAAGGTGGCTTGGTCGTAAACAAGGCGTGCGGAGCCGAAGCAGGTGGCAAGTTCCCAAACGAGAGCAGTGAGAGGTATATGGCGAATATGTCCCGAGAAAGGGTGGAATGTCTGTCCAGGCAACCGTTGACCGAAGACATCCGCCGCACTCGTCGCGGTGAAGTATAGGGGACGGACGCCCTCCGTGATCGCCATGCGGGCGAGCCCTTGGTCGCCGGTTAGAAGGCGAACGACGTGAGCAGGGCCAGATTGGGCTTGATGATGTCTGGCCGACTCTAGGATGAGCCGGTCAGCGTAAGACCGAAACGGAGTGCTGAGTTCTAGTTCTTTGAGTTCACTATCGGTGTCCTTGACGAACGCGGAACGGAGCGGATCCCCGAGGAGATAGGTTCTTTCCACCTCGGTGTCGGCGTGAAGTTCGACCCTCAGCAGCGCTCTTTGTCCTCCTTGGCTTCTGATGTGCTCCAGCAACTCGCGAGTACGCAACGGCGGCTTGTTGCGTTCGCCGCGTCTTCTAATGCTGAGAAAGCGATCAGCTTGGTTAGCAATCTCCATCTGCGTGATAGTGGGAATCTTGACACGGGCTGCGGGGTGTAGGAATCGCACCACGAAGTCGAGTGCGCCCTGCAAGACAGCCGATGTGTCTACAACGACCGTAGTGGAGCGCCGGAAGGGCATCTGTTCCAAGGCTGCGGGATCGAATCGCGGGTGGATGCAGCCCACACGGGCCGCCATGCAGGCAACCCAATCCATGACGCCTTGGACGCGATCCTCATGCTTGTGACCGGGCTCCAGTTCGAGCAAGCACGATGTCTCGGCTTTGGACGTGGCCAAGTCTGGAAGCTGCCATTCGAACGCGCCGTTTTGAAGCAGCTTGACAGGATCCGCATCTTCGACTCGGCTTGCGACGAGGGAAATCTTGCCGAGGGACAACCACTTACCGCGAAATGCACGTTCTTCGCTAACGGCGAGGTCGCACTCTCCCTTGGACGCAAGGAGTCTGGCGATCCGTGGCTCAGCTTGCGACGGAGAGAGCAGCGAAAACTCGCTTGCCGCGCTCATCGAACGGAGACTGAGATTCCGGGGCGACTACCGAAGCATGCGATGATCCATTTCAGGTGGATGATCAGTGCAAGAAGGGAGTTGACTGCAAACTGATCATCATCGGGCTCGAAGCCCTCGCTTCCTCTTAGCACCGGCCTTACTTGACAAGCATTTATTGCCTCTTGCGAGGCGTCGATGAACTCCCCGAGTGCCTCTAGGGGCCGCTTGGAAGGTTCTATAGAGTCGGCAAATAGTTCAACGAGTTGCCGGTGCAGACTACTTCGGATCTCGTCATCGATAATACCGCCGAAGACATCCTCGCGGGTCGACCACGAGTAGATTTGCTCCTGTAGAGTGGAATGGGCGTCAAGGACTTGGCTAGCTTCCTCGTCGAGAATGAACGCGAGCGGGCGTTGCGGGACGAAGTCCCGCCAGATCGAGAGCGTGAGATTGACGCCTGTATCTCTAGACACGGTCACCCGCCTGCTTTGCCAACGCCATGCCTATGTACGGAACAACCGCGGAGCGGCCGGCGTGGACTCATCGGCTAACTAACGAGATCGTAGCTTACGTCAACGACAGGCCCGGGGACACTGCGACGCTGTCTTGGCACCACATTTGCCGGCATAGCGGCTGATCGGCTTGGTCGGCGTTAGCCGCGAAGTTCGACTTGCGTGATAGTCCGGCTTTGGGTCGAAGGCGAAAGGGCGGAGCCGAGGGGCAACGACTTTGTCGCGTTAGTCGGTGCGTCCCTTCGCAAGCTGTTCGATGTGCGACCGGGCCTCCCTAGCGACTTCCGGATGGGTGCCGAGACGCTCGCCTTCCTCAAGCGCCCGCAAGGCTTCCTCGAAGCGCCCGAGCTCGGCGAGGCTTCGTCCAAGATAGAGATGCGCTTTGGTCATTCCGGGGTCGAGCTGCACGGTGCGGCGAAAACGCGTGATCGCTTCCGGCCAGCGGCCTTGTAGCCCTTCCGCCATCGCCGCATAGAAGTGCGTCACGGCGGTCAACTCTCCGTAGCGCGTCGCCTCGTCTACCGTGGCGAGGGCCTCTTGCAGGCGTTCCTCCTCCATCAGCAGCATGAACTTGCGTTCGTAGGCCTGCATGTAGCCCGGGTTCGCCTCGAGCGCTCGGTTGAAGGACGCTATGGTGGCGGTGATGTCGTCTCCTTCGGCGTGGTAGTTCGCTAGGTTGAAGTGGTAAAGGTGGTAGTCGGGATAGAGTCCGATGGCGTGCTGGAGCACCTCGTGCGCATCGTCGCTGCGGCCAACCTTGTGCAAGGCGACCGCGAGGTTGTTGAGCAGTTCGCGGTCGTCCGGGTGCGTGAGCCGCTGCTCTTCGAGAATCGCAAGGGCCTCGGCCGGGTCGCTGTCGAGTAGTTTCTCGGCGAGATCCAGTTTGGCGACGAAGCCCGCCACATGGTCGGCCTTGCGTTGCTGCCGCTCGTCGGGCCACTCGATGGGTGCCGCGTCGCGCCCACGCGCCGTCGCTATGCGCGCTTCGTCGTCGCGCCCCATGCGCCGATACGCGCGCCCCAAGAGCTGGTGCGCATAGGGGTGGTCGTAGCGGTCCAAGAGCGGTTCTAGCAAGGCGGTGGCCTCTTCGGCGCGGTCGAGGCGGAGCATGGCTCGCGCTCGTCCGGCGGTGGCGGCGGCGGCGGTCGCAGGGTGGGTGGCAAGGCGCTCGGCGGTTGCGAACGTCGCCTCCGCCGCCTCGTTGTCGCCTTGATCCAAGAGCAGCGTGCCACGCCATACGTACAACGGCGCGTACTCGGGGTCGAGTTCGGCCGCGCGGGCTAAGCGTTCGAGGGCGGTGCTACCGCGGCCGAGACTCGCCAATAGAACGCCGTGCAGATACGGCCAGAGAAACTCCTCCGGGGCCAGACTCGTGGCTTGGGCGTAAGTCGTCACGGCTGCCTCGCGGAAGCCGTTCACTTCGTAGGCCATGGCCAAGTTGCCGCGTGCGTGGGCGGACTTGGGCCTCCTGCGCACCTCGTCGAGCAAGCCGGCGAGGTGCTCGCTGAGCTCGGCGTCGTTGGTTTCCGGGTTGACCACCGGGGCATAAGGGTCGGGCTCGTTCGAACAAGCCGTCAGCCAGACCAAGGCGGCGAGCGCGACGGCAGCCACGGTGCGCACGGGCTTCGCCGGCGGGCGGCGACAATGAGGGGCCGTGGCGTTCACTGGACTTCCCGGGGCAGCCATCGTTGCGAGGCGGGTGCAAAAGGCATTGCCAAAGAGCGCTCCGCCGCTAGCGCGGTGAGCACCATCTCGGCGTCCGGGTGGGGCATTTCCGCGGTGGCGAGCTCCCGCGCCTTACCGAGGTTGCCGGTCGCGAGTTCCGCGAACGCGAGGGTGAGGCGCGTGTCGGCGTCGTCCCGGGCCGCCACTAGCGCTTCGGCACGCTGTCGGGCGGCCTCGGGGTTGCCGCAAATGGCGTCGGCGCGAGCGAGCAGCAGATGCGCCTCGCCCCAGTTGCCTCGCAACTCAAGCCCTTGCGCCAATACCTCCCGGGCCTCGCAGTCGCCCTTGCCGAGCCTCGCCAGCGCCAGCCAATAACGGTAGTAGGCCTCTGTCGGATGAGCAGCGGCCAGTCGTTCGTAGTCGGTCGCGGCTTCGTCGTAGAGCCGCTCGCGTAACGCGAGTGCGGCGGCCAATGCCCGGGTTCGTTGATCGTCCGCCAAGGCGAGCGATTGCCGGGCCGCGCGGAGCGCTTCCCGACCGGCGGTGTCGTCGCCCCGCGACAGCCAACTCAGCAGGTACCAGCCACGCGCCGAGGCGGGTTCGGCGGAGAGAATGCGCCGTACTTCGCTGATCGCCTGTTCGTTGCGGCCGCCGATACCCAGCATGTGCGCGTAGGTTAGTCCGATATCGACATCGGTCGGCGCCAAATCCACTGCCGTTCGTAGGGCGTCGATGGCCCCTCGGTGGTCGCCGCGGGCGAATGCCCACTCGCCGGCCTTTACGTAGAACCGAGCGCTGCGGCTCATTTGCGCCACCTCCAACAACCACGGGTCGTCGACCTTGGGCGCCACATTGCCGTCGCCCCGTCGCGTAAGCCAGGTGCGCATCTCCGCCGTCGCGCCCAGCCGGCGGTGAATCATGGCGATCTTGTAGGCCAGTTGTCCCGCCTCGGGCGCCAAGGCGAAGGCGCGTTGCAGGTGCTCGAGGGCGGTCGGCCACTGCTCCTGCGCCGCCGCCACATCCGCTAGGGCGGCCAGCACGATAGCCGAATCCGGCGCTAGCGCGTCCGCGCGCGTCAGCGCCGCTCGTGCGCCGGCGTAGTCGCCGGTCAGCAATAAGCCGGCCCCAAGGCGATACCAGGCGGTCATCGTCTCCGGCAGCGTCGCCACCACACGGCGGTAGTCCGTCACCGCGCGTCCCACTTCGCCGCGTTCCTCGAGGACGATGGCGCGGAGGTAGCGCAGCTTCGGCTGCTCCGCTTCCGCCAGCGCTTGGCCGTAGGCCGCCTCAGCGGCGTAGGAGAGATGTTGGGCGTGATAGAACATGCCCAGCCGGCCCCAAGCGTCGGCTCGCGCGGCGGGGTCGGTGGACGCCGCCACTTGCTGCTCCGTCTCGGCTCGCGCGGTGCGCAGCGCCTCGGCCAGCGCCGGCGACAGACCTTCGAGACGCACGGGCATCTCCGCTGCGGAAGTCGATGCGGGCATCATCGTCGCCAATACGACGAAGGCCCAAGCGCACAGCCCTGTCCGAGGCGTCCCGGGTGGTCGACGCCGGTCGGCGCGAGGGTGCCCGCTCATGGCGGCGGTGCGCCTTCGGTGTGCGTCAATCGGTGATAGCGGTCGGTGGCCAAGGGGCCGAAGCGTTCCCAAGTGCCGTCCGGCCAGCGTACGCGCACGAACTTAGGCGCACCGTCCCGCCCCGAGCCGAATACGAGCCGCGGATCGCTGGCGGACGCGTAGCTGCCGTCCGTGGCGATGCGGCGGTGGCCGCAACGAGTGGACTCTGGCTGAACAGCGGCGCCGTAGGCGTTGTGTTCGGGCTTGGCGTCCAATTGGATGCCGAGCCAGTGCCCGCCGGTGGTGTCGTTGCGGTATATGCGCGCCGGCCCGCGGTTGTTGGTGACCACGATGTCGATATCGCCGTCGTTGTCCAAGTCGCCGAAAGCGGCGCCGCGACTGGCTTCCTGCACGTCGAGTGCGCCGCCACGCGCCTCTCGATAACGGCCTTGGCCATCGTTCAGCCAAACTTGGTTGCGTTGCTTGAACGGGTGCGGCAAGCCGTCGGCGAGCTGTGCCTCGATCTCGGTGACCGCGCCGTTGGCGCTGAAGAGGTCCAAGTCGCCGTCGTTGTCGGCATCGAACCAGCCGGTGCCGAATCCCGTGAACGGGCCGCTGCTCGCCGCCAAGCCGCTGGCGTTCGTGACATCGGCGAACCCGCCTGCCCCGTCCCCGCCGTACAGGGTGTTGGTTTCGGCGACGAGGTGAGTGAGGAATAGATCCACATCGCAGTCTTGATCGTGGTCCGCCGCGTCGACGCCCATGCTGGCCTCGGCGTCGCCGTCGCCGTTCACTGCCGCGCCGGCCGGCAAGGCGTGGTCGACGAAGCGGCCGTCGCCTTGATTCAGCCACAGCAGGTTGTCCGCCGGGTCGTTGGCGACGTAGAAGTCCGTCTTGCCGTTGCCGTCAAAGTCGTCGGCGACCACGCCAAGGCCGCTGGCAGAGGCGGCGTCGATACCGGCGGCCGCGGAGATGTCGGCGAAACGTCCATCGCCCAAGTTGCGATACAGGCGGTCCGAGAGTGGCGAATAGCTTTCCGGCGTGCAGAAGGTGGGGCGGGATGCGAAATCTCGACAGACCTTGTGCTTGCTCAGGCTGAAGTCCACGTAGTTGGCGACGTACAGATCCAGATGCCCGTCACCGTCGATGTCGGCGAAGCTCGCGCTGACCGACCATTCGTCGCCGGCGACACCGGCCTGCTCGGTGATGTCCCGGAATCGGCCTCCCAAGTTCTCGTAAAGCTGGTTGGCGCCGAAGTTCGCCAGGAACACGTCCACATCGCCGTCGTTGTCAATGTCGCCGGTGGCGATGCCCATACCGTAGCCAGTGGCGAGAACGCCGGCGTCTGCCGTTACGTCTTGGAAACGAAGGTCGGCCTCGCTGATGTTGCGGTAGAGGCGATCGCTCGGCAAGCGCTGTTCGCCCCCTTGGCCGCGTCTGGCGAGCGGCCCCCCTTGCACCAGCCAAATGTCCAAGCGAGCGTCGCCGTCAAAGTCGAACACCGCGGCCCCGGCGCCCATGATCTCCGCGAGCCAACGTTCCCCGGCGCCGCCGTTGTCGTGTACGAAGTCGACCCCGGCGCTTGCCGCCACCTCCGTAAACCGCACGCCGGGTGTCGGATCCTTTCCTCGCCCCTCCGAGACCGAGGGGCGCGCATCCCCCTGACCATAGCGCAGTACGTGGTAGCGGTTGACTGCGAGCGGCCCGAAACGTTCCTCGCTCGCATCCGGCCAGCGCACGCGTACGAACTGCGGTGCGGCTTCGCCACCGAGTCCAAAGAGCAAGCGCGGGTCGCTGGCGGATGCGTAGCTGCCGTCGGTGCGCACGCGCCGGCGCTGCCCCCGCTCGCCGTCGAGCCGCACGAGCGCGCCAAGGGCGCTTGGCGTGTCGTCGCCGCCCAGCAGGGTGACGCCTAGGTAGTTGCCGCCCGCGGTGTCGTTGCGGTAGAGGCGGGCCGGTCCGTCGTTGTTGGCGACCACCACATCGATGTCGCCGTCATTGTCCAGATCGCCGAACGCGGCGCCGCGACCGATGTCGTGGTGGGCGAAGGCCGGTCCGCCGTTGGCGACCACGTAGGTGCCGCCTTCGTTGAGCAGGAGCTGGTCGGCCTGGCGCAACGGCGGCTCGATGCCGGCGGCGAGTTGCCGTTCGATGATGGCGACGGCACCGTTCACATTGATGATGTCCAAGTCGCCGTCGTTGTCCACATCCACCCAGCCCGTGCCGAACGCCGTGTGGGGCAGACTTGGCACGGCGACGCCGCTGGCGACGGAGCGGTCCTCGAACCAGCCAGCGCCGTCGTTTACATAGAGCGTGTTGCTCTCCTTGATGTCGTGCGTTACGAACAGGTCCGCGTCGTCATCGTGGTCGAAGTCCGCCACGGCGATGCCCATGCTCGCCTCGGCCTTGCCGTCGGCGTTGACGGCGACGCCGGCCAGCAAGGCACCTTCCTCGAAGCGTCCATCGCCCCGGTTCAGCCAGAGTAGGTTGTCCACTCCGTCGTTGGCGACATAGAAGTCGGTGGCACCGTCGCCGTTGAAGTCTTCCGCGACCACGCTCATGGCGCCGCCGTACGGCCCGGCGATGCCGGCGGCGACGCTGATGTCCGCGAAGCGGCCGTTGCCGAGGTTGCGGTACAGGCGATCTGAAACGGGATCGAAGTTGCTCGGCGCGCAGTAGGTCGGTCGGGAAGACCACCGGCGACAAGGGCGGTAGTCTTGCAGAGGGAAGTCGAGGTAATTGCCGACGTACAGGTCTAGCCAGCCGTCGCCGTTGATGTCCGCGAAACTGGCCGCGATGGACCAGGCCTCGCCGCCGATGCCGGCGGCGTCGGTGATGTCCTTGAAACGCCCACCACCGATGTTCTCGAACAACTGATTGGCCCCGAAGTTCGCTAGGAAGACATCCAAGTCGCCGTCGTTGTCGATGTCGCCGGTGGCGATGCCCATGCCGTAGCCGATGGCCGCCACGCCCGCCTGTTCGGTGATGTCCTCGAAGCGCAACTCGCCCTTGCCGACGTTGCGGAACAGCCGGTCGTTGGGCAGGTCGCCATCGCGCTCCGCCTCGGCGCGCGCCAGCAGCGGGCCGCCTTGAACGAGCCACACGTCTAGCCAGCCGTCGCCGTCAAAGTCGAGCACGGCGCCGCCGGCGCCGGTGATCTCGACGGTCCACAGTTCGCCGTGTCGCCCGCTTTGATGGATGAAATCGAGGCCGGCCGCTGCCGCTGCATCCACGAAGCGGACTTCGCCATGAACCTCTCCCGCCAAGGCGAATAGGGCAAGGCAGAGGGGGGCGTTCGAGCGCATGTCGCTAATGGACGCCGGCGCCGCGACGAAGTTCGACCAACCCCCCTGCGGAGAAATCGCCGAATGCCTCGATTGCGCCACCCGGCCAACGCACAGTGACGGTGCGGGCCACGCTTTCCCCGCCCAAACCGAAATGCACGATTGGCGTGTGCGACGCCAAGTAGCTGCCGCCGACCTGCACGTCGCGATAGACCCGCGTCGTCCCGATCATCGCCGACACGGTCGCACCGTATGCGTCGCGTCCGGTGCGCGACAGAACGCGGAAGCCGAGCCAGCCGTTGTCGCCGGCGACGCGGTTCATCAGCAAATACGGAGGGGCGTCTCGGTTCGCCACCAAGAGATCCAATCCGCCGTCGCCGTCCACATCGCCGACGGCCAAGGCGCGACTGGTGTGCAAGAGCGCCCTGCTGGCCGAGGCCACCAAGTCGAACCTGCCACCGTCCCGCCCCCGAAAGAGCAGGTTCGGCTCCGCGAACACGTCGCTCGCCTGCGCCTCCGGCGAATACGCGACGCGACCGTTCGCCTCGTACAGATCTAGCCGCCCATCGTTGTCGAAGTCGGCGAGCGCGACGCCGAAGCGGGTGTAGCCGCGGCTCGTCGTCGCCAAGCCGACCGTTGCCGTCGCGTCGGTGAAATACGCGCCCTCGTTGCGAAAGAACGAATCCGTCTCGCCCTCGATGTTGACCACGAGCAGCTCGCTGTCGCCGTCGTTGTCGGTGTCCGCAGCGGCGACGCCCATGCCGGCCTTGGCGACGCCGTGGTCGTCCATGGCGCAACCCCACAGCAGGGCTTCGTCGCGGAAGAGCAGCTCGCCTTGGTTGAGCCACAACCGGTCCATCGTCTTGTCGTTGGCGACGAAGACGTCCAATCGGCCGTCTCGGTCGAAGTCCGCGCTGATGGCGCCTAAGCCGTTGCCCCGCACGCCACCGAGGCCCGCCTCGATGCTGACATCGGTGAACGTGCCGTCGCCGTCGTTGCGGTACAGCCGGTCGTGCGTCGGCGCGTCGTAGTTGTCGGGATCGCAGTAGTTGCGTGCGCCGGTGCCGTAGTCGTAGCAGTCGCGTTCGATGCCAAGCGACCAGTTCACATAGTTGACGACGAACAAATCCAAGTCGTCGTCGTTGTCCAGATCCGCGAACAGCGCGGCGGTCCCCCAGCCCGGGTCGCCGACGCTGGCGAACTCCGTTACGTCCTCGAATCGGCCGTTGCCGTCGTTGCGGAGCAGTACGTTGGCACCGACATTGGTGACGTAGAGGTCTATGTCGCCGTCGTTGTCGTAGTCGCCGGCGGTCACGCCCATGCCGTAGCCGGGGTCTTCCGCGCCCGATTCCCGCGCCGGGACGAATGTGCCGTCGCCCTCGTTCAGGAACAGTTGATTGCCGACCGCAGGCGAGGACGACGCCGTAACGGGCGATTGGCCGGACTGTACTAGGTAGGCGTCCAAGTCGCCGTCGCCGTCCACGTCCAAGAGCGCCGCGCCGCCACCCATGATCTCCGGCATCAGGTAACGCTCCGAAGCGCCGGGTACGTGTCGGAAGTCGATGCCGCGAAGCATCGCCTCATCCTCGAACCAAGGCGGTGCCACGTCGCTTGGGACGCCTTGCGGCGAACAGCCAACTGCGCACGGCAACAGCAGCAGCAACGCGGCGCAAGCGTATCGGGGCTCAGCCACCGCTGCCGCGCCGGTGGTGCAGCGACGCTAGTGCTGCTTTCACCTCGCCCGGGTGCGAGCCCAAGCGCTGCGCGTCTGCCAACGCCGCGTGCGCTTGGTCGTAACGCCCGGCCTCGGTGAGCGACCTGCCGAGGCCGAGGTAGGCGAGTGTGAACTGCGGATCCACCCGCACGGCACCGCCGAAAAAGTCGATCGCTTGCGTCCAACGCCGCTGCGATGCCGCGACCATGCCGGCGTAGTAGTAGCTCTGTGCTCGGTTCGGGTCTTCGCGGATCGCCGCCTGAAAGTGCGCGAGCGCGGCGTCCGGTTGGTTCTGCTCCAGCAACAGCAGCCCTTTTTGCGCATGCGCCCAAGCCACGGTCGGGTTGAGTTCGATCACTCGGTCGAGATGGCGCGTGGCGAGCGTCCGGTCGCCGGTTTCGATGAAATGCTCGGCGAGTTGGAGGTGGAACGAATAGCTGTCCGGATGGGCGGCGACGGCGTGCCGAAGCACGTCAAGCCGCCGCTCCGGCTGGCCGAGCTGCCGGTACGCTTCGCTCAACGCGCCGAGCAATCCCTGATGGTCCGGGTGGCGCCGCTGGAGCACGGTCGCCTCCGCCAGCGCCTGTGCCGGTTCGCCGGCCGCCAACGCCTGCCTGACCGTGGCCAAGCGGACACTCACGCTGGCTTCGTATGCTTTCTTCGCTTCGCTTCGCTGATCCGGCCAGCGCAGCGGGCCGGCGTCTTCCACCTTCGCCAACGCCAACTGCGCCTGACCGGTATCCCCGAGCCGCATATGCGCTTCGGCGAGCAACTTGAACACATACGAGTGCGAGTGACGCCGCGTCAAGTCTTCGAGGGCGTCGCGCGCCTCGGCCGCCTGTTCCTGCCGCAACAGGACGCGGGCGCGCCCGACGGCGGCCGGTGCGCCGGCGCCGAGCTTGGCGGCGGTGGCGAACGCCTTGTCCGCCTCGCCGGCTCGGTCCAAGTCGAGAAGCCAATTGCCGAGCCACAGCCACGCGGGCGGGTGGCCGTCGTCGAGAGCGAGCGACGTCGCCATGTGTTCGAGCGCCGCTTCCAACTCGCCGCGGCCGGCGCGCAGGAGGGCTTGGTAATACGGCCAACACGGCTCCGCCGGGTCCAGCGCCGCTGCTTTTCGGTAACTTACGAGCGCCCCCTCGACGAATCCGTTGACCTCCTGCGCCATGCCCAATTCGCCCCATAGGGTACCGACCTCGGGTTCGGCGTGCGCCGCCGCCGCCAACTCGCGTAGCAGTTCCGACACCTCGGCATCCGCGGTACCGAGTTCCAGTTCGACAAGCGGCGCCGAGTCGCCGTCGTTGCGCGAACAGGCGGCGAAGAAGAACGACACAATGGCGGAGGCCATCGCCAATCCAGCGAGCACGCGTTCGGTCGAATACATGGCCGGATTATGGCCGGATGTTCTCCTGAGCGTCGAGACCGAAGCGGGTTGCGACTACTTGCTGAACAGCGCTTCGCAGCCCGTATCGGCAAGCAGGTCGTCGACCGCCGCGCGATCGGCGCCGTCGAGGCGCGCGTACTGCTGACGCACCCAGACGAGGCATTTCGCTTGGTAGGGGAAGGGGCGCTGCACCCACGGCTTGCCGTCGATCACCGTTTCCACTTGGTCCGCGCCGGACTCGATGGCGCGAGCGTTGGCGAGCAACGCCGGCACGTAGGTCTTGCCGGCCTCGGCCAACAGCGCCTTAAGCGTCGCCGGCAACGCATCGCGCGAGACCCAGTCGTCGTGCGTCGGCTCGAGGCCGGAGAGGTCGTCCACGGTTTGCACCCATGCAAGCACGCGCGGCGCTGTCGCCGCGGTCACCTTCGATGGCGTGGGATCGAAGGCCGCGAGTTGCGTCAATTGGCCGTACAGCGCGAAGTCGGCGGCGGCGGGGCGGCGTCCGAATAGGAAAGGACCGTTTTGGATGTGCTCGTTAAGGCAGCTCAGAAAACGCGCATAGCTGTCTTCGATAACCGGTGTGGTGGTCTCGTTGCTGCCGACCACATACAGACGGCCGATCTGCCGCTCTCTCACGAAACGCGACCTAGCCGCGATCTCGTCGTCGCTCGCCATCAAGTCGCGCCAGCGCGGCAGGATTTCGCCGGCGAGCTCGATATCCTCATGGTAGTGCCAGCGGTAGTGGAACATGGGTTTGGTCAGCCACTCATCCCCGTAGTCTTCGAGCAGGTAATTCACAAACGCGAGCACCGGATCGGTCGGAATGACCGAACGCCCGAGCGCTCGCTCCTCCAAGGTGCGGATGATGGGCGTGGAATCGACCACCGCCTCTAGCTCCCCCGCCTCGTTCTCGAAATAGAAGGTGGGCAGCAAGTCGACCTTCGGTCGCGGCAACCGCTGATCTTGCGACCACAAAGCGACGAGGAAACGGTATGGAATGCGACGGTAGCGCAATACCGCGAGCATCTTTCGGGTGTAGGGAGAACCGGGGGCGCCGCGCAGGGCGATGGGGTTCGACAAAGACATGTTTGATCAGCTCCGCGTCTGCATAGGGTTCGGCTTGGGGCGATGTTGCTTGCTGGCGAGGGCGAACGCGAGTCCGCCGACGGCGCCGGCCGCGGCTTGCCCGATGATGCCCGCCGAACTTCGCGCGCCGGCTATGGGCATGATCTCTAAAAGTACTGCATGGCGAGGAGTGCGACGGTGATGGCCGTCGCGCCGGCGGCAGCGTAGCAGGCGGTGCGCCCAGCGGGCCAGTAGCGGGCGGGGAGCGTTGCCACGGGAAACGCGACGAGGAAGCCGACGGCGACGACGATGCCGAACAGGGTCCCCATGCCGAGTAGGTCGTGCCAGTAAGCGCGCACCCGGTCGGCGAAATCGATGTTCGCACCGATGTCGGCAAGCGCGGCAAGCACGAAGTGGGTCGACGACACGGATGCCAAGGCAGCGCTGATCGCGACCGCGAGGAGGAATGCGAGTACTCGGCGAAGCCAAGGCATAGTAGTTGTATAGTGACCGTCTTCGATAGTTTAGGGAAGCGCCATGCGCGGATTGTTGGTGGCGGCGGTTGGCGTTTTAGCGTTGCAAGCGGGCGGCGACTATCGCCTGACCACCATCGCCGAAGGCTTGGACCATCCTTGGTGCGTCGCATTCCTGCCGGGCGGCGATCTGCTTGTGACGGAGCGGGCGGGGAGCTTGCGCATCGTCCGCGACGGTACGCTCGATCCGCGCCCGGTGGCCGGCGTGCCGCCGGTTTATGTGCGCAGTCAAGGCGGCCTGTTCGATGTCGCTCTGCATCCCAACTTCGCCGACAACGCCTTGCTTTACTTGAGCTATGCGCACGGTACGCCGAAGGCGAACGGCACCCGCGTCGCCCGCGCCCGTTTCGACGGCTCGGCGATCAGTGACTTAGAACCCATCTTTACCGTCGATCCGTTGAAGGAAACGCCGATGCACTACGGCGGGCGCATCCTATTCCTCGCCGATGGCACCTTGCTCGTGGCCACGGGCGACGGCTTTCTCTATCGAGAGCAGCCGCAACGGCTCGACAATCTGTTTGGCAAGGTGGTGCGCTTGAACGACGACGGCTCGATTCCGCCGGACAATCCGTTCGTTGGCAATGCCGATGCGCGCGACGAGATTTGGACCTACGGTCACCGCAATCCGCAAGGGCTGGTGGCGGCGCCGACGGAGTCGGGACGGTCGCAGGTCGTTTACCTGCACGAACACGGTCCACGCGGGGGCGACGAGTTGAACGCGCTTGAGCCCGGCAAGAACTACGGCTGGCCCCTCGCCACCTTCGGCATCGACTACAACGGCGCGCTGATCTCTCCCTTCAAGGAATACGCGGGCACCGAGCAGCCGCTATTGCACTGGACACCGTCCATCGCCCCCGCCGGCATGACTTGGTACGACGGCGATGCGTTCCCCGATTGGCGTGGCGATCTGTTCGTCACTTCGTTGGTGTTCAACTACGTCGAACGCATCGACTTGGCGGATGGCCAAGTGGCGGGCCAGCACCGCCTATTCGAGGAGATCGGCGAGCGCCTGCGCGACGTGCGCACCGGACCGGACGGCCGGCTGTACATCCTTACGGACTCCCCTAGAGGACGGGTGATTCGCGTCGATCCCGCGCCGTAGCGCCACGAAAGCCGTCGCCGTTCGGCGCCGCCTTTCGCCCCAGCCCAAGCCGCCCTATCACTCCGTCGGACTTCGCGGCTGACGCCGCCAAGTCCGACTTACCGGCTAGCGGTAGTCTTCCGCGGCGTCCTCCGGCTCGAATCCGATGATCGCCAAGGCGTGCGACAAGTCTCGATAGCCCCAGCGGTTTTGCGACGTGGCGAACACAGTGTCGAAGGTGATGTCGTCGCGCGCATAGACGCAGCCTTCAATGGCCGCGGCGATGTCGCGCTGAGAGCACCAAACCGAGAAGTGCCGTGGCGCCGAGGGCTTGTCCTCGGCGTTGACGTAGCCGATACGCAAGCACAGCACGGACAGTGCCGATGTATCTGCGAAGTGGCGACAAATCGCCTCGCCCCAAACCTTGGTCGCGCCATAGACGCCCGTGGGCCGGGTCGCCATGTCGTGACGGATTAGCGGCCACTCGTTCGGTGCGTCTTGGTAACGGCCCTCGACCAGCGCCTTGTACGGTTCAACGAGTTCCCAACCGGACACCGTGGCGCCACTGCTCGCGAAAACCAGCCGCTTGCAGCCGGCATCGCGCGCCGCCTTAAGCACGTTGCGCGTGCCGACGATGTTGGTCTGCACGAACTCGTCCCAAGTGAAGTTCTCGCCGGCCTTGGCGGCCAAGTGAATCACCACATCTTGACCGTCGAAAGCAGGGCGAATGGCATCGTAGTCGACGAGCTCCGCCCGGGTCGTCGGAACGCCTTGCACGTCGCTGCGGTTCAGGGCGGAAAGCTGTGCCTCGGACGCCAGCCGTCGCCGCGTCACACCACCGATCAGGCCGCTCATACCGGTGACGAGTATGTTCATGGACGGTTGCGAACTGCCTCAGGCGGCGTAATGCAGCGGTGCTTGCTCGGTGTACTCTTCGATCAGTGCCGCGGCGTGCTCGCGACAGGAACCGCAGCCTGTGCCCACGCCAAGCTGTTCGGCGAGTTGCTCGACGTCCTCGGCACCGGCCGCCAAAGCTTGGCGAATCTCGGTGTCGCGGACGGCGTGGCAGACACAAACGTACATAGCGCACTAATGTAAACGCGAATCATTCTCCGTCGCAACACTTTTTTGGGGTCTCGGCGACCTATCCAGACGTTCACGCAGCACTAGCAGCGGCCCGACGGGGTCGCCCGCTAAGCGATAGACGCTGAAAGCGTGCTCGGTGCCAGCGGTGGGATTCGGCACGAGCGCCGTGGTGAGCTCGTTGGTGCGCAGGTCGAAGTTGTAGCGCTCGCGGACGAAGCCGCGCCTTGGGCGCACTCGGCAAACGACGAGGCGCTGTCTCGGCCACGCAGTCCTACACGTTCTGGCAGAAGCGCCAACGAGCGTTCGTCGCTGAGCTGCTTATTTATGTCCATTCGAGGCCGTTGACGAGTCCTATGTAGCGACCTATCGGACGACACGTCGATCTGGCCGCGCATTGCAACGCGTCGCCGGTGACGATCACCACGCTACTGGTTAATAATGAACGCCTCGACAGACACGCCGAAGGCATCCGGGTCGCCTGTGACGCCAAGTATGTCCGTAACGCCGGCGCGATGAACGACGACAACCGCCGACAGCTCCCTTCGGGCATCCAGTCCTTCCGCACCGTGCGCGAAGGAAACTTCCTGTACGTCGACAAAACGCGTTATGTGTTGCGGGCAGCGCAAGACGACAAGTTCCTGTTCCTCTCTCGTCCGCGACGGTTCGGCAAGAGCTTGTTCCTCGACACGCTTAAGGAACTGTACGAAGGCTCGGAAAAACTGTTCAAGGGGCTGACGATCCACGGCCAGTGGGACTGGTCGCGACGGCATCCCGTGGTGCGGATCGACTTCGCCGGCGGCGACTACACCAATCCCGACAGCCTACATGCCACCGTGTCGAGACAGCTTGAACGAGTGGCGGGGCGTTCCGCAACAACCGACTTGTCGCCGGCGGGGGCACCGGAACGACTCTACGATCTAATCCTCGGTTCGGCCTCGAAGGCCGGGCGTGGCGTGGTGGTCTTGGTAGACGAGTACGACAAGCCGATCCTCGACGCACTTGGCGAATCCGTCGCCACCGCCAACCGCAGCTATCTGCGAGGCTTGTTCGGCGTCCTCAAAAGGGCGGAGCCCTATATCGAAAAGAGCTTCGTAACCGGCATCGCCAAGTTTCCCAAGACGAGCCTGTTCTCCACCGCCAACCAGTTCACCGACCTGACCCTCGACCCGCGCTACAACGCGGTGTGCGGCTTCACCGACGACGAACTCGACCGAACGTTCGCGGTGGAGACCGAAAAGATAGGCCGTGACGAGCTTCGCCGGTTCTACAACGGCTACTCGTGGGGCGACGTCAATGAGTCGGTCTACAACCCCTTCGGGATGCTTCAGATTCTCAAGGCTCAAGAGATCGACCTGCTCTGGTTCGATACCGGCACGCCATCGCATCTGCTCACTTACCTCGGCGGCAGGGGTCCGCTGGAAGTCGGCCAGTTGGAAGGGACTTGGGCGAACCGTATGCAACTCGCGGACTTCGACATCGAGCGCGCCAGCCCCGCAGCCGTGCTGTTTCAAGCGGGTTACCTGACGGTCAAGGAACTGCGTAAAGGCGTCGGGGGGACACGCTACCGTCTAGGTTTTCCGAACATGGAGGTGCGTGCGGGGCTCGGCCAGCTCATTGTCCAAGAGTCCTTGCGGGACACTGCGCTTGCGGACAGTCTCGGCGTGTCTCTGAAGGACGCATTGGAAGCCGGCGATGTTGAGGGAATGATGGAACTCGTCCGCAGCCTCTATGCCTGCATCCCGCACCAAGCCTACCAAGGTATTCCCGAGGCGACCTATGTGGCCTATGTGCAGGTCGCCGCGGAGTCCGTTGGCATTGACGTGCGTTCCGAAGAGGCATCCGCGCGGGGTCGCGCTGATCTCGTCCTGCTGGGCGAGCAACATGCCTTTGTCATGGAATTCAAGGTTGGCGGTGACGACAAGCGACACTCGGCGGACACGGCCTTGGCGCAAGCGCTGCGAAAAGGCTACGCGGACAAATACGCGGCGAAGTACGGTGGCAATCTGCATGTCATCGGTGTTGCCATTGACGCGGAGAAGCGAAACGTGAGAGAACATGCTGCCGTGCGGCCGTTCATGCGCGCGAGAAACGAGCCCTTGGCGGATCGTCGAGAACGCTGAGCTAGCCGTTACTCGGACTTGGCGGCGTAGCCGCGAAGCTGACAGGGGTGATAGGGTGGCTTGGGCCTAAGGCAACAGGCGGTGACGTAGGCAACGGTTCTTGTGGCGCTATTGACTTTGCCGCGGGACGGGCTCGCGGTTTGATCGTCCGTCTATCGGGCATCCTGACGTCCAGCGACACCGTCAAGCAATTTGCGGTCATGTGCATGGGCACGGCGAGGTTAGGCTAGGCTTGGCATAGCTCGGCATGGCACGGCGAGGCAAGGTGAGAGGGCGTCCTATGGGGCGCCTTTTCTTTTGTGCGGTGGCGGGAACTGGTGCGGACTGGTGCCAGTTCGCGTGCTGAACCGGCGCAAATAGGCGTCAAATGGGCACCTATCGGGTACCAAAACAGTGCTAATCGGATACTAATTCGCACCATGAATAGCTCCTCGTGGTATTGCAGCCGGCTTGGCGGGATCCCGTTGTCGCTCCTTCTTCTCCTCGCCGGTTGCGCCGAGCGGGTGGACCCGCCGGTCGCCGCCGGTCACGACGCCGAAGATCGAGAATTGGCGGCATTTCTCGCCGAGCTTCATCAGTCCGCGGAGCGTCTGCCGGAATCCGCCGCGCTGCGCGGGCGTCTGGCGCTCGCTTACGACGCCAACGGCTTTACCGACGCGGCGATCACCACCTACGAGCAGGCTGCTGCGCTTGATCCAGACGAGTTCCTATGGCCCTACCAGCTTGCCTTTCTACAGGCTGAGAGCGGCGACATCGAGCGTGCGCTCGCCAGTTTGGCGCGTGCGCTCGCCATCGACGCCGGATACCGTCCCGCGTGGTTGCAACGCGGCAGTTGGCTGCTCGACGTGGATCGCCAAGATGAAGCCGAGACTGCGTTTCGACACGCTTTGCGGGACCCGCCGGACGACGAGACGACGGTTGCGGCGACCGTCGGTTTGGCGCGAGTGTTGTTGCGTCAAGCAAGGCCGAGCGAAGCGCTCGCCTTGCTGACGCCGTTGACCGAGGACAGCGCTCAGCCCTATCTGCACCGCTTGCTCGGGCGCGCGTATCGCGAGTCGGGCCGGCCGGACTTGGCGCGCGCCGCCGACGCCCGGGGTCGAGACGCCACACCCCTTGAGTGGCCGGACCAGCGACGGGAGACGAAGGACGAATACATCCGTGGTTTTCACGGCCGCCTGAGCAAGGCGGAGACCTTGCTGAAGCGCGGCGAGGCAGTGACCGCAGCGAGCATCTTGGAACAATTACACGAGCAACGCCCCGCCGATCGGACGCTGCTCAACAACTTGAGCATCGCTTATCAACTCACCGGCCGAGAGCAACTTGCCCTAGCCGTGCTGCGTGACGCCATCGCCGCACACCCCGACTACGCCCCGCTGCACTTCAACATCGCAGCCCTCTTCGAGGAGCTCGGCGAGGGGCAAGAGGCCATCGTGTACTACGACCGTGCCTTGGCGTTGGACCCAGGCCTCGTCGATGCCTACGAGCGCAAGGGGCTGCTGCTCGTCCAAGACGGGCGCTACGAAGACGCCTTGGCCACCTTCGAGGCGATGATGCCGCACGGCGAACGAGCAAGCGCGTTGTACTACAAGGCGATGATCGAAGGTGCCGAGGGACGTTGGTCGACGGCGGTCGCCACGTTGCGGCAACTCGCGAGGCTTGAGCCGACGTCCACGCGAGGACTCGTCTTCTTGGCGCGAAGTTTGGCCGAAGCTGGCCGTTTCGACGAGGCGCGCACGGCGCTCGCCGAAGCCGAGCAACTCGGCGCACGTCCGCACGAAGTCGCGGCGGCCCGTGCGCGGCTCTCGGTCATAGAGGACGACGGCGGATGATCGCCGCGCGCTGTTCGCCGCTCTTGATGATGCTCGCGCTCGGCGGCTGCGGCGGCGAGCCGCCTTGGTTCGAGGAACAAGCCCGTTCGCGCGGCATCGACTTTCACCATCGCTCCGGTTTCTCGGGCACGCCGCAACTGCCGGACATCCTCGGCGGCGGGGCGGCGCTCGCGGATCTCGACGGCGACGGCGACCTCGACGCTTACCTCGTACAAAGCGGCCGCTTGGACGGTGCGCCGGTGGAGGGCAACCGCCTGTACTTGAACCGTGGCGACGGGTACTTCGACGAGGCGACGGACATCGCCGACGGCCATGACACCGGCTACGGCATGGGCGTCGCCGCCGGCGACTACGACAACGACGGCGACATCGATCTGTATGTCACCAACTACGGCGCCAACGCGCTACTCAGAAACGACGGCAGCGGCGTATTCGAGAATGTCGCCGTGGCGGCCGGCGTCGCCGATCCGGGATGGGGTAGCGCGGCGGCGTTTCTCGACCTCGACGCCGACGACGACTTGGATATCTTCTTGGTCAACTACGTGAACTGGCACCCGGCCATCGAGCGGGACTGCCACTACCGCGGCAAGCCGACCTATTGTGCGCCCACGACCTATGCCGCCCCGGCGCCCGATCGACTGTTCCGCAACAACGGCGACGGCACGTTCACCGACATCACCGTGGCGGCCGGCATCAACACGGCCTACGGCAACGGCCTAGGCGTGGTGGGCGCGGACTTCAACTCGGACGGCCTCACCGACGTCTTCGTCGCCAACGACCGAAATGTCAACCAGCTTTGGCTCAATCAAGGCGACCTGCGGTTCACGGATGAAGCCGCCGCGTGGGGCTGCGCCGTGGACGAGCACGGGATCACCAAGGCCGGCATGGGGGTCGCCGCGGCGGATGTGGACGACGACGGTGACACCGACCTGTTGGTGGTCAACTTCGAGGGCGAGACGGATTCGTTCTTCCGCAACGAGGGAGAGTGGTTCGTTGATGTCACCGCGCCAGTGGGCCTAGGAGCGGGCAGTGGTCGCTACACGCGCTTCGGCGTCGCGCTCGCCGACTTCGACAACGACGGCGTGCTGGATCTCTACCAGGCCAACGGCAAGGTGGACGGCGATCCTTCGGCCGTGCCCGACGCGTTCGCCGAACCCAACGTCTTCTATCGCGGGCGACCTGGCCCGATCATCCGTTTCGACGAATCGGGCCCTGCTGGTGGCGTCCAAGCGCCGCTAGTGCATACCAGTCGCGGCTTGGCGGTTGGCGATGTGGACGACGACGGCGGGTTGGACATGCTGGTGGCGAATCGCGACGGCCCGGCGTACTTGTTGAGGAATCGCGCCCCCGGGCGCGGCAACTGGGTGCGCTTTCGCGTACTCGGGAAGGCCGGACGCGATGCGCATGGCGCGACCGTATCGATTGGCGTCGGCGCCTCGCGCCGGCAGCGCGACGTGCAGCCGGCGGCGAGCTTTTTCGCATCCAACGACCCCCGCGTGCATTTCGGCGTCGGCGACGCCGAGCGGGTGGACAGCGTCACCGTGCGCTGGCCAGGCGGCGAGGTGGAAGCGTTCGGCGACTTTGCGGTCGGTGCGACTTGGCAACTGCGGCAAGGCGCAGGCGCGTCGCCTTGATCGCCTGCCGGCATGACCTCGCTACGTCAGCGTGAGCCGGTGCCGGCCTCGAGCGTATGCAGGCGGGAAGTTGCCAAGTCGTACCAGCGTTCGGTGTCGCCGTTCGGCCAGCGCACGGCGACGCTGTCGATTCGTTGCGTATCGCCGAGGCCGAAGGTCACCGGCAATTCCACTTGCGATAGGTAGCTGCGCGCCGGCATGACGGTGCGCGTTTGGGTCGCGCCCCCCGCGCTGAGCGTCACGGTAGCGCCGATGGCGTGTCGATTGGGCGGTTGGCCGCGCAAGGCGAACCGCGCCCAACGGTGGCCGAATGCTTGGTCATTGCGCAAGAGCACGGCTCTGCCGCCGGTTTGCGTGAGCGCCACGTCCAAGTCGCCGTCGCCGTCGATATCCGCGTACGCGGCGCCGCGGCCGACCAAGGGGTTCGCTAGGTCGCCGCCGTCCGCCAGCAAGTAGCGTCGCCGGCAGTCCGCCCCGCAGTGCCAGAAGAGTTGTGCGTTTTGGGCGTAGCTTTGGCTCGCCTGCACGCGGCTGATCGCCGGTTCCACATGGCCGTTGGCGGCGAGCATGTCCAAGCGTCCGTCCAAGTCGGCGTCCAAGAACACGAGGCCAAAGGTCAGCGCCCGTCGGCTCGGCGGGCCGACGCCGGTGACGATGGCGTCGTCGCTGAACACGCTCTCGCCGGGCCGAGCGACGTAGAAGGACGACATCTCGTTGGCGAAGTTGCCGATGGCGATGGCGAGCTTGTCGTCGTTGTCGTAGTAGGCGGCGTCGATGCCCATGGCGCCGGTGGCGCTGCCGGTGGTGTCGAAGGCGAGGCCGGCGTCGATGCCCGACTCGACGAAACGGCCATCGCCTTGGTTGAGGAACAGGAAGTTGCGCACCGTGTCGTTGGCGACGACGAGGTCCAGCCAGCCGTCTCCGTTCACGTCCACCGGCAGCACGGCCAAGGCCTTGCCGACCGGCGTGCCGGTGGCCGCATTGGCGACTTCGACCCCGGCCTCGGCGGTGACGTCGGTGAATGTGCCGCCGTCGTTGCGATACAGCGTGGAGTCCGTGCCGGCGAAGTCCGTCGGCGGGCCGAAGGCGCGGCCGATGCCGGTCAGGCGGAAGTCCACGGCGCGATCGATGTCGGCGGACCAAGCGACGTAGTCGCAGACGAAGAGGTCTAAGTCGCCGTCGCCGTCGTAGTCGAAAAAGGCGGCGCTGGTGCTCCAAGCATCTTCGCCGCCGGCGACGCCGGCGGTTGCGGTCTCGTCGAGGAATCGCTTGCCGGCGTCGTTGCGCAACAGCCGGTTGCCGCCCACCGCGGTGAACAACACGTCGGTGAACCCATCGCCGTCGTAATCGCCGGCCGCGACGCCCATGCCATAGGCGCGGACCGCCATGCCGGTGGCGACGGACACGTCGTCGAAGGTGCCGTCTCCGCGGTTGCGGTACAGCCGCGATGTCGGGGCATCGCCCGCGCGTGGCCGCCACGGCCAGTGGTCGGAGTTGACCAGCAGGAGGTCTTGGTCGCCGTCGTTGTCGTAATCGAAGAACGCCACCCCGCCGCCCATCGCCTCGGGCAACAGCCGTTCGCCGTAGCCGCCGGTCTGATGCACGAAGTCGACGCCGGCTTCATCCGTCACATCGGTGTATGGAATGACGGGCGCCGCGATGGTGGTTGTCGGCACGCTTGGTCCGACCGGGAGGTGTTCGGCGGCGGGTTGCTCCGCTGGCCGCTCTTCGCGTAGCAGCAGCGAGGCGACCACGCCGGCGGCGATCAGTCCGAGCACGGCGGCGGACCACTTCAACGCCCGTCGGATGCGCGCTTCGCCGCGGGCGTCGGCCCCTCGGCGAGGGTGTTCGGCGTCAGTCACTCGGCAATCCGTAGGCGCCGGGGCGCTGCAAGTCGTAGACCACGACGGCCGCGGCGGCGTGGTTGGCGGCGGGGTCCGAGCGGCGCGCCGCGGCGACCGCTCGGTCTTGGGCGTTGTCGTCGGGACGGTAGCGCTCGTGCAAGCGCCGGTGGCGGCGGTCGTCGTCGGGCCGATCGAGGCGCGCGTACACTTGGGCGAGGCCGTAGTGCGCGGTGGCGTTCTCCGGGTCTTGATCGAGTGCCGCCTGATAGTGCGCGACGGCAGCGTTCAGCCAAGCGGCTTGGCGCGCCGGGTTGGCTTCGAGCTTGGCGCGTTCGAAGACCGTTTCGCCAAGCGTGTTGAGCAGCCGATAGTCGCGGGAGAAGTCGAAGCCGCGGCGTCTCGCCTCGTCGAAGTGGGTGTCCCTTAGCGCCAAGAGGGCGTCGATCGCCGCGTCGAGTTCGCCGTTCTGCTTGTCCACTTGGGCGCCGAACCAAGCGACCGACCACGGGTAGGCGCCGTCGCGGGCGGCTCGTCGCAGGGCGTCGGCCGCCTCGGCCAAGCGGCCTTCGCGAAGGAATACGCGCGCTAGGTTGAGGTCGCCTTCGGCGCGACCGAGATTCGCCACTTGGCGAAAAGCCGCCTCGGCTTGCTTCAACGCGCCGCGGTCCGGCTTCGCCAGCAAGCCGATGCCGTAGTCGTTCCAGCGCCGCCAAGTCGGGATGTCGGGAGCGTCGGCCGAGTTCGTCCCGTCGACCGCGCCTACCTCGAAGATGACCGTATCCGTTGCGATGGTGACGATGGGCAGGTCATTGCCGGCGAACGCATCGCCTTGGAAGTGGCGCAGATAGATGGTGTCGAACTTGCGATAGCGCAGCCTAGCGGTCAGTTCCAAGGGGCCCGCGATTTCGCTCGGCAACCGCAGTCGATAGTGCGCCGTGGCGGCGGCGCCGGGTGGAATCTGGTGATTGTAAAGGCGGGTGAAGATGTCCTCCGCGTTGCGCCGGTCGATGCGGTTGCCGTCCCGGTCGAGCACATAGGCGTTGACGAAGTGCGACCACGGGTCTACGGACGCATCGTCCGGGCTCAGGCCGCCGCTGACGCCGATCACCCGCTCGCCGCTCTTGGCGGTCAGCTCGAGCCACACCTCGTTGGAGTCGGAGGTGCCTTCGGTGAACAGGTGGCCGAGCTTGAGCGTGCGAATCACGACATCGAACAGGTACTCGCCTCCCGGGCGGAGGGTCGGCACTTGCGGACGCAACGGGGCTTGCGCCGGCGCGTCGATGTCGCCGCCGGCGTGAACCGCGAAGATGTCCACCCGCAGCGATCCCTCCAGAAACTCGCGGTGCCGTTCGTTCACGCGGTCGGGAAAGCCGAGCAAGTGGCCGAGTGCGGTGTTCGCCGATGGGAAACCGTGGCCATGCACGGTCAACGCGCCGCTTGCGTCGTTGTGGCGGGCGGCGAAATCGTCGGAGGCGGCAAGCGGCATGTGGCAGCCGTTGCAGTTCTCCTCCGCCTTGCGCGGATAGTAGAAACTGGCCACCCCGTGGCCGGACACGCCGCTCAAGAGGAATGAGTCGTAGTGGTTTTGGCCGCGCAGCCAGCGGTATTGGTTCAACGCTTCCGGCAAATGCACTTTGTGGCAGGTGCCGCAGAACTCCTCGGTCTTGTGCAGGGGTTTCAGGAACGTGCGCTTGTGCAGCGCCGGCTTCGCCTTGATGAGAAAGCCGTTGACCCAACGCAGCGCCGCGTGGTCGGCAAAGGAGAAGGGATAACGCTCGGGCGCGCCGATCACGTAATCGGCGTTGCCGCGCACGCCCACCGCCTCGATGGCGTGACAGGCGACGCAGCCGATGCCGGCGTCGGCGGTCGGGTCGTTTTCGTCGTCGAATGACGGGTCGTCGAAACGGCCGCTGAAGAGCGGCGCCGGGTCGTGGCAGCCGGCGCAAAATCGGGACGCCGCCACGGTGCCGTCGCGCTCAAGGACGGCGCGGCGGGTATTGCGTACCGAAAAGAGATAGGCGGGATTGTTGAAGGATGCGAACCGGTGGGCGCTGTATTGCCAGCCTTGGTGAGCGTCGACGTGGCAACCGGCGCAGTGCTCGTCGCGCATCAGGTGTTTCGGGTCGATGAGTTCGCCGCTCTTGGTGCGCGCCAAGGACGGTGAGAAGTCGGCGTCGCCCTTGGGCGCTTCGGCGTCGCGCCCGGCGAACCACAAACCCGCGGTGCTGAGTATGATCGCCAGCGTGGCGATTCCAGCCCCCGCCGACCAGCGGATCGCGCGTCCGGCCAGACGATGCAGGACGAACAGCCAGCAGACCAAGAGCGGTGTTGCGATGTGCGCCCAATAGGCGACCGAGCGCGCCGCCGGATTGCGCAGTTCCACCATCGGCACGCCCCGGGTGAGTGCGATGCCGGTGACGAGGAGAACGATGACGCAGGCGAAGAGCGCGACGCCCAAGCGCACCGCCAACCGGTTGGGGCGGTGAATCGCGCGCCTGAGGTGCAGGACGCCGTAGCACAGCACCGGCACCACGATGGCGAGCCCGAGTGCCAAGTGCAGCAGGAACATCGACTGGTATAGCGCGTCCTCCAACACCGCGCCGCTCCACCACTGCCGCCAAGTGACCGCCCCCAGGTAGGCGGAATTGATCACCAACAGCGCGAACAGCACCAAGACCACGAGCAGCAGCTTGCGCAGCCCCGGTCCGACGACCGGACGTGGCGCGGTCATCGGTAACCCTCAGAGACCTTCTTGGTAGCGCAGGTTGTAGCGCGCGTGCAGTCGGTCGCGTCGCGCCGCCAACTCTTCGTCCAAGGCGTCGGGCGACGGCAGCGGGCCCACCGTTTCGCCATCGAGCGTGTACAGGTCCATATCCTTCGCCCAGCCGTGGAAGGTGACGGCGAAATAACGACGGTGGTTCGCCGGCGGCGGTTCGACCGCGGCGAACTGCAAGTGGATCTCCTCGCCGCTGCCGATGATGGCCAGTGCGCCGTCGATGTCCATCACCAGTTCGTCTGCGTCGCCGAGCGAGGTGTAGAAGCCGCGGGGCACTTTGGCGTCCCAGAATGTGGACCGGTCGTGATAATCGTAGTGCGGCAGGCGCTGACTGCCGGTGGTGCGTTTCGGGAAACCGGTGCGCGCCACCCGCGCCGCGGCCGGTCGTAGCGCAGTCGCGGCGACGGCCAAGGGTTCTTCACGCACCACGCGCAGGCGATCCCAATAGATCTCCATGTTGGAGGATAACCGCAGCGCATGCGTGCCCGCTGGCAGGTTGTCGAGGGGCAACGCCATGGTGCGCGGCATCCCGGCCGGATAGCCGAACTCCACCGCCACAGGCTGCCAGTCGCCGTCGCCGGCGCGTGCCGCCAAGGTGACGGGCCGGTAGCGGAGGCCAGCCTGCCACGCGGCGAACACGGTCTGCGAATAGGGGTATTCGATCCAACCGTCTGCCAAGAGTACGGCACCCTCGGCCGGCAATGGTGCCTCGAACTCGAGCGTCAGCGTCTGCTCGTCCGCCAACAGGCCGATGAAGCGCTTGTCCAACGCGCCGGGCGACGGGGCGCGCCGGTCGAGTTCTGTGGCGAGTGCGGTCACGTCGGCGCCGTCGTCGGCGGTTACGCTCGCCGGCGACTGCGAGTGGCGGTAGAAAATCGGGCGGCCGGTCGCGGGCGGTCCGGCGACGCTCATCCGCTCGTCCAAAGCCATCGACCACTGCGGCGGCAAGTCGTACACGGTGAGCCGTGCCGCATCCAAGTAGGCGTTCTCCTCCATGGGTTCGGTGAGCTTGATGTGGTAGTGGCCGTCCCGGGCGGCCAAGACGTCGCCGGCGAGCAAATAGCTCTCCACCGGCCGGGCAGGTACGTAGCTGCCGGGGGTGTCCAAGAAGCCCAAGGCGCCGCCGCCGAGCACGTCACTGACGAAGCGGTACTTGTCGCCATCCCAGACGAAGAACACCGGGCAGCTCGCGAGTTGCCGCTGCGTCTCGACGATGACGTGGCGTTGGCCGGCCGCCAAGTCCAGTTCGGTTTGCGATACGCCGTCCGACCACTCGACGGCGATGAAGTCCGCTTGGTGGTGCCCGCCGAGACCCACGCTCAGCGGTTGCAGGCTTTGGCCGGGGCCGGAGTGGGCGTCCATAGCGAGGAGTACGCTCCAACGGCCCGCGGCGCGGACTTTCACCAGCGTGCCGATGCCGGAGGCGTTGGAACGCATCTGATCGGCTTCGCTGCGGCCGGTGGGTGCCAATGCGATGAAAGCGTGGCGACCGGGTCCGGGGGGCCATAGCGCGAGACCGTCCCCGGTGGCCGCCACCACGGCGGGTCCGCTGGCCGGTTCCAGCGCGACGGCGGCGGCGGTGTGGAGATTCGCAGCGGCGTGTTCGACCAAGACTTTGCCGCTGCGCGGGTCGATGACCGAGAAGCCGCTCGCCAGTGCGCGCAGGATTTCCGGGCGCCCGTCGCCGTCGAAGTCCGCCACGTCGAGCGCTCTCGGCGCTCCCTCGCTCGCGCCGACCACAGATTCCCGCGACCATGCGACACCGTCGCGCTGCCAGCGCTCGATGCCGCCGTCGTTGGTCAAACCGTAAAGCTCGGGGCGCCCGTCGGCGTCGGCGTCCACGACTGCTGCCGCGGCCAGCGAAGTCGCCTTGAAATCGTCCAAGGCGGCGAACGGCCCGTAGCGCCAAGTGCGGTCGTTGCGCCAAACGTCGTGCGGCGGGGTGCGGTTCAGCACGACGATATCCAAGTCCCGGTCGCCGTCGAGGTCCGCCACCAGCACTTGGCGTCCGTCGCCGCCACGCAGGCCCATGTCTTCGGCCAAGCGACGGAAGCTGCCGTCGCGGTTGTTGCTGAACAGCTCGCTGCCGTCGGCACCGACGGTGAACACGTCCAAGTCGCCATCGTGGTCCGCGTCGAACAACGCGCCGCCCGTGCAGGGATCGTCGCCGAGGGTGAGCGCATCCGCCCACACCCCGGGCGCCGCTTGGTGGCGAATGAACACTCCGGCCTCCCGGCACAGCACGACGTCCAACAGGCCGTCGTCGTCGATGTCTCCCCAGAGCGGACTGCCTAACGAACCGCTTGAGGCGAACGGGTGGTCCGCGGTCGGTGAGAAGCTTTGCTCGCGGTAGGCCAGTACCACGGGCACTTGGTCGCCGGTCAGCACGAGTTCTTGGCTGCCGTCGCCGTCGAGGTCGGCGCTGGTGACCGTGAGGTCGGCCGCCGACGAGTCCGTGATCGACCGGCGTTGCGCGAACAGCGGACCTTCCGGCTTGGCCACCTCCGGCGGCGTGACGGGGTTGGCCGCCAAGGCGGCAGCCTTCGGCCCCATGCGAGTGTAGGAGAAGCCGGCCAAGCGCGCTGCGGGGTTGGTCTCGAAGCGCTGATAGTCGGCGAGCAGTTGGCCGGCTTCCTCGTCGCGGCCAACGCGGCGCAGGGCTTGCGACCCCGCCCAGTAGGCGCTGCGTAGATACGGGTCCAAGGTCGCAGCTTTCACCAGCCATTCGGCCGCTTGGCCGTAGTCGCCTTGCTGCAGAAGGGCTTGGCCCAAGAAGTACGCGGCGTAGGCGTCTTCGGGGTCGCTAGCGACCACGCGCCGCAATAGCGCCGCTGCGCTCGGGGCGTCGCCGAGATAGAGCTTCAAGATGGCGCTCGTATACAGCGCCCGAAGGTGGGTGGGGTCCGCAGCCGTCACCTCGGCGAGAATGTCCAACGCCAGTTGTTCGTCGCCTTCGTTTTGCCGGTTCAAGGTGGCGATCGCCAGATTCACACGGGCGTCCAGCCACTCGGGGGCGCGCGTGACCACATCGGCGAACACCGTCTCGGCCTCGGCGTATTCGTAGCGGCCCATCAGCGCGACGCCGCGGTCGTTGGTGGCGACGAGTTCGCTCGTCGGCCCGTCTTCCTCGGGTGGGGCGCAGGCAACGACTAGCCACACCGTGGCGAGAAGAGCGATGCCGCGGGCGGCGGTGAAGACGGGCGGAAATACTACTGGCGACAAGGCCGACTCCTAGGTGGTGGTTGCGGTGCTACGCGGCGGCTATATATCACACAGATTAGATCAGCGCCGGTACGTGCCGTTGCCCTTATTCGTCGCCGGTTCGCTCGGTTCGACGCAGTTCCTGCGGCAACCACCAAGCCGACCCCGGGGCGAATGGCCGGGCGGGCCGTTCACCTCGATCAATGGCGTCGAGCAGCATCTTGGCGTCGTCGTGCGGCAACGCCCGCTGCGCCAACGCTCGCGCCACCTCCCCGTCGCCGGCGGCGAGTTCGGCGAACGCGAGGGTGATGCGCGTGTCGACATCGTCGCTCGCCTCGACGAGCCTCTTGGCGCGTCGTCGGGCCGAACTCCGCGCCGCGTCGTCGCCGCATAGCGCGTCGGCTCGCGCCAAGGCGATGTGCGCTTGCCCCCAATTGGTTTGCCGAGCAAGCGCCGCGACGAGCGCCGGGCGCGCGGAGCCGCAGTCGCCAGCGGCAAGCCGGGCCATGCCCAACCAGTAGTGGTAGTAGGCGGCGTCGGGCCGCTTGGCGGACAAGCTGCGGTACTCGCGGGCGGCGTCGTCGAAACGGCCGCTACGCATCAGCAACGCGCCATGCAGGGCGCGCGTTGTTTCGTCGTCGGCGAGCGCGAGGGACTGCCGGGCCGCGGTCAGCGCTTCGTCAATGTTGTTTTGCGCCGTAAGCAGTCGTGCGAGCAGGTACCAGCCGCTGGCGCTGTCCGGATCGATGGCGAGGACGCGCCGCACCTCGCGCAGCGCGGCGTCTTCTTGGCCGAGTTCGCCGAGCGCCGAGGCATAGGCGAGGCCGATGTGGGTGTCCCTTGGCGCCAAGCGAGCGGCGTTGCCGTATGCCGCTAGCGCTTCCTCGCGCTCGCCGCGTCGCCAAGCCCGGTCACCGGCGTCGCGAAAGAACTTCGCGCTCAAGGCCAGTTCCGCAACGGCAAGCAGGAGCGGGTCGTCAATGGGCGGCGGCGTGTCATTACGTCGCTCGAACCACTGTCGTGCGCGGTCGTGGTCGCCCAACTGCCGATAGGTCAGCGCTAGCCGATAAGCGATGCGTCCGGCGCTTGGTTCAACGGCGGCGGCCTTCTCCAGCCACGCCTTGGCGCGTGGCCAGTCGCCGGCGGCCATGGCGGCCTCGCCGAGTTCGGCGAGCACCGCCGCCGACGCCGGCATGCCTTCGAGCGCTTGGGCGAGTGTCCTTGTGGCGGCGTCATGGTCGCCCTGCATGAGCAACGCGATGCCAAGCCGATACCAAAATAGCGGATTGTCTTCAGTGGCGAGCGCACGTCGGTACTCGGCGATGGCGGCGTCGATACGGCCGAGCTCGGCGAGCGTCACCGCGTGCAAGTAGTGCCAGCGGGGCGCAGGGTGTTCCCGGATTGCCTGCGAATACAGTTCCGCCGCGGCCGCGAGGTGGTTTTGCGCATGGTGCAGCATGGCGAGTCGTCCCACCGTGTCGGCACGGGCCTTCGGGTCTTCGAGTCGAGCGAGGTCGCCATCCACCGCGGCATAGGCGGCGCGCAGAGTCTGTTCTATGAGTCCCGCGTCCACGCTAGGGCTTGGCTGCATCGCCGGCGCACCGTGGAGCGCGGCGCTGCAGAGCAGGATCGACCACCACCGCGCGAGCGCGCGTGCGGCGCTTGGTGCAGAGCTACAATTCGCACAACGCACTTTCACCGCACCCTTCAGTCGCCGAGCCGCTGTTCGCACCGTGTCCGCATCCGGTCAGTTCGTCAAGGTATGGCGGCGGGTCGTGTCGCCGAGGCGGGTGGCGCTGCACGGCTTTCGGCTCTCGGTCGCCTCGACGCTCGATGCGCACACCAAGCGAATGCTCTACCGAGGCCGCTACCAGCGTCGCAAAGTCCGGCAGCTAGCCAGCAAAGTCGAGCCCAACGACGTGTTTCTCGATTTGGGGGCGGGTCTCGGCCTGACCGCGCTGTTCGCCTCGTCGATGGTTGGCCAAGAGCATGTCGTGGCGGTGGAGGCGGATCCTTCGGCCATCACGCTCGCGCTCGGCAACTTCGCCGCCAACGGCTGCGTCATCGAATTGATCGAAGCCGCGGCGGCCGCAGGGGACTCGAAAGAAACGGATTTCTTTCCCAACGCCACTTTCGGCGCTTCTTCCTGTTTCCCGCGTGCGGGCGGAATCGAGCCGATCCGGGTCGCGACCTTGGATTTGGCGACGCTATTGACCGAGCGCCGGGTCACGGTGGCCAACGTGGATGTGGTGGGTGCGGAGCACGCGCTGCTGACCGGCATTGACGACTTCGCGCAGGTGCGCGTCCTTTTAGTGGATGTTTACGAACGCACGATCGGCTACCCCCGTTCGGTGGCGCTCGTGCGGCATCTGTTCGACTGCGGCTTTGCCTTGGATTTGGCCTTCTCCTGCGCTCACCAACTGGTGTTCGCGAGGGCCACGGCAGCCGCTTAGGAACTCGCCCGAGGCGCCAAGAGCCGGTCGACCACTACTTTGGCGCAGCGCTTGTTCTCGGGATAGAAATGCGGCGGCAGCAGGCTGTCTTGCAGGCGGAAGCCGTCGGCGGTGGAGAAGACGTGGCCTTGCGCAAGCAATAGGCGTATGCCGCGGGCGAGTTTGTTGTCGCGGAGCGGATTCTTCGCCGCCAAGGCGATAACGCCAACCTGGGCGCCGGTGGAGAGGGCTTCGTAGAGCATGGACGCGCTGTCCGCAGTCACCCACACGTAGCGCGCCCGGGCGAGCGCCTGCTCGAGGAAGTCCGACTGAAGCGTCCGCCACGGTCGAAAGCGAAGGTTGGCGATACCGGGCAATACCTCGCCGAAGGAGGATGGCGTGCGGCGCGAGTCGCACACCTGCCAAGCCACGGCGGGGGAAGCGGCGGCGATGGCTCGGACTTGCGCGGCCACGTCGGCGTTCGACCACTCGAAGTGTCGGTTGGCGCCGCCGAGAAGGATCAAGCCGGCGGTCGGCGCCTTGCGATTCTCCAGCGAAGGGCAGACCACGCCCCGCGTCTCCACCAGATTGCCGCGTCGGCGGTAGCGGTCGTGGCGGGGCACGAAGATCAAGTCGAACAACCGATGCGGCAAGGTCGGTTTCATCAACACCACGCTCTTGCCGCCGCACACGGCGCGGGAGATCAAGAGCGGCAGATGCGTTCGGTGTCCGACGCCCAAGATCAAATGCGGCGGCGGCACGTCTACGACGCCGTTTCGGGCATGGCCCCGAACTTGCCGCCAGAGCAAGGCCTTAAAGCGCATGTCGAAGTCGTAGACTTCCGTGGGCACCAACGCTTCAATGCCTTGCAGCAAGCCGGCGGACTGTTTCTCGTGGCCGGGTTTGCCGTCCACCAGTCGCCACACGACCAAGCGACGGCCAGCGCTTGTCGCCATCTTCGCCTAGCCCGGAAAGCGGGAGGCGTTAACGTCTCGACCGAGGCAGCAGGAACTCGATCGTGGAGAGCACCTTGAGCTTCAACCGCTCCCACGAACTCAGCCCATCGGCGCCGGGTTTTGAGAACCAGTCGTCCAACCGTTGGAAGGGGCGTGCGAATCGGGGCGAGTTCAGCAGCCGCCGACGGAGCCCCGGGCTGTTGACCGTGAACAGCACCAAGGCGGCGAGAAGGAACGGGATGCCCGGCACGATTGGCAAAATCACACCGATGATGCCAATGACGAGCAAGATGGTGGCGAGGGCGGACATGGCGAATGCTCCAGTGGTGTGGATGGTCAGAGAGACATTGGCATAAGTCGTGCCAGTTGATGTCGTTGGCGGCATGTATGTGGAGTGGCCTCCACAACCTATTGATTTTGCTCCTTGTGCGAGGGTATGTGCTCGTGTCTGAAGCCGTCTATTTCGCCACTTCGGCGACTCTTTGGCGGAATCCCGCTACTTTTCGAGGCCCGATGGACCTCACTTGAGACTGTGATCCATGCCGAACGCGGGGGTTTCGTCCTTCGGCATGCCGACGACTTTGGCCGGCACCCCGGCGACGGTGACGTGCGCCGGCACGTCTTCAAGCACCACGCTGCCGGCGCCGACCTTGGCGCCGATGCCGATTTCGATATTGCCGATCACCTTGCTGCCGGCGCCCAATAGCACGCCGTGGCGCACCTTGGGATGTCTGTCTCCGGTGGCTTTGCCGGAGCCGCCTAAGGTGACGGCGTGCAGTATCGAAACATCATCTTCCACAACGGCGGTCTCGCCAATGACGATGCCAGTGGCGTGGTCGATAAGAATGCCGCGCCCCAGTCGCGCCGCCGGATGGATATCCACGCCCAAGCCGACGCTGATCTGGCTCTGGAAAAACAGCGACAGCGTGTGTCGGCCTTGTCGCCAAAGCCAGTGCGCGACGCGATGCGCCTGCAGGGCGTGGTACCCCTTGAAGAACAGAAACGGCGTCGATAAGTCCTCGCACGCGGGATCGCGGACATAGGTGGCCACGATGTCCACCAAGGCGCCGTCGAGAATGTCCTCGTCGTCCGCCATCGCCTCGCCGATGACATCGCGGATGAGCATGGTGGGCAGCATGGGATTGTCCAGCTTGCTGGCCAAGCGGAAGGAAAGGGCAGAGCGGAAGCTGTCGTGGTTCAGGACGGTGGCGTGAAAGTAGCTGCCGAGTATCGGCTCCTCGGCGGCCTTCGCTGCGGCCTCTTGGCGCATCTTCCGCCACACGGCCTCGCCGTCGAGGGCTTTCGCGATGCGAGTGTCGTCCTCTTGGAAGTCTTGGCGCGGTTCGCGAGCGGTGTCCATCGGTGATCCCAAGTCGAGGCGAAACGTTCGGCTGCCAGCCGGTGGAAAGTATGCCATCGCCACACGGGGGCCGAATCGCGGCGCTTATACTCGCTAGGGTAAGCCGAATTGACGGAGGGGCAGGATGTCGGCGTTTCGCCGCGTCGCCTTGGTTGGGCGCACGGGGAGCGCCCAAGTCGCCGACTCGTTGGCCGTCGTGCTCGCCACACTCGAGCGCAACGGCGTTGAAGTGGTGCTGGAGACCGCCACCGCGGCCATGCTCGGGCGGCCTTGCGGCGTCCCGCGCGGCGTGATTGGCGACGAAGTTGAACTGGTGGTGGTGGTCGGCGGCGACGGCAGCATTTTGGGGGTTGCACGCGATGTCGCCCACTCCGGCGTGCCGGTGCTGGGGGTCAATCGGGGCGGCTTGGGCTTCTTGGCGGATGTCTCGCCGGAGCAGATCGCCGACAAGCTCGGCGCCGTGCTGCTCGGCGCGTACGGCGTAGAGGAGCGCTTCCTGCTCGAAGCCCGCGTGCATCGCGGCGACTCGGGAAACGACGCGCCGGTAGATGCCGCCGCGGTCGCGCTCAATGACGTCGTGGTACACGCCGGCAGCATGTCGCGGATGATGGACTTCAGCCTGTTTGTCGATGACGAGTTCGTCTACGAGCAGCGCTCGGACGGGCTAATCATTTCCACTCCCACGGGTTCCACCGCCTATGCGCTGTCCGCCGGCGGGCCGATCATGCATCCGCGGCTGAACGCGGTGGTAATCGTGCCCATGTTCCCGCATACGCTCACGTCGCGCCCGCTCGTGGTGCCCGGCGACTCCCGCATCACCGTACGCATTGGCGACGACGCGACGACGCCCAAGGTGAGTTGCGACTCGCAGGTGGACCGCGACTTGACGGGCAATGACGAGGTGCGCATCCAAAAGCACCCGCATCTCCTGCGGTTGGCGTTCCCGCTCGGGCACAACTTCTACGAGTCTTGCCGCAGCAAACTGGATTGGGCGTCGCGGCTCTCCGACCGTAGGGACCGCTGACGCCACAAGAGCCGTTGCCTACGGCGCGCCTTTTGCCTTCAGCCCAGCCGCGCGACCACCCTGTCGGATTTCGCGACGCGGACCGGCCCCACCTCCGACGGCGGCCCACCGTACTGCACCAAGGGACGCCGCCGGCTCGAAGAAGGCGTCGGGAATGTCATTCACGTCGGCCCCCTGCCTCGACGAGGACAGTGACGACTGCCTCGACGAGGGCAGCGACGACGGCCGGAGCGTCGTTGGCTCTTGTTGTGGCGAGGTGCAGGGGCGTCTGACCGTTCTCGTCCTTGGCGTTCACGCCGGCGCCAGCCTCGACGAGGGCGGCGACGACCGCCGCGTCGTCGGACTCCGCCGCGTCGTGCAGGGGCGTCCGACCGTTTTCGTCCTCGGCGTTCACGCCAGCGCCGGCCGCGAGGAGGGCGACGACCGCAGCGTGGTTGTTGCTCGCCGCGTAATGCAGAGGCGTCCGACCGTTCTCGTCCTCGGCATTCACGCCGGCGCCAGCCTTGACGAGGGCGGCGACGATCGCAGCGCCCGCAGCGTGGTTGGCGCTCGCCGCGAGGTGCAGGGGCGTCCAACCGTCCTCGTCCTCGGCGTTCGCGTCGGCGCCGGCCGCGAGTAGGGCGGCGACGACCGCAGCGTCGTTCCATTCCGCCGCGAGGTGCAGAGGCGTCCTGCGGTCTTCGTCCTTGGCGTTCACGTCGGCGCCAGCCTTGACGAGGGCGACGATGGCCGCAGCGCCGGCAGCGGAGCTCGCTGCGGAGTGCAGAGGTGTCTCACCGTTCTCATACGCGGCGTTCACGTCGGCGCCGGCCGCGAGGAGGGTGGCGACGACCGCATCGGAGCTCGCTGCGGAGTGCAGAGGCGTTCCACCGTCCTCGGCCGCGGCGTTCACGTCGGCGCCGGCCGCAAGGAGGGCGGCGACGACCGCATCGTCGTCGAATCTCGCCGCGAGGTGCAGAGGCGTCCAACCGTCCTCGTCCTCGGCGTTCACGCCGGCGCCGGCCGCGAGGAGGGCGGTGACGACCGCAGCGTTGTCGCATTCCGCCGCGGAGTGCAGAGGCGTCCGACCGTTCTCGTCCTCGGCGTTCACGTCGGCGCCGGCCGCGAGGAGGGCGGCGACGACGGCAGCGTCGTTGTATTCTGCCGCGACGTGCAGGGGCATCCGACCAGTCTCGTCCTTGGCATTCGCGTCGGCACCAGCCGCGAGTAGGGCGGCGACGGCCGCAGCGTCGTTGTGTTCTGCCGCGAAGTGCAGGGACATCCGACTGTCCTCGTCCTCGGCGTTCACGCCGACGCCAGCCGCGAGGAAGGCGCCGACGGCCGGGACGTCGTTGACTCTTGCCGCAACGTGTAGGGACGTCCCCAGTTGCCGTCTTCGCCGCAATCGCCGTCCTTGTGGGTCGCGGCGAGCAACGTGCCTTCTTCGATCAGTTTCGCTTCGAACGGATCGACAGCCGTGCAGCTAACCGCCCCAGTGTCGGACACCGGCACGGCCACGGCAGCGCCGATCTGTTTCACTTTCAGGTTTGGCACGGCCGCACCTCCCGTTGGATGAGTTGCTCGATCAGCCCAGCGTCCTTCGCTTCAAGCACTGGCCCTTGGGCTGTCAACGGGCGAAGTGTCGCACTGTTTCGCAGGCTAATGCACAAACTGCGAGCGCACCGACTCACGCACTTGTCCACCTGCGGCAGGTACGGTCCCGATCCGCTAGATTGGGTAATCGACGTCCCGAAGTACGCCGGCGTCTTCGGCGTCGAAGAGGATCACTTGGTCGCTCGCAGCGACCACCTCACGGGCGCCGATGTCGCCGGTGATGCTCGTCAACGCACCAAAGTACGACGCCGGAAAGCCGATCGGATTGCCGGGACGGCCGCCGTGGCGCGGGCGTGCGATGTGCTCCGGGTGGGCGCGCATCGTTGCGACGAGCGAACGCAGCGTAGCTGCTTGCACGAACGGCATGTCCGCCAAGCCCACGACCAAGGCGTCGAAGTCCGCCATCGCGCGCACGCCGGCGCCAAGCGAACGGGACTGACCGTGCCGCGCGTCGGCCGCTTCGACGACTCGACAGCCGGTGGCGCGTACCAACTTCGCGACGGTGGGTTTACCGGGTCGAACGACCACGCCCACATCGGCGAACACGGTTCGGTAGACGGCGAGCGTGCGGGCGAGCATGGGCGTGCCGTCCAGCAAGTACAGGCGTTTGTCGCTGCCGAAGCGGCGGGCGGCGCCGGCGGCGAGGACGACTGCCGCAATACGCAAATCAGGACGCGATGGCGAGCGCTTCCCTCGCGCCCGTCGCCCGCTCGCGGAGCGCGCGACGGGCCGCCGCGTCCCGGCCTTGGCGTACCGCGGTGATCTCGGCGAGGATGGCGATGGCGATTTCCGGCGGGGTCTTGCTGCCGATGGGCAGGCCGATCGGGGCGTGGAGCCGCTCGATTTCCGCTGTCGTCAAGTCGAGCCCCAAGAGCCGTTCGCGCCGTTTGGCGGAGGTGCGACTCGAACCCATGGCGCCGACGTAGAAGGCGTCCGTTTTCAGCGCTCCCATCAAGCCCATATCGTCGATGCGCGGGTCGTGGTTGAGGGCGACCACCGCAGAATAGGCGTCCGCGGCATGCTCGCGCACTGCGTCGTCCGGCATGTCGCGGATCTTGCGTACGCCAGCTATGTTGAAGTCGTTCAGTCGATCTTCGCGAGGGTCGCACACGACCACGTCGTAGCCGAGCGCAAGGGCCATTTCGGCGACATAGGCGGAGACCATATTGGTGCCGATGACGAAGAGCTGATACTGCGGCCCAAAGGTTTGCACGAGGAGACCGCGCTCGTGGTCGTAGCGCAACGCCGCGTGGCGCTCGACGGCTCGGCTCGCGTATTCGCCGCTACCGAGCCACAGGGTTCGCTCGATGCAGGCGCGGGCGTCCAAGCGCTGCGCCAAGTGGTCGAAGTGGCCGCCGGCGTCTCCGCCAAGCGGTTCGATGACGATGTCCAAGTGACCGCCGCAAGGCAAACCCAGTTGCTCCGCTTCTTCGGCGGTTTCGCCATAGCGAAAGAACTGAGCGGAGTCCCGCGCCAGCTCGCCTTGCGTCAGCTTGGCAAGAAGGTCGTCCTCCACGCAGCCGCCGGAGAGCGAGCCGGTGAGTTGCCCATCTTGGTTGCAGGTGAGCAGCGAGCCCACGGGACGCGGTGATGAACCGTAGGTGGCGACGACGACGGCTAGCCAGCACTGCTGGCCTTCCCGCAGCCAGTCCCGGACTTGGCCGATGACTTGTTGATCGACGGCTTGCATTCGCCCGCTCCGCAATCGAGGCGTCCCCGTGGGGCGCGAAGTCGGTCGATTGTAGCACCGGCCATCTGCGGTTTATTCGTGTTTGGCAATCCGGTGATGGCTCATTCTGGACTTCACGTAAATTTTGGACACCCCCTATACCAAACGGAAGTACCAAACGGAAAGTACGAAAATACTAGTTCACACTTTCTAGGCTTATAGGCTGCGCTTATGTACCACGGTGACTATTATGCACTTCGGTAACTATTCGTCCCCTTCTGTCACTATAGTGATTATCTCGTTAGATATATTTTTCAAATGCTTACGTCAGTTTCGATTGGAAACGTGCGCAGTCCTTCACGCGGTTGTTGAATAGTCTCGTCGCGTGCCGTGCTAAGGTCGTAGTGTTGACGAACATTCTTGGTGGAGCCAATGTCCGACACCCCCGCACCCGTTCTTCTCGCCGACTACAAACCGTACCCCTTCCAAATCGACGACACGCGCTTGGCGTTCGACATCCGAGACGGTGAAACCACCGTGCGCTCCGAGTTCGCTGTCCGTCGCTTAACGCCCGACGCGCCGCTGGTGTTGAACGGCATCGACGTCGAGCTCGCGAGTTTGGCGGTCGATGGCGAAGAACTCGGCGACAACGAATACGCCATTGAAGGCGAAACGCTCACCATCTTCGACGTGCCGGACGACTGCCGCCTGCAGGTGGTCACCAAGATCGTGCCGGAGAAGAACGCGGCGCTCGAAGGCCTCTACAAGTCGGGCAACATGTACGCGACGCAATGCGAGGCGGAGGGCTTCCGCAAGATCACCTACTACCCGGATCGGCCCGATGTGCTGTCGCGCTTCACCACCTCCATCACCGCGGACGCGGTGCGCTTCCCGATGCTGTTGTCCAACGGCGACGCGATAGCGGATGTCGTCCAGGACGGCCGGCGTACGGTGACTTGGCGAGATCCGTTTCCCAAACCGAGCTATCTGTTCGCGCTGGTGGCCGGCGACCTCGCCGTGCTCGAGGATGAGTTCACGACCTCGTCCGGTCGCCGGGTGGCGCTGCGGTTTTACTCCGAGCCGCGCAACATCGGGCAGTGCCGCCACGCCATGAACGCGCTGCAACGGGCCATGCGCTGGGATGAAGAACGCTTCGGCAGAGAGTACGACTTGGACAGCTACATGGTCGTCGCCGTCGAGGACTTCAACCACGGGGCGATGGAGAACAAGGGCCTCAATATTTTCAACACGTCCTATGTACTAGCCACCGCCGACACGGCCACGGACGCCGCCCATCAGCAGGTGGAACGCGTGGTGGCGCACGAATATTTCCACAACTGGTCAGGCAACCGCGTGACCTGCCGCGACTGGTTCCAGCTCAGCTTGAAAGAAGGTTTTACCGTGTATCGGGACGCCGAGTTCTATTCGGATATGAACTCGCGCACTGTCAAGCGGGTGGACGATGTGGAGTTCCTGCGCAGTGTGCAGTTCGTCGAGGACGCCGGGCCGTTGGCGCATCCGGTGCGCCCGGACAGCTATGAGGAGATTTCGAACTTTTACACCCGAACCGTCTATGAGAAGGGCTCGGAGGTGGTGCGAATGCTCTATACCATCCTCGGTCGGGCCCGGTTTCGCACCGCGACGGATCTGTACTTCGAGCGGCACGACGGTTGCGCCGCCACCATCGAGGACTTCCTTGCCGCGATGGAGGATGCCTCGGGTCTCTCGCTGGCGCAGTTCCGGCGCTGGTACGACCAAGCGGGCACGCCGCTCTTGACGGTTGCCGAAGCGCGGCATGGCGATACCCTGCGACTCGAGATCACGCAGTCTTGCGGCCCCTCGCCGGGGCAGCCACGCAAGCAACCTTTCCACATGCCGCTGGCGTTCGGTTTGCTGAGCCCGGATGGGCGGGACGCGGTAGGTGCGCTCGGCGAGGAGAACGGTTTCGCGGTCGACGTTAACACGACGACCAGAATCGAGAACCCAAATCGCGACGGCACTTTGGTGGCGCATCTCACCGAAGAGCGAACGCGCATCGATTTGGTCGGCGTCCCGGCCGAGGCCGAGGTGAGCTTCCTGCGCGACTTCTCGGCGCCGGTGCGCGTGCGCTACCCCCGTTCGCCTACGGCGCTCAAGCGCTTGGCGGCGGGGGACACCAACGGATTCGCTCGCTGGGACGCTGGCCAGACATTGATCGCGCAGTATGTCGCAGCAAAGCTCGACGGGTCGTCGGATTTGTCGGGGCAGGTTTTGGCGCTCTTTTCGGAGCTTGTCGACGCGGCGTTCAAGGCACCGGACGATGGCGAGGCGAAGGCGCTCCTCGCCGCCATGTTGACGCTGCCGCGCGAGACCTATCTGCTGGATATCGCACCGGGCGCGGACATCCTCGCCATCGCCGATGTGTGTGACGAGTTGGCGGACCGCATTGCCGCCGGGTTCGATTGGTTGGCGCTGGCCGAGGCGAACGAGGCTACCGGTGCGTACCGACCGGATGCCGTGGATATCGCCAAGCGGGCGCTCAAGCATCGTGCGTTGTGGTACGCGCTGCGGCATCTTGATCGCCACGACCCGTCGGCCGCCGCCGAGCGCCTCGACCGTGCTGCGCGGCGCGCCGACAATCTCACCGACCGGCTCGCCATCTTCGCGGGGCAATTGGCCTTGCAGTCTCTGCCCGCCGCCGAGAAGGAGGCGATCGCCGCCGTGTTCTACCAGCGTTGGTCAAGCGAGGCACTGGTGGTGGATGCCTGGTTCGCCGCGCAGGCGAAAAACCCGCTGCCGGGTAGCTTGGCACGGATGCGGGCATTGGAGGCGCACGATGCGTTCGACATCCGCAACCCGAACAAGGTTCGGTCGTTGCTGATTGGCTTCACCAACAACGTGCGCGGCTTTCACGCTGCCGACGGCGCCGGCTACGACTGGTTGGCCAAGCACGTTCTTACCGTCAACGCCTTCAATCCCAAGGTGGCGTCCATGCTGGCGAAGCACCTTGCGGAGTGGCGGCGCCACGACCCGCAGCGTGGCCGGCGCATGTGCGCCGCGCTGGAGATGCTCGACGGACAAGAACTATCGAAAGACGTGCGCGAAGTGGTAGACAAGGCCTTGCGCGACCCTACCGACGGAGAGCAATGACCTTCACGGCCCGCGAACGAGCTGTGCAGCAGTCCGGGATGATGTGCGTCAACCACGCGGTGGTGGTGGAGGGGGTCGCGACCCGCTGCTAGCCTCGGGCAGCGACGCCGCACATGTATCGCGCCCTGCGACCTCTGCTCTTCGCGCTGCCGCCAGAACTGTCGCAGGCATTGGCGCTGCGAGGTCTGCGCGCATACGGCGCATTGCCGACCTTGGCCGGATATGCGCCGGCAGGCAGCGAACCCGTGCGTCTGATGGGCCTTTCGTTTGCCAACCGCATCGGTGTTGCGGCGGGGCTCGACAAGAACGGCGTGGCGGTGGCGGGCCTCGCCCGGCTTGGCTTCGGCTTCGTGGAGGTGGGCACCGTTACGCCGCGAGCGCAACCCGGCAATCCTCGGCCTAGGGTGTTTCGCCTCACCGAAGATCAGGCGTTGATCAATCGCTTGGGCTTCAACAGCGCCGGCGTCGAACGGCTGGCGGCCAGCCTGACCGAGGCGCGGGGACGCGTGAGCGTGCCCATCGGCGTCAATATCGGCAAGAACCGCGCTACCCCGGCCGAAGCGGCGGCTGACGACTACTTGGCGAACTTGGCGGCGGTGCATCGGTTGGCGGACTACGTGGTGGTCAATCTCTCCTCCCCGAACACCCCGGGCCTGCGCAAGCTGCAGGAGGCGGCCACCGCCCGTGCGCTACTTTCGACATTGATCGCCGAGCGCGACCGGCTCACCCGGGAGGCGGGGGGACGCAGCTTGCCGGTGCTCGTGAAGTTGGCGCCGGATCTCGCACCCGAAGCGCTAGAGGCAACGGCGGCCGCCGTGCTTGAAGCCGGCGGCGATGGTTTCGTGGCCGTCAACACGACGCAAACGCGGCCCAAGCTTCGCTCCAAGTTCGCCGGTCAAGACGGCGGTTTGTCCGGTCGGCCGCTGTTGCCAATGGCGGTTGCGACCGTTCGCCGGTTGCGCGCCACCAGCGGCGACAAGCCGGCGCTCATCGGGGTGGGCGGCATTGCCACTGCCGACGATGTTCGCGCCATGCTCGACGCTGGCGCCGACTTGTTGCAGGTATATACGGCGCTGATCTTCCGGGGACCTAGCTTGGTGCGCCGTCTGATTCGCGCTTGCGAGCCTTGAACACACCGACATGCGGTCCTTGCAGTCACCGATCGGCGAACGCATCCATGTGATCGGCAGTAGTTGCTCCGGAAAAAGCACGCTGGCGGCGCGATTGGCGGAAGCGCTGGGCGTCGAGTTCGTCGAGTTGGACGCGCTGAACTGGCTGCCGAACTGGGTTGGCCTAAACACGACGGACCCTGCGCGACTCGAACGTCGTTTCCGAGACGCCACCAGCGGCGAGCGGTGGGTCGTCGCGGGCTCGTACTCCGACTTCTCGCGACGGGCGTTCTGGCCCCGGCTCGACACGGTCATCTGGCTTGACTTGCCCATGCCGCTCTTGCTTTGGCGGGTGCTGCGGCGCGGTTGGCGGCGCTGGCGAAGCCAAGAACTGCTGTGGGGAACGAACCGCGAACAGTTTTGGCGGCACTTGGCGGTGTGGCAGCAGGACTCGCTGCTCTATTGGGTGATCACGCGACACCGGCGAAGGCGCCGCGACCGAGTGGCGGATATGGCCGACCTGCGTTGGGCGCACATACGCTTCGTGCGCCTGCGCTCGCGTCGTGAAACGGAGGCGTTTGTACGTTTGGTAGAGCAGTCGGTTCGCTACGACGCAGACTGACGGCCTGTCGACACAGATGCGCCCCGACGGCAGCGAAGGTGGCTCGGCGGATGAAGACGCGGAAGTCCGGCACGTGCGCCCGCCTACTTGGTATTCGCCGCTCCGTTGTTCCGTTCACTTGGCTGAGGGTATAGTGCCGGCGCTCACGCTGCATGGGTGAAGTCATGCTTCGCGACGGCTGGTTTTCCTTCATTTTGGTTGGTTTGGCATTCAGGGTGTGGCGGCGACAGCATCGCCACCGCAGTCACTTGTGCGGTCCACAAGGCGCCATGGCCGCCCATGCGAGAGCCACAGACCGGGAGGTCAGTGCCGTCGCAGCTTCAGGGAGCTCGGACATGGGCGTAGGGTGCCGGAGTTGCGACGAATAGGCGCTGTCCTGCTGGCCGCGGGGGCTTTGGCGTCTCCCGGCTGTTCGTGCGGCTTGGCGGCGGACGGCCCGCTTCACGAGCAGCGCTACGAGCAGTGGGCGAGGGGGATTCGGTTCTTGGTTCCGGCGGAGCATTGGCCGGGCGAGACGCCGATTCTCGGCGGCACGCTGGCGGGGAGCCGGGACGCCAAGGACTTTTCCGTGCAGTTCCGTTCCGGGTGGCTGGCCGCCCACGTTCCGGGCTACCGCCCGATCCTGAACGGCGGCTATCAGGGAATGCTCGCGACCGTTTTGGCCCTTGCGGAGGCGCCGGACCCGGATTGGCGGCCGGGGGGCGACTCGTTCTTGAGCGATCTGTGGCACGGACGCGGCCTGTTCCCCGACCGCGTGGTCACCGGGCAGCGGGAACTCAACACGGGCCTGCACATCGTCGAGGCGATGCCCGGCCATTGGCAGTGGTTTCTGACAGACTAGGCGCCGCGGCCGGACGAGCCGCTTCCGACCGCTCCGCCTTGGCGGATTCTGCATTGCAGTCACAACCGCCCGGTTTTCGGTGAGGTGGTCTATACGGAATGCAGCTACTTTCGAACTCAGATAACCCCCCCGAATCGTCGTCGACAAAATTAATATCGCCGGCGAGAATCTGCGGGTCCGTTCGGCGGTGATCGACGCCATCGCCCGGGAGGTGCTGCTGTGGCGGTTGAACGGAGCGGTCCGGGAGGGAGCTTGAGGGGTCTTCGGGCTAGCAGTCGGTCGGACTTGGCGGCGTCAGCCGCGAAGTCGGACCGAGCGTTAGGACGGCTTGGGCTGGGGCGAAAGGCGGCGCCGGGAGGCGACGGCTTCCGTGGCGCCAGGGCTTTCGTTGCTGGCTGCCTGCTGCTGGGTTGCGCGTCGGCGATGTCGGGGGACGAAGCGGATCGGCCGGTCTTCCGCATCCACACGGACCGGGGGGAGTTCGCGGTTCCGCGGACTTTCGCCGTGCCGGTGTGGCGGGACCTGCGGCCGCTGTCCTTTCGGAGCAACTACTTCGTCATGCAGTTGCCGGCGGACTTCGTGGCGGAGCGGGTGGAGGGCTACGCGCCGCGGCTGAACCACTTCACCCAAGACGTGGTGGTGGCGGTGGAGGCGTTGAGCCCGTCGCGCCTGCGCGCCCTATGGGGCAGCCCGACGCAGCGGCACTGCGAGTTCTCCGCCCACGACTTGGCGCCGGAGTCGGTTCCCTACCGACGCTGCGAGTACCGGCGCTTGTCCGCCCGCTTGTTCGCGGTGAAGTTCTGGCTGGGCGGCGACAACAACGATCTGATCGACGAGGTGTCCGAGTTGGTTCTGGAGACGGTGGGCGGCTGGCTCGTGTCGCCGGCCGAAGGAGAGCGGACGGAAGGCGAAGGCGCGGCATCGCCGTGAGGTGTTGCGGCGCTTGATGTTGCCCCCGCCGACATTCGGCGGCACGCCGATCACCGGCGCTCTCCGGGAAGCGGACGTCACCAAGTTCATATGGTGCCGGAGTTGCGACGAATAGGCGCTGTCCTGCTGCTGGTCGGGGGCTTGGCATTCCCCGCCTGTTCGTGCGGCTTGGCGGCGGACGGTCCGTTCCACGAGCAGTGGGCGAGGGGGATTCGGTTCCTGGTTCCGGCGGAGCATTGGCCGGGCGAGACGCCGATTCTCGGCGGCACGCTGGCGGGGGGCAGGGACGCCAAGGACTTTGCGGTGCAGTTCCGCTCCGGGTGGCTGGCCGCCCACGTTCCGGGCTACCGCCCGATCCTGAACGGCGGCCATCAGGGAACGCTCGTGACGGTTTCGGCCCTATCGGAGGCGCCGGACCCGGCTTGGCGGCCGGGGGTCAATTCGTTCTTGAGTGATCTGTGGCACGGGCGCGGCCACTTCTCCGACCGCGTGGTCACCGGGCTTCGGGAACCCAACACGGGCCTGCACATCGTCGAGGCGATACCCCGCGGTTGGCGGTGGTTTCTGACCGACCGGGCGCCCCGGCCGGACGAGCCGATTCCGACCGCTCCGCCTTGGCGGACTCTGCTTTGCGGTCATAACCGCCCGCTTTTCGGTGAGGTGGCCTATACGGACTGCAAATACTTTCGAACTCAGGTAATCCCCCGGATCGTCGTCGAAGTCCATAGCATCGCCAGCGAGAATCTTCGGGTCCGTTCGGCGGTGATCGACGCCATCGCCCGGGAGGTGCTGCTGTGGCGGCTGAACGCGGCGGTCCGGGAGGCCGCTTGAGGGGTCTTCGGGCTAGCAGTCCTTCGGACTTGGCGGCGTCAGCCGGAAGTCCGAAGGACTGCTAGGGCGGCTTGGGCTGGGGCGAAAGGCGGCGCCGAAGGGCGACGGCTTTCGTGGCGCTAAGGCTCTCGTCGTTGGCTACTTGCGGCTGGGGTACGCGTCGGCTATGTCGGGGGAAGTTCGCGGTTCCGCGGGCCTTCGCCGTTCCCGTGTGAGGGGACGTGCGGCCGCTGTCCTATCGGAGCAACGACTTCGTCACGCCGGCGGTATTCCTAGCGGAGCGGGTGGAGGGCTGAGCGGGCGCTCGGTGGAACAAAGGCGCATAGTTGTGTAAGTTCATTCGCTTGGCAGGGAAGGGGCAACTATGAAAACGCTCGCGCAACGTCTTATCGCCGTAGCGGCGCTCTTCGGCGGCGCCGTCGCCTTCGGCTCGGAAACGCTCGACAGCGGCGATAGCGCGTGGATCCTGACGTCGACGGCGCTGGTGCTGTTCATGACGTTGCCCGGTTTGGCGCTCTTCTATGGCGGCTTGGTGCGTGCCAACAACGTGCTCTCCGTGCTCTTGCAGTGCTTCGTGATCGCGTGTCTGGTGACCATCCTTTGGCTAGTTGTAGGCTACAGTTTGGCGTTTGGCGACAGCCTCGGCGTGGTCGGGGACCTCAGCAAGTTCCTATACAACGGCGTGACCGAGGACGCCCTGAACGGCACCATTCCCGAATCGCTCTTCGCCACCTTCCAACTCACCTTCGCCATCATCACGCCGGCGCTGATCGTAGGCGGCTTCGCCGAGCGCATGCGTTTCTCCGCCGTGCTGCTATTCACTGTCTTCTGGTCGCTCTTGGTGTACGCACCCATCACCCATTGGGTGTGGGGCGGTGGCTGGTTGGGCGGTGACTGGATCGAATGGCTGAAAGTGATGGACTTCGCCGGCGGCACGGTGGTCCACATCACGGCTGGCACCGCCGCCGTGGTGGCCGCGATCACCCTCGGCTCTAGGCGAGGTTTCCCCGAGCGCACGCAACCACCGCACAACATGACGCTGACCGTGGCGGGTGCCGCGATGCTGTGGGTGGGCTGGTTCGGCTTCAACGGCGGTAGTGCTCTGGCCGCCAACGGCGACGCCGCCATGGCGCTTACGGTTACCCATATTTCGGCTGCCGCCGGTGCCTTCACTTGGCTCGTCATCGAGTGGCTGCGCTACGGCAAGCCGAGCGCGCTAGGGGCGGTGACCGGCATGGTGGCCGGCCTCGGCACCATCACGCCGGCATCCGGCTTCGTGGGCCCTGCCGGCGCCTTGGTAATCGGCATCTCCGCCGGCACAGTGTGCTTCTTCGCCACCAACTTCATGAAGCAGAAGCTCAAGATCGACGATTCGCTCGACGTCTTCCCGGTGCATGCCGTCGGCGGCGCATTGGGTACGATTCTCACCGGGCTGTTCGCCAGTAGTGCGCTCGGGGTCTTCAGCGGCCAAGAAGACATCGTCATCGGTGATCAGTTGCTCGCACAATTCGTCGGTGTGGTGGCCACCATGGGCTATACGGCCGTCGCCACTTGGATCATCTTGAAGATCACCGGTGCCTTGGTGGGCAATCGCGTCTCGGACGAGGACGAAGTGGAAGGCTTGGACTTGGTCTCCCACAACGAACGTGGCTACATCCTGTAGCGAAATGTAGGGGCTGCGATGAAGGAACTGCCGAAGGGCTACACCGATACGCCGACGCTGCCGGACGGCAAGTGGCGCGTTCACGACATCGACCGGCCGTCGCCGTCCGTGGTGCGACCGCCGACTTTTTCCACCCAAGCGCGTGCCGGGGAACCACCGTCGGACGCCGTGGTGTTGTTCGACGGCAGGAATCTCGACGCATGGGCCGGTGCCGACGGTGGTGTGGCGCGCTGGCGGCTGGTAGACGGCGACGCGATGGCGGTGCGGCCCAGAACGGGCGACATCCACACCCGAGAGCACTTCGGCAGTTGCCAGTTGCATGTGGAGTGGAGTGCGCCGACCGAGATCACGGCCGACAGTCAAGGCCGCGGCAACAGCGGCGTTTTTCTGCTTGGCCTGTACGAAGTGCAAGTGCTCGACGGCTACGCCAACCCTACCTACGCCGACGGCCTAACCGGCGCGATCTACGGGCAATATCCGCCATTGGTAAATGCCTGCGTGGCGCCGGGGCAGTGGCATGTCTACGACATTGTCTTCGAGACGCCAACGTTCCGAGACGGCGAGCTTGCGTCGCCGGCGTTCATGACGGTATTTCACAACGGCTTGGTCGTTCAGCACCGCCAACGAGTGCAAGGGCCGACCAAACACCGCGCACTCGCAGACTACGACACGCCGCACGGCCCCGAAGGCCCGTTGGTGTTGCAGGACCACGGCGACCGAGTACGGTTCCGCAACATATGGCTGCGGCGTATCGAGCGCTTTCGCGCCGAGTAGCTGCTCGACACGCCTTGCGTTCAGCTTGAGGGAACGCGCTCGACCGGTTGCTGTTTGGCCGCTCCATCGAGCGTCGGTGTGTTTTGCTTGCGACGCAGTGTGGCGCGGTAGATACGGGCTTCGCGCAGGCGCTGCCTCCATGCCACGTAGACCGTCAAGGCGCTGAGCAGGCATCCGAGCAAAGCACCAAGGCCGATGTCGACGTGAGCGAATTGTTCGATGAAGGCCACCACGCTGGCCACGAAGCCACCCCAAGCAAATGGGTTCTTGAGCGAGGTCGGGGAGTCGTAGCCGGCAAGCCTGTCGCACAGGTTGATCGCGACGCGAGCCAAAAAGCCAGCCACGAACGGTGGGGCCAACTCGTAGACCGCCCCCAGCAGATACGGTATCACCGCTTGGATGGGGGCAGAGGGTGCATTGTGCGCGCAATGAGGTCGGGGCCGCGTCGAAAAGCGCTCTGCGCTAGTCGATCCGCATGACCGTATTTCACAACGGCTTGGTCGTTCAGCGCCGCCAACGCACTCAACGGCTGGCCAAACACCACGAACTCGCCAGCTACGACACGCCGCGCGGCCCGGAAGGCCCGTTGGTGTTGCAGAACCCCGGCCACCGAGTACGGTTTCCGCAACATCTGGCTGCGGCATATCGAGCGCCTTGGCGCCGAGTAGCTGCTCGACACGCCTTCGCGTTCAGCTTGAGGGGATGCGCTCGACCGGTTGCTGTTTGGTCGCTTCATCGAGCGTCGGTGTGTTTTAGCTTGCGACGCAGCATGGCGCGGTAGATACGCGCGTCGCGCAGGCGCTGCCTCCATGCCACGTAGACCACCAAAGCGCTGAGCATCATAATGAAGGTGTCGAGGCCGAGGCCGCCCGGATAGAACAGCTCGATGCCGAGGGCCGCGAGGGGCCAAATCGCCTGTTCCGCGCGAGAGAAGGCGAAGTCGTCGCCGCTAAGCCGTTCGCACAACTGCATCGCAACGGCGAAGAGATATCCGGCCAAGACGGCGGGTGCGACCTCGTAAACACCGTCTAGCATATCCACAGCCACGCGCGTTCGATCCGAGGTGGAAAGCGCTACGCCCGAAGCGAAAGGTCGGGGCCGCGCCGGTAAGCGCTTCGCGCCAGTCGGTCCGTCAATGCGGCGAAGTCGATGCCGACCGCCCGGCAGGCGTCCGGGTACAGACTGGTCGGCGTCATGCCCGGCAGCGCGTTGACCTCCAGTAGCCAACAGCGCCCACCGATGTCGTCCACCACGAAATCGGCGCGGGACAGGTCGCGCAAGCCTAGGCAACGGTGTGCGCGGAGCGCCAATTCGGCCAATTCGTCGAGTATGTCGGCTGACAGTGGGGCTGGCACGACATGCTCGCTTCTTCCCGGCGTGTAGCGGTTGCGATAGTCGTACCACTCGCCGTCGGCGACCTTGATCTCGATGCTGGGCAGTGCCACCGGCGGCTTGTCGTGCTCGTCGAGCACGCCTACCGTGATCTCTCTGCCGAGCACGTAGCGCTCCACCAAGACGCCCTCGCCGAACGCGAGGGCCGTTCGTAAGGGTGCGACGAGGTCGCCGCCGTTCGGCAGCGGCGTCAAACCCAACGCCGAGCCTTGGCGCATTGGCTTTACCACCACCCGGTCGCCTAGTTCGGCGTCAACCCTTCGTGCCGCTGCCGCGGGGTCGCTGCCCGGTGCGATGCACACGTCGTCGGCGACCGGCAAACCTTCGGCGCGGAACAATGCCTTCGCCACATGCTTGTCCATCGCCACGGCGCAGCCGCGCACATCCGCGCCGACGAAGGCCATGCCGAGCATGGTCAGTAGTCCCTGCACCGTGCCGTCTTCGCCGGGCGGGCCGTGCAGCATCGGGAACACCACGTCCGGGGCGAACGCTCGCAGATTGTTCACGAGGCGGTCGTTCAGTTCCGTGGTTGCTACCTCGTGGCCGCGGCTCTCGAGCGCACTGGCGACGCCCTTGGCGGAGGAGCGGGAAACTTGCGCCTCGGCGGACGCTCCGCCGGCGAGCACCGCGACGTTCATAGCGCGATGCCGAACACCCGTGCGAAAAACGCATATTCGGCGTTGATAACGCGACGCACGTTTTCAGCCCGCCGGAAGCCGTGTCCCTCGCCCTCGAACAGCTCGTACTCCACATCGACGCCCTTGGCGAGCAAGGCGTCGCGCATGGCTTCCGCTTGGTTGGGCGGCACCACTTTGTCGTCCGCGCCTTGAAAGAAAATCACCGGGCAGTCGAGCCGATGCACGTGGTTGATGGGCGAGCGGTCGCGTATCGCCTCGCTGTCGCCGACCAGCGTGCCGACGTAGCGCGACTCGAACTTGTGCGTATCTTCGTCCAGCGCCTTGAGGTCGCCGATGCCGTAGTGGCTGGCGCCGGCTTTGAAGACGCTACTGAAGGTCAACGCTGCGAGCGTGGTGTAGCCGCCGGCGCTGCCGCCGCGAATCGCTACTCGGCTGGCGTCCACGCGGCCTTCGGCGACGAGGTGGCGCACGCAGGCGACGCAGTCTTGGACATCGGCAAGGCCCCAACGGCCTCGCAACTGCTCGCGATAGGGTCGTCCGTAACCCGTGCTGCCGCGGTAGTTGACGTCCGCGACCGCCCATCCCCGAGAGGTGTAGAACTGCACGCCCCAAGACAGATCCGCGGTGGCGCTCGCCGTGGGGCCGCCGTGGGTGGTGACGAGCAGCGGCGGCAGTTCGCCGACCAAACCCTGCTTGTCGCCGTTGCGGGGCGGATAAATGAAGGCGTGGGCCGTGCCGCCTTCGGTAGGAAAGTCGATGCGCTCGGGAGCCGAGATGACCGCTTGGGGAATCGACGACGGCGCCGGGGCCGCGATGACGCGCTCTTCCCGTGTGTCTAGGCCGAGTTCAACGATCCGACTTGATCGGTCCGCGTACCCACTGATGTAGGCGATTCCGCGGGCGCTGTGCGCGAGATCGCCGTAGGACGAGCAGGCGTCGTGCAAGGGGGTGGCGAAACCGCGTTCGATATCGACGAGCACCAGCGAGGCGACGCCGTCCGCCACGCGCCTCGCTACCACATGGTGTTCGCCGACGACGGCGAAGTAGGCGGTGCCGAACTGCCACGCGGGTCCGGCGTATTCCGCCGCTTCCTCGAGCACGCAATAGACGCCGGAATCGTCGTAGGCGTGCAAGTTCCAATACCCCCCGGCGTCGGTGGCGAACAGCAGGCGTTCGCGGCACCAGGTAGGTTGCACGACGGACTCGGCGGCGCCGCCGGCGACCACGGTCGCGTTGGTCAACGCGCCGCGTCGGTAGTCCGCCACCACGAGCTGCGTGCCATCCCAAGGCATGTTGGGGTGATCCCAGACGAGGAACGCCAGCCGCCCGTGCGCCGGTCGCGGCGCGGCGTAGAAGTCATGCCCGGCGTGTACCACGGTCACCGATCCGGTGTCCACGTCCACCCGCACGAGGTCGTTCACCGGCTCGGCGTCGCCGTGGGTCTCTCGCACCGCGAGCAGGGCGTCGCCGTCCCAAGCCAAATCCCCGAAGCGTTCGTTGGCATCGCCCGCGGTGATGGCGCGCGGTGCGCTTAGCCCGTCCACCGCCACTCGGTAGATGTTCTGATCGGCGAAGTTGACGAAGAAGGCGTGCTCGCCGGCGACGCAATAGGCGCCGCCGCCGTATTCGTGGACGCGGCTTCGGGGATGGAAAGGGGCGGGGGTCAGCTCGCGACTCTCGCCGTCCGCGTAGCGAACGAGGGTTGTGCGGCCACCCTCCGATGGGCGGGCCTCGGTCCAATACAGGTCGTCGCCCTCGCCGCGCAAGCTGCCGTAGCCCTTGACCGACGCCACCGCCACTTCGGCGTCGATGGGGGACTGCCAGCTTCCATAGGGTTCGCGTTTCATCGCAAATGCCTCCGATCATCGATCGCCGCCCAGCGTTCGTGGTCGCGCCAAGCGCCGTTGACATAGAGATAGCGCTTCGACAAACCCTCGCACTGGAAGCCGCAGCTTCGCACCAAGGCGATGGACGCCTTGTTCTCCGGTTGGATATTCGCCTCCAAGCGGTGCAAACCGAGTTTGCCGAACAAATGCTCCTTAACCTGCGTCAATCCTTCGCGCATGAAGCCTTGGCCGGCATGGGCCTGTGCCGCGTAATAGGCGAGCGAAGCGGACTGCAACGTGCCCTTGACGATGTTGTTCACGTTGATGACACCGACGATTTGGTCGCCGTCGCGACGACAAATCACGAATCCCGCGTGGTCGTCCCGCTGCGTGCGGCGCAGATAGATCTTGAACATGTGCGGCGTCATCGGCGGCGAGATCCACGGCATGTGCAACTCTCGGCTGGAAGCGGCCAACGCCAGCACTTCGCGCCGGTCTTTGCTGGCGACGGCGCGAAAGTACGTCCGGAAGCGCGGACTCGCTGCGCGCGTGGCGCCGTACCGGCGCTGCGACGGCTCGGTGGCGGAAAGGGCCGGTTGCTGGTTCGACATCCCTCAGGTGTCGCCGGCGTCGCGGTCTTGGTCCGCATCCGTCGTCGGAGCTTTGCCTTGGGTATCCAACACGAAGATCTCCCACATCGACATCGGCACCATGGAGAGCCCGATGGTCAACAGGTAGATCGGATGCGGACGCCACCCGTTGTCGTACAGGAGCAGCCCCTCCATGGTCAACCCTTGGTCGTACCAGTCGATCACCCCGTAGGTGATTAGCGCGACGCCTAAGATCAGGATCGACATGTGGTACAGGTACTTGAGGAACATGCGCGAAGGTGGGCGACTGCGACTTGGAGCGTTGCAGTGTGGAGAATTGCCGGTGTCGAGGCAAGAGGGTATAGGTGGGTCTAAGTGGGCGGGTACAAGTGGGTCTAAGAGGAGCTACGAGGGGGTTTGGCGGCCGTCGTCACGGGCCGCTGCCTCCGTATCGCTCGCGAAGACATAACCCGCGCCTCGGTAGCGGAACCACGCGCGGGCGAATTGGACGATGTCGTAGCGACGCTCGACGCAATCCGGTGGCGCTGCCGGGTCGTTCACCACCACCTCGCCGTTGTCGATGCCGCGCAGCAGCACCAAGTGGCCGCCGGTTTGCGGCCGTGGGCTGCCGTCGAGTTCCCCTTCCCGGAAGCGGATGCTGGCGACGACTCGCGCGCCTTTGGCCAGCAACCCGGTGACCTGCCGCCAATCGGAGAACAACTCCAGCGCGCCCAAGGCGCCGCGCCGCGCAGCCGCCCAGAGGTTGTGCGGCCAGACGCCGTACATGCCCGTGGGCGGATGCCGCGCGCTGGCGACGAACGCCGCGAAGTCGTCGTGCTCGGCGATGCCGAGCGCCATAGCGGTAGCCGTCGGCGAGCAGGCGAGTAGGCGGATGTCCGTCGGCAACGTCAACTGGCTCAACTTCGTCGCCGCAAGGCCGCCGACATCGTCTGGACTGTCGTCCGGAGCGGCTACCTCGCGAGGGCGAATGCTCACGACGACCAAGTAGCGTTGCGGCTTGCTTGCCCGGCAGAGCAGACTCAGGCTCGGCTGCGCGAGGTTCCGCGCCACGTCGAAATAATCCACCGCAGCCACCACGCCGTGGCCGTGGTGGCGTTCCCGTCGCCGGGCGCGACCGCCGAAACGTGTGGTCTCGAACCAGCCGTCGCCGCCGGCGGACAGGCGGAAGGAGAAGGACGCGGCGGTCGAGGGACTCGCGAAACTGGCTGCGATGATATGGTTCGCCGGCACGTCGGGTAGCGCGATGCGCACCGGCGCGGCGCCACGCCGCCAGTCCGCCGTGCCGTCGATCGGCAGCGGGTAGTGGACGTCGTCCGACGCGAAACGAAGCGCATGGAATAGTTGATTGGTCAATGCGACGCCGCCTCGAACTCATCACCACCGCGTCTTGCAGCCGTTGCGACGAGGCGCTGGATTGGCTTGCGAGTATGCCAGAACTGCGCGGCTTCGCTTTGCGCACCCGCGAGGTAGTGGCCGACGACGCCCTGTTCGAACGCTACGCGCACCGGGTGCCGGTGTTGCGCGTCGACGGCGACGAGTTCGACTGGCCGTTCGATGCGCAGAGGCTGCGGGACAAGCTGTGAGCGGGCTGGCTCCCGCAACGGCGTGATCGACCGCTTGGCAGGTTAATGCGGCAGTTGGAAGAAGCGCACGGCGTTGGCGTGGGTTTGCCGTGCGACGAGCGCCGGCGTTTCGCCCCGGCATTCCGCCACGCGACGCGCCACCCAAGGCAGGAACGCCGGCTCGTTGCGGCGCGAGCGGGGTCGTGGCGCGATGTTGCGCGGCAGCAGGTAAGGCGCGTCGGTTTCGATCATCAACCGGTCGCCGGGTATGCGTTTCACTAGGTCGGCGAGTTCGCCGCCACGCCGTTCGTCGCAGATCCAGCCGGTGACGCCGATGCTGTAACCGTCGTCCAAGTAGCCGTCGAGGTCCGTCGCCGTGCCGGTGAAGCAGTGGATGACGCAAGCGACGAGCGCATCGCGGTAGTCGGCGAGGATGGCGCGCGTATCGCCGTTCGAGTCGCGGTCGTGGACGAAGAGTGGCTTGCCGAGGCGCACCGCCAGCGCCGCTTGCTCACGGAAAGCCGCGCGTTGCCGCTCTCGGCTGGAATAGTCGCGATAGTAGTCGAGTCCGGTCTCGCCGATGGCGACCACTTCCGACGCTTCGGCGAGCGTGGCGATGTCCTCGACCCATCCCTCGGCAACCGCGTCGGCGTCGTGTGGATGCACGCCGGCGGTGGCGAACAGCCGATGTCCGTCAGCGAGCGCGATCGCCGCCTCGGATGCGGCGACATTGGTGCCGGTGACGATGATCGCGGCAACGTCCGCGGCGGTCGCGCGCGCCAGCACGGCGTCCAAGTCCTCGTCGAACACTCGGTTCGTGAGGTTGGCGCCGATGTCGATCACGAAGGGATGAAGCGTTCGTCGGCGCGTAGCGCCGGGACGGGATCCCCGAGTAGCTTGCTGTAGACGCACTGGAACGCGAGCACGCCCTTTACGTAGTCGCGCGTTTCGCGGAACGGGATGCGTTCGATCCAAACGTTCGTCGGCATGCCCTCCGCACCGGCGAGCCACCGCTTGACGTTGCCCTCGCCGGCGTTGTACGCGGCTGCGGCAAGTGCGCGGTTGCCCTGATAACGCTGCAACAGAGCGGCGAAGTGATGTGCGCCCAAGCGCACGTTGATGTTCGGGTCCGCGAGGTCGGCCACCACCGGCCGGGCGATTCTCGCCCGCTCGGCGACCCGGCGGGCGGTGGCCGGCATGAGCTGCATCAAGCCACGGGCGCCGGCGTGGGAGACGGCGCTCACGTGGAAGGCGCTCTCTTGTCGAGACACGGCGAGCAGCAGGTGAACGGGCAGGTCCACTTCCGTCGCGTAGCGTTGATAGATGTGCAGGTGCGGTGTTGGGAAGCGTAGCTCCACCAAGTCGTCGAGCTCGGCGTCCCGTGCGCCGAAAATGGCTTGATCCACCCATCCGAGTTCCGCCGTCAATTCGACGAGGTGTCGTCGTTGCTCTCGGTTCAACGACTTGATCGCGAAGTTCCACTCGCGTCGGGCGTTGACGAAGTCGCCGACGACGTAGAGCTCGACCATGCGGTTCACCGTGGGCATTGCCTGCAAGGTGCGTTGGGCGGCGCGGTCGGCAAGCAGCGGTTCGGCATTGAGCGCACCTTCGGTGCCCAAGTCGCCAGCGGCGAGGAACCCGTAGTACGTGCGTATTCCGGCCAGCGGCCGCAAGTGCTCCTGGCCGGCGGCTAGGTCGCCATTCGCCTGCTTGGCATGGCCGAGCCAATAGCGCCAACGCGGTTGGCTTGCGAGGTCCGCCGGCAGTGCGCCGATCCAGCGGACCGCCGCCGGCCACCGTTGATGCCGCACCATGGCCAGAGCGATGCGTTCTTGGGTGCTGCTCGAGAACCCCGCCGGATCGTCGCTTGGCGTAAGCCCGTCCTCGGCGGCGGCCGCCGTCAGTCGTTCGTGGATGTAGCTTCGGTCGGCGTCGGAGTAGGTGTGCCGTCCTTGCGACTCTCGCCACAGCCCGAGCGCCGCTTCGGCGTCGTTCCTCGCGTACCGCAGCAGGCCATGTCGGAACGCTCGCCGCCCGCCGAGCGTATCCGGGAAACGGGACAGGGTGCGGGTGAGCTGCGGACGGGTATGTACGTTCACATAGAGCTGGCCGGCGCCGGCGTTGTCGCTGTCTAAGAAGCGCAAGAGATAGCGGGCGAGGCCGACTTCGCCGGCATCCAACGCGAGCATCAGCCTGGCCCACACCGTTTCTTGGTCCAAGTGGCCGGCGGCGATCCACACCTTGAACAGCGGGTCGCAAGTTTTCGGCATCGACTCCGCGGACACCCACAGTTCCCGCACCTTGGCGAGCGCCGCCTCCCGCTCACCGGAACGGTACAAGGCGCGCACGTAGTTGCAGCGGCCGGCGGCGTTGGTGGTGGGCTCGTAGTGGTCGAGATAGACCTGCCAATTGCCCCGCCGGACCTGAGCGGCCAGCCATTGGCGGTGAAAGCGTTCGGCGATGGGCGTCTCGCGAAACGCCGTGCGCAGTTCCTGCGCCCGTTTTGGGCGCATGGTGCTCAAGCGTCCCTGTTCTTCGTAATAGACGAGGTAGGGGCGCAGCGCATAGTCGTTCAGTTTCGCGGCTTCGCGTCGATAGGTGATCGAACGTCCGTCGCGTAGCGCTTGTACGGCTCGACGATAGGCGAGGCGCTGCTCGTAGAGCGGCAACGCAGACTGCTTTTGCTCGTTGGCGTCGGCCTGCACTGTGGCGGTGCTGGCCAGCAAGGCGGCCAGCACATAGACGAGCGCACGGCGCCGATTGGTGTTCGTGCGCAGGCGCTCGCTCCTAGCTAGTCGGTCGTGGGAGAAACGTAGGGGTGCCGAGCGCTAGTCGTCGTCATCCGCCGGAATATCGCGCCCAACGCGCACCGCGAGCACATCGCAGGAAGCGCCGTGCAGCACGCCGTTGGCCGTGGAGCCTAGCAACAGGGCGATGCCGTGACGGCCGTGGCTGCCGATGACGACCAGATCGATCTCCTCGGTCTCGGCGAGGCGGTGAATCTCGCTCTCCGGGCGCCCGAACACCAAGTGTCGGCACTCCTCGGCGATGTCGAGCGAGGCTGCGAACGCCGCCAAGTGCGAACGAGCTTGGTCGTGGATCTGATCTTGCACCGACGACAGGTCCATCGGCACGTCGCCGCCGTACGCCAAGCTCAGTGGTTCGATGACGTGAACGACGTGCAACTCGGCGCCCGACGACTCGGCGATCGCCATGGCGCGGTTCGCCACGCGCCGACTCTCGTCGGTTAAGTCTACGGCGAGCAGGATACGGCGATAGTCGCTCATTGATCGGCCTCCGGCGGGCGCTTGGTCGCGTGCGACCATACACTACCGCCCAAGAATCTCTCAATAGCGGAATGACACTTAGGGTGGATTGCCAGTGATCTGGGTGGTCATCGTATTGGTCGTTTGCGTCGCCGTTGGTCCGATCTTCTGGCTGCTGCCGTCGGAACGCGATCGACGCTTGAGCGAGCTGCGCTTGGCCGCGCGACGCGCGGGCTTGACCGTGGAGATGGCCGCGCTGCCGAAGCTCGACGCGAGTGCGGAAGAGCGCGTATCCGCCGGCGGCGTAGCGCGTGACGCCACCCTCGAATGCGCCGGCTACCGGTTGCCGTTGCTCGCGCCGCTGATCGGCGCGCCGAGTTGGCGACTGTTCAAGTGCGCGAGCGAGAGTCGTTATCTGCCGGGCTGGACGACGCTGCACCCGCCCGTCGATCTTCCCCCGTTGGCGGAGGGCTATTGGCGACGCATCGGCGCCATCGTCGACGCGCTGCCGGGAGGCTGCGTTGCCGTGCAGGCGGATGCTCGCGCCATCGTCTGGTTCGGTCGCGAGCGCTTGGCGGGGGCGTCTTCCCAAGTAGTGGTCGACGGCATCCGCGAGGGTCTCGAAGCGATTGCGGAGGTGCATCGCGACGTGGCCGAATCGGCGCCTTGACGGGGTTGGCGGGACAGGCCGTTGTTGACAGCGCGAAGTCCCGCGTATATATGCGCCGCCAATTCACGCTTTCTTCGCGGCCAGCTTGCGATCGGCTGCGGCGCTGACGAGGGAAACCTCAAGGAGAAAAATGGCTCGTTCCTTGGTCATCGTCGAGTCGGCCACCAAGGCCCCCACCATCAATCGCTACTTGGGGCGCGATTACACCGTGAAGTCGAGCGCCGGCCATGTGCGCGATCTGCCCGTGGGCAGCCGCGTCGACCCCAAGACGCGCGCCGAGCAGCGCGCCAAGGAAGCGGCGAAAGTGCGCAAGCTGCCGCCGGAGGAAAAGGCGGAATACCGTAAACGACGCGCCCGCTCGCAGCTTGTCGAGCGTATGGGCGTGGACCCGGACGATGGTTGGCGAGCTTCCTACGAGGTGATTCCGGGCAAAGAGAAGGTCGTTCGCGAGTTGCGTAGCTTGGCGTCGCGGGCGGACAGAATCTACCTCGCCACCGACTTGGACCGCGAAGGCGAGGCCATCGCGTGGCATCTGACGGAAGTGCTCGGCGGTCCGGCTGAGCGCTATCGGCGGGTGGTGTTCAACGAGATCACCCGAGCCGCCATCGAGGAGGCGTTCGCCAACCCCGGCGTGGTGGACGAGAACCGCGTCAATGCGCAACAAGCGCGCCGGTTCTTGGATCGCGTCGTCGGTTTCGAGCTGTCGCCGTTGTTGTGGTCGAAGGTCGCCCGCGGCTTGTCCGCGGGGCGCGTCCAATCGGTGGCCGTGCGCTTGGTCGTCGACCGGGAGCGGGAGATCCGCAAGTTCGACCCGGTGGAGTATTGGGAAGCGTTCGCCGACTTGGCTCGCCAGTCGGGCGACGGCGAGCCCGTTCGCTTCGAAGTGGTGAAGGAGAACGACCGCCGGTTTCGCCCGGGCGACAAGAAGACGGCGGACGATGCCGTCGCGCGCTTGCGGCAGCGCACGTTCACCGTGCGCGGGCGCGAGGACCGCCAGAGCTCGACTAGGCCAAATGCGCCGTTCATCACCTCGACGTTGCAGCAGGCGGCGGCGACTCGGTTCGGCTTCAGCGTGCGCAAAACCATGACCTTGGCGCAACGCCTGTACGAAGCCGGGCACATCACCTACATGCGCACGGACTCCACCAACATCGCCGCCGAGGCCATGGACCGCGTGCGCAAACACATCGGCGCGACGTACGGCGAGCCCTATTTGCCGAAGTCGCCAAACGTCTACGCGTCGAAGGCGAGCGCGCAGGAGGCGCACGAAGCTATCCGCCCGACCGAACTCGCCGCCAGCCACGACTTGCGTGGCGTGGATCCGGACGGACGGCGGCTCTACGACTTGATTCATCGACGGTTCGTAGCGTCGCAAATGACCCCTGCGCGGTACCTCTCCACGGTGGTCACCGTCACCGCCGGGGAGTTCGAACTTCGGGTGCGCGGTCGCATCCTGCGCTTCGACGGCTATACCCGGGTGCTGCCCGCGCGTGGCGACGACGACAAGCCGCTGCCGGACTACCAAGCCGGCGAGGTGCTGACCCTCGTGGATGTCGGCGCGGCTCAGCACTTCACCAAGCCGCCCCCGCGCTACGGCGAAGCGAGTCTGGTGCGTGAGTTGGAGAAACGCGGTATCGGCCGACCGTCCACCTATGTGCCGATCATCTCGACGATTCAGGACCGGGGCTATGTCACCTTGCGCAAGCGCCGCTTCTACGCCGAACGCATCGGCGAGCTGGTCACCGACCGGCTGGTGGAGAACTTCCCCGAGCTGTTGGACTACTCGTTCACCGCGAACATGGAAGGCGACCTCGACGAGGTGGCGGAGGGCGACCGGGAGTGGCGGGGGTTGCTCGACGCCTTCTATGAGGACTTCTCCGGCAAATTGACCACCGCGCAGAGTCAGCAGGGGATGCGTCCCAACAGTCCTACGGATACCGATATTTCTTGCGCCAAGTGCGGTCGCCCGATGCAGCTCCGCACCGCCTCGAGCGGCGTCTTTCTAGGCTGTTCGGGCTACGCGCTGCCGCCGAAGGAGCGTTGCACGAACACGCTCAATCTGATTCCCGGCGACGAGGTCGTCGATGTCGACCAGGATGACGAGGGCGAATCCAAGTTGTTGCGCGCCAAACGCAAGTGTCCGCTCTGCGCGACCCCGATGGACAGCTTCCTGATCGACGAGGCGCGCAAGCTGCACGTTTGCGGCAACAATCCGGATTGCCCCGGCTTCGAGATCGAGACCGGCGAGTTCCGCATCAAGGGCTACGAAGGTCCGAAGATCGCCTGCGACAAGTGCGGCGCCGAGATGCAGCTTCGCACCGGACGCTTCGGCAAGTTCTTCGGCTGCACCGGGGAGAACTGCACGAACACGCGCAAGCTGCTGCGCAACGGACAGCCGGCGCCGCCGAAGGCGGACCCGGTGCCCATGCCGGAACTGCGTTGCGCCAAGGTGGACGATCACTACGTGCTACGGGACGGCGCCGCGGGGATTTTCCTCGCCGCCAGTCAATTCCCCAAGCATCGCGAGACTCGTCCGCCGTTGGTGCGCGAGTTGAAGGCGCACGGCAACGAGCTGGACCCCAAGTTCGCCTACCTGCTCGAAGCGCCGGAGTCGGACGGCGACGGCAACCCGGCGATGGTGCGCTACTCCCGCAAGAGCCGGGAGCAATTCGTTGCTTCGGAGAAGGAGGGCAAAGCCACGGGTTGGAGCGCGCACTTCAGCGATGGCGTTTGGACGGAAGCGCAACCGCGTCCGAAAGCGAAGGCCAAGGCGAAGTCGAAGGCTAGGACCAAGGCGAAATCGAAAGCGAAGCGGCCCGCCGGCAAGCGTCGACCGGCGCGTCGCGCCGCTACATCGCGCGCCGAATAACGCCGACGCTCAAGCCCTCGATGGCGAATTGTTGGCTGCGGAGATCCACCTCGATGGGTTTGTGATTTGTGTTTTCCGGCAGTAGTAGCAGCTTGTCGCGGGATTTGCGCCGCAGGCGTTTGACGGTTACTTCGTCTTCGATGCGGGCGACGACGATTTCGCCGCTGCGCACCTCGGGCGTTTGGTGTACCGCGAGCAAGTCGCCATCGAGGATTCCGGCGTCGACCATGCTGTCGCCGTGTACTCGCAACAGGAAGTCCGCGGTGGGGCTGAACATGTCCGGTGGCACGGCCCACGTCTCTTCGATGTGTTCGATGGCGAGGATGGGGTCGCCGGCGGCGACGCGACCAACTACTGGGAGGCCATCCTTGCGCACCAAGCGAATGCCGCGCGATGTGCCCGGGATCATCTCGATGGCGCCCTTGCGCGCCAGTGCCTTCAGATGCTCTTCGGCGGCGTTTGGCGATTTGAAGCCGAGCTCCCGGGCGATGTCCGCTCGCGTTGGGGGGTAGCCGTAGTCGACCATGTAAGCCTTGATGAGGTCGAGAACTTGAGTTTGGCGGGCGGTGAGTTTGTCCATGTGCGCTGGTGCCCTGTGAAAGCATCCTTATTTGCTGCGATTATATACAGCTTCGGCGCCTCGTGCGGCGCCGACCGGCCACGCTTGACGTATGCTTGACGCGCTCGCGGGAACGACTTTCAGGCGTTGGCGATGGATTTGATCGAGAACATTGGCATTGCGTTGCCGAGCAAGGTGTGGGGCACCTACCTCTATGTGTTCCTCATCGTCTTCGCGACGTTGGTGATTCGCTTCCTCGTCAAGCTCTTGTTCGATCGCTTGGCAAGGCAACTCGAACGCACCCACAACCTCTACGACGACGCGGTGCTTGCGGCCGCCCGCAAGCCCATCGGCTGGGCGATCTGGACCTTCGGCATCCTGTTCGCCGCGGATGTCATCGGCCGCGATTCGGACTCCGAGTTGTTCGCCTATGTCGATCCCCTGCGGGATGTCGCGGGGATCATCCTGCTCGCTTGGTTCGCCATCCGCTTCATCGGTTTCGTCGAAAGTCACGTCGCCGATCCCGAGTACCGCAAGCAGCCGATGGACAGAACCACCGCCGCGGTAATCGGCAAGCTGTTGCGGGCCTCCGTGCTGATCACCGCGCTCCTCGCGGTGTTGCAGTCGCTCGGCTTCTCCATCGCCGGCGTGCTCGCGTTCGGCGGCTTGGGTGGCTTGGCGGTGGGTTTCGCCGCGCGCGACCTATTGGCCAACTTCTTTGGCGCGTTGATGATTTTCTTGGACCGGCCGTTCGCGGTGGGCGACTGGATTCGTTCGCCCGACCGCGAGATCGAAGGCACGGTGGAAGACATCGGCTGGCGGCTGACGCGCATTCGCACGTTCGATCAGCGCCCGTTGTATGTGCCGAACGCGGCCTTCACGACGCTGTCCGTGGAAAACCCGTCGCGCATGCGCAACCGGCGCATCTACGAGATCATCGGCATTCGGTATGACGACATCTCGGTGCTCGGCAAGGTGATCGACGACGTGCGCGATATGCTCGTCAACCACGAAGCGATCGACACGAAACGCACGCTGATGGTGAACTTCCTGGACTTCGGACCGTCGTCGCTCGACGTCATGGTGTACACGTTCACCAAGACCACCGTGTGGACCGAGTTCCATACCATCAAGGAGGATGTATTGTTCAAGATCGCCGCAATCGTCGAGGGCCACGGTGCCGAGTTCGCTTTCCCCACCCGCACCCTGCATGTCGCATCCGCACCGTCGCCAGAACCCGACCCGGCGAACCCGCCGGCGGCTCGGGTCTAGCGCCCGAGCATGGCCGGCTTACCCGACGGTGCTCGGTGCTTGTTCACTGCCTCGGTCGTGGACGTCGCCGTGGATCGCCTCGCCGCCCGGTTGACGGTGCCGTTGTGGGACGCGCGGCCCATCGTGGTGTGCCTGATGAACGGCGGCCTGCCGTTCACCGGCGACCTCCTGCGCCGTTTCCATTTCGACTTGGAACTCGACTACATGCACGTGACCCGCTACCGCGGCGCTGCCGGCGGCGACGTGCGCGTGCTGCGCGGCCTCGACCGGTCGGTGTCGGGGCGCACGGTGCTTGTGGTCGACGACGTGCTGGACGAAGGCGCCACCTTGGCTGCGGTTCAGGATGCGCTCAAGGAAGGCAGGCCCAAACAGCTACTGAGCGCCGTGCTGGTGCGCAAGCAGGTGCCGAACGCCGTCGCCCAAGCCGAGTACGTTGCCTTGGAAGCGCCGAACGAGTACCTCGTCGGCCGCGGCATGGACTTCGACGGCGCATTCCGGCAACTCTCCGGCATCTATTCGTTGCCGGTGTTCGCCTAAGGTCGGTTTGATGCGGATTGGGATCATCGGTGGCACGGCGCTCGCCGCGTGGGGGCGTGATTCACGCCCGGCTGCGGACTCGACGCAAACGCCGTACGGCACGGCGTCGGCGTTGCCGACGCGCTCGCCTGATTTACCCGACGCCGTGTTCTTGCATCGCCATGGCACACCCGGCCAAGGCTTGCCCCACAAGTTCTTGCCGCACGAAATCAACTACCGCGCCAACCTATGGCTGCTGCGCGAACTCGGGGTCGAGGCGGTGGTCGCGGCATTCGCTGTGGGCGGGATCGCGCCCGAACTCGCCGACGGCGAGTTGGTGCTGCCCGATCAACTCATCGATTACACGTGGGGGCGCGAGCACACGTTTTCGGACGGCGCCAATCCGCTGTTCGCCGATTTCAGCGTGCCGTTCGATGCCGGGCTACGGCAAAGCTTGGCAGAAGCCGCCGGTCGGGTCGGCGTCGAAGTGCGGAACGGCGGAGTGTACGGCGTGACCCAGGGCCCGCGCTTGGAAACCGCGGCGGAGATCGACCGCATGGCCCGAGACGGTTGCACGCTGGTGGGCATGACGGCGATGCCGGAGGCGGCCCTCGCCCGGGAGTTGCGGCTGCCGTACGCGGGCATCTGCATGGTCGTCAACCCCGCCGCCGGGCGGGGGCCTGCGGTGATCGAGGTGACCGACATGCTGGCGGTGGTCGAGCGGGCGACGCCGAATCTGCTGCGGATGCTTGGCGAGTTCCTTTAGCGCGTCGGCGGTTGCATTGCGCGTCGGCGCGAGACCATCATCGGGCAAGTCGTGCAAAAGCAGTAGAGCGGCGATGCCATCGGTAGCGCGAGCGCGTTTCGAGGCGGCCCTCGACCGCCTCATCGAAGATGTCCAAGAGGACGATCACATCCTCGCCGCCGTCCTTTGCGGCAGCCTTTCCCACGACGAAGTGTGGGACAAGTCGGATATCGACTTGGTGTTGATCTGCACCGACGACAAGAAAACCAAGACCCACGGCGTCGCCTTGGTGGAGGACGACATCAACATCCACACCACCGTGCAGCCACGCGGCGAGTTTCGTCGCCGCTTGGAGGCCTCGGTGCGCAACACCTTCGAGCACTCCCTGTTCGCCAAGGGGCGCCTGCTCTTCAGTCGCGACCCGTCCATCGACGCCATCTTCCGGGGACTCGACGAGATCGGCGCTCGCGATACGAAGGTGCAGGTGATGGGCAGCGCGCAACACGCTTTGGCGACGTTGTACAAGGCACGCAAGTGGTACGAAATCAAACAAGACAACACCTACACGGCGCTGTGGATTCTCATAACCGCACGAGCCTTGGCGGAAGTGGAGGTAGGCTTGGCGGGCGAGATTGTCGACCGCGAGGCGGTGATCGCCGCGCTGCGGCTCAATCCCGCCTTGTTCAAGCTCATCTACGCCGATCTCTTGGAGGGCAACGTTACGCGCCCGGCGGTTGCCACCGCGCTTGAGGCGATCGATGCGTACTTGGCGCCACGCGCCGAGGAACTGTTCGCGCCAGTGATCGAGTACTTGGACGAAGCGGGCGGCGAGCCGCGCTCGGCAACGGACTTAAGCCACCACTTTCGCCGCAACTACGACATGCACGATGTCATCATCGCCTGCGAATGGCTCTCCGACCTCGGCGTGATCGAGAAGGCATCCACGCCGGTCAAACTGACCACGCGCAGTCAGACGGAAGTGGAGGAACTCGCGTTCTTTCATGTGCCTTGGTAAAGCGAATAAGGCGAGTCGAACATCCGTTTGGCCGAGTCGAGGAAGCGCTCGCAACCGGCCGGAAACGGGGACTGCAGGCGAGGGCCTCAGGCCGACCCGCTTGAACCGTTGGTGGCGAGCTCGCCCGTCGGCTCCCGGTCGTAGACGGTAATTCCCATCATCTGCTTCAGCCGTGGCGAAAGCAGTTCGTAGACCTCGTCCGGCACGTGAAGATTGGCCGTGGACTGCTCATGTAGCGCGCGAATGAAGTGCCGGTTGTAGTGGCAACGCATGGCATAGCGAGTGCCGGCCGCTAGACGCCGCCCGCCGCCATGCAGCACACGCGTATCCGTGAGCACGCAGGTGCCTGGCGGTGCGCAAATCGCCACCAGCCCCGGTTCGCCGTCCACCAACCGACGCAAGTCCGCGCCTTCTTGGAAACTGGTGCGGCCGCTTGCGGCGCGGTGCGAGCCCGGCACGATGTAGGTGCCGCCGTTGGCGAAGTTGAACGTCGTATAGCACCAGATGATCAGCGAGCCGAACGGAAAGGGTGGATACGGCATCGGTATGCCGCCTTGATCGACATGCAATTCCTGCAAGCCGCCGCCCGAGTGGACAATCGACCCGTGAGCGCAACCGAGACCAAAGCCTTCGCCCATTACCTTGGTCAGCAGGCGATCCACCAACGGGCCGCGCTGTGCGGCGGATTCCTTGAACTCCACCGCGTCCCGGAACACCGCTCCCTTGAGCACGAGATTGGCGACGAGCTGTGCTCGCTTGTTGCGGCTGGTCATGATCGCGGCGTCCAAGCGCCGCTCGGCGGCCGCCTGACTCTTGAGCCGAGCCAACTGCGCCTGCACCTGTTCCGGCGACATGGCGTCGGCGACGAGGCAATACCCCCAGCGCACGAAATCCGCCTCGAGCCGCGCTTCGTCGCTACTGGGTTTCGGCAGGTAGTCGAACTCGTCGCTGTCCGGGATCGCGCCCGCCTTCATGCGTTCCTTGGCCAACCCGGAAAGCTGCGTAAGCAATCGTCCAGCCGCCATGGCGCTGGTAGACGAGCGGCCGTCGGCGTAGACGATGCCACGGCGCATCTCGGCCTCCCAGTTCGCTTCGACGGGGGATGCTTGATTGCTTCCCCGAAGCGCCGAAAGCTCAGACCGTAGCCTCGCGTTTTCTTCTCGCAGACGCTCGATGGTTGCTTCCTGCTCAGCCGGGATGGGTAGGCGACCGGAACTGGAGGAACTCTTGTCCTCGGCGATCGTGCTGGCTGGTTTCATTCGCTGGCTCGCGACTCTGCTAACGCTTCGACTATACCCGCTAGCGCTTCCCGCTGACTTCTTGTATGTCGGCGTGTCGCACGGGGCCAGCGGCAAGGCGCGGCCGGCGGGCTCGTCATTGGCCGCGAGCGGCGCCTCCGTTGCCTACTGAACCAAGCCGAGTTTCTTCACCCCCTTCCAGGTGAGGCCAAGCGCCATTTCGAGATCCGTGGCGGCGGCCAGCCTCTCGTTGTCCGTGGCGTCAAGGCCGTTTGATAGGTCTTCGAGCCCGAACCTGCTCAGGGGTTCACGCAAGTCACCTAGGACTCTCGACGTCTTGCCATCTAGCGCGTCGTACACGGCGGCGGTGGCGCCTCCGAACCCCCCGATGAGATAGAGGGGCTTGCGCATCTTGAGTGCGAAGTAGGCTTCTTCGGTGATCGTCGGGCACCAGTCCTCGCCCCCGAGGCAAATCCGAACACCCGGGTTGAGCAACTCGTTCACGCAGCGGCGGAGCATGCGAAGTTCGTCGGGCCGTTGCCGAGGTACATCCCGACCGAGCTTTCGTGCGTAGTCGCGCACTGACCACACTTGAAGGGTGCCCCGCGTCTCGTGTTGAGCAGCGGAGGCGGCTCGACTTACCGGGGCATCGCCGGTGGGCGCCAAGTTAATCATCCGCGTAAGGTTGGGCGGTCGCGCTGACGCGCCGGCGGCGATTTCCGCACAGTTCAGGATCGCGTGCATGACGCCGTTTTCGCGCCAGTCGCAACCGAAGATCACGCGCATGTCTTTGTAAAGAAAATACTGTGCGATGCGGATGACGATTCGGTTGAACTGTCGCTCGTCGAAGCCGATGACTGCCGCATCTTCGCAGGGGTATACGGATATCCCGATCGACACGATGGGGTCTTCGGACACTACGCTTCGACAGGACGCCATGTACAACCTCGCTCATGAGCGCTTCACGACGCGACCAATGCTCTTCGGCCACGCTGGCAGTCTATCGGACTTGGCGGCGTTCGGCCGCGAAGTCCGACGGGTACTAGGGCGGCTTGGGCTGGGCGAAAGGCGGTGCCGATAGGCAACGCCTTTCGTAGCGCCAACACGGTCAGTGTGCCCCGCTCACCCCAACTTCATCCGCTCCACCCCAACCAGTCGGTCGTAGAGCACGTAAAGCCCGATCACGCAGACAAGCAGAATACCACCCAACGCGGCGGCCAGCCCCCAATTGAGCGACTGCTGCATGTGGTAGGCGATCATGTTGGAGATGAGTTGGCCCGTGCGTCCGCCCACCAGCGCCGGGGTGATGTAGTAGCCGATCGCCAAGATGAACACCAACAGCGAGCCGGCGCCGACGCCGGGCAGGGTCTGCGGCCAATACACGCGCCGGAACGCCGTTGGAAAGCTCGCGCCCAAGGATTCCGCGGCGCTCATGTGCGTGGCCGGAATGGTGCGCATCACCGAATACAGCGGCAGCACCATGAACGGCAGCAGTACGTGGGTCATTGCCACTACGGTGCCGGTCATGTTGTAGATCATGGCGAGTCGCTCGTCGTCGCCGATCAGCCCTAGGGTTACAAGCAGGTCGTTGATGACGCCTTGGGATTGCAGCAGCACGATCCACGACGTGGTGCGCACTAGGAGCGATGTCCAGAACGGCACCAGCACCAACAGCAAAAGCAGGTTGGCTCGGCCCTCCGGGGCGTGGGCGATCAGATAGGCGACCGGGTAGCCGAGCACCAGACAGAGCACGGTGACGCCGACGCTAACCGCCAGAGTGCGGCCGAGCAAAGCCATGTAGATGCGACGCTCCGGGGGTTGCAGGGCGACGTCGTCGTTGTCGTCCCGCTGCAAATCCAAGGCGTGCAGATAGTGACGGGAAGTGAACCGATCGCCGGCGCGACGGATCGCCCGCCAAGTCGACGGCTCGCGCCAAGCGTCCGCCGCTTCGATCATGGCGTCGCGCCAAGAGGTGGGCTCGGCGTTTCGCAGTCGGCGGTCGGTGCGGGTGATGATGCTGCGCAGACCGCTTTCGATGCGGTTGATGCGGGTAGCGAGCCGTCCCAGCGTGCGCGCCTCCCGGGCTGCGGCGAACTCGGCTGCCGCAGTGGCGAATACCGCCTCGGACGGCACGCTGTGTCCGTCCCAATCCTGCAGTAAGGCGACGGTCCGTGGCAGCGCGTCGGCCACCACCGGGTCGTGGACGCTGCGGGCGAGCATGGTCGCGAGCGGAGCGACGAAGGTTATGCCGATGAAGGCGACCAGCGGCAGCGTCAGCGCGGTCGCTCGCAGGCGTATGGAACTGCCGCCGGTCACGTTTTGGGTCTGGTCAGCGGGCCAGCCATGACGCGAAGCGCTCGTTCATTTCGTCGGCGTGGTCGCTCCACCATTCCCAGTTGTTGGGTAGGGCAAGCGCCAAGTTGTCCGGCGACGTCGGCATGTGCGGCGCCATCTCCACGCCGGTTTCCAAGTGCGTGGACACCAACGACGTGCCGGAGCGGCGAGCGGGACTGTAGGAGATGTACTGGCTGATGCGCGCCATGGTTTCCGGTCGTGATGCGAATGCCAGGAGCTTGCTGGCGGCCGCCAGCTTAGGGGTGCCGGCGACGATGCCGAAGCCGCCGTGGTCTAGGCTTTGGCCGTGCCAGACGACGGTGAAGGGTTGCTTCTCCAGCACTTGGGCGTTGAATATTCGGCCGTTGTAGGCCGTGGTCATGGTCACTTCCTTGTCGGCGAGGAGCTGCGGCGGTTGTGCGCCGGCCTCCCACCAGATGATGGCGTCCTTGATCGTGTCGAGTTTCGCGAACGCTCGGCTCTTGCCTTCCGGCGTGTCGAGTACGGCGTACACTTGCTCGCGCGGCACGCCGTCGGCCAGTAACGCGAACTCCAAGTTGACGAGCGGCGTGCGGCGCATTCCGCGCCGGCCCGGAAACTTGGCGAGGTCGAAAAAGTCGCCGAGGGTGGTGGGCTTTGCGTTCGGGAACAGCTCTTGGTTGTAGGCGTAGATGGTGGCGTAGTACAACTGGCTCGCGCCGCAGTCGCTGATGGTGTCCGGGAAATAGTCGTCTTCGAGTGCCGTGCCTTCCGGCGCCGGCGCAAGCAGCTCGGTATCCACCAGTTCCAACAACCCCTCGTCGCATCCGCGCACGAGGTCGTGGACCTCGAAATCCACCACGTCCCAATGCACGTTGCCGGTTTCCACTTGAGCGCGGACTTGGGCGAGGCCGCCGTTGTAGTCCTCGATGTTGATGGTTATGCCGGTTTCCGCCGAGAACGGGTCCAGCACGGCGAGTTTGCTGGCGCGACCGTAGGCGCCGCCCCAGGAAACCACCGTAAGGGACTCCGCGGCGTGGCTCGCGGCGGCGGCTGCGAAAACGATGGCGGTTAGATATTTCATGTACTTATCCTTCTTGGTCTTCCGGGGCTAGCAGTTCGTCGGGGGGGTGGGGGGGGGGGGGGCGCGAGGGCCGCGCGGATAGGGGGGGGGGGGGGGGGGGGGGGGGGGGG
>CAYGBI010000006.1:0-1551 GCA_964348085.1 uncultured Pseudomonadales bacterium | reverse complement strand
TTTTTCCTTGTGGGGGTGGGGGGGTCCTGTGTGGGGGGTTGGGGGGGGGTGCCCCCCCCAACGCCCGACGAAGTGATAGGGCGGCTTGGGCTGGGGCGAGAGGCGGCGCCGGAGGCGACGGCTTTCGTGGCGCCAGCGCTCGACAATCGGTCGGCGTCCAGCCGATTCGCACATCGTCGCCGGGGAGCACGGCGCCGTGGCCGACGATGTTGGGGATCTTTACGACGAAGTCCTTGCCGCAAATCTCGGTCTGCACCCGCAGGTGGTCGCCGAGAAACGCGATGTCCTGCACGCGAATCGTGGTCTCGTTGGTGTAGCGACCCGCCTCGGGCGCAAGGGCGACACGTTCCGGGCGGATGGCGAGCACCACGGGGTCGCCGACCCCGGTCGGCGCAACCCGGAACGCCTGTACTCGCGCACCGTCGATGTCCACAACGCAAATGTCGCCGTCTACGCCCACCACACGCCCCGGCAGCAGGTTGTTGTCGCCGATGAAGGAGGCCACGAACGGTCGTTGCGGCTCCTCGTACAGCACCTCCGGCGGTGCCACCTGTTCGATGCGGCCGCGATTGAAGACCGCTACCCGGTCGGACATCGCCATGGCCTCTTGCTGATCGTGGGTGACGTACACCACGGTCACCCCCAGCGAGCGTTGGATGCGCCGGATCTCGAACTGCATTTCTTCGCGCAGGCGGCGGTCGAGGGCACCCAAGGGTTCGTCCATGAGCACGAGCTCCGGCTCGAAAACCAACGCGCGGGCGATCGCCACACGTTGTTGCTGGCCGCCCGAAAGCTGGCCAGGACGCCGGTCCTCGAACCCTTCCAGGCGCACCAGCTCGAGTGCTCTTTGCACGCGCTGTGCGGTGGTGGCTTTGGCGAGCCCGCGTACTTGCAGCGGAAACGCCAAGTTGCCGCCCACGGTCATGTGCGGGAACAGCGCGTAATTCTGGAACACCATGCCGATGTCGCGTTTGCGTGGCGGCAGGTCCGCCACCGCCCGCCCGGCAATGTGGATCGTGCCGGCCGTCGGTGCCTCGAAGCCGGCGAGCATCATTAGGCAAGTGGTCTTGCCGGAGCCGGAGGGGCCCAACAGGGTGAGGAACTCGCCCTCGTATACGTCGAGCTCCAAGTCGCGCACCACCATCGTGGCGCCGTCGTAGCTCTTGTCGACATGCTGAAACTGAACGTAGGGGACGGGCGGGGGCTTCATGCGGGCGCTACCTTCTCGCCACCGCGTCGCCGGAGCCACTCGACCACTAGCATGAAGGCGACGGCGAAGGCAATCAGCAGCGTTGCCACGGCGAGGATGGCGGGGCTGATTTGCTCGCGGATGCCGGCCCACATCTCGCGCGGAATGGTGCGCTGTTCGATGCCGCCCATGAACAGCACGGTAACCACCTCGTCGAACGAAGTGGCGAATGCGAAGAGGGCGCCGGAGACCACGCCGGGCGCGATTACCGGCAACTGCACGCGGCGGAAACTCAGCCACGGACCCGCGCCTAAGCTGGCGGCGGCGCGGGTTAGGTTGGCATCGAAGCCAGCCAAGGTCGC
>CAYGBI010000005.1:0-76202 GCA_964348085.1 uncultured Pseudomonadales bacterium | reverse complement strand
GGGGGTACTTTCTTAGACGCTGCCAGCAGCGGGCACATCTTGGCGTCGATCCACTCAACGATCTTGCGCACGCGCACGTCGGCGTCGTAGCGGCTAGCCTCGGCGATCTCGCGCATCTCGTTGACGAGAGCGAGTTCGCGCTTCAACGCCTTTCGTGTTTTTTTCCGCCCGTCGGTCGATGCCGCCGTGGCCGCGGTCATCAGTTCGGCTTGGTCGATTTCGGAGGGATCAGACTGGTCGTCATGGTCCGTGTCATCGCGGACTTGCTCGGGCTCGCCGACATCATCCGCGTCCAGCTCTTCACTGACGGTCAGCCGTTCGAGATCGGCCTGCTGTTCGGCCGAAATCACGGGCGCCTGCGTCGCTCGGTCCAGCGCACGTTCCACGCTCTTGCGATGCACCGCGAGCGTCTTCGCAAAAGCCTCGATGGATGACAGCAAGCGCTTTTGCAGACCGCCAATGACCAATGCGCCGGCAGTTTGCCGAGACCGCGTTTCATGCCGGAGTCGCTTCTCCCGCTCCAGCCGGTAGGCGTCGAGCAATCTCGGCAATACGAATTCGGGCGCATCGGACGGCAGTCCGTCGATTTCGACCGGTACCACCTTGCGTACGGGAAAGCCGCCTTCGAGCTCCCGAATGTCGGACTTGAGCCGCCGCACCAGTACTTCGTCGAGTTGCCCCTTGAGCACGCGCACCCCGCGGCAGAATCGCTGGGGGTCGAGAATTTCGAGCAGGGCGGAGAAGCTGTTCGAATGCCCGTTGTGCGGCGTCGCGGACAGGAACAAACGGTGTTCGAAACGGGGCGCGATGTCGCGGATCGCGCGGGTGATCTGCGAGTCGATGGCGTAGCGCGCACCGCTCGCGGGTGCGGCGTTGTGCGCCTCGTCGAGGATCAGGAGGGTTTGCGGCGCGAACTCGCCGAGCCAGTCGCGCAGGCCCGAGGCGTAGGTCTCGTCGACAAGCAGGCGATGGGAGATCAGGAAGCGGGAGTGGGTGGTCCAAGGATTGACGGAGAAACCGCGCTCGCGGCGCATTCGGGTCAGGTAGGCGCGGTCGAGAATGGTGAATGCGAGGCCGAAACGGGCTTCCATCTCGTCCTGCCACTGATCGAGCATCGCGGGAGGGCAGGCGACCACGATCCGATCAATGCGTCGGCGCAACAGCAGTTCGCGGGCGATGAGACCGGCCTCGATGGTCTTGCCGAGCCCCACGTCGTCGGCGATGAACAGATTGACTCGCGGCAGCCGAAGCGCCTTGCTCAGCGGGCCGAGCTGGTAGGCGTTGATGTCGATGCCGGCGCGGAAGGGCGCTTGGAAGAGGTTTGGGTCGGTCGCCGTCACGCAGTTCCACGACAGCGTACGAAGGTAGGCGGCGAACAGCGCCGGGTCGTCGAAGTCCTTGTCGGCGACGGCGGACCAGCCATCGTCCTCAAGCATGCGGGCGTCGAGTTCGTGCTCCCACAGCACCGACAGCGGTTCGCCCTGCGCATCGTCGTCGAGGCAGGATAGATCGACCAGCGTGGCTTCACCGGGACACGGCGGCTGTGTCACGTTCTCGACGAGGTAGCGGCGCTGGCGGACCAAGGCCACTCGTCCGGGCTCGGGAGAGAGCGTCGCCATGCTACGTCCCGATGGCCCCGAGAGGACGCAAGAGGGCTTCGTCCGTCAATTCGTCGAACGACTCGTCACTCGCAAGCAACATTCCTTGGCCGGCATCGATGCACAGTCGTCTTCATAGACCAACCGCAAGCAGCCAATGCACAGCGTCCCCCTCCTCTCCACACGTCGAATCTACCACGCCCGCCCCGGTAGCGTCTTGGCCCGATTCGGTTTCGGCTAAGCGCTGTAAATTGCCTTATCAGCATCGCGAGCAGAATGGCGAAGAAGCAGTTCTTGGCCGATTCTGCTACTCACTTGACCTTCGTGGCTTGAAGTGTTTAGATTGCCGTCAACTCCCCTTGGGGTTTCGACCGCAAGGCGCGGGGCCTCTTCGGAGGCCCCTGCTTTTTTGGGCAGACATCGATGCGCACCTACGTCTATGTCGACGGCTTCAACTTCTACTACGGAGCAGTCAAAGGGACGGCGTGGAAGTGGCTGGACCTGCCTGCTCTGTTCGCGAAAGTTCTCCAGCGCCATCACGACATCTTGGCGGTCAAGTACTTCACAACGAAAGTGAAGGCTACCCCTGACGATCCGTCGAAGCCGCAGAGGCAGGACGTCTATCTCCGTGCCCTCCAGCACTACCGGCCAGAAGTCGAGGTGTATTTCGGACACTTCCTCAGCCACAGGATCCGGGCGCCGCTCGCGCAGCCAGTCGGAAGTCGGCGCACGGTGGAGGTGATCCGCACCGAGGAGAAAGGCTCCGACGTCAATCTCGCGGTGCATCTGCTGAATGATGCGTGGCTGGATGCCTACGATTGTGCGGTCGTCGCAAGCAACGACAGCGACATCGCCGAGGCGATGCGCCTCGTGAGGCACCACCACGGCAAGACAATCGGGCTGGTGACACCTAGACCTAGGACCGGCAGGGTATCGCGCCAGCTCATGAAGCACGCCAATTTCACGAGGCATATCCGGAAGAACGCGCTGCAACGTTCACAGTTGCCGGACCCGATTCCCGGCATAGAGCTCAGCAAGCCGTCGCAGTGGTGAACTTACCGGAAAGTGCTTTCCGGATCCCTGACCCGTAACCACGGCCCCTAATTCCCACGGGTGACTGCGCCCGCTGGACCCGTAACGAGACGCTCGGGCTCGGGGAGAGCGTCGCCACCATGCCTACGTCCCGATGGCCCGGAGCGGACGCAAGCGAGCTTCGTCGATCAACCCGTCGAATGACCGGTCACTCTCAAGCGGCATCCCTCAGCCGGCATCTGTAGCAGTCGTCCCAAAGCCCACGCGCAAAGCAGCCAATGCACAGCGTCACCTCCTCACGTCACCTCGAATCCACCACCCCCACCCCCGCAGCGTCTTGGCCCGACTCGAGTTTCGGCCAAGCGTTGTAGATCGCCTTTACCAGCGTTGCGAGCGGAATGGCGAAGAAGACTCCCCAGAATCCCCAGATGCCGCCGAACACCAGTACGGCGAGGATGATGGAGATGGGGTGCAGGTTGACGGCCTTGGAAAACAGCAGCGGCACCAGCACGTTGCCGTCCAAGGCTTGGATGATCGCGTAGGCGATCATCACCATGAGGAAATCCAAGCTCCAGCCGAATTGCAGCAAGCCCACGGTGGCTACCGGAATGGTCACCGCCGCCGCGCCAACATATGGAATCAGCACGGAGATGCCTACCATCAAGCCCAACAGCGCCGAGTAATTCAGGTCGAGCAGCGAGAACGTGACGAAGGTGACGACGCCGACGATGAGGATTTCGATGATCTTGCCGCGGACGTAGTTGGCCATCTGCACGCCCATCACCGCGCCGATCTGCTCCAGCAAGTCGCGCTTGCGCGGCAGTAGCCGTTTCATGCCGCCGAGCATTCGGTCTTTGTCCTTGAGGAAAAAGAAGAGTGCGATGGGCGCCAATATGGCGAAGATGAACACGGCCAGCACGTTGGGTAGTTGCACTACCAAGCTCTGCACGACGGTGCCGCCGAGGTCCGTCACTTGCTGGCTCAATCTGGCGATCCACTCGTTCAAAGCGACCTCGGAGAAAAACTCCGGGTAGTTGGTGGATAGTGCCGATGTCTCCTCCCGCAGCCGCTCGATAAGTCGGGGCAAGGCGTTCACCAAGTCGCCGAGTTGCCGCCAAACCAAGGGCAGAACGCCCACCAAGAGTGCGATCAGCGCACCGAGAAACAGCAACTCCACCAAACAGATGGCGAGCAGCCTCGGCAGGCGGAGCTTAGTCAGCCAAGTGACCGCGCCTTGCAGCAGGAAGGCGAATACGAGGCCGGTGAGGATTGGCGCGAGCACCGTGCCGAGGGTGATGACGATGAGCATCGCCACGACGATGCCGACGACGAGGAAGATCGCCTCTTCGTTGGCGAAGTAGCGGTTGATCCAGCCGCTGATGACATCAACGAACTTCATACGAAGGCTTGGCCGGCGTGTGTCAGGCGAAGCTTACTGCTAGCGCCACGAAAGCCGTCGCCGTTCGGCGCCGCCTCTCGCCCCAGCCCAAGCCGCCCTATCACTCCGTCGGACTTCGCGGCCGACGCCGCCAAGTCCGACAGACTGCTAGCGTCGCAAGGCCGTCGCCGAAGGCGGTTACGCTCTCGCCTTCTTTTCCAGCAGATAGTAGTAACGCCCTTCTTCTTCCCGCGCGTCGAGTAGGGCATGGCCGCTTTGCTCGGAAAACACTTGGAAATCACGCACCGAGCCCGGGTCGGTGGCGACCACATGCAGCCGGTCCCCGGCGACGAGCGCATTCAACGCTTGCTTGGCCTTCAATAGCGGCATCGGGCAGTTGAGCCCGGTGGCGTCCAGCTCGGCTGTTCGAGACATAGCGGGATTATGGCACACCGCGAGGGACACATTGGGCGGATCGATGGTCTTAAGTGGGTATGATCGTTGCTTACCGTTGACGCGAGGCCGAGGGCAAACGTCGATGCTCAAGTTTTGCTTTGTCACATGCGTGTTGGCCGTGCTCGTCGCGCGGTCCTCGCCGGCGGCCGATCTGCCGTCGCTCGGCGACGGGTCCTCGGCGGTCATATCGCCGGCTGCGGAGCGCGAGCTTGCCCAAGTGGCGTTGAAGCGGATACGGGCCAGTGTGCCTACCGTGGACGACCCCATCCTCAAGTACTACGTTCAGTTGAACATCCATCGGTTGGCGGAGAAATCCGACCTGACCGAAGCGGTCCTCAAAACCGTGCTTATCGATAGTCCGCAGATCAACGCCTTCGCCGTGCCGGGCGGCATCGTCGGCGTCAACACGGGGTTGTTCCTCTATGCGGAAGACGAGAGCGAGTACTCCGGCGTCATCGCCCACGAGCTGGCGCACTTGAGTCAGCGGCACTACGCGCGCGGCGTCGAGGAGGCGCGCGCCATGACGCCGTGGATGCTCGCCGGCCTGCTCGCTTCGATAGTCGTGGCGGCCACCGGCGGCGGCGAAGCCGGGATGGCGGCAGCGGCCAGCACGCAAGCGTTGGCGCAAGACCGGGGCTTGCGCTTCAGCCGCGCCCGGGAGCAGGAGGCGGATCGCATCGGCCTCAACACCTTGGCGGCCGCCGGGCTCGACCCCGACGGCATGGCGCGCATGTTCGACCGCATGCGGCGCGCCTTCCGGTTCGTGGACAAGCCACCGGAGTTCCTGCTCACCCATCCGCTTGAGGATACGCGCATCTCGGATGCCAAGAACCACGCGCAACGCTTCCCGAAACGGCAGGTGCCGCCGTCGATGGACTACCAGTTCATGCGCGCTCGGGCGCAGATTCGCTACGCCGAGTCGCCGGCCCGGGCGCTGGCGGAAGCGCTGGCCCGCAAAGGCGGTGGCGATGCGGACAAATACGCCGTCGCCGTTGCGCTGTCGAACAACGGCGACTACGAGCACGCTGTGGACGCTGCCCGGGTGTTGCGTCGGCAGCACGCGGACAGCCTGCTGATGACCGCGTCTTTCGCCGAAATGCTGATTGCCGCCGGGCGCGTCGACGAAGCGCTGGCCCTGCTCGCCCGTGAGCTGGCGATCAACCCGGACAACGAGCCGTTGACGTTCCTCTACGCCCTCGCGCTGAACCGGGCCGAACGCTACGCCGACACGGTGGAAGTGCTATGGCGGCATGTACGGGTCAATCGCGACGACATCGACGTCTGGGAACTGTTGGCGGAAACCGCCGGCCTTGCTGGCGATACCGTTGCCGTGCATCGCGCCCGCGCCGAGTACTTCGCGCTGGTCGGCGCCTATCGAATGGCCATTCAGCACATCGACTACGCGCATCGTTTGGCGGACGAGGAAGACGATTACCTCGTCGCCGGCCTCGCCCAGCGCGTCGTGGATTTGCGCACGGAGCTCGAAGCGACGAGGGAGGACTCCGACAACGAGCGGTAGGCGTCCGCTATGCCTTGAAATCGAGCATCCTTCGCAACGGCTTCATGGCTCTGGCGCCCACTTCCGGATCCACCAGTATCTCGTTGTCGCCTTGCACCAAAGTCGTCGCCAAGGCTTCGAGTTCGTTCATCGCCATCCACGGGCAGTGGGCGCAACTTCGGCACATGGCGCCGTCGCCGGCGGTGGGCGCCTCGATGAAACGCTTGCCCGGGTTGGTTTTGCGTAGCTTGTGAAAGATGCCGCGGTCGGTGGCGACGATGAAGGTATCGTGCGGCAGCTCTTCGGCGGCGCGGATGATCTGGCTGGTGGAGCCGACGCAGTCGGCGAAGTCGATGACCGCGGCCGGCGACTCGGGATGCACCAGCACGCCGGCGTTCGGGTAGACGCGCTTCATATCTAGCAGCGCCTTGAACTTGAACTCCTCGTGTACTACGCAGGCGCCGGACCACAACAGCATGTCGGCGCCGGTCTTGGCGCGGATGTAGGCGCCCAAGTGCTTGTCCGGCGCCCAGAGGATCTTCTCGCCCCGCGCCGCTAGGCGCTCGACGATCTGCAAGCCGACGCTGGAGGTGACCACCCAATCCGCGAGCGCCTTGACCGCCACGGATGTGTTGGCGTAGACCACGACGGTGCGTTCCGGATTGGCTTCGCAGAACGCTTGGAACTCGTCCGGCGGACAGCCGAGATCCAAGGAACACTCGGCCGCCAAGGTCGGCATGAACACCCGCTTCCTTGGCGATAGGATCTTCGCCGTCTCGCCCATGAAGCGTACGCCGGCGACGATCAACGTGCTCGCCGGGTGGTCGCGGCCGAAGCGCGCCATCTCCAAGGAGTCCGCCACGCAGCCGCCGGTTTCGTCGGCGAGGTCTTGGATGTCGCCGTCTACGTAGTAGTGCGCCACTAGCACGGCGTCGCGTTCGGCGAGCAAGCGCTTGATGTCGGTGCGCAGCTCTTGCCGGCGGGCGTCGGTCAAGAACGCCGGAGAATGTACCGGCACATCGCGGGGTTGCAGGCTGTAGTCGCGTAACATGACTCGATCATACACCCATCCCGAGTACCGACTCCCGTTGCCGAAAGTCGCGTTTTTCGTTGGCGCTTCCTCCCCCGCCGAAGCCGGCCCTGCGAACGACAACCACGAGCGCCTGCCTCGTGCATTCACCCGCGCCGGCTGGGGGGTGGTGAATGTCGACCGCGAGTCGCTCGGCGTCGAAGCCAGCCGTTTGGTTGCGAGCACCGTGGCCGGCGAGCGGCTCGCGTTGACCGGCTTCCACCTCTACTTCATGCTCGGCTTCGGTGCCGAAGCGACCTTTTTGGATCGCATGCAGATGTTACGGAGTTTGGCGCAACGTCGCTTCGTCAACACCACCGACGCCTTCATCTACCAGCACGGCAAAGTCTCGCTGCTTCTCGCCTGCCCGGAGTTGCCGCAACCGTTGACCTACCTGAGCAACGACGCCAAGCGTCTCGCCGGCTGGGTGGCCGAAGGCGGCGACTGGATCGTCAAACCGCCGGCGTCGAGTTTCGGTCGCGGCGTGTTCCGCTTGCGCGAGCGCGACACCAACAATCGCGCCATCTTGGAGCACTTGACCCGTGGCGGCCGCTACGCGCTGTTGCAAGAGTACGTCGACCCGGGGGAGGAGGACGAAAAACGCCTGTTGATCGTCGCCGGACGGGTGCTCGGCGTCTATGGCCGGCGGCCCGTCGATCACCGCGGCAACCTGTGCGCCGGCGCTGCCGCGTTCGCCGCCGAGCTTCGCCCCAACGAACGTCGGATCGCGGGCGTGTTGGCGGCGAAGCTCGATGCCCTCGGCGTGCGTTTCGCTGCCGCCGACTTGGTCGGTGCGAAGGTGTTGGAGATCAACGTCGCGAATCCCGGGTGGTTGGGCACTTACGAGGCGATCACCGGCGAAGACTTGGCTGGGGAGGTGGTGCGGGCGCTCTCTTCGCTGGCGTAACGTGCTACGGAATAGCGGGGGGCGCCGGCGCGGTGTTGCAAGTTGGGCAACGTGGATTGCGCTTCAGTCGCAGCTTGCGCCACTCCATGCGCTTGGCGTCTACGTAGAGGACGTATCCCGCTAGCGTTTCGCCGACCCCGGCGAGCACTTTCATGGCCTCCATGGCTTGCACGCTGCCGACGATGCCTACCAACGGCGACGCGACGCCGTTCTGGGCGCAGTTCAGCGCTTCGTCGGCTGCGTCCGTGTACAGGCATTGATAGCACGGCGCATCCGGCTGGCGAGCGTCGAAGACGGCGATTTGTCCTTCCCAGCGGATCGCCGCGCCGGAGACGAGGGGCGTGCCGGCGGCGACGCAAGCCGCGTTGATGGCGTAGCGTGCGGCGAAGTTGTCCGTGCCGTCCAGCACCACGTCCGCTCGGCCAACCTCCTGCGCGAGTTGCTCGCCGTCGAGTTTGCCGGTGATGGTATTGACCTGCGTGTCCGGGTTGATAGCGGCGATCCGTTCGGCGGCGGAATCGACTTTGGCGCGATTGAGCGAGCGTACGTCGTGGATGATTTGCCGCTGGAGATTGGAGATGTCCACGGTGTCGTGATCCACTAACGTCAACGAGCCGATGCCGGCGGCGGCGAGATACAAGGCCGCCGGAGAACCCAAGCCGCCGAGGCCGACGAGCAAGGCGTTGGCGTCGAGCAGCGCCTCTTGGCCTGCCACGTCGAACTCCGGCAGCATGATCTGGCGGCTGTAGCGCAACAGTTGTTCGTCGTTCATGGTCGCTTGCCGACGGTCGCCCGGGGGCGGCGTTCGATGTCGCGGTGGGTCTCGATGTCCTTGAAGCCCCGAGCGCGAAACAGGCCCCGCGTCCGTGGGCCTTGCTCCGAGCCGTGTTCGATGGCGAGGGCGCCGCCGGCGACGAGGTGGTCGGGCGCTTCGGCAATGAGCCGAGCGACGAACTCGAGACCATCGCGCCCGCCGCCGACGACCGCTTGGCGGGGCTCGAATCGCAAATCGCCGCGCCTCAGGTGAGGGTCGTCCTCGGCGACATAGGGAGGGTTGCTGACGATCAAATCGAATTGCTCGTCAATGCCCTCGAAACCGTCCGCCAAGCGCGTTTCGACCGACAGACCTAGGTGCGCGGCGTTGCGGCGGCAAAGCGCGATGCAGCGCACGTCTAAGTCTGTCGCCAGCACTCGGGCGTCCGGCCGTTCGGCGGCAAGCGCTAGCGCCACCGCACCGCAACCGGTGCCGAGGTCCATCACTCTCGCCTTCGCCCCAGGCCTGATGAGCGGCAGCGCGGCTTCGACCAGCGTTTCGGTGTCCGCCCGGGGAGTGAGCACCGCCGGCGTCACATCTAGCGTCAGCCCGTAGAACTCGCGCTTGCCTAGGATGTAGGCGACGGGCTCGCCTTCGCTACGCCGCCGCACCCAGCCGGTCAGACGCCTTGCGTTGGCTGGCTCGACGGTGCGCTCGGCAAAGGCGAACAGATGCGTGTGTGGCACCCCGAGCGCCGCGCGCGTCAACAGATCCGCCTCCTCCCGCGGCAACCGTCGGCGCGCGTAGTCCGCGCAGGCGCCGATCGTCGCGGCGGATGCACTCCCGGTTGGCGTGGCCAAGACGGACGGACTGCTACGCACCGCCGTCGTTCCCCAAGCTCTGCAACATGTCCGCTCGATGCTCCTGCGTGAGCGGTTCGATAAGGTGCTCCAGCCGGCCGGCGATGATCTCGTCGAGTTTGTAGAGCGTCAGACCGATGCGGTGGTCGGTGAGGCGGCCTTGCGGGAAGTTGTACGTGCGGATGCGTTCCGAACGATCGCCGCTGCCGACCAAGGAGTGCCGGGTCTCGGCGATCTCGTCGCGTTGCTCGGTCTGCGCTCGATCAAGCAATTTCGCCCGCAAGAGCTGCATGGCCCGGGCGCGGTTCTTCAACTGGGAGCGCTCTTCTTGGCACTCGACGACGAGGCCGCTCGGCAGGTGGGTCAAGCGCACTGCCGAGTCGGTCTTGTTGACGTGTTGGCCGCCGGCGCCGGAGGAGCGGTAGGTATCGACGCGGATTTCGTCCTTGTCGATCTCGACGTCGTCGATGGCGTCCTGCTCGGGCAATACGGCGACGGTGCAAGCGGAAGTGTGGATGCGTCCTTGAGACTCCGTCTCCGGCACCCGCTGCACGCGATGGGTGCCGGATTCGAACTTCAGCCGACTGTAGACGTCTCGCCCGACGACGCGGGTGATGACCTCCTTGAAGCCGCCATGCTCGCCGGCGCGCTCGCTCAACACCTCCACCTCCCAGCCGACGTCCTCGGCGTAACGGACGTACATGCGAAACAGATCGCCGGCGAAGAGCGCCGCTTCGTCGCCGCCGGTGCCGGCGCGGATTTCCAAGAATACGTTGCGTTCGTCGTTCGGGTCTTTCGGAATCAAGCGCTGCTTCAGGTCGCCTTCGACGGTGCGCAGCGTCACCCGCAACGCTTGCGCGTCCTCGCGGGCGAGCTCTTGGATCGCTTCGTCCTCGTCGTCGAGGAGGTCCTCGGTTTCGTCGAGCTGTTTGATCGCCTCTTCGTAGGCACGATAGCTCGCGACCACCTCCTCAAGCTCCGCATACTCCTGCAGCAGGCTGGTGAACCGCTCGCGGTTCGCGGTCGCCTCCGGCTCGGAAAGCAGGCGGGACAGCTCCTCGTGTCGGTCGGCGAGGCCGTCGAGCTTGGCGACTATGGATGTGGACAAGGACATGGCTTTGGTGCGCTTCGCCTACCAAAGGGCGCGAAGTCTACAGGCCGTGGAGCTTTGCGTACGATGGCCGATAGCTCGTTGGCGCGGCAAATCCTCGCGGGTGTCGGCGACGATGCGCTGGCTAGTGCCGCCGGTTACTATGGCGACACCTCAAGCATACGACACTCGTGCCCACCAAGGTCGCCTTCGCAAGAAGCTCGCTGTCGTGCATTGCGCTGACGCTGCTCTTGGCCAACGGCTGCGCGTTTCAGCGTCCAGTCGATGGCGGGGACATCGACTATCGCTTGCGCGGCAAGATCGGCGTGCATTACGACGACGAATCGTTCTCCGCATCGTTCGATTGGCGACAAACGGGGGAACGTTACGAAATCGACTTCTGGGGCCCTCTCGGTCAAGGTCGCTCCCGGCTCGCCGGCGACGATCGCGAGCTGACCGTGACCGACGCGCGTGGCGAGGTCGTTCACGGCGCGAGCGCCGAGGTGCTCATGCATGCGGTCTTGGGTTGGTCCGCGCCAGTCGCTGCGTTGCGCCGTTGGGTGCGTGGGAGTTACGATCCGGCACGGCCGGTCGTGGGCGTGGAGCATGACGAGAACGGCGATCTCGCGCAGTTCGAACAGTTCGGCTGGACCGTGGCGCTGTCGCGCTGGCGGCAGACGCCGCTCGGGCCTCGCCCCGGCAAGATCGTGGCGGCGCGTAGCGGCCATCGCGTCACGGTGGTGTGCAAGGAGTGGTCCCTCGACTGAAACGAAGACGCGGCGCGGACTCGCCGTTGCGGCGGCGACGCTTGTGGCGTTGCTGCCGGCCTGCGCCATGCAGCGCGTCGACTACGACGACTTCGTGGCGGATGTGCATAGCGTCATTCATTGCGAACGCGCCTTCAGGGAGCACGACCGGCTGGATTGCGAGCATTTCGTCGACACGTTGCTTTGGGAGCACGAAAGGTTGGCCAAGCGCGCCCTCGGCAAGGCGCGGGACGACGAGAAAGTGAAGCCGGACGAGGCCTCGGACGGGGGCGAGTGAGCGTCGGGCTTTGCCCCAAAACGCCGTCTTTCTCCGAGTACGTCAAGTCCATCCACATATATCTCGGGTACCCGTGAGCGTCGTCTTGTTTGACTTGCTCTAAGGCCGCCATCACAATAGTGCGCCCCGCACGGAGCAACCCGCGCCAACGGCGTGGAAGTGGGCGGGTGCTTGATGTCTAGAGCGGCGCCCGATTCGGGCGTTCGTTCTCGCGTTGCGGATATTGGGGCGTCGCCAAGCGGTAAGGCACCGGGTTTTGATCCCGGCATGCGCAGGTTCGAATCCTGCCGCCCCAGCCAGTCTCAGGACCGCGGTGGATAGACGTACGCATGTACGCATACAAGGGTGCGAACGCCGCATAGGGTATGGAGCAGGATATGACCGAACAGATCGTCGTTAGCGCCGAGTTCCGCGAACAGCTAGGCAAGGGCGCGAACCGGCGGCTACGCCGATTGGCCGACAAAGTGCCCGGCATCCTTTATGGCGCTGGCGTGGCGCCGGTGCCGCTTGCCATCGCCTATCGCGACCTCGCCAAAGCCATGCAGGAGGCGGCGTTCTTTTCGCAGATTCTGCGCCTTAGGGTCGGCGAGAAGACGCAAGCCTGCGTGCTGCGCGAGGTGCAGCGTCATCCGGCGACGGAGAAAGTTCAACACATCGACTTCCTGCGCATCAGCGAAGACAAGCCGGTACACGTGCATGTGCCGCTGCGCTTCGTCAACGAAGACCGCTGCGTCGGCGTCAAGCTCGGTGGCGGGCGCTTGGCGCACAACCTCATCGAAGTCGAAGTGAGCTGCCTGCCCAAGGACTTGCCCGAGGCCATCGAGGTCGACGTCGCCCACCTCGAAGTTGGCCAATCGATGCATCTGTCCGATTTGGCATTGCCGGAAGGCGTGGCCGTCGTCGCTTTGGGCTTGGGAGACGACCATGACATCCCCGTGGTCGGCGTTTCCGCCAGGCGGGGCGGCGGGGGCGGCGACGACGGCGAGGAGGAAGCCGAGCAGGACGCGGCTGGTCCCTTAGCCGGGAGTTCGGGACAGTCTTGAGGCGAACGGTGGCGCGAGGTGGCCATCCGCTTGATTGCCGGGCTCGGCAACCCGGGGGTACGCTACGCGGCGACTCGGCATAACGTCGGCGCGGATTGGCTGCAGCGCTTGGCCGGGCGCTTCGGCGTACCTTTACGCGCTGCGCGCAGGTTCAAAGGCCTCGTCGGGCGGGGCGACATCTTGGGCCATGATCTCAGGCTGTTGTTGCCCACCACTTACGTCAATCTTTCCGGTCAAGCGGTAGCGGCGATGGCGCGGTTCTACAAGATCGACACCGATCAAGTGCTCGTCGCATACGACGAAGTCGCCTTCCCGGTCGGCGTCTGCCGCTTGAAGACGGGCGGCGGCCACAACGGCCACAACGGCTTGAAGAGCATCATCGGCGATTTCGCCGGCGACCGCCGCTTCGCACGGCTCAGAATCGGCATCGGCCACCCCGGCAACGCCGACGACATGGTGGCCTATCTCACCGGCGTCACCATGCCGGCGGCGGAGCGCGACGCGGTCGCGACGGCGTCGTTTCTCGACGACGAAACCCTCGCCCTAGTGCTCGACGGCGACTGGCAAAAGGCGATGAACGTGTTTCACGCCCAGCGATCACAGGGCTGACCGATGGGCTTCAACTGCGGCATCGTCGGACTGCCCAATGTCGGCAAGTCGACGCTTTTCAACGCCTTGACGCAAGCGACCGTGGACGCCGAGAACTTCCCTTTCTGCACCATCGAACCCAATACCGGCGTGGTGCCGGTGCCGGACCCTCGCTTGCATCGCATTGCCGCGATCGTCAACCCCGCGCGGGTGGTGCCGAGCGCGATGGAGTTCGTGGACATCGCCGGGTTGGTGGCCGGCGCGTCCAAGGGCGAGGGCCTCGGCAATCAGTTCTTGGCGCACATCCGGGAAACCGACGCCATAGTCCATGTGGTGCGTTGCTTCGCCGACGACAACGTAGTGCATGTGGCCGGGACGACATCGCCCCGGGACGACATCGATGTGATCAACGTGGAACTCGCGCTAGCGGACTTGGCGACCGCGGACCGAGTCTATGATCGCAACCGTCGCATCGCCAACGCCGGCGATGCGGATGCCCGCGCGCTGGTCGCCGTGCTGGACAAGGTTCGAGCGGGCTTGGACGAGGGGCGCGCGGTTCGCTCGCTCGGCTTGGCCGCGCACGAATTGGCGGCGTTGGGGGAGTGCCACTTCATCACCCAAAAGCCGGTCATGTACGTCGCCAATGTCGATGAGGACGGCTTCCACGACAATCCCTTGCTTGACGACGTGACTGAACTCGCCGCGAGCGAAGGGGCCATTGCGGTGCCCGTGTGCGCGAAGATCGAAGCGGAGATCAGCGAGTTGGAGGACGCCGACCGGGACGAGTTCCTACGCGACTTGGGCGTCGACGAGCCGGGCCTGCACCGCGTCGTCCGCGCCGGCTATCGGCTGCTCGGCTTGCACCATTACTTCACCGCCGGGCCGAAGGAGGCGCGTGCGTGGACGGTTCCCGTGGGCACGCTCGCGCCGCAAGCCGCCGGCGTCATTCATACCGACTTCGAGCGCGGCTTCATTCGCGCCGAGGTCGTCTCGTTCGATGACTTCATTGCCTACAGAGGCGAGGCCGGCGCTAGGGAAGCGGGACGGCGTCGGTTAGAGGGCAAGGACTACGTCGTACGGGACGGCGACGTGATTCACTTTCGCTTCAACGTCTAGCGGTCTCCGCCCGCGTTCGCGGCGTAGCCAAGGATGCGGGGCGGAGACTGCTAGCCCGACGCTACGGCTTGGGCACGCGGAAAGCGAGCACGTTCGGGCACCAAGGGGGCGTCACGCCTTGGTCGGGAAGTGCGCCGCGCACGGGCTCGCCCCGAATCCAAGTGGTTCGCTCGCCGATGCGGAAGTAAGCGTGGTCGGCGAAGGCGGTGACGTATATCTCCGCCCGATGGCCGGTGGGGGACTGTTCGGGGAACGGCAGGATTTTCTCGAACAGACGAATGTCGCTGGCGGGCGACGCTGCGCCAAGCCAGTTGAACTCGCTGGCCACGAACCACCAGCCGTGGTCGTCCACCAATTCGATATGGCCGGCGCCGAGCACGGCGGCGCCGAAAGCGATGTTCTCGGCGATCATCTTGGCGTCGAAGCGGGCGTCGGGCAGCATCGCTTGGAGCCGTCGGCGAAGAAACCGCACGGCGTCCTCGCTGATGTCGGGCCGGACGGCGGGAGAGGAGGACGCGGTCAACCGGGGCTCGGGTACTTGGCGCGGATGTAGGCGACCGAGCGCTCGACCAGTTCGCGCAAGATGGCCGGATCGACGTCGGCCAGCCGCTTCACGTAAAGGCACGACTTTCCCGTCGTGTGCTTGCCGAGTTTGGCTAAGAGGTCTTCGTACTCGCCGAACCCGGCCATGATGTAGAGGGTAAGCGCGCGTTTCCGAGGCGCGAACCCGGTCTCCATGAAATGCCCTTCGCGGCCGCTGGCGTAGCGATAGTGGTAGCTGCCGAAGCCGACGATGGACGGCCCCCACATTTGCGCGGGCGCCCCTGTGACTTCGGCCATCATGGTAGCGACTGCGTGGCAGTCCTCGCGCTTCTGGGCATCCTCCACCGCGGCGATGAAGGTGTCCACGCTGGCGTCGGTGGGTCGGGTTTTCATCTCGTTGGTCGCCTCCGGTCAATCCATGTGCGGCGCGTGTGCGGTGTGCGGTGATAGTGGCCGTCGCGCCATCAAGCGTCCAGCAGCGCTTGCCCGGCTTGGAAGTCCAATGTGCCTTCGTACAGCGCCGAGCCACTGATGGCGCCAAGCAGTTGGCTAGGCGGGAGGCCGAGCAAGCGCAGGGCGCGCAAGTCTTCGAGGTCTTTCACTCCGCCGGAAGCGATGATCGGCGCGTGCGCCACCGCCGCGAGGCGTTCGGCGGCAGCGGCGTTGACGCCGGCGAGCATGCCGTCCCGGGCGATGTCGGTATAGACGATGGCGTAGAGGTCGATGTCCGCCAACTCGGCGGCGAAGCGCAATACGTCCACATCGCGCGCGCGCTGCCAACCGTGCGTGGCGAGGCGGCCGTCCCGGGCGTCCAAGCCGAGGATGGTTTGTCCGGGAAACTCCGCCGCCAATGCCGGCAGCAGGTCGGCGTCGTCGAGGGCGGCGGTGCCGACGATCACTTGACTCACGCCGGCGGCAAGATAGGCGCGGCCGGTTTCGACCTCGCGAATGCCGCCGCCGACCTGCACCGGTATGTCGTCGGCGACGGCGGCGATGGCTTCCACATGGCGCCGGTTCACCGGCTCACCGGCGAAGGCGCCGTCCAAATCCACCACATGCAGCCGCCGGGCCCCGGCGTCGATCCAGCGCTTGGCCATGGCGGCCGGATCGCTCGAGTAGGTGGATGCGGAAGCCATGACGCCTTGTCGCAACTGCACGCAGTGGCCGTCCTTCAGGTCGATGGCGGGTATCAGCAGCAACTTACAGCGTCCCTTTGGTGGACGGCGTGTCGAGCGTGCGTGCATCCCTTGCGAGGGCCATACGCAGGGCGCGGCCAAACGCCTTGAACACGGTCTCCGCTTGGTGATGGGCGTTGGCGCCCCTCAAGTTGTCGATGTGCAGGGTAGTCCGTGCGTGGTTGACGAAGCCTTGGAAGAACTCGCGGAAGAGGTCGACGTCGAAATCCCCCACCCGGGCGCGAGTGAAGGTCACGCCGTAGACGAGTCCCGGGCGCCCGGAGAAATCGATCACGACACGGGACAGCGCCTCGTCGAGGGGCACGTAGGCGTGCCCGTAGCGGAAGATGCCGCGCTTGTCGCCGACGGCGCGGGCGATCGCTTGCCCGAGCACGATACCGACATCCTCCACCGTGTGGTGCGCGTCCACCTGCAAATCGCCTTGCGCTCGGATGTCGAGGTCGATGCGGCCGTGACGGGCGACTTGCTCCAGCATGTGCTCGAAAAAGGGCAACCCGGTGTCGAGCTCGGCGCGCCCGGAACCGTCCACGTCGACGCGGACTTGTATGACGGTCTCCAACGTGTGGCGGCTTACGCAAGCCGTGCGCTCGGTCATGCGACGAAGGGTTGGCGGGACGTGCCCGGATTATATCGCTTGGCCCGCGCTCAGCCGCGCAGCCGATCGGCCAAGCTGCCGTATGGTAGGAAGCGATTGCTGCTGACGGACTTTATCCACGGCGTCAACTCGCCCGGGTAGTCGCCCCGTCCCCGCAGCAGGCGGGCGAGGTCGATGACCGGCGACTTCGCGCCGGCGTCGCAGCCGGGAATGGCTTGTTCCGCCAAGGTGAGCGCCCGTAGCCAGCCGACGAGGCGGGCGGACGGCTGACTATTGAACAATCTCGCTCTCTCGGCGCTTGCGGCGTTCACTACCGCGCGCAAGCGGTCGGCGTTCACGCCGGTGAACTTGGCCGCCTCGCTTGCCTTGCGTGCCGCTACGTCCAAGGCGCTTGCGTGTTCATCGCCAAGCGCGCCGGCCGGTTCCCAAGCGCCAACTTCCGCGTTCATACTCTCGCCCCCTTGTTCGGCAAGTCTATACGACTGACGGTCCACAACCGAAGCGCGCGCACGGTGATCGACGATCCTTCGCCGGCGGACTGCCGCCATTTCCAAGAGCGCCTGCTCGCGTGGTGGGACGCGAACGGGCGCAAGGACATGCCGTGGCAGCGAGACCGTACGCCGTACCGGGTTTGGGTGGCGGAGATCATGTTGCAGCAGACGCAGGTTGCCACCGTGATTCCGTACTACGAGCGCTTCTTGGCGCGACTCCCGGACGTGGTGGCGTTGGCCAACGCTGACGTCGACCAAGTGTTGCACTTGTGGAGCGGCTTGGGCTACTACGCCCGTGCCCGCAACCTGCACCGGGCGGCGGGCATCGTCGCCGGCGAATATGGCGGCGTATTGCCGCGCACGCAGGAGGCGCTCATGGCGTTGCCGGGCATCGGCCGCACCACGGCGGCGGCGATCGTCGCGCAGGCGCATGACCAGCGTGCGGCGATCCTCGACGGCAACGTGAAGCGTGTGCTGTCGCGTCATTACGGCGTTGACGGGGCGTCCAAGAGCGCAACGGTCAATGTGCTGTGGCGGTTGGCGGAGCGGCTCGCCCCCGAGCGTCGGGTGCGGGACTATACGCAGGCGATCATGGACTTGGGCGCCTCGGTGTGCGCACGGCGCCGCCCCGATTGCGAGGCTTGTCCGCTGTGCAGTTCCTGTCACGCCTTGGCGAGCGGCGATGTCGAGCGGTTTCCCGCGCGTACGGTACGTCGCCGACCACCGCTGCGGCGCCGGCGTTTCTTCGTATTGGTGGATGCACAGGGCGCGTGTTTCGTGGAACGTCGGCCGCCAACGGGCATTTGGGGCGGCACATGGTCGCCGCCCGAGCGCGACGGCGAAACCTCCGTGAGCGCATTCCTCGCCGCTTGCGACACGCCCTCGTCACTGGTCGAGCGCGTGCGCGTGGCGCCGGTGTTTCGCCATGCGTTCAGCCACTTCAACCTCGATGTCGAGCCGGTCTATGTGTTCTTGCAGGCAAGACCCGCGCAGGTGCGAGACGGGGACGGCGCATGGATAGGGCCGGGCGAGCATGGGCTTGGCCTTTCCTCGGTTGCGGCTAAACTGCTCGCTACCGCGTTCGCGCTTGACCGCGCAGGCGACGCCGAATTGGAGCCCATGGAGTGACCCGTACCGTGTTTTGTCGCAAGTACCGCCGAGAGCTTCCCGGCTTGTCGGCGCCGCCTTTGCCGGGCGCTATGGGCGAGGACATACTGGCCAACGTCTCCGCCAAGGCGTGGGCGGAGTGGCAGCATTTGCAGACCATGCTCATCAACGAACATCACTTGGCCCTTGTGGATCCCGAGGCGCGTCGCTTCCTAGGCGAGCAGATGCGCCGGTTCTTCGCCAACGAAGCGTACGAGAAGCCGGCGGGCTATGTGCCGAAAGAGCCGAACGAGGCGAAAGAGAAGGGTTGATCGGTGCGCTTTGCATTATGATGGCGATGTGGAGATCACCGCCACAGAGTTCTCCCTAGCGCGGCTCGAAGATGCGGCGCGCATCGCTCGGCTGTCTAGGGACGAGATCGAGCGCGGACTGGACTGGCGCTGGCGGCCGCCGGCGATCCGTCGCTTGATCGCCCACCCGGAGACGGCGGTGCTGTGTGCTTGGTGCCGGGTCGGCGGCGAAGACGTGCTCGGCGGCTTCGGCATCATGGAGTTTGGTTTGGACCGTGCGCACTTGGTGTTGCTGGCGGTGACGCCGAGCTTGCGCCGTCAAGGCTTGGCGCGCCGCTTGCTCGGCTGGCTGGAGAAGTCCGCGCGTACCGCCGGCATCCGCGAAGTCCGCTTGGAGGTGCGGGCGGACAATCGCGGCGCGCGCAAGTTCTACGCGACGTCGGGATTCACGCGTGGCGACTACATGCCGGGCTTCTACCAAGGCAGAGCGGCGGCCTACCGAATGACCAAAAAACTGACGTAGCGCCACGAAAGCCGTCGCCTCCCGGCACCGCCTTTCGCCCAGCCCAAGCCGCCCCACCACCCCCTCGGACTTCCGGCTAACGCCGCTAAGCCCGAGGAACTGCTGGTAAGGGCGAATGGCAGCTAATAGGGCGTCTGGCGAGACTCTTGCCCCGCGTCCGCGACCTCCTGCGACGGCCCGTCGATGCCGACGTGCCTTTCCACCGCGCTCAGCCGGGTGTCCACGACCGCGAGCCGGACCTTCACGGCGTGAACGTCGGTCTCGATCGTCCGCAGCCGAACGTCGACGTCGGACCGGAACCGACCCATCTCCCCGCGCAGATCCGAAATCTGTTGGTTCATGTCCCCTCGTAGTTGGGTCATGTCTCCCCGTAGCTCGGAGATCTGGCGGTTCATGTCTTCCCGTAGCCCGGAGACCTGCTGGTTCATGTCCCCGCGTAGCTGGTTCATTTCTCCCCGTAGCTGGTTCACTTCTCCCCGTATTTGGTTCATGTCGGAACGCATGCCCGAGAACCCAATCTGGAGGAAGGCGGCGAACGCGATCACCACGCCCGCCCCCGCTGCCCTCTGGCCATCCAGCCAAGCCGGCCAAGTTACTTTTCGTCGTCGTACTTCGTTCATCGCTCCCACCGACCACGTTGACGCAAAGCGCTACTTTCGCGCATTCGCGGGGGCATGCGGTAGAGATTATCACCATTGCTGGTGTAGGAAATCCGCCCGTTGGCCCCGTGTGGGAAGGCTGTCAGCGCCTCGGCTCCAAGCCGTTTCCCAGTCCCGCCTAGTCTACTTGCCTTGGAGATTCACAAACCGTGCGCTGAATCGTCGAAATCCCGGCGCTTTCTTGATCCAAGCGAACGGCGTCTCCGACAGCCACTCGCGCTCGACGTATCGCGCCGTCCCGCCGCTGTCCCGGCTTCTCCGCCATGCGGGCCTTAGGCTGCTAACGCTACAAAAGCCGTTGCCTACGGCAACGCCCTATGCCCCATCCCAAGCCGCCCTATCACCCTGTTGCCGACATCAACCTCGCATCACTAGGAGGGAACCCACCAAGGCGGCTGCGACGCCGGCCGGAATCGACACGGACTCGCCGCCGGCGACGGCGTCCATCAACGGCCGCCAAAGCAGGCCTATGCTGACGACGAGCAGCGCGACGCCGGCCACCCGTCGCCAGCGACTGCGTCTGTGCTGGCTTTCGATGGCCTGTGTGAGCCGGTCCATCGACTCTCGCCCCGCGTTGGCCAGACGATCCAACTCGCCGAGCTTGTAGACCGCTGATGCGACTACCTCCGGCAACCTAGGCAGTTCCAAGAGCACTGTTGGCGCGTTGTCCATCAACGCCTTGACGAACGCCTTGGCACCGTACCGCTCGCGCATCCACGCTTCCATGAACGGTTTGGCGGTGCTCCACAGGTCGAGGTCGGGATAGAGCTGGCGGCCCAAGCCCTCGACGTTGAGCAGCGTTTTCTGCAACAACACCAGTTGTGGCTGCACCTGCATGTTGAACCGACGCGCCGTCTGGAACAGCGCGACGAGAAAGTGGCCGAACGAGATGTCCTTCAACGGACGTTGGAACAGTGGATCGCAGAGTTGGCGCACCACGGCCTCGAACGCGACCGGGTCGGTTTCCGGCGCGAGCCAGCCGGACTCGATGTGCAGGTGGGCGATGCGACGGTAGTCGCGGTTGAAAAACGCGACCACGTTGCGCGCTAGGTAGGTCTGATCCGCCTCGGTGAGCGTGCCGATGATGGCGCAATCGACGGCGATGTAGCTCGGGTTTCCGGGTTCTTCGATGTTCACGAAGATGTTGCCGGGATGCATGTCCGCGTGGAAGAAGTTGTGCTTGAAGACCTGCGTGAAGAAGGTCTGCACGCCCCGCTCGGCGAGCTTTTTCATGTCCGTGCCGGCGCTCCGGAGGGCGCTGATGTCGGAGATCGGCGTGCCGTGGATGCGCTCTAGCACGAGCACCGACTCGGTGCAGAATCGCCAATGCACGGCGGGCGCGTAAAGCAGTTCCGAACCGGTGAAGTTGGCGCGCAGGGTTGCCGTGTTGGCGGCCTCCTTGCGCAGATCCAACTCGTCGAAAATCGTCCGCTCGTAGTCCGCCACCACGGCTTTCAACCGCAGTCTCCGGGCTTCGCTGGAGAGGTACTCGAGCGAGGCCGCCATGGTGTGGATCAACGCCAGATCCTTGCGGATGTCGCGGTCGATATTCGGACGAATCACCTTGACGACCACTTCGTCGCCATTGGCGAAAGTCGCCGCGTGAACCTGCGCCAACGAGGCCGAGGCGATCGGCTCGCGTTCGAATGTGGCGAACAACTCGTCGATCGTGCCGCCAAGATTGGCCTCGATGATGGTGATCGCTTCGTCGCTCGAAAACGGCGGCACCCGGTCTTGCAGTTTGGCGAGCTCGTCGGCGTAGTCCGGGGGGAGCAGGTCGCGCCTAGTGGAGAGGATCTGACCGAACTTGACGAAGACCGGGCCGAGTTTCTCCAACGCCTCGCGCAGGCGCGCGGCGTCGGGCTTGGCCGGCGTCGGCAACAACCGCAAAGGGGAGATGCGGTACCACCAATGCTGGCCCGCGAACCGGCCGATGTTCACGTCCAACCGGTGACGCAGCACCGTCAGCAGGATTTTCGCGATCCGGCCTGTGCGCAGCAAAACGTAGCCCTGAGGCGCCGCCCGTTACGAGCGGCCCTCGCCCTCCAAATCAGTCAATCGACGTTCGAGTTGGTCGACTCGCTCTGCCAACTCGGCGAGGCGCGTGGCGAGCGCTTGGTCGTTGCCGGCGCGGTCGGGAAAGTAGCCGCGGACCGCATCCCGCAGCGCACCGGAAAGACCTTCGAATGCAGACTTCGCCGCTTGCGCACCGATGCGCGCCGCGTCGCCGGCGTCCTCGGCGAGGTGCTTCGCCGAGAGCGGCGAGATTGGCGAGAGCGGCGAGGATGGAAAGTGCAGATGCGGACGGAACGCATGACGGAAGTCGTCGAATACCTCGGCTTCGCCGAGAACGGCAGCCGTATGCGCTCCTTCGCGGGCGAGGCTGCCGAGCACCGCGGTCGGCGATCCGCGCACCGTGACGTCGGCCTCGTCTTCGCCGGTTCGCACCTCGACGCCATCCGCCGAGAAACCAATCAGCAGGCGCTGGCCCATTGTTTCCATGGCGATGGTCTTGCCCGCGAGGCGTTCGCTGCAAGCGCGCGCCTCGGCGCTGGTGGCAAGGGCAACGGTCAGCGCTAGGCGCATAGCGTCGGTGAACGGGTTCATTTCGTGCCTCGATGTATGGCGGCCGCGCCGGCGGCCAAGTCGTGGTAGTGGACGGTTGCGAAGCCGGCGTCCTCCATCATCCGCCGGAAGGTGTCCTGGTCCGGGTGACGATCGATGGACTCAACCAAGTAGCGGTAGGGGGCCGATGCGTCCGCGACCGCACGGCCAAGCATCGGCCATGTGGACTTGAACGCGTCGTAGGCGCGGGCGAGCACTGGATTCTTCACTTTGGCGAACTCCAACAGCACGGCGACGCCGCCGGTGCGAAGCACGCGCCGCATCTCCCGCAGCGCGGCTTCCTTGTCAGCGAAATTACGTACGCCGAACGCCACCAGCACGGCGTCGAACGACTCATCGGCGAACGGCAACACCGCGGCGTCCGCCTGCGCATAGGCGATGTTGGCGCAGCCGGCGTTCAGCAACCGGTCGCGGCCCGCGCACAGCATCGGCCGGTTGATGTCCGCCAAAATCACCTGTCCCGAAGCGCCGATGTCGCGCACGAGCAAACGCGCCACGTCGCCCGTGCCGCCGGCCAAATCCAAGACGCGGTTGCCCGGGCGCAGGTGCGCCATCTCCACCATGGCGCGCTTGAACAACCGGTGGCTGCCGAGCGACATGAGGTCGTTCATCAGGTCGTAGCGACCGACGGCGGCGTCGAAGACTTCGCCCACGCGGCGGGTCATTTCCTCCGGCGTGACCCGCTCGGCGCCGAAATCGACGGTCTTGGGCACCGGTGTACCGTCCGCGACTACGTTGTCGTCTTGGCCGAGGGAAGTGAAGTCGCCATCTCGCCCGCCGTGACCGGCGCTACTTGCGCGGCGCCCACTGTCCCACCGGAATCGCCGGCAGCCTCGATGCGTTCTTCTCTTTCAGTTCATCGAGGTACGTGCGCCAATAGCGCTCTTGGTTGTCGGCTAAATCGCGCAGGAACGCCCAAGAGTAGATGCCGGTGTCGTGGCCATCGTCGAAGACGATGCGAATGGCGTAATTGCCTACCGCTTCAATCTCCTTGACGCCGACGTGCTTCTTGCCGGTTTGCAGCACGCGCTCGGCGTCGTTGTGGCCTCGCACTTCGGCGGACGGCGAGTAAACGCGCAAGAGTTCCGCGGCGATGTTCGCCGAATCGCCTCCGGCGTAGGTCAGCTCCAAAAGCTTCGAGCCTTTGTGGTAGGTGATGCCGGTGGGGTTCACGGCCGTTACAGAATGAAGCGCGACAGATCTTGGTTGTTGGCGATGTCCGACAGGTGCTCGTCCACGTAGGCGGCGTCGATCACCGCGGCCGTGTCACCGTCCCCGGCGTCGAAGGAGATGTCGTCGAGCAGGCGCTCCATCACCGTGTGCAGGCGACGAGCGCCGATATTCTCGGTGTTGTCGTTGACCTCGCAGGAAATCTCGGCGATGCGCGTCAGCGCCTCTTCGGCGAACTCCAAGCGCACGCCTTCGGTGGCGAGCAATGCTCGGTATTGCTCGGTCAGCGATGCGTCGGGTTCCGAGAGGATGCGCCGGAAGTCCGCCGGCGTCAGCGCCGCGAGTTCGACGCGAATGGGCAGCCGGCCTTGCAGTTCGGGAATGAGATCCGAGGGCTTGGCGAAGTGGAAAGCGCCCGAGGCGATGAACAACACATGGTCCGTGCGCACCATGCCGTACTTGGTGTTCACGGTGCAGCCTTCGATGAGTGGCAGCAAGTCCCGCTGTACGCCTTCCCGGGAAACATCGGCGCCCATGCTCTCGTTGCGCCGAGCGACCTTGTCCAGTTCGTCCAAGAACACGATGCCGGTTTGCTCCACCGCGTCGATCGCCTGCGCTTTCAGTTCGTCCTCGTTGATCAGCTTCATCGCCTCTTCCTCGCGCAGGCGACGGAGCGCGTCGCGCACCTTGAGACGCATGGTGCGGCTGCGGTTGTTGGCCATGCTGGAGAACATGTTCTGCAACTGCCCGGTGAGTTCCTCCATGCCGGGCGGCGAGACGATCTCGAAGCCGACTGGCACGGCGGTCATCTCGATATTCACCTCGCTGTCGTCCAAGTCGCCTTCCCGCAGCCGTTTACGAAGCACTTGTCGGGTGTTCGACGTGTCGCGCGCATCGCCGCCGTCGGCTCGGGGCGTCGGCAGCAACACGTCGAGGATGCGATCTTCGGCGGCGTCTTCCGCACGGGGCCGCACCCGCTCTAGGGCTTGTTCGCGCCACATCTTCACCGCGGTGTCCGCCAAGTCTCGGACGATGGATTCCACGTCGCGCCCGACATAGCCCACCTCGGTGAACTTGGTCGCTTCCACCTTGATGAAGGGCGCGTTCGACAGCCGCGCCAAGCGCCGAGCGATCTCCGTCTTGCCGACGCCGGTGGGGCCGATCATGAGGATGTTCTTGGGGGTCACTTCGTCGCGCAGTTCGTCCTTCAGTTGCAGCCGTCGCCAGCGATTGCGCAAGGCGATGGCGACGGCGCGCTTGGCGTCGTCTTGGCCAATGATGTGTTTGTCGAGTTCGTGGACGATCTCGCGCGGCGTCATCACGGTCATAGCCTCTCGATGGTGGTTTGATCGTTGGTGTAAATGCAGATAGCCGCTGCGATGGCGAGGCTCTTGGCGACGATTTCCCGCGCCGACAATTCGGTTTCGTCGAGTAGCGCACGGGCCGCGGCCTGCGCGAAAGGCCCGCCGGAGCCGATGGCGATGAGGCCGCCTTCCGGTTCGACCACGTCGCCGTTGCCGCTGATGATGAGCGAATTCTCCTTGTCGACAACCGCCAAGAGCGCCTCCAAGCGGCGCAGCACGCGATCCGAACGCCAGTCTTTGGCGAGTTCCACGGCGGCCCGGACAAGGTTGCCTTGGTACTTCTCCAGTGCGCTCTCGAAGCGCTCGAACAGCGTGAACGCATCGGCCGTGCCGCCGGCGAACCCGGCGAGCACTTGGCCATCGCCTAACCGGCGAACCTTGCGTGCATTGCTCTTCATGACGGTGGCGCCGACGGTGATCTGCCCGTCTCCGCCGAGCACGACGTCGTCGCCGCGCCGCACGGAAATTATGGTGGTGCCGTGGAACTGTTCCAAGATGATGGTCTCGCGGGGAGGGCGGGGCGCACTTCGGTCGAGCATTCTACAACACCGCGAGTCGAGGCAGAGCGGCGCAATGGCGAAGTCGCCGGTCTGCGGCGATAATGCGCCGCCCGAGGAAGCAGTTCGGACGGTGGGCTCGCCATGCGTCGGCTATTCGCGTTTGTTTTCGTAGTTGTTGTAGGAGTAGGGGTCGTATTCGATGCCGCGGCGGACGTGGTCCATTTCGTCAACGGCGACCGCTTGACGGGGACATTGGTCCAAGCGCCCCCCGGGACTGTCGCCATCGATGTGCCGCATATCGGCGTCGTTACCGCGCCCGAGGCGCAAGTCGCACGCATCGAAGGGGAGGGCGTCGCTGCGACCGCGACCACTGAAGGGGGGACGGAGAAAACCACGTTGGTGGGACGGCTCGCCGACTGGAACTTGCGTTCGGACCTAGGAGTCGTTGTCGCCACCGGCAACACCCGCACCGAGGACATCAATCTAGTGGTTGGCGCCAACCGGGAGAGCGAGCGTTTCGACAACATATTCGGCCTCGCCGTGCGCAAAGCCGAAGGGCGGTCAAGCGGCGGGCAGGTGGCCAAGACCAAGGACCAACTAGACTTCGACTACGACCTAAGGTGGAAATACGAGGACGTTTGGTACGCTGTGGCCAACTTCGAGTTCTTCCGCGACCCGATCAAGGAGATCAATCAGCGTTATACCGCAGGCATCGGCGTTGGCCGTACGTTCTGGGAGTCGCCCTTGGGTGCGCTCAACTCGGACGCGGGGGTCAGTCAGGTCTTCGAGGAGATCGACACCGGCGGCACGATCGGCAGGTCGCACGATCCTGCGTTGCGCTGGAGCTTGACGGCCAACCGTTGGTTGTTGGCGGAGCGTTTGGAGTGGTACCACAACAGCCAACTGCTGCACATCTTGGCCTCTGATCGGGGCAGCGTGTGGGACTCCGACTCCGGCATTCTGCTGCATGTGAACAAGTGGCGGGTGGGGCTGCGGTTCGATCTGCAATACGAGACCGAACCGCCGGCCGGGCGCGGCAAGACCGACGCCAGCTACGCCATCACATTCGGCGTTCAGTTGTAACGGTGGTTTTATTGCCCGGAGGTGGCGTTTTCGACGAGTAGCGGCGCCATGTCTTTGGCGCGGAGCGCGGCTTGGGCCCGCTCCAGCTCTTGCTTGGGCAGCGGCCCGACGAGCACGCGGTAGGCGGCGCCGTCGTCGGACCTCGCCACCGTGTTGACGGCGACCTTCCCCAAGCCTTCGAGGATGAGCTCGGCGCGCAGGGCGTCCGCCGCGTCGCGGCTGCGGAAAGTCGCCGCCTGCAAGACGAAGTGTTCCTTTGCGGTGTTTGGGGCAACGGGAGGTGCGTCGGCTTGTGCCACCTTGACGCCGTCGCTAGCCGCCTTGGCCGCGGGGACCGCGCCCGTCGAGGCAGCTTCGGCATCGATGCTTGCCGACCTTTTGGGGAGCGCGTCGGCGCCTTCGCCGGCCGAGAAGGCGGTCCCACCCGCTTGGGCCAACTCGGTGCCGTCGCCGCCCGCCTTCGCCGTGGGGACCGCGCCGGTTTGGGCAGCTTCGGCACTGACGCTTGCCGACCTTTCGGGGAGCGCGTCGCCGGCCGAGAAGGCGGTCTCACCTGCTTGGGCCAACTCGGTGCCGTCGCCACCCTCCTCGACCACCGGTACGGGTACCGCGTCCGTCTGAGCTGCTTCGGCATCAACGCTTGCCGCCTGCTCGGAGGGCGCCAGTTCCGGTGGTTGGTAGGGCGTGACGTTGGTGACCACCTCGTCGTTGGGCAGCCGGCGGATGAACTCGTAGGTGAGGTCGGGTTGCGCGGGCGTTTGCGTGGCGGGTGCCGGGTCGCCATCGTCAAACGCTGCGCGCGTGAGCGCGGGGCCGTAGACCAACACCAGTGTTACCAGAGCACCGCAGGCCGCGCCGCTACCGAACGAACGCCCGGAAAAGGCTGCCAGCTTGCGCTTGTTCTTGACGGACCGGCGCTTGCCGCCCGACGCCGTCTCCCTCGGCGCGAAATCCGTTGGCATGTCATCCTTGATCCGCCGACGCCCCCGGCGATGATAGCGCAACAAGCGTCAAGACGTGTCCATCGGGTCCACGTCGATGGACCAGCGTACGCCGGATGTTCTGGGCGGTTTGCTCGCCAAGTTCGCCAAGGCGCGGTGCAAATCGGCGCGTCGGGACGCGATCAGCAGCAGTTGGTGGCGATAGAGGTCCGACCGGCGAGGCACTGGCGCCGGGGCGGGACCGAGCACTTCAACGCCCTCGCAGTGGAGCAGCTTCAAGGCCTTGGCGAGCAAGCCCTCGGTAGCGGCTTCGTCGCGGCCCTGTGCGCGAATCACTGCGAGGGCGGAGAACGGCGGCAGGTTCGCCGCTTGGCGGATGGCGCGTTCGTTGGCGGCGAAACCGGCATAACCGCTATTGATGAGCGCCTGTAGATTGGCATTGTCGGGGTCGAGGGTCTGCAACCAGACCTCCCCCGGACGCTCCGCCCGGCCGGCGCGTCCGGCCACTTGCACGATCAGCGCGGCGGTGCGTTCCGGGGCGCGAAAGTCGGCCGCGAGGAAGCCGGCGTCGGCGCCGAGCACGGCAACCAGGGTCACGTTGGGAAAGTGGTGGCCTTTGGCGAGCATCTGCGTGCCGATCAAGATCGCCGGCGCACCTTTGCGAACTGCGGCAAGGCGGGCTTCCAGGCGTTGCTGGCTGCGGATGGCGTCGCGGTCGATGCGGTACAACGGCACTTGGGGGAAGCTTTCGGCTAACGCTTCTTCAGCGCGTTGCGTGCCGGTGCCGAGGGGAAGCAGCGTGTCGCCGCCGCAATCCGGACAGCGTTTCGGCAGCGGGCGCCGTCGGTCGCACTGGTGGCAACGCAACTGCGGCCAAGCGCCGCGCTGCCGGTGAACGATGAGGCGCGCCGCGCAGTGTGCGCACTCCGCCTGCCAGCCGCATTGCGTACACAGCAAGATCGGTGCGTAACCTCGCCGATTGATGAACACCAGAACTTGGTTGCCGGCGGCGAGGTGGCGGTCGATGGCGCCTACGAGAGGTTGGCTGAAGCCCCGGTCCAAGCGCAGGCCGCGTGCGTCGATTATCCGAAACGTCGGCATGGCGGCCTTCCCGGGCCGCTCTGGCAAGCGTGCGTGGCGGTAACGCTTGCGTCGCGCGTTTTCGAGTGATCGCAGCGACGGCGTGGCGCTGCCGAGCACCACGGGTATGGACAACATGCCGCCGCGCTTCACCGCTACGTCCCGCGCCGAGTAGTGCAAACCTCGGCTCTGCTTGAACGAGTCGTCGTGTTCCTCGTCGACGATGATGATGCCGGGCTTGGCGAACGGCGTGAACACGGCGGAGCGGGTGCCGATCAGTACCTTGTGCGTGCCGTTGGCGCACTTCAGCCATGTATCGAAGCGCTGTCTGTCGGCGACCGCCGAGTGCAGCGTGGCCGCGGCGCCGAAGCGCTGTTGAAAACGCAGCACGGTCTGCGGCGTCAGGGCGATCTCCGGCACCAGCACCAAGGCTTGGCCGCCTCGGCGCAGCACTTCGGCGATGGCGCGAAGATAGACTTCGGTCTTGCCGCTGCCGGTGACGCCATCCAAGAGCAGCGTTCCCCGAGTCCCGAGCATCGCGATGATGTCGCGCAAGGCTGTTGCTTGGGCTTCGGTCAGTCGCATCTCGGTGGGGCCGCCTGCCGGAGCTTGCGGATGGCGGGAAGGGGCCCCGAGCGTTCTAGTGACCAGTTGTTTTGCCAAGAGCCGCTTCAGCGACTCGCGGTCTATGCCGAGGGCGGCAAGGTCCCCGTCGGCGGCGCCGCCGCACTGCTGCAGCCGCTGCCAGGTTTGCCGTTGCTTGGGCGCGCGCTTGAGTGCGGTGGGCGCCTCCTCCTCGGCGATCGCCCGCCACGTGAACTCTTCGCTGGTGGTGGCTGCCGCGCCGCGTCTCGCCAAGCTCGGCAGCACCGTGGCGAACACGTCGCCGATCGGGTGGTGATAGTAGGTTGCCAGCCACTGGCAGAGCGCGATGATGTCGGCGGGCAACAACCCGTTGTCGTCGAGCACGTCGTCGACGACTTTCAGCTCCTGAGACGACCCTCGGCGGTTGCCGGTGACGACGCCGACGACGCTTGCGCCGGCGAAAGGCACACGCACCCTCGCACCCGTTGCCGGCGTTGCCGCGTCGGCTGGTAGCGCGTAGTCGAAAGTGTGGCGCAGCGGACGCGGGACGGCGACTTCGACGATGCGGTCGGCGGGCGGGCTCTTGGCGGGTGGGGCCATAGGGTCGCCAAGGCGGGCAAGCTCTGCGTTCATGGCGGCCATCGTAACGGCAAAGGGTGGCGCGAGACGCCTACGGTTGTTTTGCGCCGCCGCCCCGCCTACACTTGCCCTCGCAATTTGGCGAGGCTCATCTGTGGTGAAAGCGAATATCCATCCCGCCTACGCGGAAATCACGGCGACGTGCAGTTGCGGGAACGTCATCAGGACGCGCTCCACGCTCGGGCGCGACATTCATCTCGAGGTCTGCTCCGCCTGCCACCCCTTCTACACCGGCAAGCAGAAGATCCTCGACAGCGGCGGGCGCGTGGAACGCTTCCGTCGCCGCTTCGGCGCCCGCTTGACCACCGTGTAGTGAACTCGCTGCGAGGCGTGAACTCGCCGGCCGGTTGGTCGTCTAAGCGGTGAGACCCGGTTGGCGCACATCGACCTTCGCCATGTCGCGACTCGTCACGCTCATCGCCATTCTCCTTGTCGTCGCGGACGTGCCAAGCCACGCCGGCTCCGGTAAAAAGATGTACAAGGAGTTCGTCGCCAACAATCAGCTCTATCCGGACGAACGGTGGCAGCAATATGTGCGCGACATCGGCGCCCGCGTCCTCGAGCACACCCCCGACGCCGGCAAGGATTATCACTTCCACGTCTTGGATGGCGACGAGGTCAACGCTTTCGCCACTGGCGACGCGTATATCTTCGTTAGCCGCGGCCTGCTCGCCTTTCTCGAATCCGAGGATCAGCTTGCCGCGGTGATCGGCCACGAGATCGGTCATGTGGTGGCCAAGCATGTGCGCAAACGTCGGGTCACCGACATCGCCGGCAAATCGGCGGGCGCCATCGCCGCCATCGTCACCGGTCGCGGGGAAATGATGCGCGACGTCTTCAACCCGCTAACGGCGCTCTGGGTTTCCGGCTACGGCCGCGAGATGGAGCTGGAGGCGGACCGCTTAGGCGGGGAGTTCATGGCGAAGGCCGGCTACAACCCGGAGGCCATCATCGACACGGTTTGGGTGCTGAAGGACCAACAGGTGTTCGCCAAGGAGGTCGCCGGTTCGGCGAGGCCCTACCACGGGGTATTCGCCACCCATCCCCGCAATGATCGTCGTCTGCACGACGCCGTGGCCTACGCGCGCGGTCTCGCGCCCGACGAGCTCGAAGAGCCGATCGGGGACTTCATGGGTCTCATCGATGGCGTCGCGTATGGTGACGAGGCGGCCGGCGGCTTGGTGAAAGACGAGACCTACTACCACGGCGGCTTGCGTGTGGTGGTGAAGTTTCCGGACGGTTGGTCGGTGGCGGCGCCGCAGTCGCAGGTTACCGGCATCGCGCCGGGCGGGACGGGCGAAGGATCGATTACCGTCGCCCGCCACGAAATGGTGAAACGCAAAACCCCCGAGAAGTACGTGACCGACGTGCTGCGTCGAGACGACGTGCAAGCCGGCGAAGAAAGGGAAATCAACGGGGCGCCGGCCTTCGTCGGAGAAATCGACACCAGCGAGTCCGACGTGGCTTTGCAGCTCATCGCCGTGCTCTATGTGCGCAAGAACGTGTTCCTGTTCAAGGGCGAGTGCGGTGACGAATGCGACCCGGATCAGTTCCGCGGCTGGTTCGAAGAGACCTTGGCCGGCTTGCGGCCGATGACGGCGGACGATGTGCAGTTGGCCAACAGCCGGCGCATCCAAGTCATCGTCGCCGAACCCGGGCAGACTTACGCCTCCTTGGCGGGGCTCACCTCGTTGCGCGAGTTTCCCGAGCAGACGCTGCGTCTGCTGAACGCGGATTACCCCAACGGCGAACCCCGCGCCGGAGATTTGGTGAAGATCGTCAAGTAGGGGCGAATGCGGCGATCGCCGCCTCCCGTTCGTCCTGCGCGAACCGCTGCAGCAGCGGGAAGTAGACAAGAAAGTCCTCCCGGAGCGCGGGTAGGCGCTGCGCCAACACGTCGTCGAGCTTGTGCTCGAGGTGCGTGAACCGGAGCCGCGCCAAGACGTTCGCCATGGCGCGTCGTATCACCAGCGGTTCGACGTAGCGTGCGAGCAGGTCCGTGCGCGCCATGTGGTTGGCGAAGTCCCGCCCGGGTTCGGGCGCCCAAGCGTGATAGCTCGCAAGCGCGCCGTAGACTTCCGTGGTGAAGGCTTCGAGTTCATCTTCTGCGAACTTGCCCCAGGCGAGCGCCAAGCAGTGATCGGCGATGATGTCCAAGAGCACCGGCGCCACCCGCCGCAATGCGGGGTCGAAGTGGGCGAAGCTGGCGCGCAGTTCCGGCAGGCGGTTGGAATAGGAGTCGATGCGTCGGTGCAGACGTATGCCGGCCTTAAGGTCCGCCGGCAGGTGGTTTGGAATCGGACCCTTGACGAAATCCCCCAGTACGCCGCCGGCGACCAAGCCGGCGCCCGGACGTGCCAACAAGCAGTGCGCGAGAAAGTTCACCCGGCGTCACTTGAGTCGCAGGAAACGCCCGAGGTACTCGTCGAAGCTCTCGCTGTCGGCGGCTTCCAAGCGGCGCTGTTCGGCCAGCGACTGTTCGCTTGCGGCACTCAATTCGGCGGCTCGCTCTGCCCCTAGCGGTCGAGCGGCGAACCAATCCCGGTGGTTGGCGGAGTGCTCGAGGGCGAAGCGAAAGAACGGCACGCTGCGCCGACGCATGGCGGCTAGTATGCGCGCCGACGGCGTGCGCGTCGGCTCTTCGACTTTCTCCTGTTGCAACGCCACGGCCGCCAAATGGTCGCCGTTTCCGGCCACGGCGTCGATTTCGCCGGCCACTCGCCGGCACCGGTGCAACAACTCGTCCGCCCAGCCACGCAAGCCGCGTTCGCCGTCGCCGGTGGCGAGAGAGATGCCCGGCTCCCGCCCGCGCTCCACGACGGCGAGTTGATTGGCGGCCAACGCGGCCGACTCGGCCGGACTGTCCGGGGGGCTATCGTCGAGTAGACAGAGCAGCAGGAATACGTCCAGAAACCGGCAGCCGGCGGCGTCGATGCCGAGCGGCAGGAAGGGGTCGAGATCCATGCAGCGCACCTCGACGTACTCGACGCCCCGGTCGCGCAGGGCGTCGAGCGGCCGCTCCCCGGAGCGGGTGCGACGCTTGGGCCGGATGGTGCCGTAGAACTCGTTCTCGATCTGCAACAGCGCCGTCGAGAGCTGTCGATATTCGCTTGGCTCGCCACCTACGCCACCTACTCCACCTCCGGCTCTGGTGCCGATCGCCTCGTAGGCGGGATAGGGCATCGACAGCGCGTGGCGCATCGTTGCCGCGTACTGCGCCAAGCTGTTGTAGGAGATGTGCAAAGACGACTGCGCTTCGCTTTGGTAGCCCAGCCGCCCCATGCGCAGCGAGGTAGCATGGGGCAAGTAGTAGGTGCCCTCGTCCAAGGCGCGCAGACCCACGCTGGCGGAGAACGATTTGCATACCGCCGGCGACGCACCGAACAAGTAGATCAACAGCCAAGAGTAGCGGCGGAAGTTGCGAATGAGGTCGAAATAGGCCCGGGTGACGAAATCGCGGTCGGCGGTTTCGCCGCGACTCGCCGCGATCGCCGGCCACAGTGTCGCCGGCAGCGAGAAGTTGTAGTGGATGCCGCTTATAGCCTGCATCCGGCGACCGTAGCGATGGCTCAAACCAATGCGGTAGACGGTTTTCGAGCGACCGGCGTTGGAACTGCCGAAACTGGCGATGGGGATGTCGTCGTCGCTGGCCAACATGCAGGGCATGCTGGCCGTCCACAACATTTCGTCGCCGATGTTCGCGTACACGAAGCGGTGGATGTCGGCGAGTTCCGTCAACGCCGCCGGTGCGCTTTGGTGGACGCCGGTGATGAGCTCCAACTGCGCTTCGCTGAAGTCCATCGTGATGTGCGGATGGGTCAGCGGCGAGCCCAACGGGAGTGGATGCGGCGTGTGCGCAAGTTCGCCCGTTGCGGTCACTCGCAGGCTTTCTTTTTCGATGCCGCGTTGCAGCGCGGTCAATTCGCTGCGCCCGCGCACCGCTCCTAGCGCGGCTGCCAGCAGGTCGGACAAGGCGTTACGGGTGTGGCCCCGCGTTGGCGATCGCCACGGAGACGTTGAACCGCTTGAAGTTCGCCTCGAACTTGGCGGCGAGCGCCGCACGGGCGTCATCGTATGCGTTGGCGTCGGCCCAAGTGTCGCGCGGGCTGAGTAAGCCGGCATTCACGCCCGGCACGGTTACGGGATAGTCGAGGTTCAAGACATCGAGGTGGCGCGTCGGCGTATCGCGTAGCGCGCCGGACTGAATGGCATGCACGATGGCCCGCGTGGTGGCGATGTCGAAGCGCTTGCCGACGCCGTAGCCGCCGCCTGTCCAGCCGGTATTGACGAGGTACACGGCGGAGCCGAATTGCTCGATGCGGCGCATGAGCAGGTCCGCGTAGACGCTCGCCGGACGGGGAAAAAAGGCGGCGCCGAAACAAGTGGAAAACGTGGCCGAATAGGCCTCCGTGGAACCCACCACGGTGGACCCGACCGTTGCCGTGTAGCCGGAGAGAAAGTGGTAGGCGGCGGCTTCTTTGGATAGCAGCGCCACCGGCGGCAATACGCCGCTCACGTCGCAGGTGAGGAACACGATGGCTTCCGGCTCGCCACCGTTGTTCTCCGGCACCTTGGCGTCGATATTGGCCCGCGGATAGCACGCCCGGGTATTTTCCGTGAGCGTGGCGTCGGCGTAGTCCGGCTCCCGGGTGTCGTCGTCGACAATGACGTTTTCGACGATGGCGCCGAAGCGGATGGCGTCGTAGATCACCGGTTCCCTCTCGCGGGAGAGATCGATGCACTTGGCGTAGCAGCCGCCTTCGAGATTGAACACCGTGCCGACGCCCCAACCGTGTTCGTCGTCGCCGATCAAGAGCCGGTCGGGATCCGCCGACAGCGTGGTCTTGCCGGTGCCGGAAAGACCGAAGAACAACGTCACGTCGCCGCCCGCGCCGACATTCGCCGAACAGTGCATGGGAAGTACGTCGCGCTCCGGCAAAAGGAAGTTCTGCACGCCGAACATTGCCTTCTTCATCTCGCCGGCGTAGCGCAGTCCCGCCAACAGCACCCGTCGGCCGGCGAAGTCGATCATCACCGTGGCATCGGAGGCGGTAGCGTCGCGTCGCGGGTCGCAAACGAACTCCGGTGCGTTCACCACCTCCCAAACGGGCTTGGCGCTCGGGTTGAACGCCTCCGGAGTGATGAACAGCGCCTTGGCGAAGAGCGCATGCCAAGCGTATTCGGCGGTGACGTGCATCGGCAGGTAGTGGTCCGCGTGCGCCCCCACATGCAAGGCGGCGGCAAAGGTATCTCGGCTCGCCATGTGGGCGTTGACCCGCGCCCAGAGTGCCTCGAAGACCGACGGACGGACCGGTTGGTTGACCGCGCCCCAGTCGATGAGCGCGGCGGTGCCGGGCTCATGGACGATGAAGCGATCCTTCGGCGAGCGGCCGGTGCGCTTGCCGGTTTCCACCACCAAGGCGCCACTGCTGGCGAACCGCCCCTCGCCACGCAAGACCGCCAATTCGGCGAGCGCCGCGCTGGAAAGATCGTAGTAGGAGCGAGCGTTTTTGGTGCGAAGAGTGTCTAAGCTGAGCGCCATGGTTGTTCAGTGAGGTTCACTCGGCCAAGTTTACACGAGCGCCACCCTTGGCGCAGGTTGGACTTTGCGCGGAACCAAGCGTTCGCTTATGAAAATGTCATTCAGCCGTGCCGCGCCAGGAGCCCGCCGGAGGGCGCCCTGGCCATCGACCAAGTCCGCCCTGCTCCACCGGCCGGAGCCGACGACGTCCACATGTTCGTCGCCGCAGTCGCTCGCGGCTCGGGGGTGGTCGTTGGACAGATCGCGTCCGACAGCGCCAGCGGGGATATCCTCGGCGCCCGGCGCTGACCAGGAGATCGACGTCTCCGACCGCGTGCTCACCTTGGACGCATCGCACAGCTCCCCGAGACGTCCCGGCTGATCGTCGACCGCGACGCCGACGACGTCCTGCCCGTCAAGGGCGACCGCTCTCCCACCGTTGCGTCATCTGCCGCCGGAGTCGGGAGTCCTCAATGTTCAACGGCTCTCTCTTGCGCTAGGCGGTCGGTGGCGAGTAGCCGTTTCATGCGTTCTTTGTTTGCAACGTCCTGTGCGGTCCTGCCCGCCCTATCGCGTACGTCGCGACGGGCGCCCGCGTCGAGCAGCAACTTCGCAATAGCGTAGCCAGACTCATCGTCGCCGTCGTGTTTCGCTGCTTCGTGGAGGGGCGTGAACCCCCACCTGCAGCCCTCCCCGACCCCGTCATCATGAGCGTAGGTCTGCGTGTTGACATCCGCGCCGGCCTGAACGAGCGCTTCAACCGCCCGCTGGAGTCCGCCGCCGTCCTCCCGGAAGGCGAAGGACACGGCACGGTGGAGCGCCGTCCTGCCACAATCGTCTCTTGGTCGATTCAAGTCGATGCCACTCGCGATGAGCAGGTCGAGGATCGTCCGGTTGCGCACGGATCCTACGGACCTGTAGTAGTTGGCCCCCGCATACCTCCCCGAGTATTGGAACGTTTCCGAAAATACGGCGAGCAACGAATCACCGTCGACCCGCGCCCCGAAGTCCATCAGCATGGCAACCACGGCGGCATCCGTTTCTTCGTCCTCGACAGCTAGGCGAAGCGGCGTGTATCCCGCATACAAGCCAACACTCCCCACGACGGCATTGATGTTCGATCCGCTATCGACCAGCACTTTCAAGAGAGTCGCCAGTCTCTCCTTTTGCTCCGAATCGAATTCGGTCCCGCTTACGGAGTCCACAAGCAGGTGGATGGGATTGCAGCCGGTGCAATCGTGCACCTGGACCCCCTCTTCTTCGATAAGCGAGACCACAGCGCGGGGGTCCGCGCCCAGCCGCACCAGCGCGGAGATCGAAGCCGCGCGTTTGCCGAGGACCGCGAAGTGCAGCGGCGTCATGCCGCTGGCGTTCATCACGCCGGGCTTCGCTCCCGCGTCGACGAGCGTATCGATGACGCCGGGCTCGTCGCTGAAGGCAGCGCTGTGCAGCGGCGTATTGCCGTTGATGTTTGCGCCCCGGACGTAGTAAGGATTGATATACCCGTTGGCCGCGTGGACCGGTGCGCCGTGTTCGATGAGCGCCGAGACGACGGCGGCGTTGTTGTTTGCGGCCGCGTAGTGCAAAGGGGTCCTACGGCGCACTCCGCCAAGGGCATGCACATCGGCGCCGCCCTCGATCAGCGCCTCGACGATACCGGGGTTTGGATTGTATGCAGCGGCGTCGTGCAGGGGCCCCTCGCGCTGACCGCGTAGTCGATGATCGAAGGTCGCCGGCCCGAACGCCTCGTTCGGATCGAAGCCCGACCCTATCAGAAAGGCAATGATGTCCGGATCGTTCGCGTAACGCGCGGCATATTGCAGTAGTTGCTTGGCGCTTAGGTAATCGCGCATGGACTCGACGGTCGCCGTCTCGAAAAATTCGACCAAGGCGTCGGATTGCTCCCCCAAGCGAAGCTCGAGATGTGTGTTGAGCTCCTGCCATACGAGCTCTTTCCATAGGCGTTGTTGGGAAGGGCTGATGTGGTCGCTCTTCCTGACGGGAACCGTCTGACGGTCGTGGTCGTCATCGGGCTCCGTTGCTTCGGTCGCATGGCTGGATTGGGGGATGAGGACGCCGGCGAACGACATCGCGGTCAGGGCGAACGCCTTTTGCATGATTGGGCTACCTTTGCGATCTGAATCGCTGATCGACACAGACCATACCGCGTGGGAAAGCCGGCGCAAAGTCACCGACACCGTCCGCGACGCCACTGCCCGTGAAGAATCCGACTCCGTCGACTTCCTATACAGAATTGCGTAGGAAAGCCCCGCGCGCACCCCATGGCGCAGAACAAGGATGTCGTGCTCGTCGAGGAAGCCCGCAACCGAGCATCAAGCCTTCAATTGCATGAGTCGACGCCGCTCTTTCTTGTTGGGCCGACCCTTGCCGGCCACCATCCCGGCACGTTGCAGGCGCCGTTCGACGCGGATGGCTTCACGATTGGCGATGGACGCTTCGCTCTCGTCGTACAGCTCCGCCGCGACCGTCGCGCTGCCGCGTCGCTCCGCAACCGCCGTCACCGTCACTTGCTGTACGACTTCGCCCCGCGTCACCGTCACCGTGTCCCCGGCGGCCACCTCTTTGGCGGCCTTCGGCCGCGCACCGTTCAGGCGTACCTTGCCGCCGTCGATCGCGGTTTTGGCGAGGCTGCGCGTCTTGTAGAACCGGGCGGCCCACAGCCATTTGTCCAAGCGCACCCGGCCTTCGGTGCGAACCGACGGCTGGCTCACGGCATGATGTCCTTGAAGTCGTGGACGGCCCGGTACGGCGTCTCGGTGCGCGCTGCGCGGTTGGAGTCGGGTTGCGCGACGCACAACAGGTGGGCGATGCCAGCGCGTTCGGCTGCGGCTAGCACATCGTCATTGTCGTCGATGAACAGCGTGCGTTCGGGGTCGTAGTGATCGCCGAGGCGCGTCGCCAGACGTTGCCAAAAGCGATCGTCTTCTTTCGGCGTGCCGAGTTCGTGCGCCGAGTAGCAGCCGTCCACGTTGTCCAACAAGCCCGTGGCGGCGTGTTTCACGGCGAGGCTTTGCGGGTGAGCGTTGGTTGCCAGCAGCGCGCGGCGGCCGGAGCGCCGGATCGCGGCGGCGAATTGCGCGGCACCCGGCCGATAGCGAATAAGGGCCTGCAAGTCCTTATGAATCGCGTTGATGTCGAGCTGCGTCCGCCGTGCCCAGTAATCGAGGTCGTAGAAGTCCAAGGCCGTCTCGTAGGCCCCGGCGTCTCCGTAGAGCCACTCGACGGCGCTCGCGCGATCAAGATTCCGCCGCGCGGCGTATCGGTCCGGCACCACGACGTTCCACAGGTGGTTGTCGAAGCGCAAGTCGATCAGCGTGCCGTCCACATCCAGCAGCACGGTTTCGATCTCGGTCCAAGGCAGCATCCGCCTATACTACGCCTGTGATCGATGCGTTGATCGACATTGCGTGCGCCGCCGGCGACGAGATACTCGCGGTCTACGACGGTGCCTTCGACGTCCAAGCCAAAGCGGACAATACCCCGCTCACCGAAGCCGACCTCCGCGCTCACCGGGTGATTGCCGACGGCCTGCGAACGCTCGACCCCGACCTGCCCTTGATTTCCGAGGAATCGACCCCGCCGCCGTTCGCCGAACGTCGCCGCTGGCGCCGTCATTGGCTGGTCGATCCGCTCGACGGCACCAAAGAGTTCGTCAGCCGCAACGGCGAGTTCACGGTCAACATCGCGCTGATCGAAGACGGCGTGGCAGTGTTGGGCGTGGTGGGCGTTCCGGTGCGGGGAACGTTCTACATCGGCGACCTTCGGCGGGGTCTCGCTTACCGGCTCGATGGGCGCGGCCGGGTGCCGTTGCGCGCCAGAGCCATGCGCGACGGTCGGCTTGCGGTCGTTGCGAGCCGCCGGCATGGGGGCGGCCGTCTGGCGGCCTACCTCAACACGCTCCGAGAGCGCTTCGCCGAGGTGACCAAAGTGTCGGTCGGCAGTTCGCTGAAACTCTGCCTCTTGGCCGAGGGCGAAGCCGACCTCTACCCGAGGCTCGCCCCGACTTCGCAGTGGGATACCGCCGCCGCGGACGCCGTGTTGACGGCCGCGGGAGGGAAGGTGCTGCGCTCGGACGGCGAGACGCTCAGCTACGACGCTAGGGAGTCGTTCTTGAATCCGGACTTTCTCGCCGTCGCCGACCCGCGCTTTCCTTGGGCGGAGCACTTGCCGCGAACTCGCTGAACCACACTCCGTCCGCTCGACACGCCAAGGCCGTCTTGAGCCAAGCCACGGTTGGCGAGGGCAGCGCTTCGGGGGCGGCGAAGGTCAGCGCGTCGCACCGATGGGGCTCGCAAATGCGCGCGACCCCTTGCCAGCGTATCGCCTCGAACACGAAATTCACGCCTTCGGCGTATGGCATCGCCACCACCGGCGCGACTCGCCCGGGCGCCACGCCGGTCTCTTCCCGACACTCGCGAATGGCCGCTTCGGTGACGGGTTCGCCACGCTTGCGGTGACCGCCGGGCGGCGCGTAGTAGCCGTCTAGGAATCCGGTGTTGGCGCGGCGTAGCAGTAGCAGGCGGCCAGCCGAGTCGAACACCAACGTGTGCGCAACAATAGTAAAAGCGTCCCTAGCGGGCGAGTTGGCGTTCATACTTGCGAGTCTAGCGGATGGGCGCACGAGGCGATCCCCGGCTATGAAAGACGCTCTTGCGGACGAGACGCCACCTTTTGACCCCGCGGTTTCGAGCCGCATGCGCCCTTGCTAGCCAACTGCGTTTCTGCGATGTTTAGCCGCTTGACCATGACCGACCTCAATCACCAACTGACCCTCGGCCTGCCGAACCGCCAAGGGCTCTACGACCCCGCCTTCGAGAAGGACGCCTGCGGGGTCGGCTTCGTGTGCGACATCAAAGGTCGGGCGAGCCGTGACATCGTGGCGACGGCGGAGCGCATGAACTGCTGCATGGTGCATCGCGGCGGCTTGGGCTACGAGAAGAACACCGGCGACGGCGCCGGGGTGCTGACCGCGTTGCCGCACCGCTTCCTCGCCAAGGTCGCCCGTACCGATCTCGGCATCGACTTGCCGGCACCGGGCCGCTACGGCGCAGGCATCGTCTTCTTGCCGAGGCGCGCTACGGAACGCGAGCGCTGCAAGGCGGTGATCGCCGAGGAAGTGGCGGCGGCCGGTCAGCGCCTGCTCGGCTGGCGGCAAGTGCCCATTCGCCCGGACGAGGCCGACATCGGTGCCGCAGCCAGGGCCGCCATGCCGGTGATCGAGCAACTGTTTATCGGCGAGTCGGCGCCGGCGAACGGGTCCAAGACGAACGCCAAGCCGCCTAACGCTGCTCAAGCAGATGCGTTCGAGCGCAAGCTCTACACCATCCGCAAGGCGGCTACGCACCGCCTGCGCAGCGACGAGACGCTCACCGAACGGCGCTTGCTGTTTTTCGTCAGCCTGTCGGCGAAAGTGATCGTCTACAAGGGCATGCTCACGCCGCACCAGCTCTTCCCGTTCTATCCGGATTTGCAGGATGCGGACTACGAGTCGCACTTGGCGATGGTGCATTCGCGCTTCTCCACCAACACATTCCCGTCTTGGGATCGGGCGCAACCCAACCGCTTCATGAGCCACAACGGCGAAATCAACACCTTGCTTGGCAACAAGAACTGGATGAACGCTCGCCAAGGGGTGGTGAAAAGCGAGCTTTTCGGCGACGACTTGGCGAAGCTCTTTCCTGTGGTCGAGCCGGACTGCTCCGACTCCGGCACCTTCGACAACGTGCTGGAGTTCCTGCGCCTAACCGGGCGGACGTTGCAGGAATCGGTGCTGATGATGATCCCCGAGGCTTGGCAGCAAGACCCGGCGATGGCTGCCGAGAAACGGGCCTTCTACGAATACCACTCGTGTTTGATGGAGCCGTGGGACGGTCCCGCCTCCATCGCCTTCACCGACGGCACCTATATCGGCGCGGTGCTCGACCGCAACGGCCTGCGACCCTCGCGCTACTACATCACCGACGACGACAAGTGCATCATGGCGTCGGAAGTGGGCGTGGCGGAGGTGGCCCCGGCTAACGTGGTCGCCAAGGGCCGCCTGCAGCCGGGCAAGATATTCCTGATCGATTTCAGCGCCGGACGCATGATTCCGGACGAGGAGATCAAGACCGAGTGGGCGCGCATGAGGCCCTATGGCGAATGGCTGGCGCGGCAACGCATAGAACTCGCCGGTTTGCCGAGCGCCCCCGCGGAGGGCTTCGACAAGGCGAGCCTGCTCGCTCGTATGCAGGCGTTTGGCTACACGGCGGAGACCATGCAGTTCATGCTCCTGCCGCTGGTCACCGAGTTGCGCGACCCGCTAGGCTCGATGGGCAACGACAGCGCGCTGGCTGTGATGTCCGAAAAGCCGCGCATGCTGTACGACTATTTCAAGCAGTTGTTCGCGCAAGTGACCAACCCGGCCATCGACTCCATCCGCGAAGAAGTCGTCATGGCGCTGGAGTGCTACATCGGCCCCGAACGCAATCTGCTCGAGGTCACCGAACAGCACGCGGGGCGGCTGCGCGTGCCGCACCCCATTCTCGACAACGGCGAACTCGCCGCCATCAAACACCTTGGCGGTTCACCCTCCGCACCGCGTCGCACCGGCGGCGGGGTGCTTGGCTGGCACGCCCGCACCATCGACATTACTTTCACGCGCGATTCGGGCCGAGACGGCCTGCTCGCGGCATTCGACCGCATCTGCGCACAAGCCACGCGCGCCGTGGAGGACGGCATCGAGCTCATCGTGCTGTCGGACCGCGCGATCGGTCCCGAGCGAGTGCCGATTAGCGCATTGGCGGCAACCGGTGCCGTGCATCACCACTTGGTGCGTACCGCCAGCCGAACCCGGGTCGCCTTGGTGGTCGAAACCGGCGAAGCGCGGGAAGTCCACCATCATTGCCTGCTGATCGGCTTCGGCGCCGACGCCATCAATCCTTACCTCGCGTTCGAGGCGCTTTGGGACGCCCGGCGCAACGGCTATCTCGCCGACGCCGAACATGTGGCGGACGATGCGGATGTGGTGGACGCCTACAAGAAAGGCGTCGCCAAGGGAATGCTCAAGGTGATGGCGAAGATGGGCATCTCTACGTTGCAGTCCTACAAGGGCGCGCAGATATTCGAGGCCGTGGGGTTGGCGGACGAGGTCGTCCGGCGCTGTTTCGCCGGCACCGCAAGCCGGGTGCAAGGCGTCGGATTCGAGGTATTGGCGGATGAGATGCAACGTCGCCATGCCTTTGGCTACCCGCCGCAAGGGGTTGTTTCCTTGCCGGTGTTGCCGAATCCCGGCGACTTCCATTGGCGGCGGCACGGCGACACCCATATGTGGGATCCGGAAACCATCGCCAATCTGCAAGTGGCGGCGCGTCAGGACGACGAAGGGGCGTATTGGCGTTTCGCCAAGCAGGCCAACGAAGCGAGCACCCGCCAGTCCACGTTGCGGGGACTGTTGGGGTTCAACGAGGCCGCCAACGGCGGGCCGATTCCGCTAGCGGACGTGGAGGACGCCAAAGAAATCGTCAAACGCTTCGCCACGGGCGCCATGAGCTTCGGCTCCATATCCAAGGAAGCCCACGAGAGTTTGGCCGTCGCCATGAACCGCATCGGCGGCAAGTCCAACACCGGCGAGGGCGGCGAAGACCCGGAGCGTTTTCTGCCGTTGGCGAACGGCGACTCCAAGCGCTCCGCCATCAAGCAGGTGGCAAGCGGCAGATTCGGCGTGACGGTGAACTATCTCGCCAACGCCGACGAATTGCAGATCAAGATCGTTCAAGGCGCGAAACCCGGCGAGGGGGGCGAACTGCCCGGCCGCAAAGTAGACGACTACATCGCCTCCATTCGTCACTCGACCCCGGGGGTGGGCCTGATCAGCCCGCCACCCCACCACGACATCTACTCCATCGAGGACATCGCGCAGCTCATCCACGACCTCAAGAACGGCAATCCCAAGGCGCGCATCAGCGTCAAGCTGGGCGCCGCCATCGGCGTCGGCACGGTCGCCGCCGGCGTGGTCAAGGCGCGTACCGATCACCTCGTCATCGCCGGCGACACCGGCGGCACGGGCGCTTCGCCGCTCACGTCCATCAAGCACGCCGGGGTGCCGTGGGAACTCGGCATCGCGGAAACCCATCAGACCTTGGTGATGAACAACTTGCGCTCCCGCGTGGTGCTGCAAACCGACGGGCAACTCAAGACCGGGCGGGATGTCGCCATCGCCGCGCTACTCGGCGCCGAGGAGTTCGGCTTCGCCACCGCGCCGCTGATCGCCTTGGGCTGCATCATGATGCGCAAGTGCCACCTGAACACCTGCCCGGTGGGTATCGCCACCCAAGACCCGGACTTACGGCGCAAGTTCACCGGCACGCCCGAACATGTCGTCAACTACTTTTTCATGGTTGCCGAAGAACTCCGGCGCATCATGGCGAAACTCGGCTTCCGCACGGTAAACGACATGATCGGCCGCGCCGACGCCCTGCAAGCCGAGGCGGCCGTTTCGCATTGGAAGGCGCGCGGCTTGGACTTCTCCGCGATGCTGACCCCAGCCCCGCAGCCGGAAAACTGCCTCGGCGTGTACCGCATTCACGACCAAGACCACGGCCTTGCGGATGCCATCGACAACCGGTTGATCGAACTTGCCGAGCCCGCCATCAGCGGCGGCAAGCGAGTGCGTTGCGAATTGCCCATCCGCAACGTCAACCGCGTCGTCGGCGCAATGCTCTCCAACCACATCATCCGCGAAGTGGGGCCGAGTATGCTCCCCGACGGCGCCATCCACTTTCGATTCAACGGCAGCGCCGGGCAGAGTTTCGGCGCTTGGCTCGCCAAAGGCGTCACGTTGGAAGTGGAGGGCGACGCCAACGACTACGTGGGCAAAGGCCTCTCCGGAGGCCGCATCATCATCTATCCGCCTAAGGCGAGCACTTTCAAAGCCGAGGAGCAGGTGCTCGTCGGCAACGTCGTGCTCTACGGCGCCACCGCCGGCGAGTGCTTCTTTCGCGGCATCGGCGCGGAACGGTTTTGCGTGCGCAACAGCGGCGCCCACGCGGTGATCGAAGGCGTGGGCGACCACGGCTGCGAGTACATGACCGGGGGCAGAGTGGTGATACTCGGTCCCACGGGCCGCAACTTCGCCGCCGGCATGAGCGGCGGCATCGCCTACGTGTGGGACGAGGCGAGCGAGTTCCGCGATCACTGCAACCCCGGACTGGTGGACTTGGAGCCGCTAACGGCGAGCGCCGATGTCGCCGAAGTGCTCGGATTGATCGAGAAGCACCAGCGCTACACCGGCTCGAGCGTGGCGAGGCGAGTGTTGGACGACTGGGAGCGCGCGCAGCGAAGCTTCGTCAAAGTGATGCCCCGGGACTACAAGCGGGTGCTGAGCGAGCGCGAGGCGCACAAGCGACGGGAGCGCGAACCGGTATTGGAGCAGGCGGCGAGCGGCGGTTGATTGGGCGGTTTGGGCTGGGGCGGAAGGCAGCGCCGTAGGCGACGTCTTTCGTGGCGCCAGCATCACGAGCCGTATTGCGACGCCTTGCGTGCAGACGCCCGCCGAGCGCTGCGCAACGTCGGCAGCGTCAGCGTTGTGGTGACGCACGACCCGACGAGGCGCTCAAGATCGCCGATCCCATCGCCATTTTGGCGGCAGGACGCATCGTGCAAGTCAGCGAACCGGAGGAAATCTGGCAAGTGCCGGCGAACTCGGCCGTGGCCGAGTTGTTCGGCCAAGCGTGGTTCCCTTTTTGGGGCGCGCCGAAGGCGACTATCGTGGCAACCACCGCGACCGTCCGGCCACGCTGGCCAAGTTTTGTGTCGTACTGCGTCGTTCATCGCCCCACCGATCACGTTGACGGAAAGCTGCGACTTTCACGCATTGTTGGATGGCGTCAGGCGTCGCCTGCTAGTCGGGCGCCCGGCGGGGTTCTTGCCACGAGTCCGCAATTGTCGGCGACGGCCCGACGATGCCGACATGACGCTCCACGACGTCCAGCCGGGTGCCGACGACCGCGAGCTCCGTCTCGATCGCCCGCAGCCGAACATCCACTTGGCCGAACTCCTTGCGGACCTCGCCCCGGAACTCACTCAGTTCGCCACGCAAGTCGCGGACGTGCTGGTTCATGTCCCCGCGCAGCTCATTGATGTCGGAACGCAGGCTAGAGAGCCCGGTTTGAACCAAGGCGCCGAATGCGATTATCGTGGCGACCACCGCGACCGTCTGGCCGTCCAGCCACGCCGGCCAAGTTTTGCGTCGTACTACGTCGTTCATCGCTCCACCGATCCCGTTGACGGAAAGCCGCAACTTTCGCGCATTTGCCGGAGCATGAGGTAGAGATTATCACCATTGCCGGTGTAGGAAATCCGCTCTTTGGCTCGCTGAGGGAAGAATTCCTCGCCCGATCCCGATTCCCAGCGGGGTGCCGGGCGACGATTGCGGATAACCGTCCGAACGGCTAGCCGAGGCGAGGCTCGCGCACGGGAATGGCGGTCCTCTCGAGCACGTCACGCAGCGCGAACTCCGCGTGGAGGCGTTCCACTTGCGGCAACGCCGCCAACCGGTCGCGGACCTAGTCAAAATGGTGAATGTCGCGGACGAAGACGCGTAGCATGTAATCGTCCCGGCCGTCCACGGCGTGGCAGGCCATCACTTCCGCCACTTCGACGACCGCCGTCTCGAAAGCGTCCAGATCCGCCTTTCGCTGCGTACGCAGGTGATCTTCACGAACGCGCTTTCCGAGTAGCCCAGCGCGTCCCGGTCCAAGACGGCGGCGTAGCCCTTGATGATTCCCGCTTTCTCCAAGCGCTGCCGGTGGCGCAGGCAGGAGGACTCCGAAGTATTGATGCGGGCGGCCAACTCCGCATTGGAGAGACGACCGTTCGCCTGCAGCTCTTCGAGCGGATGGCGGTCAATTCGGCTTATTTGCCGGGGATCGTTCGTCATCGAGGCGTTCTTGGTGCTTTCTGCCGAAACTACCACGAACATGCGTCGAGAAAGCAAGAACATGCCACTGTCGCGGGGTTAGGATTTCCTGCAACGAAACCAAACGCGCGGAGGGGCCATGAGAACACTGCGCAGTGTTGTCATCCTACTCGCCGCAACGATGATCGCGAGCGCCACCGGCGACTACGAACCCGCGGCGGTCGAGTCGGCATCCGACGCCTTGTAGGAGTACGTCGCGCTCATCGAGGAACTGGACATGCGCCGGCGCGTCAACGTGCTGTTTCCCAACCCGCAGTCGCTGTTCGACGGCTTGCACGTCCGCTTCGTGAACGTCACTGCCGGCAACCTGACGTTCCGCCGCCGGGACGTCGTGAGGAACGCCGACGGCCCGGTCGTGTTCGCCCGCGTGTACGACCCGCGCATCGCCGCGAATCCGGACTTCGGACCCGGCTGGCGGCTTTCGCTCGCCGAGGAACTCGTCGTCGACGAAGCCGGCCTGATACACGTCGACCGTTCCGGCGCGCGGCACCGGTTCAGCGCCGACGGCCACGGCTACGTCGCCGACCCGCCGACGCTGCGGCACGCCGGAACCCGCGTCACCGTCTCGGCCGACGGGGCGGTGATGCGCGAGGGCGACGGCACGGTGCGCGTCTTCCACCGGTCGGCCGACGGCGGAACGTTCCGCATCGCCAAGGTGGAGGCCGCCGGCCGCCGACTGGACTTCGGCTACGCCGACGGCCTGCTGGCGACGATAAGCCGCGACGGCCGCACGCTGTTCGACATCCGCCGCGGCGGCGACGGCGGCGGCTTGATCGCCGCGGTGACCGACGGCCACGAACGAACGGTGAGCTACTCCTACGCACGGGGGTTGCTGAAGGACGTGGCCGACTTGGCCGGCAACATCTGGTGGCACGAGTACGACCGCGACGGCCGTCTGACGGCGGCCGTCGGCGCCAACCGCAAGCCCTACCTTCGCGTGAGCTACGACGCCCGGGGCCGGGTAGTCGAGTCGCTCACCGGCCGGGAATACGCTTACGACTACTCGCGCCGCCGGACGACCGTGACCGAGGGGAGCGGACAACGCCACGCCTTCGAGCGCGACGCCGCCGGCGTCACGGTGGCGCTGCGCTCCAGCAACGGAACCCGCTGGCGGATCGGTCTCGACCGGGAGAACCGCGTCGAGATCCTCGAGACGCCCGACCGCACCGTCGTCTACGGCTACGACGCCGAGCGCGACCGCGCCGGCGACCTGACGGCGTTGCGCGAGGGCGGCCGGGCCGTGTTCTTCTCCCGCGACGCTTTCGGCCGGATCACCGACGCCGCATACCCCGACGGCACCGCCAACCGCTACTTCCACGACGCCTTGGGCAACCGGACGCGGGTGGAGTTCGGCGCCGGCGGCGCCGCGCGCTACCGCCACGACGCGGCCGGCAACATCGTCCAGGTGGACGTGACGGAGCTCGACGGCTCGACGAAGCGGCAGACGGTGACGATCGGCGACATGAACCGCGTAGAGCGCATCGACTACGAGGGATCGCACACCTTGCGCGTCGACTACGACCGCATGGGCCGGCCGGTGACGTTCGCCACCGGCGAGGACACCGTGACCGCCGAATACACGGCCCTCGGCCGACTCGCCCGGCTGAGCTCTGCGGCGACGGGCGAGGTCTCGGCGTTCGGCGACGACGGCCTCGCCGTCGGCTCGCCGGGCAAGGCCGACCGGCGCCGGACCGCGCTCTCGGGCGACGTCGTCGGCGAAGCGCAACCCGGCTACGGCGCGGTGGGCATCGCGGAGACGACCTTCGAGGCCGTCCCGCGCGACCCGGTCGAGGCCGGCGTGCCGGGGCTGGCCGCCGCCCGGGCGCTGGCCGCCGTGGCGGGGCCGCTGTTCGCGGACGGGTCGGCCGGCATGGCGGACTTCGAGAAGCCGTCCAACCCGGTGTTCCAGCCGCCGGAGTACCGGGCCACCAACTGCTGCATGCCCTTCGCCTGCGAGTTCTGCGCGCCGACCGGCGGCGGCTTCTGCTACGGCGGCGGAGGTGGCGGACAGACGTGCGACCAAGCCCAGCACCACCGCAGCAGGTTCATCACGAACTGGTATTTCGAAATCCAAGATGAGGACAACACCGTAACCGGATACTTCCCCATCAAGTTGATGTTCGACAGGGACGAACCACTGAGTTATCACAGGGTGGTCTTCGGCGCTCAGCGTTGGAACGGCACCTACACGATTGCTGCGAGCGGCGGAAACGTAAGTGCGACCTTGAATTTCGAGTTTAAAGTGGCCGATACCAGCTACGCCTTAATGGTAGACGGGAGATGTTGGAAGTGCGGTGACGCTTCCGGTATGGCAGTGCAAGGAGGCAATACCATGTCGCTCGACCCTCACAAATACGACGAGCGCGTCGTAGCCCACGAATTCGGCCACATCTTAGGCTTTGGCGAGGCGTACAACGCCGCCGGCCCACTGCCGTGCCATGTAGACGACGTCATGGGCAATCACCCGTCTGGATCCGTGCATGCGTATCACGCACAGGTTCTAGTTGAGAACTACTAGGACTGAGGGGAACCAATGAAAACTGGAAGGAATTGGTTGGTCCGACTTGGGCGTGGCCGAGCGCAACGAGCCGGGAACGGCGCAGCATGCCCCGTCGCCCTATGCGTCGCTCTGATCGTCGTTCCCGCCTTTTCGAGCGAGTGCGATTGGGTTGTCTCGGCGAACGTCAAGCCACCCGGCGCGCCGTTCGGTGACGACCCCTACTACGCGGACCGCGAGACGTGGCTGCGCATCGCGCGCATGGAGGTGGCGGAGGCCAAGTCGTGCGCCGGGTCGTTGGGCTTCGACGACGAACGCACGGTTTCGTTGTTCGACCAAGCGCTCGGCGCGATGCGCGACGACGTGGCGCTGGCTTTGCTGACGCAAGGCGTTCGGCCCCGTTCACGCGCCGACGCCGTGGAAGCGGCGGCTGCCCGCGACCTGCCTTTGGTGCTCGAAGCCCTGCTGGACGAAGGGCCGCCGTTGGACCTGAGCACTCCATTGCACCGCGCAGCGTTCTGTGGCGCGTACCAGACTACGAGACTGCTGCTGACGCGCGGCGCGGACCCCACCGGGGGACGCGGGCTCGGCGTGCCGCTGGCCGCCGCCCTAACCGGAGTAACCGGAGGGCCCCAGCTGCACATCGCACATATGCTGCTGGACCACGGCGCGGACCTCACCGCGGGACGGCGGATCGTGGAGGGGCAGGCGCTTCACTGGGCCGCCAACGTCGGCACCTTTCAGTTCGTCGCCCACCTGGTCGCGCACGGGGTGGATCCGAACCTGCCGGGGCCGGGCGGGGAGGCGCTCGGATACGGCCCCGACGTGCATCCGCTGGTGGCGACGGCGCAGCGGATCGGGCGACACGCCAACGAGCCTGCGGCCATGCACGGCGACCTGCGGGCGGGAAAGGCGATCTGGGACACGCTTTTGGACCTGGGGGCGGATCCGCGGGCGATGGCCTGCGGCCTGCCGCGGAACAGCGTCGCCCGCGAAGATTTCCGGTATCAATACCCGCACTGGTTCCTCGCCGCCGTCGAGCGCCACCGGCCGACATGCGCCCGCGAGGAGCCGCCGACCGAGCCGTCGCCCGCTGGGTGCCGCTGGCTGGCCGCTTCCCGAATCGGAGATCCATACCGCGCCTCGCGCCCGGACCATATCCGACGAATCTCCCGCGACCGGGCGGTGGCGTGCGCAGGAGATCTCGGCGTCACGGCGGCCAGCGTGGTGTCGCTCTTCGACCAAGCGTTGGCGCACCGGCGCGAGGACTTGGCGACGGCGCTGTTGGCGCTTGGCGTCGAACCCCGTTCGCGGCTCGAAGCCGTACACTTCAGCGCGACGCGGGATCTGCCGCTGGTGCTGGAAGCCCTGCTCGACCAAGACTCCGCGTTGACGAACGCGTTATGGGCGGCGCCGTCGGGCGCGCCGGCCACGCCTCTGGAGCGCGCCGCCGAAGGCTCGTACCGTGCGGCCAAGGTGTTGCTCGCGCACGGCGCCGACCCGAATCTGGGCGATCCGCTCTTGGCCGCGGTGCGCGGCAACCAGCTGCACTTGGCGTACCTACTGATGGAGAGCGGGGCGAAAACAGCGGACCGTGCTCACGAAGACGCCGGGGATCTGATCGGAGCGGCAGCGGAGTTCACGCAGATGCATTTCCTGCGCCATCTGGTGCGACTGGGCATCGATCCTAACCTCCCCGACCGTAGCGGACGCCATGCACTCGAGCGTGCGGTCCACCACCGGGAACTCCCAGCTCGCGAATCCAACTACTACCATCTGGTGGCGCTCGGCGCCGATCCGCGGACGATGGTCTGCGCACTGGGGGAGCCGGGACTGACCAGGGTAGACGTGATGCGCCGACCGGGCGGACCCCGGTGGTTCGTCCGCGTAGTGGACGAGTTTCGGCGCGACTGCCCGGCTACGGACGGCGAACTTCCCGGGATCCGCTGAGCGCGCTGCCGAATCGTGTCGCTGCGCTCCGCCTGCTTTGGACACCGGCGACCAAAACCTGATCACGCCGACTCGGGATCGGGTGAAGGTCTACCGCAAGAACGCCAGCGGCCGCTGGGGTACGGACACCGTGAACTAAAGTTCAGTGGATTAAAGGAGCGCAACGATGAAAAGCGCAACCGCATTGATGGCAGCAACCGTCGCGTGGCTCGGTGGCGCCGGCCACGCCTGCGAAATCGAAGTCGCCGGCGCGTACGAAGAGGCGGTGCTGCTCTGCGGGGACGGCATGCCCGAATCCAAGCCCCGATGCCAACGCCTTCTGCGGGCGCTGGCCGGGATCGACAGTCCGACCCGCGAGCAACGGCTGGCCCTCGCTTGGGGTCGCTCCTACGCGGCGGCCCATGAGGAAGACTACGCGATACGGGAGCAAGCGGATACCGCGACGCGGGACGAGCTGCGGGCGCTCGCCGACGACTATCCCAACGACCCGGTGGTCGTTCGTGCGCTTGCAGCCTTCGAGGACGACGAGGAACGGCGGGTGGCTCTGCTTCGACGCACCTTGGCGCTCGATCCGGGCTGCACTTCCGCGGCGTTCTTCCTCGCGTGGGCGTTGGCATCCCGCGACACGGACGCCGGGCGGGAGGAGGCGGGCGAGGTTCGGATGCAGGGCTACGTTCACGCGGCGGACCCGTCGTGGAAGCTCCATTTCGCGTCTTTGATCTACCAGCAAAGCCTCTACGACGGGAAGCCCGAGGCGGCGCGCGCGTTCCGCTCGCGGGTGCTCGGCGACATGGCTCTGGCGTCGCTTCCGTTCGACGCCGACGACCGCGCCGCGAGCCTGGGGTTGATCTGCCACCAGTACGCGCGTTCGCGATGGGGTTCGAGGCGCTTTGCCTGAACGCCCTGCGCCTGCTCGCGAGCCGCGACCGGCGCCGCGGCGTTCCGCTCGGAGAAGATGTCCTGGCGGCGATCGGCAGGGTGGGCCACGCCGCCGTCCACGACAAGCATTTCGGCGCCGACGGCGTAGACCAATTGATAGCGGTTCGGGACTGGCTCCGAGAAGACGCGTCGGAGGCGATCGGCAGGGCGGGCTACGCCGCCGTCCACGGCACGCGTTTCGGCACCGACGGCGTCGCCCATTTGATCGCGGTTCGGGATCTGCTCGACGCGGAGCCGGAAGAGCGGCGGACGCCCGCTTACCATCTGGCGTACTCGCATGTCGTCGGCGCGGAACGAGAAGTCGCCGAACTGCGCAAGGCGGTGGAACTCGATCCGGGCGACTGGCAGGTGAGCCTTTGGCTGGCCGGCGCCCTGAGGCGGGCCGGCCGCTTCGACGAGGCCAAGGAGGTTTACCGGCACGTCATGGCCAACGACGACGGGCGCCCGCGCGACGGCATGAGCGAGTCCTACGGGGAAACGGCCGAACGGCACTTGCGCGAACTTGAGGAGGGGCAGGCGCGCTTGAACGGCGTGGAGCGATGACGGGTCGCGAACGCGCCAAACCGCCGACCAGAAATCATCGTCTGCGGCCACGACGCCAACAGCGCGGTTGGCGTTCGGCGACGACCGACCGGCGCCGGACCGCGCTACGGCGTGGTGGGCATCGCGAGACGACCTTCGAGGCCGCGCCGGGCGACCCGGTCGGGTCGGGGCCGGCGTGGCGGGGCCGCTGTTCGCGGACGGGTCGGCGGGCATGTCGGACTTCGAGAAGCCGTCCAACCCGGTGTTCCAGCCGCCGGAGTACCGGTCCACCAACTGCTGCATGCCCTTCGCCTGCGAGTTCTGCGTACCGACCGGCGGCGGCTTCTGCTACGGCGGCGGCAACAAGTGCTCCGTCGATTACATCGACCGTGCCGCCAAGGCGGAACTCATGACGTATCAACGAGAACCCTTCGAACGCGGATTCACCTTGGTGTGCGCGGGCTCGCAGATCCTAGTCACGTATCACGTCAACTCCGATCCAAGCGTGAATGAACTAAACGACCCATGCGCAGTGGAGCTAATTGTCACGGCCAACGCCGTGGGCTACGCACATTCGCATCCGTTCTTCGCCAACCATGGTCAGATGAAAGAGGGCAGGGGATGTCTCCGCAAAAAGAGTTGGACTTTCAGAGAAGACGAAAGAGCAAACATGACAAACAGACACTTCAGCGACAAAGACAAGGACTTCGCCAAGAGAAGAGACAGGCCCCTCTACCTGATCACGCCGCTTCGGGATCAAGTGAAGGTCTACCGCAAGGACTCCAGCGGCCGCTGGCGTACGGTCATCGTGGACTAAGGTTCAGTCACCGTGAACCAAGGAGCGCAACGATGAAAAGCGCAACCGCATTGGCGGCAGCAACCGTCGCGTGGCTCGGTGGCGTAGGTCACGCCTGCGAACTCGAACTCGCCGGCGCGTACGAAGAGGCGCTGGTCTGCGAGGACGGCATGCCCGAATCCAAGCTCCGATGCCAACGCCTTCTGCGAGCGCTGGCCGGGATCGACAGTCCGACCCGCGAGCAACGGCTGGCCCTCGCTTGGGGTCGCTCCTTCGCGGCGCGTTATGAGGAAGACGACGCGATACGGGAGCAAGCGGACATCGCCACACGGGACGAGCTGCGGGCGCTCGCCGACGACTATCCCGACGACCCGGTAGTCCTTCGCGCACTTTCATTCTTCGAGGACGAGGAACGGCAAGTTGTTCTGCTTCGACGCACCTTGGCGCTCGATCCGGGCTGCACTTCCGCGGCGTACATGCTCGCGGCGGTGTTGGGATCCGGCGATACGGACGCGGAGCGAGAGGCGGCGACCGAGGTTTGGATGCAGGGCTACGTTCATGCGACGGACCCGTCGCAGAAGCTCGAATTAGCGTCTTCGATCTACCGTCGCAGCCTCTACGACGGGAAACCCGAGGCGGCGCGCGCGTTCCGCTCGCGGGTGCTCGACGACATGGATCTGGCGTCGCTTCCGTTCGACGCCGACGACCGCGCCACGAGCCTAGGGTTGATCTGCCAAGGATACGCGTTCGCGATGGGATTCGAGGCGCTTTGCCTGAACGCCTTGCGCCTGCTCGCGAGACGCGACCGGCGTCGCGGCGTTCCGCTCGGAGAAGACGTCTTGGCGGCGATCGACAGCGTAGGCGGCGCCGTCTACGGCGCCGCCGCGGCGTTGGCGTCCGGCAGCGCCGACACCATCGACAAGCGTTTCGGCGCCGACGGCGTCGCCCATTTGATCGCTGTTCGGGATCTGCTCGACGCGGAGCCGGAAGAACTGCGGACGCCCGCCTACCATGTGGCGTACTCGGTAGTCGTTGGCGCACAACGAAAAGTCGCCGAGTTGCGACAAATCGCCGAACTGCGCAAGGCGGTGGAACTCGATCCGGGCGACGGGCAGGTGGGCCTGTGGCTGGCCGGCGCCCTGAAGCGGGCCGGCCGCTTCTACGAGGCCAAGGAGGCCTACCGGCACGTCATGGCCAACGACGACGGGCGCAGGCGCGACGGCATGAGCGAGTCCTACGGGAAAAAGGCCGAACGGTACCTGCGCGAACTCGAGGAGAGGTAGCCGCTCGCGGCCGCTTGAACGGTGTGGAGCGAAGACGGGTCGCGAACGCGCCGAAACCGCCGACCAGAAATCATCGTCTGCGGCCACGACGCCAACAGCGCGGTTGGCGTTCGGCGACGACGGCCTCGCCGTCGGGTCGGCGGCGAAGGCCGACCGGCGCCGGACCGCGCTCTCGGGCGACGTCGTCCGCGAAGCGCAACCCCGCTACGGCGCGGTGGGCATCGCGGAGACGACCTTCGAGGCCGCCCGGCGCGACCGGTCGAGGCCGGCGTGGCGGGGCTGGCCGCCGCCCGGGCGCTGGCGGCGGTGGCGGGGCCGCTGTTCGCGGACGGGTCGGCGGGCATGGCGGACTTCGAGAAGCCGTCCAACCCGGTGTTCCAGCCGCCGGAGTACCGGTCCACCAACTGCTGCATGCCCTTCGCCTGCGAGTTCTGCGTACCGACCGGCGGCGGCTTCTGCTACGGCGGTGGCGTTGAGTCGGCCGGCTGCGAAGCTGTGTTCTCCGCACCGGAAGGCGTCAGAACATTCTCGGCGAACATTTCGCGGCACACCCAATTCGAGAAGTGTCAATGGGGCGTAATCCAACTACCCGAACCTGTGTTGATGCATCAGGGGTACTGCGCGGAGACGGTCTGGAAAACCAAAATCAAGAAAGCTTTCGTTGAGGTGCGCCAAGGAGTACGTCTGCCCGACGGCGTAGAGCAAGTTACCAGCGACCTGATCGCCGACATCGGATCTTGTGCGGAGCTGGAGGTCGTGAGAAATAGTCTGACCAATCGGGTGGGATGTGATGAACGCGTGACTCCCTACTACATGATAGAGGCTGTGCAGGCACACGAGGATTTGCACGTGCGGAACTACCTAGCGGACATGACCTTGGCGTTCGAGTCGTTCAGATCGGCAGTAGAGTCCCTCTCGATTCCGGCGGCGGACGCAAGCAACCCTACCGAAGCCGAGGGCGCCATAGCGTCGCTACCCGAGTTCGAAGAAGCCGTCACAACGTTCGACAAAGCTCACTACAGAAGCAAACTCGACGAGTTGTTCCATGTCAACCCGCGGCAGTATCGCGCCGCTGAACTCGCAGCCGTCCGGCCTATGTTGACGCTTGTCGATTCCAGACGCGCTGCATTGGGCTGCGACTGAGACGAGGTGAATCATGACGACTGGAAAGAAGGTTTGCATTCTGATGGTCGGCGCGGCGCTGGCCGTCGACGCCCAATCGGTTATCACGCGGGAGACGGTCTTCGGACGCGAATCGGAGTGCGTCGACTGGACGCCGCCGCCGGGCGAGGTAAGCCTCGATGCCTTCTTTTCGAGCGCCACGGCGGCCCGAGTGCTGGAGTGTCTCCGCAACGGCGCCGATCCGAACCGGCGCGAGGTGCGGCGGTTGCACCCGCTGCACGGCGGGAACAGCGAGGGGCACCACACCGTGCTGAGCATGGCGGCAAGCCGGTTCGACCCGTTCGTGGTGGTGGCGTTCCTGAAGGCGGGCGCGAAAGTCGATGCCGCGGCCGTACACGCGGCGGCGGGCAACGCCAATCCCGCCGTCGTCGTCACCTTGCTCGAGGCCGGCGGCGACCCGAACGTACGCTTGAACGGAGACACGCCTTTGATCACGGCGGCCTCAAACAATGCCAATCCGGCGGTCGTTTCCGCGCTGATCGACCGAGGGGCGGACGTCGCAGCCCGGGGCCGCGGGGGCGGAACGCCGCTGCACGCCGCCGCACGGAGCGACCGCCCGGAGGTGGCTACCGCGCGACTCGAAGCCGGCGCCGATCCGAACGCGACCGACCGATCTGGCGCGACGCCTCTCTTCAAGGCTGCTTGGCGCAGTGAGGATCCGGCAATGGCAGCCGTCCTGCTTGGCGCGGGCGTGGATGTCGATGCCAAGGACAGCGAAGGCGACACTCCGCTGCGCTTTGCGGTTCTTTTCAACCGCAACCCCGCCGTGGCCACGCTCCTGCTCGATGCCGGAGCGGAACCGACCGTTCCGCTCCGCATCACCGTCGGCCGCGACGACACGGTGCTGCTGAGGGTGCTGCTGCAGGCCGGCGCGGACGTCGACGAGACCGACCGCATCGGCCGCACGGCGCTGCACGGGGCGGTCGCTAGAAGTAACGCGCCCGCGGTGCGCGTGCTTCTGGCGGCGGGAGCGGACCCGGCGGCGACCGACCGCCGAGGCCTGACGGCGTTCGATCTGGCGGATCCCGATTTCGACGTGCAAGCGCTACGGCGTAGAGCAAGTTACCAGCCTCATGATCGCCGGCATCGGATCTTGTGCGGAGCTGGAGGTCGTGAGAAATAGTCTGACCAATCGGGCGGGATGTGATGGAAGCGTGACTCCCTACTACATGATAGAGGCTGTGCAGGCACACGAGGATTTGCACGTGCGGAACTACCTGGCGGACATGACCTTGGCGTTCGAGTCGATCGGCGGTAGAGTCCCTCTCGATTCCGGCGGCGGACGCAAGCAACCCTGCTGAAGCCGAGGGCGCCATAGAGTCGCTACCCGAGTTCGAAGAAGCCGTAACAATGTTCTACAGAGCGCACGACAGAAGCAAACGCGACGAGTTGTACCATGTCAACCCGCAGCAGTATCGCGACGCTGAACTCGCAGCCGTCCGGCCTATGTTGACGCTTGTCGATTCCAAACGCGCCGCATTGGGCTGCGACTGAGACGAGGTGAATCATGACGACTGGAAAGACGGTTTGCATCCTGATGGTCGGCGCGACGCTGGCCGTCGACGCCCAATCGTTCATCACGCGGGAGATGTTCAGCGGACCCGAATCGGAGTGCGTCGACTGGACGCCGCCGGCGGGCGAGTCAAGCGAGCTAGGGGAGCTCGATGCCTTCTTTTCGAGCGCCACGGAGGCCCGAGTGCTGGAGTGTATCCGCAACGGAGCCGATCCGAACCGGCGCGAGGAACAGTGGCTGCACCCGCTGCACGGCGGGAGCAGCGAGGGGCGGAGCACCGTGCTGAGCATGGCGGCGAGCCGGTTCGACGATCCATTCGTAGTGGTGGCGCTCCTGCGGGCGGGCGCGAAAGTCGATGCCGTGGCCGTACACGCGGCGGCGGGCAACGCCAATCCCGCCGTCGTCGTCACCTTGCTCGAGGCCGGCGGCGACCCCAACGTTCGCTTGAACGGAGACACGCCTTTGATCACGGCGGCCGCAAGAAATGCCAATCCGGCGGTCGTTTCCGCGCTGGTCGACCGAGGAGCGGACGTCGCAGCCCGGGGCAGTCGGCGAACGCCGCTGCACGCCGCCGCATGGGGCAACCGCCCGGAGATGGCCACTGCGCTACTCGAGGCCGGGGCCGATCCGAACGCGACCGACCGATCCGGCGCGACGCCTCTCTTCAAGGCTGCCTGGCACAACGAGGATCCGGCAATGGCAGCCGTCCTGCTCGGTGCGGGGGTGGATGTCGATGCCAAGGACAGCGAAGGCGACACTCCGCTGCGCTTTGCGGTTCTTTTCAACCGCAACCCCGCCGTGGCCACGCTCCTGCTCGATGCCGGAGCGGAACCGACCGTTCCGCTCCGCATCACCGTCGGCCGCGACGACACGGTGCTGCTGAGGGTGCTGCTGCAGGCCGGCGCGGACGTCGACGAGACCGACCGCATCGGCCGCACGGCGCTGCACGTGGCGGTCGCCGAGAGGAACGCGCCCGCGGTGCGCGTGCTTCTGGCGGCGGGAACGGACCCTGCGGCGACCGACCACCGAGGCCTGACGGCGTTCGATCTGGCGGATCCCGATTTCGACGTGCAAGCGCTGAGGCGCGGTGACTGAGGCGGGCAGCGATGCGCATCGCCGACGAAACCGCCGGCGACCAAGCGGCGGCCGGTGACGATTGGCGACATGAAACCGAGTGCATGTGGACCGAGCGGACCGACGGCGCGAGGCGCTGGACGCTTTCGAGACGGGGCCGTGGGGGACGAAATACCCGGCCGTGGCCAAGAGCCGGCAGGCGAACCGGGAGCGGATCGTGCCGCTCTTCGCGTTCTCCCCAGCGACCGGCGGGCGGCGTACACGAGAAACAGAGGCTTCGGCGACGTGCGCGGGCGCAGGAGGTGGACAGGCCCCTCTACCCGATCACGCCGACTCCGGATCAAATGAAGGTCTGCTGCAAGAACGCCAGCGGCCGGCGGGGTACGGCCGCTGGGGTACAGTCACCGTGAACCAAAGGAGCGCAACGATGAAAAGTGCAACCGCATTGGCGGCAGCAACCGTCGCGTGGCTCGGTGGCGCCGGCCACGCCTGCGAAATCGAATTCGCCGGCGCGTACAAAGAGGCGATGCTGCTCTGCGAGGACGGCCTGCCCGGTTCCAAGCCCCGATGCCAACGCCTTCTGCGAACGCTGGCCGAAATCGACAATCCGACCCGCGAGCAACGGCTGGCCCTCGCCTTGGGTCGCTCCTCCGCGGCGTCCTTCACGGCGCTCCAAGAGAAAGACTTCGCGATACTGGACCAAGCGAACATCGCGACGCGGGACGAGCTGCGGGCGCTCGCCGACGACTATCCCAACGACCCGGCGGTCGTTTACGCGCTTGTAGGCTTCGAGGACGACGAGGAACGGAATGAGGCTCTGCTTCGACGCACCTTGGCGCTCGATCCGGGCTGCACTTCCGCGGCGTACTTCCTCGCGGAGGTGTTGGAGTCCGGCGATACGGACGACGCCGAGCGAGAGGAGGAGGCGGGCGAGGTTCGGATGCAGGGCTATGTTCATGCGACGGACCCGTCGTGGAAGTTTCTTTTCGCGGCCATGATCTACCGTCGCAGCCTCTACGACGGGAAACCCGAGGCGGCGAGTGCGTTCCGCTCGCGGGTGCTCGACGACATGGCTCTGGCGTCGCTTCCGTTCGACGCCGACGACCGCGCCGCGAGTCTGGGGTTGATCTGCCACGGGCACGCGTTCGCGATGGGGTTCGAGGCGCTTTGCCTGAACGCCTTGCGCCTGCTCGCGAGACGCGACCGGCGCGACGGCGTTCCGCTCGGAGAAGACGCCTTGGAGGCGATCGCCAAGGTGGGCCACGCCGTCGTCCGCGACAAGCATCTCGACGCCGGCGATGTGATGTGGTTGGACGACGTGCATTACTACGGACTCGTCGCCGCCGTCCACGACAAGCGTTTCGGCGCCGACGGCGTCGACTATTTGATCGCGGTTCGGGACTTGCTCGACGCGGAGCCGGAAGAACGGCGGACGTCCGCCTACCATGTGGCGTACTCGAGAGTCGTCGGCGCACAACGGGAAGTCGCCCAACTGCGAGAAGTCGCCGAGCTGCGCAAGGCGGTGGAACTCGATCCGGGCGACGGGCAGGCGGGCCTGTGGCTGGCCCGTGCCCTTGAACGGGCTGACCGCTTCCACGAGGCCAAGGCGGTCTACCGGCACGTCATGGCCTATGACGACAGGCGCCCGCGCGGAGACGGCGAGAGCGAGTCCTACGGGAAAAAGGCCGAACGGTACCTGCGCGAACTCGAGGAGAGGTAGCCGCGCGCGGCCACTCGAACGGTGCGGAGCGATGACGGGTCGCGAACGCGCCGAACCGCCGACCAAAAACGCTACTAAGGAGGGCTCAATGAGCGCTGGCAAGATGTTGGCCCGAGTCAGCCTCGGCCAAGCGCGACGCGCCGGGAACGGCGCAGCATATCTGGTCGCTGTCCTCGTCGCTCTGATCGTCGTTCCCGCGTTTCCGAGCGAGTGCGATTGGGTTGTCTCGGCGAACGTCAAGCCGCCCGGCGCGCCGTTCGGCGATGACCCCTACTACGCGGACCGCGAGACGTGGCTGCGCATTGCGCGCATGGAGGTGGCGGGGGCCAAGTCGTGCGCCGGGTCGTTGGGCGTCGACGACGAACGCGCGGTTTCGTTGTTCGACCAAGCGCTCGGCGCGATGCGCGACGACGTGGCGCTGGCTTTGCTGACGCAAGGCGTTCGGCCCCGTTCACGCGCCGACGCCGTGGAAGCGGCGGCTGCCCGCGACCTGCCTTTGGTGCTCGAAGCCCTGCTGGACGAAGGGCCGCCGTTGGACCTGAGCACTCCATTGCACCGCGCAGCGTTCTGTGGCGCGTACCAGACTACGAGACTGCTGCTGACGCGCGGCGCGGACCCCACCGGGGGACGCGGGCTCGGCGTGCCGCTGGCCGCCGCCCTAACCGGAGTAACCGGAGGGCCCCAGCTGCACATCGCACATATGCTGCTGGACCACGGCGCGGACCTCACCGCGGGACGGCGGATCGTGGAGGGGCAGGCGCTTCACTGGGCCGCCAACGTCGGCACCTTTCAGTTCGTCGCCCACCTGGTCGCGCACGGGGTGGATCCGAACCTGCCGGGGCCGGGCGGGGAGGCGCTCGGATACGGGCCCGACGTGCATCCGCTGGTGGCGGCGGCGCAGGGGACCGGGCAACACGCCGACGGGCCTGCGGCCATCCGCGACCTGCGGGCGGGGAAGGCGGTCTGGGACACGCTGTTGGATGTGGGGGCGGATCCGCGGGCGATGGCCTGCGGCCTGCCGCGGAACAGCTTCGCCTACGAAGCTTTCCGGCAATGGCCACACTGGTTCATCGACGCCGTCGAACGCCACCGGTCGACATGCGCCGGCGAGAAGTCGCCAACCGAGCCGTCGCCCGCCGGGTGCGGTTGGCTGGCTGCTTCCCGAACCGGAGATCCATACCGCGCCTCGCGCCCGGACCGCATCCGACGAATCTCCCGCGACCGGGCGGTGGCGTGCGCGGGAGATCTCGGCGTCGCGGCGGCCAGCGTGGTGTCGCTCTTCGACCAGGCGTTGGCGCGCCGGCGCGAGGACTTGGCGACGGCGCTGTTGGCGCTTGGCGTCGAACCCCGTTCGCGGCTCGAAGCCGTACACTTCAGCGCGACGCGGGATCTGCCGCTGGTGCTGGAAGCCCTGCTCGACCAAGACTCCGCGTTGACGAACGCGTTATGGGCGGCGCCGTCGGGCGCGCCGGCCACGCCTCTGGAGCGCGCCGCCGAAGGCTCGTACCGTGCGGCCAAGGTGTTGCTCGCGCACGGCGCCGACCCGAATCTGGGCGATCCGCTCTTGGCCGCGGTGCGCGGCAACCAGTTGCACTTGGCCTACCTGCTGACGGAGAGCGGGGCGAAAACGGCGGACCGTACGCGCGAAGACGCCGGGGAACTGATCGGAGCGGCTGCGGAGTTCACGCAGCCGTACTTCCTGCGCCATCTGGTGCGACTAGGCGTCGATCCCAACCTCCCCGACCGTAGTGGCCGCCACGCACTCGAGCGTGCGGTCCACCACCGGGAACTCCCGGCTCGCGAAGTCAACTACTACAATCTGGTGGCACTCGGCGCCGATCCGCGGACGATGGTCTGCACACTGGGGGAGCCGGGACTGACCAGGGTAGACGTGATGCGCCGACCGGGCGGGCCCCGGTGGTTCGTCCGCGTAGTGGACGAGTTTCGGCGCGACTGCTTTGGCTACGGACGGCGAACTTCCCGGGATCCGCTGAGCGCGCTGCCGAATCGTGTCGCTGCGCTCCGCCTGCTTTTGGACACCGGCGACCAAGAGTCCGAAACGCCGAGTAGACGCCGCGCCGGCGACGTGCTGGAGTTCCGCGACGCCTGTGGCCCCAACGAGCCATGTTGATGCTTATGGACGCCGGACCCGCTGCATTGGGCTGCTTCCGACGAGCGGGCAGACCGTGATGACGCGAAAGACGCTTTGCATCTTGCGGGTCAGCGGGACGCTAGGCGCCAACCGCCAATCGGTTATCACGCGGCTGGCGCGGACGTGAATGGGACGGACCACCGCGACGGCGTTGGCCGGAAGTCCGACGGGGTGCTACCGCCACGAGAGCAGTCGCCTCTCGGCGCCGCCTTTCGCCCCAGCCCAAGCCTCCCTAGCGCCCCGTTGGGCTTCGCGGCGTTAGCCGCCAAGTCCAACGGGGGCGCTAGGCCACCGGGCGGAAACCGTGTTGGTGGCGGTGGTACTGAGAGTCGAACGTCTGCATGCTCTTGAACCACTCGTGGCGGCCGTCGGACGCTTCTTCGTACACCCGATCTTCGAGGGTGCGCATCTCGTCGTGCGCGAGCGGCTCGAAGCCGCGGGCGAATGCTATGTCTTGGCGAAGGTCGGCATTGGATTGGATGCCGCATACCAAGGTGCTGATCGGCAGTGACAGTGCGTAGCCTCGACATTGCTCGGCGCTGAGGCCGACGCTGCGCACGATCTGCCCGCCGCCGCCCAAGCTCTTCATGCCGATCACGCCAATGCCGCGGCGTACTAGCTCCGGCAGCATCTCGTTCTGGAAGCTGCGGTAGTGGGCGTCCAAGACATTGATGGGCATTTGGCAGGTGTCCCAAGGGAAGTCCTGCGCAAGCATGCGTTGCAGGATGTGCGGGCTCTTGTGGCCGGTGAAGCCGATGAACCTCACCTTGCCGGCTTCTCGGGCCGCAACCGCGGCTTCGACCGCGCCGCCCGCTCGGAAGATCCACTCCGGGTCATTGTCGTAGTTGACCTCGTGAAACTGCCAGATGTCGATGACGTCGGTACGCAGCCGGCGCAAACTTTTGCCCAACTGCTGTTCCGCCGTCCGCGCATCGCGTGCGCACACCTTGGTCATCAGCACCACATCGTCTCGGCGACCTTGCAGTGCAATGCCCATCCTACGCTCGGATTCGCCGTCGGCGTATTCCCAAGCGTTGTCCATGAACGTGACGCCGGCGTCTACCGCCTCTTGGATCAACCGGATGGTGACGTGCTTCCGAATCCTCGGGTTGACGCAATGTCCGCCCCCGAAGCCGATTATCGAAACCTGCAACCCGGTCTTGCCGAGGGGGCGAACCGGGATGTCGCCGCTGTCTTCGCTCTCTGCCATGGGGCGTTGCCCGTTGTCACGCAATGTCGTGCAAATTGCGCCGGTGGCAGACCATCTGTCAAGCGGGATCGACGACGAGTGTTGGCTGCGACCACCCGCCTTCGCGCTGCGCGTCGTTTGCGGGCGCAGGTCTCCGTGGGCTACGACAGGAGCGGGTTCGCAGCCTGCTCGCCTTCATCTGCCGTTTGCAATCTCGGCGAAGTGCCTAGGCGGCAAGGCGGGCCGGCGCCTCGGCATCCGCCGCTGATTCTTCAAGCACTGCGCACCGTCTGATCCCGTGTGCCGGCAATTGGCCGCCTGTGGCCGGACACTGTATGCTGCATCGTTTTGAGCCGCGTAGGCTCATGGCGCTTAAAGGCAGGCGGCGGTGGGTAAACCAACCGGATTCAAGGACTACGAGCGGCGGGCCGCGCCGTATCGCAACGCCGTGGAGCGGATTGCCGATTTCAAGGAAATCTACACCGGGCACGATGTCGGGCGGCTAACCACGCAAGCCGCTCGGTGCATGGACTGCGGCGTACCCTTTTGCCAATCGCCGGACATGATTCACGGGCGCAGCGGCTGTCCCATTCACAATCTGATCCCGGAGTGGAACGACCTCGTCTATCGCGGCCACTGGCGGGATGCGCTGGACCGCCTGCACAAGACCAACAACTTCCCGGAGTTCACCGGCCGTGTTTGCCCGGCGCCGTGCGAGGGTTCGTGCGTGCTCGGCATTACCGACCCGCCGGTGACCATCAAGAATATCGAAATGGCCATCATCGACCGCGGCTTTGCGGAAGGCTGGGTGGTGCCGCGTCCGCCAATCACGCGTACGGGCAAGAAGGTCGCCATCGTCGGTTCTGGCCCCGCTGGGTTGGCCGCAGCGGCGCAACTCAATACGGCTGGCCATCAAGTGACCGTATACGAACGGGCCGACCGCATCGGTGGTCTCCTGATGTACGGCATTCCGAACATGAAGTTGGACAAGGGGATTGTCGAGCGCCGCTTGGATCTGATGCGCGAAGAGGGTGTGGATTTCGTTACCGACGCCGATGTCGGCGACGGCGACGACGGCACGCTTTCGGTAGCCGCGCTGGCGGACGATGCGGATGCCGTGCTGTTGGCCACCGGCGCCACCGTGCCCAACAACCTGCCGATTCCCGGCCGCGACCTCGATGGCGTGTACTTCGCCATGGAGTTTCTGACCGCGAATACCAAGAGCTTGCTCGACAGCGGCCACGCCGACGGTGCCTATATCGACGCCAAGGACAAGAACGTCATCGTCATCGGCGGCGGCGATACCGGTGCCGACTGCATCGGCACCGCCCTGCGACACGGCTGCAAGACCCTCGCCAATTTCGAAATCGTCCCACCACCGCCAGCGGAACGCGCCGCTGGCAATCCTTGGCCGACTTGGCCCTTCATCTTCCGCGTGGACTATGCCCACGAGGAATCGACGGCGAAGTTCAATCGCGACCCACGCGAGTACCGAACCTCGGCGGTTGAGTTCCGCGGCAACGGTCGCGGCACGCTCCGCTCGCTTGTGGCAGCGGACTTCGAGATGGTGAACGGCAGGTTCTCGAAGGTGGAGGGTTCTGAACGCAATTGGGATGCCGACTTGGTGCTCTTGGCCATGGGCTTTCGCGGCCCGGAGAGCTACGTCAGCGAATCACTAGGGATCGACTTGGACGAACGCTCGAACTACCAGGCGGAGAAGGGCGTCTACCGCACCAGCAACCCCAAAGTGTTCGCGGCGGGCGATTGCCGCAGCGGGCAATCGCTGGTGGTACGGGCGATCAACGAAGGGCGCGAGGCCGCGCGGGAGGTCGATCGGTTCTTGATGGGGGCCACCGAACTGCCGTAAAAGCCTGCGGATTGCGACCGCTTCTCGCTACAGTCTGGGCATATCCGGGCATATCTGGGTGTAGACGACTACCACTGGTCGGACGCTGCGGACTGCGACCCGTTGTGTGGACTCGGTGTCCCAAGGTTCTCCACCGTTACTAAGCCTTCGTCCTCTGACGGGGGCTTTATCGCGTTTTACGCAACGCTTTTGGACTCGCCACGGCCTGCGGAACAGCCCTCGCATCCGCTCTTGCCTGCCGGAAAAAGACTACAGACCTACGGAGGCGGATGTATGAGAGCGCGACCGGCAAAGCTTCGCAGCATCTAAAGCGGCTGTCCGTCCTTTGGCATTTTGGCTATCATGCCGTCAATTTTCGTAGAAATACGACGGCATGGTAGCCATCTATCCTAGGTTGATGACGCCACCCGAACGGAGCTTTTTCCTCTTCGGCATGCGTGGCGTGGGCAAAAGCACATGGGCGCGTCGCGTCTTCCCGGACGCTGTGTATGTGGATCTCTTGGACGAACGCCTGTACCAAGACCTGCTGGCGGACCCTTCGTTGTTTGCGCAGTCCATCAATCATCTCGCGCCGGGTGCTTGGGTTGTGGTGGACGAAATCCAACGGCTGCCGGGGTTGCTGAACGAGGTGCATCGGTTCATCGAGGCGCGCCGCTTGCGTTTCGCGCTGCTTGGTTCGAGCGCCCGCAAGCTCAAGGCGGCGGGCGTGAATCTGCTGGCGGGTCGGGCGCTCAAGAAGACCATGTTTCCGTTCACGGCGGCGGAACTGGGTGTCGAGTTCGACCTGCACCGTGTGCTGCAACACGGCGCCGTGCCGCTGGTCTGGACGAGCGAGGCGCCGCGGGACGTTCTCGAAGTCTATGTGCAACTCTATCTGCGCGAGGAAATCCGCGCCGAAGCGTTGGTGCGCAATCTGCCGGGATTCGTGCGCTTTCTGTCGGTGGCGGCGTTGTTCAACGGCCAAGTCATCAATGTCTCCGGTGTGGCGCGGGATGCCGGCGTCGCCCGCGCTACCGTGCAAGGCTATTTGGACATCTTGGACGACACCTTGCTCACCTTTCGTCTGCCCGCGTTCGCGGCCAAGTTGCGCGTGCGGGAACGCAAGCAGCCCAAGTTGTATTGGGTCGACTCTGGTGTCGTGCGCGCTGCAAAGCGTCAATTCGGTGATGTTGCCGCGGAAGAACGAGGGCCGTTGTTCGAGAGTTGGGTGGTGACGACGCTGCGTGCCCACGCCGAAACAGGGGATGTTTACGACGACATCTTCTACTGGTCGCCGCACCAAACGAATGTCGAGGTCGATGTTCTTCTGAAAAGGCAGCAGGAGCTTCTGGCCATCGAGGTGAAGGCTACGGAGCGTTACCATACGACGATGCTGAAAGGCTTGCGGGCAGTGGCTGACCTGTCCGGCTTGGTTCGACGAGTGCTCGTTTACACCGGCTCTCGGTCGTTCCGCACTACCGATGGCATTGATATATGGCCGGCGCAGCGCTTCGCCGATGCGGTTGCGAACGATGCGCTGTGGCCCTGAAGTTCTGCGGATGGGTTGGCGACGGGCCTATTTCGCTAGCTGACCCGCTGTAGTGTCCGCGCCGTCGCTGTAGTCGCTGTATAGGTGGCAAGCCACCAGTCGCTCCGAGCTTGACCGGTCGGCATCCACCACCGGCAGCAGTGGCGGCGTCGTGCCTTTGCAGACTTCCATCACCTTCGGGCAGCGGTTGGCGAATCGGCAGCCGGCCTGCACGTTGACAGGCGAGGGTATCTCGCCTTGGATCATGGTCGAGCCTCGGTGCCGCTCGCTTTGTGGATCGGGTTCCGGGTTGGAGCCGATCAGAAGTTCCGTGTAGGGGTGTTTCGGCGCGAAGAAGACGCGGTCCGCCGGGCCCACTTCCACCAGCGAGCCCAAGTACATGACGGCCATGCGATCCGAGACATAGCGCACCATCGACAAGTCGTGGGCGATGAACAGCAGCGTAAGGCCAAGGGATTCCTTCAGTTCGTCAAGCAGATTCACCACTTGCGCTTGCACCGACACGTCGAGTGCCGATATGGGTTCGTCGCAAACCACGAACTTTGGTTCCAGCACCAAGGCGCGGGCGATGCCGATGCGTTGCCGCTGTCCGCCGGAGAACTCGTGCGGATACCGGGACATGTGATCGGGATTAAGGCCCACGCGCCGTAGCCAGTCGGCGACGGCATCGCGCACGGCGCTGCCGGCGAGGTCGGTATGCAGCCTCAGCCCCTCGCCGACGATCTCGCCCACCGTCATACGCGGATTCAGCGACGAATAGGGATCTTGGAAGATCATCTGCATGGCGCGAGAGTGGCGCTGGAAATCCGCCGGCTTGTACTTTCTCGGTAGTTGCTCGCCGTCGTAGACCACCTCGCCGCCGGTCTTGTCGTGCAAGCCGATCACCGTTTTGCCGAGGGTGGACTTGCCCGAACCGCTTTCGCCGACCAAGCCGACGATTTCCTGCGCCGCGATGTCGAGGGATACGTCGTCGACGGCGTGGACGACTTGCCCGCGGGCAATGTAAAAGTGCTTGGTGAGATTCTTGATTTCGACCAAGGGCTTCATCTTCAGAGCACCTAGGCGCCTGCTTGCCGATACACCTCGCCGGCGTCCTGCGCGCAACTTTCGTGGTGCAGCCAGCAACGTGCAAGGTGTCCGTCGTGCAAGTCGAATGTCGTCGGGTGTTGATCCTCGCAGGCGCGCATGGCGTGCGGACAGCGGGCGAAGTAGCCGCAACCCGACGGCGGCGCGAACAAGTCCGGCGGGCTGCCGTCGATGGGCGTTAGCTCCTGTTTGCTGTCGTCCGTGTTGGTGGGCATGGCGGCCTTCAACCCCAACGTGTAGGGATGAGCGGAACGGTAGAAGACGTCGTCGACGCTGCCCTTCTCTACTACCTCGCCGGCGTACATGACCAGCACTTCGTCGGCCATGCGGGCGACCACGCCCAAGTCGTGGGTGATGAGCACGATGGCCATGCCGCTGGTGCGTTGCAGGTCGCCCATCAGGTCGAGGATTTGCGCCTGAATCGTCACATCCAAGGCGGTGGTGGGTTCGTCGGCGATGAGAACGGCCGGCTCGCAGGCGAGCGACATGGCGATCATGGCGCGTTGCAGCATGCCGCCGGAAAACTCGAACGGATACTGCCTGGCGCGTTTCGCAGCTTCGGGAATGCGGGTCATGTCGATCAGTTCGACGGCCCGCGCAAGCGCCCGCCTGTGGCTGTGGCCGCGATGTACTTGCAACGTCTCCGCGATCTGATCGCCGATGGTCATGGTCGGGTTGAGCGACGACATGGGATCTTGAAAGATCATGCCGACTAGCCGCCCACGGATGTCCTTGCCGTCGATCTTCTGATCGATGATGACTTCGTGGCCGTCGAGCTTGGCGCTGCCGCTCGTTATGCGCCCGGGCGGCATGGGAATCAAACCCATGATGCTCTGCACGGTAACCGACTTGCCGCAGCCGGACTCGCCGACGATGGCGAGGGTTCTGCCCCGTTCGAGATCGAAAGACACGCCGCGCACGGCCTGCACCGTGCCGCCGTAGGTGTCGAATTCGACGCGCAGGTCGCGCACTTCCAATAGTGCGCTCATTCGGTTGCCCGCATGCGCGCGTCCAATGCGTCGCGCAGTCCGTCGCCGAGCAGATTGAACGCCAACACCGTAACGCTGATGAACGCCGCCGGCGCGATCAGTTCGTGCGGCGTGGTAAGCATGGTTTTCAGGCCCTCGTTGCACAGGCTGCCCCAAGACGCCGACGGCGGTGCCACGCCCATGCCGATGAACGACAGAAACGCCTCGGTGAAAATCGCGCTCGGCACGGCGAAGGTGAGCGTGACGAGAATGACGCCCATGGTGTTCGGAATCATGTGCCGCAACACTAGGTAGTTCGTTTTCGCGCCCAAGAGACGGGACGCGCCGATATAGCCCTCCTCGCGGATTTGCAGAATCTGCCCACGCACTAGGCGCGCCGCTGCCGGCCAACTCAAGAGCACCATCGCCACCATCATTGGGAAGATGCCGCTGTCGCCGGACTCCACGTTAAACAGGATTCGGAACAAAATCATGAACAGCAAGAACGGCAACGCGACGACGAAGTCGCCAAAGCGCATCAACAGTTGATCCACTCGGCCACCCATGAACCCGGCGACGCTGCCGTAGAGAATGCCTACCAGGACGTAGGCGAACGGCGCGACGATGCCGATGAACAGAGATACTCGGGCACCGTGCATCAGTCGGGCGAGCATGTCGCGGCCCAGATGGTCGGTACCGAGAGGGTGCAGATGAAGTTGCACTACGTCGCCTAGTGCCAAGTCGGCAGCGTCCGCAACTAGCCCTTTCTCGGCGGCTTCGGCTGCGGTGATGACGCGCGTCACGGCTACGGGGATGGTCGCGTAATGGCTCGACTCGTTGCCCAGTTGGTCGATGGCGACGACGGAGTAGTAGTAGATCCTTTGCTTCAAGTCCAAGCGATCTTCATAGCTCACGACGGCAGGTATTGGCACGTCGCCGATAGGCAACCCCAAGGCACCGTCGGGTTCGGGGTCCAAGATGTTGCGGAACACGCGATAGCCGGCAGCGCCGGCAACCCCTTGCCAATACAGGCGCACGTATTGAGTGGTTGCCTCGCCGGTGAACGCGAGCCCGAGAGGCGCTGGCAAGACGTCGCCATCGCCCGGTTCAGGATTCGCGGCAACGCCCTCCCAAGGCACATAGTCCGGAACCACGGTGGCGCTGCGGTCGGCCCCGGGCGGGGCGCTGATCTGATCCAAGTCCTGCTCCGTGGGATCCGCTCGCCAAAGGAACGGCCCGAATACGGTGAACACCAATAGCGCGACCACCAAGTACAGCGAGATCAAGGCTCTGGTGTTGGCTTTGAGGCGCAGCCAAGCGTCTTGCCAGTACGACAGAGAAGGGCGCGAGATGGTCTCGACATCGCGCGTCACTTCGACGCGCTCGAAAGCGCTTGGCGAAAACGTCGTATCGGCCATTTAAGCCCTCACGTGAGCCTCACCCTAGGGTCGACCACGCCGTAGACGAGGTCCACGGCGATTACCATAAATACCAGAAAGGCGCCGTAGAGCACCGTGGTACCCATGATTACCGTGTAGTCCGACTGTTGCACGGCTTGCACGAAATAGCGGCCGAGGCCGGGAATGGCGAACACGATTTCGACGACGAAACCGCCGGTGGTAATGGCTGCGATGGCCGGCCCGAGCACGGTGATCACCGGCAGAATGGCGTTGCGAAGTTGATGCTTGCGAAAGATGCGCGTTGCCGGCAACCCCTTGGAGCGGGCCGTGCGCACGAAATCGGTGTTGACGATTTCCAGCATGGAAGAGCGCATCAAGCGGGTCAGAAAGGCCATGGTGCCGAGGCCGAGCACCAGCGACGGCACGATCATGTGCTGCACGGTTCCCCATCCCGCGACCGGAAACACCGTGAACCCCAACCACTCGTTCAACTTCACCACGCTCAATTGGCCGAAGGCGGCAAACACGAAACTCGGCACCGAAATGCCCAAGATGACCAGAAAGACGATCACGATGTCCGGCGCGCGGTTGCGATAGAGGGCGGTCAGCGCACCCCAAAGGATGCCGCCGAATGCGGCGAAGACGACGGCGAGGATGCCGAGCGTCGCCGACACCTTGAAGTGTTCGGCGATGATGTCGTTCACCTCGCGGTTTTGTTGCGTATAGGAAATCCCGAAGTCGCCGCGCAGCATGTTGCCGAGGTAAATCCAATACTGCTCCATGAGCGGCTTGTCGAGGCCGTAGCGCGCTTCGAGGTTGGCGCGGATTTCCGGCGGTATTGCCTTGTCGTTGACGAGCGGATCGCCCGGTACGGCATGCATGGCGAAGAACGTGGCGGTGGCGATGAACCACACGGTGACGATGCCTTGCAGCACGCGCTTGAGGGTATAGCGCAGCATCGGCGCTAATCCGCCCCGTCAGCGCCGACGGGTTCGATCCACGCGTTGGTGTAGTCCGGATCCGGGCCAACCGAGCGCCGCACCAGCCCCTTGACGCGTGGGTGGGCGACGTAGACCGAAGCGCGCTCGTATTGCACCAGCACGACGGCGTCGTCGTAGATGATTTGTTGCACTTTCGCCATCGCGTCCATGCGCGTCTTGGTATCGCTCGAAGAGCGGGCGATGTCGACCGCCTCGTCCAAAGCGGGGTTGACGTAGCGGCCGCGGTTGTTTTCGTTCCACGACGCGAACAGGTCCGCGAAGGTCATTGGATCGTCGTAGTCCGGCCCCCAACCGGCCAGCACCAAGTCGAAATCGCCGGCCGTCATCTTCGCCAAGCGCTGCTTGAATATCTGCCGGTCGATCTTCACGTCGATGCCGAGCTTCTTTTTGTAGACGTCCTGGAAGTACTCGGACTGCTTATTGACGGTGGGGCTATCGCCCGAGAGCATCACCAGCGGCGGCAGTTGCTCGACGCCCAGTTCATCCAGCGCCTTCGCCAAGTGCGCTCGGCCCCGGGCTTCGTCCGGGTGATGCTCTGGTGCCGGATATTCTTCCCGAAAGTACCCATTAACGCCCTTCAGCCATACCGGAAACAGGGAACTGCTAGGCAGGTTCCCCGGCAGCTTGATGATTTTGTTGACCAATTCCGCGGGATCGCTGACGGCTTGCAGGGCCTTGCGCAGGTGATAATTGCTGGTGAGCCGCTCCGGGCGATGGTTGAGTTCCATGAAGTACACGGAGCCGGTGGGAAAGCGATGGATCTTCCAGCGTTGCTGCAGCGCATCATCCAAGTTTTCCGCGATCAACCCGGCCAAGGCGACTTTCCCGTCCTTGAATAGGTTCAACGTGGCGTTGATATCGGTGGTGATGTAGGCGTGGTCGATGGCGTTCAGCCGTATGCGGTCCGCATCCCAATAGTTGGGGTTTTTCTCCAGCCGAATGCTGGCGCCGTGAATCCAACTGGCGATGACGAACGGACCGTTGTAGAGCAACTCGTGGGCGTCTGCACCGTAGCGTCCGTTGGTGGATTCGTAGAACGCTTCGTTGATGGGCAGATAGGTGGAGAAAGCGATGAGCTTGTCGAAGTAGGGGACGGGCCGTGCCAAGGTCACCCGCAAGGTGCGGTCGTCGAGCGCTTCGGCGCCGAGTGCTTGCGTCGGCAACTCGCGGCGGTTGATCGCCTCGGCGTTTTCGATGCCGTAAAAGACAAAGGCGTACTGCGAGGCGTTGGCCGGCTCCAGCGCTTTGCGCCAGGCGAATACGAAGTCGTGGGCCGTTACCGGCTCGCCGTTGCTCCAATACGCCTCCCGCAGCCAGAACGTGGCCGTACGCTCGCCGATCTCCCAGCGTTCCGCGATGCCGCCGACCAGCCGGCCGTGTTCGTCGTAGCGCAGCAGGCCCTCCATGACGTGCCCGAGCATGCGGATGCTGACTTGGTCGGTGCTGCGGGTGGAGTCGAGCTGCGGCGGCTCTTCGGACAAGGTGAGCGTAACGGTGCCGGTGGCGGCGTCGGCGGCATCGCCAGCGCCGCCTTCGTTCCACTGCGCGAGCGCCCACAGGATGACGCCCAAGGCGACGATGCCGAGCGCCGCCATGTACAGCAGTTGCCACAGGGCGCTGGTGTCTAGGCGCGTCGTTTGCCTGCCAGGTGTTGTCGCCGGCGCGAGATCGCTGCCGGCCAAGTCGCTCACGCCACCGCCCTGAGCAGGTTGCCGACCACACGGTTCAGGTGCATGAGCGAATTGCACTCCTCCGCTTGATGGACATAGGCCGTGTACTTGCGCATCTCTGCATCGCCAACGGTCCAAGTGTTGCGCGACTCGGGATTCAACCACAACACCCGTTTGGAGCGATCATACATCTCCTTCAGGATGTCGGTGCGCGGATCGCCGTAGTTGTTGCGGGCGTCGCCCAAGATGACGATGGTGGTGCGGTTGTCCACGTCGTCCATGCACAGCTTGCGAAAGTCCGCGAACGCTTGGCCGTAGTCCGTGGAGCCGCCGCTGTAGTCGCGCAGGGTCTTGGCGATGGCGTCCTCTAGCTTGTTGCGCTCGAACAGTTCCGTCACCTCCGCCAAGTCGGACGAGAACGCGAACGAACGCACCTTCGGCATCACCTCTTCCAAGCTGTAGAGGAACATGAGCATGAAGCGGGCGTAGCTCGCCACGGAGCCGGACACGTCGCAGATGGCGAACACCTTGGGGCGGTCCACTTTGACGGACTTCCAATGCAAGTCGAAGATCGAGCCGTCGTAGCTCATGTTGTGGCGCAGCGTGCGCGGCACGTTGAGTTGGCCCCGCTTGAACACCTTGCGCCGGCGCGAGTGCAGGGCGACGAGCTTTTTCGCCATGCGGAAGACGACCTCTTGGATGAGGCGGAAGTTGCGGTGTTCGACGTTGGAGAGCTTCACCCTCTGCAGGAGTTCTTCGCGCAGCCGGCGGCCCGTGACGTCCGCGTGCAGCAGGAACTGGCGTTCCACATAGTCGCGCACTTGCTCGCGCAGCCAGTCGCGCCGTTTGCCCAGTTCTTGGCCGAGACGCCGATCGGGAACTTGCTGGCTTTGTTTGAGGTCGCCGATCTCTCGCTGCAAGTCCGCAAGCTCCATGGCGTCCATGATCTTGCGCGTATAGAGCCCTTTTTGCGTGAAGACTTGGATGTCCTCGAGCTTCGCCTCCCGGGCGGCATCGGCCATGCGCACAGTCAGCTCGGTGGTGCCTTCGTTCATGAGCAGCCGCCCGAGTTCCGAGCGCGGCTCGGACATGGCGCCGGGGCCGAGGTCTTCCTCTTCCTCGTCGTCGGCGAACTTGCCTTTCCGCTTGCCGCCTTTGCCGCTACCGGTGCCGCCGCTGCCTTCGCCTTGGCCCTCGCCCTCGCCACGTCCGTTGCCCGCGCCGTCGCTCTCGTCACCGTCTTCGGCGAAGGCCGCTTGCGTCGATACGTCCTCGAAGCTGAAGAACTGATCGAAGGTCGTGTCGAAGGTTTCCTTTTCGTCCGCCGTCTTCGGCAGCACGAGCGCGAGCGAGTTCTTGAGAAAGCCGCGGTCCCGATAACCGACGAGCTCCAGCGCATTCATCGCATCCAGCGTTTCCGCCGGCGAAATGCGCACCTCCGCGTTGCGCAGGGCGGCGATGAAACGGGTTAGCGTGCGATCCATGCGGAGTGCGTGCCGTTCAAGCCTTCAGCGCTTTGCTCGTCAGCGTGGCGATTTCGGCGTCCACGTTCTCGATATCTTCTTGGAACTTGAGGATGACGTTCAACGTCTCGCGCACCAGCTCCGGCGCCAGACTCTCGGTGTGCAGCAAGAGCAGCGTGCGCGCCCAGTCGATGGTCTCCGAGATGGCCGGCACTTTCTTCAAGTCCAAGTCGCGCAGATCTTGAATGAAGGTCACCAACTGTCGGCGCAGCTCCGGCGGAATATCCGGCACTCGGGCATGGATGATGCGCTGCTCCAAGTCCGCGTCCGGGAACGGGATATATAGGTGCAGACAGCGGCGCTTCAGCGCATCCGAGATTTCCCGCGTGTTGTTGCTGGTGAGGAATACGATCGGTGGCTCCCGGTGCGCTTTGACGGTGCCGATCTCCGGGATGGACACTTGGAAGTCCGAGAGGATTTCAAGCAGCAAGGACTCGAACTCGTGGTCGGACTTGTCGACCTCGTCGATCAACAGCACGCAGCCATGCTCCTCGCGCAGCGCCTTCAGCAGCGGCCTAGGCTCCAAGAACTCCTCGGAGAAGAAGATGTCGCCGAACTCGTGCAGGCGCGACACCGACTCGGCGAACCCTTGCGCACCCTGCAGCACTTCGTCCAAGGTCTCCTTGAGCACCTGCGTATAGAGCAGTTGCTTGCCGTACTTCCACTCGTAGATCGCCTTCGCCTCGTCCAAGCCCTCGTAGCATTGCAAGCGGATGAGCGGCAGGGAGAACATGTCCGCGGTGGTCTTCGCCAGCTCCGTCTTGCCCACCCCCGGCGGCCCCTCGATAAGCACCGGCTTGCGCAGGTGAAACGCCAAATAGACGGCGGTAGCGATCTGGTTGCTGCAGATGTAGCGATGCACCTCGAAGCCATCCTTCAAGGTCTCCACCGAATCGGTAAGTTGCGCGATATCCGACACTACTCCTCCGTGCCAATGGCCGGCGACGGTGCCGCTGGCGCAAAACGATTCATTATCCGGCTAGGGGGAGTGGATGTATAGCGGCGATTGTTGGTGGGGTGTACGACAAATCCTTGGTGAACGATCTCCGGGGTGGTCATGCGGCCGATGCGAGGCGGTCGTCCCAGCAGTCGCCGAACCAGCCGCTCGGATGTGCGCAGCGGACTTGGAGCACGGGGTTGGCCCCGGCCACCGACCAGCGCATGCCGATGTACTTCATGCGCCGGCCGACGACGGTCTTGCACGCCGCCTCGACCCGCCCCGAGCCGATCGGCAGGCCGCGCGCGAGATACTCGCCGTAGCGCATCCGGCCGCGGCGCGCGGCGACGTAGCCGGCGGCCCGTCCGCACTCGCCGCCGCCGGCCCCGCGCAGCGCGGCGAGCACGTCGCCGGCGCGGCCCGCCGCGAGCAGCCGGCACAGGCGCGTCGCCCACCGTTTCGTTCGGTCGCCGTCCGGGTCGTAGCGGGCGCGCGCCGCCGCCCACAGGTGCTCGGCGGCGTGGAAGAAGTCGACGATCCGAACCGCGTCCGGAAACCACTCGGCGTACAGCCGGCGCAGCCAGTCGGCCCCGTCGCCGAGGCACACGCCGACGTCGCCCGGGGCGCGGCCGAGCGCCGCCAGCTCGCGCAGCAGGCGCCGCGCCACCGGCGACTCGCCGCCGGCGTCGTCCGCCGCGCTCTCGACGGCCGCGAAGTACCGCACCGAACCGGCGACCGTCCGCCGCCCGCCCGCGCCGTCCGGCTCCGCGAGCCACAGCGCCCCGACCTTCGCCTCCCGCGTGCGCGCCGCCGCCGCGTCCCTGCCGGGCCGCCCCGCCGTCTCTTCCGGGCGCGCCGGAACCCCCGTGCCGTCCAGCGCGACGCACAGAATCTCGCCTTCCTTCAACGGCTTGCGGGCCGGCGGCGCGAAGGCCCCCGCGCCCGGGGCGTCGCCGCCGTGCGCCGGCGCCGATCCCGACAACGCCGCCGCGCGCCGCGTCTCCGGATCCTCTCCCACCGCCCGCGTCGCCCGCTCGATCCGCTTCGCCCCGTAGTTCACGCCCGCCAGCTCCGCCAGCAGCCGG
>CAYGBI010000004.1:0-86035 GCA_964348085.1 uncultured Pseudomonadales bacterium | reverse complement strand
CTGCACCACCGAGCTCGGCTACATGGCCGGCCTAGCCGACGATTTCGCGGCACGCAACTGCAAGATCATCGGCCTGTCCGTGGATCCGGTCACCAACCACACGGAGTGGTTGAAAGACATCGAGGAAACCCAAGGCAACGCCGTCACCTACCCGCTGATCGGCGATCCCGAACTGCAAGTCGCCAAGGCCTTCGACATGCTGCCGGAAGACGCCGGGGACAGTTCCGAAGGCCGTACGCCGGTAGACAACGCCACCGTCCGCTCAGTGTTCGTGATCGGCCCCGACAAGCGAGTGAAGGCGATGCTCACCTATCCGATGAGCACCGGCCGCAACTTCGACGAGGTATTGCGGCTGCTCGATAGCTGTCAACTCACCGCTAGCCACCAAGTGGCGACGCCGGTGAATTGGCAGCACGGCGAGGACGTCATCATCGTACCGGCGGTGTCCGACGAGGAGGCGAAAGCGAAGTATCCGGATGGCTGGCAGGCACCCAAGCCGTATATCCGCATCGTGCCGCAACCACAGTAGCCGGGAGTTCCCCAATGGACTTGGAATACAGCCAGGAGTACCAGGAGTTTCGCGACGAAGTTCGCGGGTTCCTCGAGGAAAACAAGCAGAAGGCGCCCGGCTCCCGCCCGCCGGTGCCCGGTCAGCCGCCAAACTCCGCCAAGGCGTGGCAGCAACTGTTGATCGAAAACGGCTACGCCGCGCGCACCATCCCCAAGGAATACGGCGGCTACGGCGCCCAGCCGGACATTCTCAAAACGCGCATCATCGCCGAAGAGTTCGCCCGCGCTCGCGTCCCTCCCGGTCACTCCGGCGACAACCGCCTAGTGCCGACGGTGCTGGAGCTGGGCACGGAAGAGCAGAAGCAGTGGCTGGTGCCGCCGTCCGTGCGGGGCGAGATGAGTTGGTGCCAAGGCTATTCGGAGCCCGGGTCCGGCTCCGACCTCGCCTCGCTTTCCACCAAGGCCGAACTCGACGGCGACGAGTGGGTCATCAACGGCCAGAAGATCTGGACTTCCGGCGCGCAGAACGCCGACATGATGTTCTGCTTGGTGCGCACCGAGCCGGACGCGCCGAAGCACAACGGCATCAGCTACTTGGTGTTTTCCATGGACACGCCGGGCATCGATGTGCGGCCGCTGGTCACCATGACGGGCGATGCGTTTTTCAACGAAGTGTTCTTCACGGATGTGCGGGTGCCGAAGGATCAGATTATCGGCAAGCGCGGCGAGGGCTGGTTCGTCGCCAATACCACGCTACGCTATGAACGCGGTGGCTTGGGCGACCCCAACGAGGCCGAAAACCGTTTCAATCGCATCGTCGAGATCATGCGGCGCGAGACCGTCGGCGGCGAGCGGCTGATCGACAATCCGATCTACCGAGACCGCCTACTGAAGCTGCAAGGCCAGATTCTCGCCATGAAGTTCAATGGCATGCGTGTGCTTTCGCACAACATCAAGGGCGAGGAACCGGGCCTGCCCCGCTGGATCGTGAAGCTCAACGGTTGCGAACTGAACCACCAAATGGCCGGTCTTGCGATCGACGTCTTGGGCGAACTCGGTCTGCTCTACGACGGCAGCCCGTATCTGCGCGACGCCGGGTTCTGGCAGGCTCGCTATATGCTCGACTTGGGCCTCATCATCGGCGGCGGCACCGCGCAGATCCAAAAGAACATGATCGGCGAGCGGGCGCTCGGCCTGCCGAAAGAACCCAAAGCCGAGTTGGCGAAGGCGTAGGAAGGCGTAGTAAGAAGATGGATTTCGCACTCAACGACGAACAGCGCATCCTGCAAGACAGCATCGGCAGCTATCTCGAATCGGGTTGTCCGCTAAGCCGGGTGCGGGAGGTGGCTGAAGCCGGCGAGGCCCGCGCCGATGACGTATGGCAGGCGTTGACGGACTTGGGCGCTCACGCCGTGTTGGTTCCGGAAGACCACGGCGGCGTCGGTTTGGGCTACCTCGAAGCCGCGCTGATCGCCGAGGCGTTGGGGGCCGCGGTCGCGCCCGTGCCCTTCGTCGCATCGTCGGTGATGGCGCCGGTGGCGCTAACGGCCGCTGGCAGCGAAGCGCAGAAGGAAGCTTGGTTGCCACGCATCGCCGGCGGGGAAGCGGTTGTCGGCGTCGGCGTCTCCGAACAGATCGGCCGACGCGAATCCCCCGGCGTCACGGTTCAAGACGGCAAGCTGAGCGGCAAGGCCATGTTCGTATTGGACGCGGCCGCAGCCGACGCGCTCATCCTCGCCTCCGATGACGGCGCCCTGCACCTCGTCGATCCCGAGGACGCCGGCGTCACGCGCACCAAGCTGAAAACTATCGACCGCACGCGGACGGTCGCCGAGATCGCGCTCGACGGTGCCCAGGGCGACACGCTGCCGGGGTCGGTCGGCGACCGGGAGCCCGTGCTGACCACCATCGACGCCGGACGCCTCGTCCTCGCCGCGGACACGTTGGGCGCGGCGCAGACCATGCTCGACAAGGCCATCGCCTACGCCAAGGAACGTCGCCAGTTCAACCGCGTCATCGGTTCGTTCCAAGCCGTCAAGCACATGTGCGCCGAGATGGCGGCGGAACTCGAACCCTGTCGCTCGTTGGTGTGGTACGCCACCCACGCCTACGCGGCGATCCCCGAGGACGGCCGCCTGATGGCCTGTCATGCCAAGGCGCATCTCGCCGAGGTCGGCAAGTTCGTCGCCCGCAAGTCCACCGAAGTGCATGGCGGCATGGGCATCACGGACCTGCTCGGCCTGCACTACTGGTTCAAACGCATCGGCTTCAATCGACAACTGCTCGGCGCGCCGGAGCTGGTGCGCGAGGAAGCGGCCCGCGTGCAGGAGTGGCTTTAGACGGACCGCGACACGATCTCCTGCGCGGCTCGTTCGCCCGACTCCATCGCGCCCTCCATGCCCCGGTCGATGCGCGCCAGATGCTCGCCGCAGAAGTGAACGCGGCCGTGGGGGGCGGCCATTTCGGCACCGAAGCGAGTGATCTGGCCGGGTTGGAAGTAGGCCCAGCCGCCGCCGGCGAAGGGATCCGCGCTCCAACTTTGTCGGCCTAGGTATTCGAGCTGTCCACTCGCCGCTGGACGCACCGCCTCGATCCGATCAATGACCAGCGCCCCGGCTCGCTCGGACGCCAAGCCGTCTAGCTGCAATGCGTTGCGGCCCATCACCCAAGCCGTCAGCCCGGTCACCTGCGCGGGGTCTTCGCCCCGTCGGGAAGCGGCAACCATTCCTGCGATGCCATCGGTGAACAGGCTCGGCGCATACCCGTCGTGCGCCCAAAAGTCGGATCGCACCGCGAAATAGAGCTGCGTCATGGGCTGGCTGGCGAGTTCCGCCACGGCTTGGGCCTGCGGCCCCGCCAAAGGCGGTCGTATGGCGATCTTCCGTAGCGCGGGGAACGGCAATGCGCAGACGACGTGATCCGCACGAAAGGTATCGCCGTTGGCGCAGTGAACGCTCACTTCGCTCGCCTCAGCCTCGATTCCTACCACCGCATGGTCGAGCCGCACCTCGTTCGACAACGCACTGGCCATCGCCTCTGGAATCCGCTGAGCGCCGCCGCGCACGGTGTAACCGACCACCCCCTCCGGTACCTGCCGACGTTGGGCCGTGGAGAACGCGGCCCGAGCGAGCATCATCAACGCCGAGACGTCGTGGGCGTCGCGCCCGTAGCTCGGGTTCAACCCGTAGCCGAGTTCCACCGCCCGCTCGCTCAGTCCCAATCCGGTCATCCATTGATGCATGGACACGTCCAGATGTGCAGCCTCCGCGCCGAGCCAAGTGCCGGGTTCGCGCAACGGGTTCTCCCGAGCCGTTAGAACGCGACCGAAGTTCCAAGGCATCAGTGCCTTATCCCGCGCCGGGAATGGATTTGCCGGGTGGTTCGGCCACTCGGACTGGCGGATGATCTCACCGCGCAAGACCAACTCCTGCTCGCGGAAGAAGCGCAGCATCGGGGTGGCGTCGATCAGTTCTTCGCCATAGCGGCGAGCCGCGTCGATCACCCGCCGGTAGCCGCCACCGATGGTGGTGCCGCCGGCTTCCTCCACGCCATCTCCCCGCGGAATGGAACGGATCCGGCCGCCAATCCGCGACTTCGCCTCGAGCACCGCCACATTGCAGCCCCGCTCCTGTAGCCGCAGGGCGGCGGCAAGACCCGCGAGGCCCGCGCCGACGACCACGACATCGTGGCGAGCGTTCGCCATCATCGAGCATCGGCGATTGACGGCAACCCGCCCACGGTCGGCAGTACCGCTCCCGGTCGGCCAGAGAGGCAGCAGTCGACCACGCAGTAGTCCGGATTCGGACCTCGGCTGCCGAGGTAGCGCCGTTCCGGCTGCGCGGACATCCGCTCCACAATCAACTCCCGCACCATCTCGACATAGGCCGGATGGGCACCCACCGTAGCGGCGCGCCAATAGTCCAAGCCAAGCTCCTCGGCACACTTCCGCGCCTCGACGTCGAGGTCCATGACCACTTCCATGTGATCGCACACGAAGCCGATCGGCGCGACCAGCACCCCACGATGTCCCGCCCGACGGATCGAGGCCAGCGACTCCTCCACCGTCGGCGTCAGCCAAGCCTCTCCCGAACCCGAGTTGTTGCTTTGGAACGCAAGCCGCCAGTGCTCCTCGTCCAAACCCTGCGCCACCAAGCCGCAGGCGTCGCGCAGTTGCGCCTCGTAATCGGAACGCGCCGACATGGCGAGCGGCAGGCTGTGGGCCGTGAACAGCAACGCCGTCGGCAGCGGCGCGGACGCGCGAGCCTCGCGCACGCGGTCGACCATCGCGGCGATAAAGCCCGGGTGGTTGTAGGCCACTCGGAGTTTGTCGATTCTGGGGACACCCACCACCCCCTGCCCCGCTCGGAACAGATCTTCGCGGTATTGCCGACAGCCGCTGTAGGAACTGAACATGCTCGTCACGTAAGCCGCGGCGCGCTTGACGCCATCGGTGGCCATCTGCTGTAGCGTTTCGGGCAGAAGTGGCGCCGAGTTTCGATTGCCCCAGTACACCGGCAGCCTAAGACCCGCAGCGGCCAGTTTCTCCGCCAAGGCGGCAATGAACGCCCGGGTGTGCGCATTGATGGGGCTCACGCCGCCGAAGCGGGCATACCGCTCGGCGATACGAGCCTTGACCGGCGCCGGCACAGGCCTTCCCGCCAGCACGCGGTCGAGGAACGGCATTATCTCGTCGGGGCCCTCGGGACCGCCGAAGGAAACCACGAGCACGGCATCGTAGTCTGAAGCGTCGTCGTCGAAACCCGTGTCCGTCATGCCCACCGATGCGACTGCCAATAAACATGTCCGACGAAGAACGGCCCTAGGCGGTCCAAGTACTGCGAGGTCTGTTCGGTTGCGCGCATCTCTCGGACGAGGGCGGACAGCGGGTGCAGTTGGCGCCCGACCAAGCCGATGATGAAATCGTTGTCGTTTCGGTCGAGTCCGTGACAGGCGAGGCGAATGTCGGCGGCGAGGCCCGCTTCGCCATAGCGCCTGCCGATGTCCCCGTGTTCCGCGAGTATCTGCCGCTGCCGTTCGTCCGTTAGCCGATAGAACCCCTTGCTGCGTTGCAGCGGGTACCAAACCGCCCAGCACAGGCGCGGATCAAAGATGCGTCGCCGGGGCCGGTCGAAGAGCACCTCCTCGAGGTCCGGCTCGTAGCCGATGGAGTAGGTCCGCCCCAGCATGTCGAACTCGTCCCGGTGAACCATGCCGGTGAATGGCGCCTCGTTGAAGACGTCGCGGAGCGTGGTCACGAACAGCGTCGGATCCTCGGCCAAGATAATGATGCCGATGCCGTACGGGTCGTTGACGTCGCGGTACAGCGCTCCTTGGAGTCCCGATGCCGCCAATGCGCGAGCCGCTTCCTCGACACAACCCCGATACGCGGTGAACTTCATGAACAGCCGGCGGTCGAGGGCAATTTCCCGTCCCTGAAGACGACCCTTCTCGCTCAGGTCTGGCAACTGTCGATCATCACTCATCACGGGGTCTCGCTATGCACCGCCTCGACCAGCGCGTCGATACTCGACAGCGGCGTTTCCGGCAGCAGGCCGTGGCCCAAGTTGACGACATGACCCCGACGTTCCACCCGCCGAAGCAGATCCTCGGCCGCACGCCGCGTGGCGACCTCGCCGCCGAGCAGTACCGCAGGATCGATATTTCCCTGCACTGCGCGCTCCGGCCAGCACCGCTGCGCCGCCGCGATGTCGGTGCGCCAGTCCACGCTGATCGCCTCCGCCGGAAGTTCGGCGTAGGCGTCGAGTAAGTGCGGGGCGTTCTGCACGAAGAGTATGCGCGGTACCCCCGCCGCGCCAACGGACTCCAGCAGATGCTTGAGGTGGGGACGGATGAGGCGCCGCCAATCCTCAAGCGACAGGAGACCCGCCCAAGAATCGAACACCTGCACAGCGTCCGCCCCAGCTCGCGCTTGGGCGATCAGGTAATCCGCCATCGCCGTCGAGAGCTTGGCGAGCAGAGCGCCGAGCGCATCGGGTTTCGCCGCCGCAAACGCCCGCAACGTCGGAAAGTCCTTGACCCCGCGCCCTTCGACCAAGTAGGCCGCCAACGTCCAGGGCGCCCCACAGAAGCCGAGCACGGCGACCTCGTCCGGCGTTTCCTCGCGCACGCGGGCGACCGTTTCGATCACCTCCGGCGCGAGCCGCTCGGGGTCCGCGGCCCGCAACGCATCGACGCCGGCGTGGTCGCGAATGGGCTCCGCCACAACCGGACCCGGCGCGAAATCGAACCGCACGCCCATCGCCGGCAAGGGGCTCATGATGTCCGCGAATACGATGGCGGCATCGAAAGGATACCGCTTCAGGGGCAGCAAGCTCACTTCGGCGGCGAGGTCCGGGTTTCCCGACAACGCTTTGAAGGAGTGGGTGGCACGCAGCGCCCGATACTCGGGCAGGCAACGTCCCGCTTGGCGCATGATCCACAGCGGTCGCCGCGGAACGTCTTCGCGCGCGAGCGTTTTGAGCAAGAGCTTCTCGTTCACGACGACAACCGGCTGCCGTGCTCCTCGACGAGGGCGCTCTCGGGCTGTTTCGTAAACCGATAGCCGACGCCGCGGATCGTATGCAGGTGCGCCGGCACATCCGGCGCCCGCTCGAAGCGTCTGCGCAACCGCACGATGAAATTGTCGATCGTTCGCGTGGAGGGGTATACCTCGTAGCCCCACACTTGGTCGAGAATAGCCTCGCGTCCGACCACGCGGTCCGCGCGTTCCGCTAAGAGCTTCAGAATCATCGCCTCCTTGTGGGTGAGCGCGTGTTCCACGCCATCCCAAGCGCGGGCGCGGTAGGTGCGGAAGTCGACTTCGTTGCCGCCGAAACGCAGCGTCGCCGTGGTCTCTTGGTACCACTTGGTGCGTCGCAGGATGGCGGCGATCCGGAGCAACAGCTCCTTCAGATGGAAGGGTTTGACCAAGTAGTCGTCGCCGCCGGCCTCAAGACCATCGATGCGATCTTCGGGCGCGCGCCGAACGGTGAGGAACAGGACCGGGGTCTCGACACCTTCGCGCCGCAACGAGCGGCAAGTCTCCAAACCGTCCATCTCCGGCATGGCCACATCCAAGACGATCAAGTCGTACGAACCGGTCCGGGCCGCGCGCAGGCCCTCCGCGCCGTTGTGAGTCGTCTCGGCCACATAGCCCTCGGCCAAGAGGTTCTCGCGGATACCGGCCGCCAAATGCGCTTCGTCATCAACGACTAGGATCCTCGCCGGTCGCACGGGTGCGCTCATGGCAGAGCGGCCGGCCAAGTCACGGTGACCGTCGCGCCCTTACCCGGACCTTCGCTGTTGGCGACGACTTCGGCATTCGAGAGCTTCGCCAGTCGACGTACTACATACAGACCGAGGCCCGAACCAGGCATCGCGTTCCCGCCGTCGCCTTCGGAGCGAGAGAACTTCTCGAAGATCATCCCAGCGTCCCGGGGCGGAAAGCCAATACCATCGTCGCGAATCGCCAAGGACACTTGGTGCCCTTGCGCATGGGCTTCGATGGCGATCTCTCGACCGTGCCCGGCGATGCAGGCCTTGATCGCGTTGTCGAGCAAGTTGCGCAACACGCTCTCGATGGCGAGGGGGTCCGCGTCGATGGTGAGATCCCCCACCTCGGCGCGAACGGCGATCCCCGCGCGGGCGACGCGGCCCGCGTGTTCGGTGATCGCGCCGGTCACGACGGGGCGCAATGCAACGGGTTCGCGGCGCAGGCGGAGCCGTCCATCGTCGATCCGCGCGGTGTCGAGCAGGTTGTCGACCATCCGCAGCAGCCGATCGCCATCCTCGACCAAACGCTCTCCCAAGCGACGGGCATCCGCCGCCGTGCTTCGCGTCGCCAGCGTCTCCGCCGACAGCCGCATGCTGGCCAACGGACTCTTGAACTCATGGGACACGGCGGCGATGAAGTTCTGCTGTCGCCGGCGCAACTCGGCATCGTGCCGAATGGCACGGGTCAGCACTGCCATTCCCAAGACGAGCACCAGTAGAAAGAACCCGCCTTCCCAAGCGTAGCGGTTGGCCCGGGACGCGACGTCGGCCGCCAAGTCTTCAATGGCATCCGACTTTACGGTCGCCACCCCCGCCACCGGATCGAAAGCCAAATGCGGGAGACCGGCGACCGCCTCCCCGAAGGCACTTCTGCCATCACGCCTCGCCGACGGATCCGGCGCCTGCCACAAGGCGGCAAACGCGGTCACCGCGGCGGCGTCCAACTCGTAGAGTTCGACGACGCGATCCTGTTCGCCCCACGCCAAGGCCCTTTGGTCGGCGATCCACCACGCCACTTGGGCGGTGGTGACGACAAGCACCGCGAGAAAGCCGATCTGCAAGGCCTTCGTTGGATCACGCCGTAGGATCATCGGCTTCCTCGCTTCCGTTGCTCTGCCGCTCGCTGCCGAGAACCGCTTGGCGAAGCAGGTCGCGACGCTCCGGGTCGAGGCCCCGAAGGAACGCATCCAGCGATCCCTCGGGACCGTAACGCACGAGACCTTTGAGGCCGACGGTCGGCAAGTGGGCAAGTCGTCGCGCCAGCGATCCCGCCCACGCCTCTACCTTCCCGCTCTCAAGATCGCCGTCACCCAAGATCTTAGCCAACTTCTCGACCGCTTCCCGGGCGGTATCTTGGTAGTGCTTCTGCAGGGCGCCGAACAACGGCCCATAGACACGATCGACGACCTTTTCCCGAAGCCTCGGCAGCGCTTCGTCCACCAGCGCCCGTGCATCCGCCACGGCGAGCAGGCGCGCCTCGCGGTTCGACTCCGCCTCATGCACGATCTCGTCCATGCCGATGCGCGGCACGCCGAGCCTGCGGCAGGCTTCGATATCGATGTCCGCCGGTACGGCCATGTCGATGCCGACGGGCGGCTCGCCGGACGGCGTCGCGTCGGCGAGTCGAGCCAGCGCCGACGCATCGAGAACCGGTTCCGGGGACCCCGTCGACGAGAGCAGCACCTCGATGGGCGGTGGCGACCGCTGAAACTCGACGAGCGAAACGCTCGGCACCGCGAAACGCGTCGCCATTTCCCGGGCTTTGTTCGCAGAGCGATTGACGATGAGAAATGGCGTCTCCGCCTTGGCCAGCGACCGGGCAGCGCGCTCGGTCATCGCCGAAATACCGATCAGGGCCACGGTGCCCGGGGTTTTGGCGAGTCGGCGACGAACGTGAGTCATCGCCACTTCCGCGAGGGAGACCGAACCCTCGCCCAACCGGGTTCCGCCGCGCACCTCCGCGGAGATTCGCGCCGCCTCCTCGAACAACATGGTCAAGCGAGGCCCGCAGAGCCCGTCGGCTTGGGCCCGATCATGGGCGAGCCGGACTTGGCCGGCGATCTCCACTTCGCCAACGGCGGCGGAGTCGAGACCCGCAGCGACCAAGAACAAGTGCTCGCAAGCGCCTTCGCCCCGCCACGCCTTGAGGGTCCGCTCCGCCTCGCCGGGCACCGAGGGCCTACCCGTGAGCAATTGAAATGCGGGCGCGCGGATATCCCGCAACGGTCGGTCGGCATTGCCTGCGAACACCAATTCGACGCGGTTGCAGGTCTCCAAGTACGCAAGTTCGGAAAGCCCCACGGCAGCCGCGAAAGACGCGACCCGCGCCCGGCGATCCTCGGCGGGGAGGCAATAGTCCGCCAGCGCTTCGCTACCGCCTTGCCGCCAAGAAACGCCGACGATGCCTAGTTCGTCCAACATGGCGTGAACATACACCCCTCGCGAGGCGCGTATGTCACGGAATTGTGACGGTGCCCGGCGAGTCCTGTCAGCAACGTCCTCTCGGCGACGGGACTTGCCTTCGAACCCACCTTGCCCCTGTGGATAAGCAGTTGGATAATTGCCCAAAACCTGTGGAAAAGGCACCGGATGCCACATCGGTTCGTCTTGCTGGCTTTGCTCGCGGCACACGCGGCCAACGCCGAAGAGGTGGTTCGCGTCAAGGACGGCGACAGCCTAGTAGTTGTCTCCGGCGGTCGCCAAGTAGATGTGCGGCTCGCCGACATCGACGCCCCCGAATACCGCCAGCCCCACGGCGAGGCGGCCCGTTCGCTGTTGCGCTCGCTGGTGGACGGCAAGACCGTTGATCTGCAACTCGTCGGCGGTGATGCGTATCGACGCATCGTCGCGCATGTCTTCGTCGAGGGGGTGGACGTGAACGCCGAAATGGTCGGACAAGGCCTCGCTTGGGTGCGGCGCGCCTACGATCCCGCGCCGGCGCTGGTGCGACTCGAAGACGAGGCGCGCGCCGCTGAAGTCGGCTTGTGGTCGGACGCGAATCCGACCCCGCCGTGGGAGTGGCGCAAGAGCAAGCGAGGCAAAACCGCGTCAACGCCAAAGCGCCTAGGCGCCATCCCCCAAGTGCGTTGCGGAACCAAGCGCTACTGTCGCGAGATGTCTTCCTGCGAGGAAGCGATCGCGCACTTGCGACAGTGCGCGGTCACCACCATCGACGGCGATAAGGACGGCGTACCGTGCGAAGCGCTATGCCGCGGCTATTCGGCGCCGCCGTCGCCAACCGTCTCCGATTCGTCCAAGTAGCGGAAGCTGATCGCCCCGAACAACATCTCGTCCCAAGACTGGCGTCCCCAAGGCACCTCGCGGTTCGGGTCCGGGTTGGCGGGATTCTCCGCCGAGTTGTCCCACCACGTGGTATGCACCACGCTCGTTCCCGCCGGCAGCACCTTCGGCTGCTCGAACACATAGGTGGTCTGCCAGTTGAAATCGTAGTTCGGTACCGACAGCAAGAGTTCCTCACTGCCATCCGGATAGAAGGCGCGGAACTCCGACGCTTTGCCCCGGTAGTGGGCATGAGGCAGCAGGTCGTAGACCAGAATGTCGCGCTCGAATGTGCGCTCCGCGTAATCTTGGTGCGCCTTCGCGTTCGGCGGGATGCGGATATCGGTGTTCATGAACACGGCCCCGGCGAGGCGATGTCGCGGCGCCTCGTCGTGGAAATAGAGGCCGAGCTTCGAGCGATCCGTTACCGCTTTGCCGTAAGGCGTGTAGTGCATCTGGAAGATCAGCACCGCCCCCGCCGGCAGCAACGTGCCCGTGCCGTCCGGGAACACCTCGGCCACCATGCCGGGCACATAGCCGCCTAGGCCGCCGCCACGACGGGATGCGCGCCCGTCCACCGAGTTGCCCAGCGCGTCGCCACGTCCGCCACCTTCTTCGTCGGGGCTCTTAGGCGGCATCCGAAAAGTGGTGATGACGTGATGCAGCGCCGCACGGTCGCCCGGCACGATCTCCGTGCCACGCACCCATACGTCGCGATCGAGTGGATTGCGCACCATTTGGTACTGGTACTCCACCACGCCGCTCGCCGGCACATCGAACGCCGGAATGTCGAGCACCAAGTCCGGCGTACCGAGCTGCCATTCCGGCCACTCCGTGTCGAGGGTCGCCAGCGGATCGTCGCCCTCGCCTCGGGGCGCTCCGGCTTCCGCCCAATGCACGATGGCGCGGACTTCGTCAGCGGTCAGCGAGCGGTCGTTGGCGAACTGGCCATGCAACGGATCCGCGTGCCAAGGCGGCATCCGCTTGGTGCGGATGACCTCGCGGATCATGGGCGCGAACCCGCGCACCATGTCGTACCCCGTCATCGCCCACGGGCCGATGCCGCCTTGACGATGACAGACGACGCAGTTGGCGGCGAGGAGCGGCGCGACATCGTCCACATAAGTGATATGCCGGTCGTCGCGAGGAAAGGTCAGCGGACAGCCGCCCGCGACACTGCCCTTCGCCGCCGTCGGCGCGACCTCCCTTCCGGCGAGCACGTCGTCGAGCGCCGCCGCAACATCCGCATCGCCCCGACGCACCAGTCGCCAGTCTTCCGTGTCGACGACCAACGCCTCGCCGGCCGCAACGACCCCCAACGACTCGCCAATGATCCCCGTGTCGTCGATCAGCACCGGCAGGCCGGCTTGGATGGCGCTCCGACGCGCCATCGCGCCCTCCGAGTTCACCAGCAGGAACTTGACGCCGCGATCGCCGTAAGCCGCGGCTAGGGCCTCGAACTTCGACAGCGGGCCCGCAAGCGCCGCGCACTCGTTGGCGTGCGCCATCAACACGACCGCCGGCGCGTCGGAGAAGTAATGCAGTTCGTGGGCTTGGCCGTGCTGGTCGAGCAACTCGAAGTTGTCGACCCGCTCGCCCACTTCGAGCGCGGCTGCGCTAAGCGCCAAAGCGGCGACGGAGAGACTTGCAAAAGTGAAGGACATACGGCGCATGAAGCTGATTCCCAAAGCAATGTCGTCAATCGCTAAGAATAGGAGCGATCACCGGCGACAGTCAACGCCAGCGCAGCCCGTGAGTCGGTGGTCCCTTCGAACTTCAGGCCGTGGTTTGCGTCCGCGAGAACTATAATTGCGCCACTACCCGCCCGGACGCCGGGCGCTACATAAAGGACTAAGCAGCCTGCGGATGCCGGAAACTCAGCCGAAAGGCACGAACGAACCCGTAGACGAGGCGTCGACCGGAGACGCTTGTCAGGACGCTCCCAACGCCCTGCCGAGCGCCATCCGGCACACTTACGAGACCCTCTCTCCCGCCGCCCGACTCGTTGCCCAAGCCTACGGCGTGGCGGCGCCCATGGTGTTGGCGTTCACCCGGCTGCACGAGATAGTCGGCAAGGCGAGCACGGCAGTGCTCGGCCGTCGGATGACGACCACACAGACCAAGAAGGCCAACCAAGAGCTGCTCGACGCCGACGTCGTCAAGCGCCGACCCGGAGAGGGCGTCTGGGCGAGGCCGAGTTGGGTATTGCCGCTGACCCGCATCGCCCACCGGGAGGGCAATTTGGCAGCGCTGCTGCGAGCCTGCGAGCAAATTCACAGGCATATGTGGTACGACACGGCGGAAGACAGGATGCTGTTCCGCTGTCACATCGTTGCCGGCAACTACAAAGCCCTCGACGAGTTCGTCGAAGACAACGGCAGCGAAAACGTGGGTTGGAGCATGCTGGCCGACCCCGCCGCCGAAGACCTGCTGCGGGCCTTGCCCGAACGCCATCTACCCCACGCATTGGCCGGTTGCCTCGGCCACATCATCGACGCCGCCGCCCCATCCGAACCGGTGGTCCGAATCTGCCAAGAACTGAGCCCGACACCCGCCAACCACCTTGCCGACATCGCCTTCATCCGCGTGCTGCAAGGCCGCTTCGACGCCGCTTTGGCGGTGTTCGAGAACCTGCCGCCGAGTGTTGGCGACGCCAAGCCGGCGCGTGTCGGGCGGTCGGCGACGCACGCGCTGGTCGCGCTACTGCGCGGCAACGACACGCATGCTTGGCAGTTCATCAATCAGACCATCGCCGAGGAGAAGGCCGACAGCCGCAAGCGCAACGTGTTCCCCACCGTCCATGCGTTCACGCTCGCTCTGCTGGCGTTGGTGCGCATCGAATCGCCCGAATCCATGCACCAATTGAATCAGCTTCAGCGCGTGGCCGGGCGTGTAGCGCCAGACCACTTGGTCGATGCGCTGAACCTCGTCGCCAACGCGGCGCGAGTGAAAGCGAAGGCTGGCGTTTTCGGGCGCACGCCCGAGTACCCCGACCTGAACACATTGTTCGATGGCCTAACGAGTTGCTGGCTGAACGACTTCCACCCCAACCCGGAAGTCCGGCACGAACTGCTGCTCCGCTATCGGCATAAGGCGCACGCCAACGGCTACGCTTGGGTGGTCGCGGAGTGCGACGAAGTGCTGCGTCTCTACGCCGCTTGGCACGGCGATCAGGCCTCGACCAACGGCGACCCCAACTCCCTTGGCGGCCACCAAGACGTGTCGGTGCCGGCGGATTCCGGCGCCCACGCCAAGCTCGGCACGGTCACCCTCGTCGACTTGGCCGTGCCAGTACCGGATTGGGAATACTCCCTGAAGACGCTGGAGCAGCTCGCCTACGCCACCGCCAACAAATCGAAACGCACCCGCAAGGCCGCAACGCCGGCGAAGCGGCGGCTCGCCTGGGAACTCCGGCATGAGGACGACTTCATCCGCATAGCGGCGAAGGAGCAACGCCAAACCAAGAACGGCGCTTGGTCCAAGGGGCGCAAAATCACATTGAGGCGCCTCGCCCAAGAGGCGGCGAAGCTGGACTACCTGCTGCCGCAAGACCTAGACGCGATCGCCGCGTTGTCGTCGCACCGCTCTTGGGACGGCGGCCACGAGATCTACGCCGGCTTGAAGAGCCTGTACGCGCTGGCAGGACACCCACATGTGATCGACCACAGCGGCGAACCGGTGGAAGTCGTCCGGCGGGTGCCGGAACTGTCCATCGACGAGATGGAGAAAGGCGGCGTGTCGGTACGTATCGAGCCGCATAGCGGCGAGTTCGACGACGACTACGGCTTCACAGCGGTAACCGATCGGCGGTACGAAGTGGCGCACTTCACACCGGAACACAAGCAACTGTTCACGGTGATTCCCGAAGGCGGCCTGACGCTCCCCGCAGGCGCGAAGCGACGGCTGCTGACGGCGGTATCGTCGCTGGCTTCCGCCGTCCGCGTGCAGAGCGACACCGACGACGAGGCCGGCGACGCCACGCCCGTGGCCGCCGACCCGGAGCCTTGGGTGCGCCTCGAACCGTTGGACGCCGGCCTCGCCGTCGCGCTGGTGGTCGAACCGATTCCCGACTCCGACCGATGCTTCGAACCCGGCACCGGCGGCGCGGTGGTGTTCGCCAGCCTCGACGGGCAGAGCGTGCGAACCCGGCGTGACCTCGTCGCCGAGAAGGAAGCCGTCACTCGGCTGACTCGACAGTGCCCGGAGCTAGGGTCGCGACCCACCGAACGGCAACCCTTGAACCTACCGGACCCGGCGCAATGCCTCGAACTTCTAGCCAGCCTCGACCATGCCGGCGCCCGCTGCAAGTGGCCCAAGGGCCAACCGTTCCGCATCGTGGCGCACGCCACCACGCCTTCGCTCTCGCTAACGGTGAAGTCCGGCGAGCAGTGGCTGGAGGCATCCGGCAAGCTCGCCGTCGACGAGCAGCGCGTGATGGACTTGAAGCGCCTGTTCGCCCTCCTCGAAGCCAATCCCGACTCGCGCTTCCTGCAGCTCGACGACGGCGAGTTCGTGGCGCTTACCCAGTCCTTTCGCCGCAAGCTGGATGATTTCAGAAGCCTCGCTCAGGCCGGCGCCGAGGGCGCGATGCGGCTCAACCCGCTTCAGGCTCTGGCGCTTGACGACTTGCTCGAAGAAGCCGAGGTCGATGCGGATCAAGGCGTCAGAGACCTCAAGGCACGGCTGCAAGCGGCACAAGACTTCGACCCCGTCGTGCCTAGCACGTTGCAGGCGCAGCTCCGTCCGTACCAAGTAGCGGGGTATCGCTGGCTGGCCCGGTTGGCGCATTGGGGCGCGGGGGCCTGCCTCGCCGACGACATGGGCCTTGGCAAGACGGTGCAGGCCCTTGCCGTGCTGCTGGAGCGAGCGCCGACGGGTCCGGCGCTGGTCGTGGCGCCCACTTCCGTGGTAGCCAACTGGGTGGACGAAGCGCGCCGCTTCGCCCCAACGCTCACGCCCAAGACGTACACCGGCGCCGCCCAAGCACGCGCCGCCATACTTGCCGAACCGGCGCCTTTCGACCTCTACATCACCACCTACGGTGTACTGCAAAACGACATCGAACGGCTCGTCGACGTGACCTGGGCGTGCGCCGTGCTCGACGAGGCGCAGGCCATCAAGAACCCGCTCGCCAAGCGCTCCCGCGCCTCAAGGCGGTTGCGGGCGAACTTCCGCATCGTCACCACGGGCACCCCGGTGCAGAACAACTTGATGGACCTGCACTCCCTATTCAGCTTCATCAACCCGGGCTTGCTCGGCAGCCAGCAGCAGTTCCGACGCAACTTCGCGGTGCCGATCGAGCGCGACGACGATTTTGAGACGCAGGGCCGGTTGCGGCGCCTGATCGCGCCCTTCGTACTGCGTCGCTTGAAGTCCGAGGTGCTCGACGACCTCCCCGAACGCACCGAGGTCACCTTGCACGTTGCCATGTCCACCGAAGAGGCGACGCTCTACGAAGCGCTTCGGCAACACGCGGTAGCGGAACTCGAAGCCGCACGCGCTGCGCCGGATACGGGCGAAGGCGCCCGGCGAGTCCGCATACTCGCCCATCTGACCCGCTTGCGACTCGCCTGCTGCAATCCCAGATTGGTGCTCGAAGACGGCGCCGCGCCGAAGAGTTCAAAGCTCGCCACCTTCGCCGCTACCCTCGAGGAACTGCTGGCGAACCGGCACAAAGTGCTGGTGTTCTCGCAGTTCGTCGTGCATTTGCGGCTGGTGGAGGAGTACTTGCGCGAAGCCGGCGTCAGCTACCAATACCTCGACGGGTCAACACCGGCGAAAAAGCGAACCGAGCGCATCACCGCCTTTCAAAGCGGCCAGGGAGACGTCTTCCTTATTTCCGTCAAGGCCGGCGGCACCGGCTTGAACCTGACGGCCGCGGACTACGTGATTCACATGGATCCTTGGTGGAACCCGGCCGTCGAAGATCAGGCTTCGGACCGGGCGCACCGCATCGGCCAAACACGACCGGTGACGATCTACCGATTGGTGACCGAGGGCACCATCGAAGAGCGAATCGTCGACTTGCACGGCAGGAAGCGCGGCCTCGCCCAACAACTGCTCGAAGGCACGGATTCCGCCGCCCGCTTGAACGCCGACGAGTTGCTAGACTTGCTACGACAACCGTTGCTCGGCTAACGCGCTCGGACGTTGCCGCGGCAGCTTCACTTAAGAGAGACCCTGCAAGGAGCACGCCCGATGATCGATGCCCACTACTGGCCCACCCCGAACGGCTGGAAACTCACCATCATGCTGGAAGAGTGCGGTTTGGACTACAACATCGTCCCGGTCGATATCGGCGGCGGCGATCAGTTCAAGCCGGAGTTCTTGCGCATTTCGCCGAACAACCGCATGCCGGCCATCGTCGATCACGAACCCGTGGGCGGTGGGGAGCCGCTGGCCATCTTCGAGAGCGGCGCGATCCTCGAGTACCTCGCGGAGAAAACCGGCAAGTTCCTGCCCAAGCCGGTACCAGAACGCTATCGCGCGCTGCAGTGGCTGCATTGGCAGATGGCCAACTTGGGGCCCATGATGGGCAACGCCAATCACTTCAAGAACTACGGCAAGAACCTAACCGACGATCCGAAGCAGCTCGAATACGGCACCAAGCGCTTTGTCGGCGAAGTCGATCGACTCTCCGGCGTGATGGACGCGCAACTCTCCGTAAACGAGTACTTGGCCGGCGCGGAATACACGATCGCCGACATCATCACTTGGCCGTGGGCATTTTTGATCCGCCGCGTGGCGGACGAAGACGCTTGGGACAAGTTCCCCAACCTGAGGCGCTGGGTGTACCAAGTGGGCTCGCGCCCAGCGGTGGACACCGGCCGCCGGGTCGGCAGCGACTTAGGCAACCGCAAGCTGACGGAAGAGGAAGAGAGAGCCCGCCGCGAGCTGTTGTTCAACCAAACCAACGACAAGGTACGCGACGCTAGAGAAGCCGCCGCGCAGGCCGCATCGAAATGAACGCGGACTACCAAGACGCCGCGTTGCCGGTAAGCGAGGGCGTCGCCGAAGCGCATCGTGAAGCGGTGGCCGCATTCGCCCGGCCCGGCGCGTGGTGGGACGGCGCCGACCGGCTGGCCATCGTCCAAGAGACGCGAGCCGCCCCCGGCCACAGCGCCCTAGGCACGGCCAAAGCGGTCGCCGACGAGCACGACGACAACGCCAGCACGCTGCCGCCAGTCGCCGTCGAAGCGATCCACGGCATCCGCAACGACTCCGGCCGCCTCACCCGCCGCTGGTACAACGACCTGATCGACATGGGACTGCAGCGCGAAGCCTACGTTGAGTTGGTAAGCGTGGTGGCGAGTTCGGTGATCGTCGACACGTTCGCGCAAGGGCTGGGCCTGGCGCCTCCCTCCTTGCCGACGGCGGAGGCCGGCGCGCCCACGTTCGAGTCTTCCGATGATGTGGTGGACGCGGGCGCATGGCTGCCCATCGCCAAGGAAGGCCAAGCCAACATTCTGCGCTCGTTGGGCCTAGTGCCGAGCGCCCGAGCGCACTTCTTCGCCACATTCGGCCCGTCCTACTACATGCGGCCGAACGCCAAGTTCGCTATCGGCCGCCGACAGGTGGAACTCGTCGCGTCCCGCGTCTCGGCGGTGAACCAGTGCTTCTACTGAACAACGGCCCACACAGTTGCGCTCCGGGAGAGCAGCACGAAGTCAGGACAAGCGGCGGACTTGGGCATCGTCACGGGCAAGTCCGACGGCGACGGCCGGGTGCCGCACGGCGCCTTCTTGGTCGCATTGGCGGAAGCGGTGGCTCGCTGGCAATGGCAGGATGTGGCCGCATTGCGTGATCGGGGCCTCGAACTCATGAGTGCGGAAGAAGTGAGCGACGCAATCCTCGTGGCCGCAGGCTTCAACGGTATCACACGAGTCGCCGACGCCATCGGCATTCGGCTCGACCAGCGGATGGCGGACGCCTCGGACGACTGGCGAGCCGAGGTCGGCATCAATGCCTTCGCGCCCGCCGAGAAATGGGAAGATCGCCCGCAAGCGCCGTAGCGCCGGACGCCAGCCGCTCTACACTTGCAGTGCCGTGGAGAAATCCGCGAAGCCCTGCCAACGGCCCGGATCCGTCTGCCGCATCACGGCAACGGTCTTGATGACCTCCGGGTTGGCCAGCCCGTGCGGCTTCTCGCCAGTCAACACGCGGATCACGTTTTCCGCCTGCATGACCGCCGTCTCGGCGACGAAAACCGCCGACATCGCCGCCACATGCGGTGTGACGTAGCAGTTGGGGATCGCCAGCAGGCGACTGCTCGAAGGCAGCGGTTCCACTTCCGTGACATCCAGTGCGGCAGCGGCGATCTCGCCGGATTCCAGCGCGTCCGCCAACGCCTCCTCGTCCACTACCGGGCCACGCGACGTATTGACGAGCAGCGCGGTCGGCTTCATGGCCTTCAAGGCATCCGCGTTGATCAAGTGTCTGGTCGCCGCCGTCGCCGAGCAGTGGATGCTGATGTAATCCGACTCCGCCAGCAATGTCCGCAAATCAACCAGTTGCACGCCGTACAGATCGCCGGCTAGCTGGTTCACGAAAGGATCGTAGGCAACGATGCGGCTAACGCCAAACCCCCGCGCACGGGTGGCGAACGCCCGACCGATATTGCCGAAACCGATGATGCCGACGGTATGCCCGGCGAGCCGACGCATGCTCGGGGCATACGCTCGCATCGCGCCCGGATTGTCCGCCCAAGCGCCCTCCCGCGTCGAGCGGATCGCATCGTAGAGGCGCCGCGTCAGGGACAGCAACAGCGACATCGCGTGGTCCGCCACTTCGGTGGTGTTCGACCCCGGCACGTTGCAGACCATGACCCCAAGCTCGGTCGCCGCCTCGATGTCGATGGAGTCGACGCCGACGCCGAATCGGCTGACCACCTTCAGCTTCGGACACGCTTCCAGCACACGCCTAGAGGTGAGCGGCATGATGCCAACCTGCGCACCGTCCGCATCGCGCAACAACGCGATCATTTCGTCTTCGCTACGGCAGGCGCCTTCGACAACGTCGGCCCCGGCCGCCTCGTAGAGTTCGCGCTGCGCACCTTGCGCCCGCCCCTGCAATGCAACTTTCAAAGTACCTCCTTGATTGGCTGTGGGTCTCGTCCGAAAACGCGCAAGTCTAACGCGCTGGGCGTGACGCCACCTTGATTTTGCGACGGAAGAACGCGGCGCCGTGGACAAACTTGAGCTACCATCCCAGTTGTGCCGTTCAAGCGCGGCCCTCGCCGTGTTCCGGGCCATGGCGTCAAACCGCGACGCGACCCTATCGGGTTGATTTGGAAAGGTAAATCCAACGCTTCCTATTGGAGGCGCTGCACAGCCAAAGTGGCCCCGAGGCTGGCAACCAAGCGGACAGAAGGGGCCGTAGGCTGAAGATGCCGGCTCTCACGGAACAATCGGGAACACAACCTACGACCGAGGCGGGCCCCGTGTGCGCCCGCTTGCCGCGCCCACAGGAAGGAGAACGACCTACCATCTACGCCGACCGCGTTGGCCAATGGTACGTGGCGCGAATATCCGAGCGGCAACGCAAGAACCTAGGCCTCTTTCTTACACCGGTGCCCATCGCGGACTTCATGGCCAAGCAGGTGACGGCATCCGGGAGGAAGGTTCGCATCCTCGATCCTGCGGCGGGCGCCGGCATCCTCGGCTGCGCCGCCGTCGAGGCGATTGCGTCGCGCAGCCCGAAACCCGAGACGATTGAACTCGCCGCCTATGAAATAGACAGCGGCCTGCTCCCCGCGCTACGCGCGACGCTCGACTATCTGGCGAGTTGGTGCCAAGCGAGCTTGCGGGTACGGATTGTGGTTCGCAGCGAAACCGCCGACTTCATCATGGCGAACGCCGACGCATTGCGCCCGGGTGGGCTCTTCCCCTCCGAAACGGCAGCGGAAAAATTCGATGCGGTCATCGCCAACCCGCCCTATTTCAAGATCGGCAAGGGCGATCCTCGCGCCGTCGCCACAGCCGACGTGATTCACGGCCAGCCCAACATATATGCCCTTTTTATGGCGGTCGGTGCCGCGCTGCTTCGGCAACGGGGAAGTCTGGTGTTCATCACTCCCCGCAGCTTCGCGTCGGGTCCATACTTCCGTCGGTTCCGGAGCGTCTTCTTCGACATGGTTCGGCCGACGGCGGTGCATGTTTTTGGCTCCCGGCGCGACGCATTCCGCCGAGACACGGTTTTGCAAGAGAACATCATCGTCTCGGGCGTTCGCCAAGATCGCTGGTACGAGAGCGGGGCCGATGCGCCAATGTCGATCTCGTCAAGCCTCGGGGTCCACGACATTGGCGAGCCGAACGTCCGCGAGGCATCGGCGGGAGCACTGCTCAATCTCGCCTCCACCGACAAGGTGCTCCGACTGCCGGTTTGCGACGAGGACGATGCGGCACTGGCATTGGTGGATTCGTGGCCCGGCAACCTCGCCGCCCTTGGGTTGAACATCTCGACCGGCCCGGTCGTGCCGTTCCGCGCAACGGAGTTCATCGCCATGCAAGGCCAGGTTCCGGCAACCCATGTGCCGCTCCTGTGGATGAACCATGTTCGTGCGATGCGAGTCGTGTGGCCCTTGGACCGGCATAGGCCCGAGTACATCGTACGTACCGGCGCAGAGACGCTTCTCGTGCCGAACAGGAACTACGTTCTCATCCGCCGCTTCAGTGCCAAAGAGGAGCCGCGCCGACTGACTGCGGCACCATTTATCGCCGCTGACCTCGCGCTCCCGGCGATCGGATTTGAGAACCACCTCAACTACGTCCATCGTCCGGGCGGCACGCTCTCCGAAGACGAGGCTTGGGGCTTGGCGGCGCTGTACAACACCCGCCTACTCGACACATGGTTCCGGGCGGTCAACGGCAACACGCAGGTGAGCGCAACCGAGCTACGCGCTATGCCGCTTCCCGCCCACGAGACGATCATCGCACTCGGGCGAGCGGTGAAGCGTCTCGGCGACCCCATGGCGGGACTGGACGAACCCGTTGCCGGAATAGTCGCTCCGGCCGCGCTGAAGGATGTAGCCAATGGCTGAGGTCGAAGAGGCACAGCACATTCTCGAAGCCTTGGGCATGCCGCCCGCACAGTGCAATGCAATGGCGGGGATGACACTGCTCGCGCTCTGCGGACTGACTCCTGCGAGCGCTTGGTTCGCCGCCAAACGGCGCCGATGTACCGTGACCAAGGGCATCATGGACTACCTTAAGGAGCACTACGGCACGGATTACGCGCCCAACACCCGCGAGACCTTTCGCCGGCAGGTACTCCACCAGTTCGTCCAAGGCGGCATTGCCGACTACAATCCATTCGAACCCAGCCTTGCGACAAACAGCCCAAGAGCCCATTACGCCGTCAGCGAAGCGGTCCTCGACGTCGTTCGGTGCTATGGCAACGATGGTTGGAACGCCGCCGTAGAGCAATTCCGCACAGAACAGGGTGCGCTCTTAGAGCGCTATGCCCGGGATCGGAACCGCAACCTGATACCAGTCAGACTGCCCGACGGACGGGAGCTCCGGCTCTCACCAGGCCAGCACAATGAGGTTCAAAGATCCGTCGTCGAGCAGTTCGCACCCCGCTTCGCGCCCGGTGCTCACCTGCTGTATCTTGGGGACACCGTCAGGAAGAGCTTGTTCATCGACCGGCATCGCCTGACGGAGCTCGGCATCCCGATCACGGACCACGGCAAGCTTTCCGACGTCGTCCTCTACGACTCCAGACCTCGGGGAGTTTCGCAAGCACATGAAAAACATCGCTTGGGAGACGGAAGTGTGGCTGTGCGACTCGCCCGAACACATGATTCACTACGACGGCGAGCGATTCCTCGGTCCGAGAGAGGGGAAGTGAAGGTCCGGCATCCATAGCTCGGATGCGAGCGTATCCGGCGCACTCCAACCGGCCGGATAGCTGAACCCAAAGTTCTCCGGCTTTGGGAAGTAAAGGAATCGGGAGGGGACGAAACTCTCGCTTCGTCCCCTCCCGTGTCAACGCGCTTACTCCTGCTCGTCGATGGCCGCGAGCACCCTCGGGGGTGACAACGGCAGGTCGTCGATGCGGAATCCGAGCTGGTCGCGCACCGCGTTCGATAGCGCCGCCAAGGGGGCCACGATCGGGGTCTCGCCTACGCCGCGCACACCGTAGGGGTGCGACGGGTTCGGTACTTCGATGATCTGGGTGTCGATCATCGGCATGTCCGAGGCCACCGGTACGCGGTAGTCCAAGAAGCCGGCGTTCTCCATTACGCCGTCGGCGTCATAGATGTACTCCTCGTTCAGCGCCCAGCCGAGGCCCTGCACGGCGCCGCCTTGCATCTGCCCTTCCACATAGGCCGGGTGAATGGCGCGGCCAGCGTCTTGGATGGCGGTGAAGCTTAGGATGTCGGTCTTGCCGGTTTCCGTATCCACGCGCGCGTCCGTCATGTTCACGGAGAACGAGGCGCCGGCGCCTTGCGCGTTCAGGCTGGCGCGACCGAGCAGCGGGCCGCCGGTGCGCCCGGCACTGCGGGCGATGTCGGCCAAGGACAGCGGATTCACGTCGGCATTCACGCCGGGCTTCGGCACCGCTTCGCCGTCCACCCAGTCCACCTGCGCCTCGTCCAAGTCCCAAGTCAGCGCAGCGCGCTGCTTGCACTGGGCGATGATGTCCTCGCAGGCTTGGATCACGGCCATGCCGGTAGCGAACGTGGTGCGGCTACCGCCGGTGACGTTGCAGAAGCCCGTGCTCTCGGTGTCGCCAACGTGCGCTTTGATGCGCTCGTAGGGCACGCCCAGCGTCTCGGCCGCCATCTGCGCCATGCCGGCGCGGGAGCCGCCGATGTCGGGGCTGCCCTCCATCACCGTCACCATGCCGTCTTCGGAGATACGTACCTCGGCGCTCGACTGCATGCCGATGTTGAACCAGAAACCCACGGCGATGCCGCGGCCCGCGCCGTCCGGCACGGGACTGGTGTAGTTCGGGTGCTCCTTCGCAGCGCGCAAGCAATCCTTCAGGCCGATGGCCGGGAAGGTTGGACCGTAAGGCGCTTGCGTGCCCTCGCCGGCGGCGTTCTTCATCCGCAAGTCGATGGGGTCTATGCCCAGCTTGAGAGCCAGTTCGTCAATGGCGCACTCCATGGCGTGCATGGACTGCGGTGCACCGGGCGCGCGATAGGCGCACACCTTGGGCTTGTTGACCAGCACGTCGTTGCCTTCGATGAGCAGGTTCGGCACTTCGTAGGGTGCCAGCACGGACATGCAGCCTGGGCCGATTGGCGAGCCGGGGAAGGCGCCGGCCTCGTAGGCGAGCCACGCGTACGCCGCGGTAAACGTGCCGTCGTTCTTGGCGCCGATTTTCACCTTGCACCATGTGGCGGAGGTCGGACCAGTGGCGCGGAACACCTCCTCGCGGGTCATCATCATCTTCACCGGACGGCCGGAAAGCTGCGCCATCTTCACCGCCAGCGGTTCGAGATAGATGATCGTCTTGCCGCCGAAGCCGCCACCGATTTCAGACGGGATCACTTTGATGTTGCCGACGCTCTCGCCGAGTACCGCGGCGGTCAGCGAGCGCACCTCGAAGTGGCCTTGCGTGCAGCACCACACCGTCGCCTTGCCGTCTTCGTTGACGGTGGCCGTGCAGGCGTGCGGCTCGATGTAGCCTTGGTGGGCGGTCGGCACCCGGTGCTCGCTTTCGATCACCACGTCGGCTTCCGCAAAGCCGGCCTCGACATCGCCGCGCTCGAAGCGCTGCATGGCCGCGACGTTGCTCGCCGGCTTGGACGTATCGCCGTTGGTGTGCTGGTTCTCGTTGACCAGCGTGGCGCCTTCGGCGATCGCTTCGTCAATGGAAAGCACAGGGTTCAACACCTCGTACTCCACCTCGATGAGGTCCAGCGCCGCCTCGGCTTGGGCTTGCGTTTTCGCCGCCACCGCCGCCACCGCGTGACCGTGGTAGAGCACCTTGTCGCGCGCCATCACGTTCTTCGCCAAGTCGTTCATCGCGCCGTCTGCGAAGTCCGCGCCGGAAACCGCCGCCATCACTCCGTCGGCGGCGAGCGCCTGGCTCAAGTCCACGCTCTTGATGCGGGCATGGGCATGGGGGCTGCGCAGAACTTTCCCGTACAACATATTGGGCAAGTTCAGGTCCGCACCGAACGCCGCCCGGCCGGTCACCTTATCGATGCCGTCGGGTCGGACCGGGCGCGTGCCGATTACCTTCAGATCTACCGCTTCTGCCACTTAACTAGTCTCCTTTCTCTAATGTCGCTCTACTATCGCTATTTGCGAGCATTGCGAGGCAACCACCCCGCGAATCAGCCCTAACAGACCCTACGCCTCGTACGCCAGTTCTTCCGCCGACGCCTGCACGGCGCGGACGATCTTGTCGTAGCCAGTGCAGCGGCATAGGTTGCCGGCCAGCCAGTACCGGATGGTGGTTTCATCCGGGTTCGGGTTCTTGTCCAACAGCGCCTTGGTGGCGACGATGAAGCCCGGGGTGCAGATGCCGCATTGCAGCGCGGCGTGCTCCAAGTACTTCTGCTGAATCACATGCAGGCCGTCGGGACCGGCGATGCCTTCGATGGTGGTGAGTTCCACATCGTTCGCCTCCACGGCGAGCATCAAGCAGGAACACACCAAGCGGCCATCGACCAGCACGGAGCAGGCGCCGCAGTCTCCGGTGGCGCAACCCTCCTTGGTGCCGTTGAGGCCGAGGTTCTCGCGCAATACCTCAAGCAAGGTCTGCTCCGGCTCGCAGAGGAACTCGACGCTATCGCCGTTGATCGTGGTGGTTACGTGTACTTTGCTCATTCGGTTCTCCTTGATTCGGGTCGCGCTTCAGCGTGCCGCCGCACGATCACGGGCAATCGCAGCGGCGCGCTTGGTGAGCACGCCAACCACTTTCTTGCGGTATTCCACGGTGCCGCGTTTGTCCGTGATGGGCTTGGCGAGCGCACTCGACGCCGCGGCCGCCGCCGCAAGGGCGGCATCGTCCACTTGCGTGCCGACGAGGGCGGCGGCGGCATCCGGCACCACCAAGGCGGTGATCGCCACCGCGCCGATGGCTACCTTGGCGGCGGTGCAGGTGCCGCTGTCGTCCAACGTGAGGGCAACGCCGGCCCCGCAGACCGCGATGTCCATTTCGGTGCGCGGGATGAAGCGCAAATAGGCATCCGCCGTTTTGCCCTTGGGGCGCGGCACCTTGAGGCCGACGAGGAACTCGGTGGGCGCGAGGACGTTGGTGCCGACGCCGGTGACGAAATCCTCCGTCGGCACTTCCTTCGTGCCATCGGGCGTGGCGATCACGCAGATCGCGCCGCACGCGATCAACGCCGGAATGGTGTCTCCGGCGGGAGAGGAGTTGCAGAGGTTGCCGCCGATGGTAGCCCGCCCTTGGATCTGCGTGGAACCAATGAGGTCCGCGGATTCGATGAGACCGGGGAGCAGGTTCTTCAGTTCGTCGTTTTCGTTCAGTAGCGCGGAGGCGATGCCCGCGCCAATGAACACTTCGTCCTCGCCGATGCTGAGTTCGTTGGCTTCGGCGATGTGTTTCACGTCCACGAACGTGCGCGGCCCTTTGTCGATGGAACGCATTTGCACCAATACGTCCGTGCCGCCGGCAAGCATCTGCGCCCGCTGGCCCGCATCCGCCGCGCTTTGCAGATCAGCAAGCGCCTCGTCGACACTAGTAGGTGCGAGGTAGGCGTAACCTCCCATATTTGCTCCCTTCCCAAGTGAGTTGAAGCGGTAGTTTATATCAGAAAGGCGCGTGTGAGGCACAAGCGCACACGCCGGTGAAGTCTCCTCTTCGCGCCCGGCGTTAGTCGTTAGAATGCCCGTGACGCCAAGCGACAAGGATCCGCCTTGCCTGTGGACGAACCCGGTTACCGCTCTCACCTTGCGGATTTGGCTGCGCACTGGGAACGCGCCCTCGCCGAACACGGCTTTGACGCCGCAGTCGTCCCCGCCGGCGAAGCCGAGTTCTATTTCCAAGACGATCAAGCCCCGCCCTTTCACCCCAACCCGCACTTCGCGCGCTGGTTCCCGAGCGACGACTGCGAACGCAGCGTGCTGGTGGTGCGCCCCGGGAAGACGCCGAAGCTCTTCTTTCACGAGCCGGCGGATTACTGGCATCTCGCCCCGGACTTGCCGAACTGGGCGGCCGACGCTTTCGACGTGGCGCTGCACGACAACGAGGAGGATTTGCGCAACGCCTTGGCTCAAGACCTCGCCAGCTTGGGTCGCTTCGCCTTGGTGGGCCCGGCGCAGACCTTCGACCTGAACCTGCCCTTGGCGCACATCAACCCCAAGGGGATGGTCGACACGCTGCTGTTCGCCCGCGCCACCAAAACGCCGTTCGAGATCGCCCGTATGCGGGAAGCCACGGCCATCGGCGCGCACGGGCACTTGGCGGCCCGGGACACCTTCCATGCCGGGGGCAGTGAGTTCGACATCCACATGGCGTACTTGGCCGCGAGTTCGCAGCAGGAGAGCAAGCTGCCCTATCCGAACATCGTCGCCATCAACGAACACGCCGGCATCCTCCACTATCAGCACTACGACAGGCAGCCGCCCACGACGCCGCGCAGCTTTCTGATCGATGCCGGCGCGCGTTCCGCCGGCTACCACTCGGACATCACGCGCACCTACAGCGCCACGCCGGGCGACGAGTTCGCCGCCCTCGTCGACGCCCTCGACGAACAACAACAAGCCTTGGCGGCGGCGGTTCGGCCCGGCGTTTCGTATGTGGACTTGCACGAGCGCATGCACTTGGCCACGGCGGAGTTGCTGGTGCGGTTCGACTTCGTGCGCTGCAGCGCCGAGAGCGCCTTCGAGCGCAAGATCACCGATCACTTCTTTCCGCACGGCTTGGGCCACCTGTTGGGCCTGCAAACCCACGACGTCGGCGGTCACTTCGCCAACGCCAACGGGGACGAAGCCAAACCGCCGGCGCGCTTTCCGACGCTGCGCTACACGCGCGTCATCGAGGTCGGCCACGTATTCACCGTCGAGCCTGGCATCTACTTCATCCCCCTGCTGCTCGACGCGCTAGCCGGCGACGAGGCGGGCAAGGACGTGAACTGGGCCAAAGTGAACGCTTTTCGCCCCTACGGCGGCATTCGCATCGAGGACAACGTGCTGGTCACCGCCGACGGCGTCGACAACCTGACCCGACCGGCGTTCGCCGCACTCGAAGCCTAAGCGCCATGCGGTTGACGCCCGAGGCATTGTTCAGCCCAACGCCGCTCACCGGCCCGACGCCGAGCCAAGTCAAGCTGTCGCCAAGCGGCAAGTTCGCGAGCTTCCTGCAACCGGCGAAGGACAATCGCGAGCGGCTCGAACTTTGGCTCGCCGAGGTGGCAACCGGCGAACGCCGTCGCTTGCTCACCGGCAATGAAGCGGCGTTCCAACGCACGACGACGGCGGAAGAGAAGGCGGAACGGGAGCGACGGCGGCTATTCGCCGGCGGCGTCACCGCCTATGCGTGGCATCCGCAAAACGACGAAATCCTAATTCCCGCCAACGGCGCCGCTTTTCTCCTGCGCGTGGCCGATGGGACGTTGCGCGAGTTGACGCCTAGCGGCACTCGGCAGGCGGGCATCCACTTTTCGCCCGAAGGCAACCATCTGAGCTACATGAGGAGCGGCGACCTCTACAGCTTCTCCCTCGCCGACGGCGAAGAAACGCGCCTGACCCACGACGGCGGCGGCACCGTGACCAACGGTCTGCCGGAGTTCATCGCGCAAGAGGAAATGCATCGCTTCGAGGGTCACTGGTGGTCGCCGGACGAGCGCGTCCTCGCCTTCACTAGGGTCGATACCGCGCCAGTCGCCGAGACGCATCGGCACGAAATCGAAGCGGACCGCATCGACATCATCGCCACCCGCTACCCCTTCGCCGGCGCCGAAAACGCCGAGGTACGCCTTGGGCTGGTGGATGTGACAAGCGGCGAGACCACTTGGCTGGATTGGTCACTCGCCGCGGACGACTATCTGGCGAGAGTGCAGTTCGCGCCGGACGGCGCACTCTATGTGCAGGCGCAGTCCCGATGCCAACGGCGACTCGCGCTTCGTAGCTATCGAGACCGCGCCTTTCGCGATGTGCTCACGGAAACGTCGGCCACGTGGATCAACCTACACGACAACCTGACCCTCTTGGACGACGGACGCTTGCTGTGGGTCTCGGAGCGCAGCGGATCGGCGCAACTCTACGCGTACCGCCCCACTGGCGAGTGCCAAGCACTGCACACGGGTTTGGGAAGGGTCAACCGCATCCTCGCTGCGACCAACGAGGCCGCTTGGCTAATGGGTTGGCGCGACGACCCGACCATGCAGCACCTATATATGGTGGACCTGACCGGCGACGGCTCGTCCTGCCGGCAACTCACCGGCGGCGCCGGTTGGCACGAGGGCGTCGTCAACACCGAGGCCGACGTCGCTCTGGCTATTCGCGCCACGCCCGACAGCCCGCCGGCGCTGCACGTGGTCGGCGCGAATCGAACGCTCGCCGGCGGCGCCATCACGCCGCAGCATCCTTACCATCCGTACTTGGCCGCGCACGCGCCGTCCACCCACGGCAGCATCGAACACGACGGCGAGACGCTGCACTACCGACTGACCAAACCCTCGCCGTTCGTAGCCGAGCGTCGCTACCCGGTTGTCGTGCATGTTTACGGCGGCCCCGGCGTGCAGCGCGTGCGCCGCGAATTTCCGCCGCTGACGCTGCAGCTACTCGCGCAATCCGGCTTCGGGGTGTTCGAACTCGACAACCGAGGCGGCGCCAACCGCGCGAAGGCGTTCGAGGATGCCATTCACGGCTGCCTTGGCCACGTCGAAGTGCAGGACCAACTCGCCGGCGTTCGCTTCCTACGCCGATTGGCGTGGGTGGACGCCGAACGCATCGGCGTCTTCGGCCACTCCTACGGCGGCTACATGACGCTTATGTGTTTGGCGCAAAGCGATGTGTTCGCCGCCGGCGTCAGCGTCGCCCCGGTGACCCGCTGGGAACTCTACGACACGCACTACACGGAACGCTATTTGGGCACGCCGGCCGGCAACCCCGCCGGCTACCAAGCCAGCAGCGTTTTGCCGCTGGCACAGGACATCCGCGCCCCGCTGCTCCTGATGCACGGCATGGCGGACGACAACGTGTTGTTCACGCACTCGACGGCGCTCATGCGGGCATTGCAGGACGCCGGCAAGCCATTCGAGTTGATGACCTATCCGGGAGCCAAGCACGGACTGCAGGAACCAAGCGTCGCGATTCACCGCTACCGCTGCATCGTGGACTTCCTCAAGCGCACGCTGGCGGCCCCTCGCATCGCCTAGCAGCGGCGTCAGTCGCTGATTCTGACGAAGCGATCCGAGTTGACCAAGAAGCTATTCCACGGTTGCGTCGGCTTGCTGAACTCGGCGTCCTCGAACGCACGCGCAAGCACCCAGACGGTATGCAACACGTCTCCCTGCAAGCGACCAGAGAAGCTCGATATAGCGTGCAGGTTCGCCTCGGCGTCGTTGAAGTCGACGACAAAGGCCACGAGGTCACCATTGACGACGCCATGCACAGGATAGTGACGGTCCCGCGCCGCCCGCCCCTTGGCGGATACGAACGTGCCGGTGAAGGCACCGTCCACTACCGTGCCGATGCGCAACACGGAGCCGTTCTGGTTCTCCCACTCGCCGTCAAGTTGCATCATGCGTTTACTTTTACCGCCGCTTCCTAGAGACCCTGTCGGATTCGGCGGCGTACTGGGCGAACCTCGTCTCGGCAAGAAATGTCGTGCGTATGCTCGGCCATCGGTCTATAGCGTAGCAGCACTCGGTCTTGGTGGTGTAGCCGTGGAGGCGGAAAAGGGCGATAAGGGCTTGCGGCAGTTGACGCGCAGCGCGTCTTCGCAGATGGAGTTAACAGATGGAAAGTGGCGTGAGGAACATGATCGACGTCGATGAAGTGGGCCGATGTCCAGACTGCAACGGTGCTGCGACAACGGAACTGCATCGGCATGTGTTCCGTTACGGGCGGGACGCAGTGGACCTTGCCGTGGAGCTGCCGGTTCGGCTCTGCACGGAGTGCGGATTCAGATTCCTCGACGAGGAAGGGGCGCGGTTGAAGCACGAGGCGGTGTGTCGGCACCTAGGCGTGCTGGCGCCCCGGGAGATTCGCGATATCCGAAAACGTCAGGGCATAACCCGGCGGCTTTCGCGGCGATGACCGGGCTCGGCGAGGCCACGTTGCGTCGGTGGGAGACCGGCGCGGGGATCCAGTCGCACAGGCACGACCGGTATCTTCGGCTATTGGCGCAGGCGAAATTGCGCGCCTGATCCGTACTTCGTTCGACTCACGGAGCGGAAAGAACCCATGATGCGGGGAAGGCGGGCGCAGCGTTTTGACAAAGGACATGGACGAGATTCTGGCTACGGTGGCAAGCGAACAGACCGTCCGACCAACGTTCATGGGAGGAGTGCAGCAATCGCTTTTTGAAACTCCGAACTTCAGGGACAGTTCCCCGCCCGCGCTATGCCGCTAGCACTTTACCCCCGCTTAGCTTAGCTTTGCCCGATCTTTAGGAGGGATTGCCCAACATGAATCGAGTCAAAGACATGCTGAACGCCGGGGAAACGGCGATTGGTACTACCGCCAGCGCGACCAGCGACACGCGTTTCCTAGCCAACTCCGGGTTCGACTTTCTGCTCTTCGACACCCAGCACTCGACGGATACGATCAAAGGGCTGCAACGCCCGCTAGCGGCCATGCGCGGCGCCGACGCCATCCCCATCGTTCGCGTCGGCGACTTGCGACCGGATCAGATTTGCTACGCCCTCGACATCGGCGCCAAGGGCATCGTCGTGCCGATGGTGAATACCAAGGAAGAGGCGCACGACATGGTGCAGTGGTGCAAATATCCCTTTGACGGCGTGCGCAGCTCCGCCGGCATGAGAGGCGAATGGGGCAAGTTCGACAGCTACCGCGAGTACATGGACGCGGTGAACGAGCAACTGCTCATCATCCCGATGATCGAAACCCAACAAGCGCTCGACAGCATCGACGGCATTCTAGGCGCCGGGATCGACGTGCTGTTGGTCGGGCCATCCGACCTCTCGATCAACCTCGACGTGCCCTTGGACTACACCAATCCCAAATACCACGCAGCGCTGGACAAGATCGGCGCGGCTTGTCAGGCCGCCGGCGCCGCAGCGGGCATGTTCTTCGTGCCGCCGGGGATCGAGCCCAGCGAACTGGTGGCCAAGGGGTTCCGCTTCTTCACGCTGCCTTGGGGCGGCTGGGCGAGCGAAGGCATCCGCAGCGGCCTCGCGGCCGTGCGCGGCTAGCGGGCGAGGCTACTGCCAAGCGTCCCAACGCATGGTTTCGGCTACCGGTAGGCGGGTTACCGGCCCGAACTTGCCCATCGGATAGCCCACGGGGATGAGGCAGTAGGCTTCCATATCGTCCGGCAAGGCGAGCACTTCGCGAGCGGCAGCACGGTTGGCAAGCCCCAGAGTGGTCGGCGCTGCGCCCAGGCCCAACGCCCGTGCCGCGAGCAACAGGTTCTGCACCGCCGGCCAGACCGAGCCGCCGGCACCCGTCGCGGCTTGGCCGCCGGCCACGGGTCGGTCGAACTGGTAGCAGGCGATGAAGAGCGCGGGGATGTCCTGCATGTGCTCCGCCTGCCAAAGCACGGCCGCCAACATGCGGCGTCGCTTGTCGGCGTCTTGATGCGGCAACGCGGCGGCGCGGCCGGAATCCGGCGCGGCGTAGCGGGTTACCGCGGCCTTGTTCAGCGCCGCCAGTTTCTCGCGCTGCGCACGATCACGGATGACGATCCAACGCACGCCTTGGGCGTTGGAGCCGGTCGGCCCTTGATTGCCCGCGTCGATCAGTTTCAGCAGCATGTCCTCCGGCACGGCGTCCGGCTTCAACCGCCGCATGGCACGGCAGTTGTACATGGTCTCGAAGATGCCCATTTCTGCGGTCACTACTCACCTCGCTGTCATCGAATACGCTCACATGGTAAGCGAAATAGAAACCGCCGCTGCCAGTCGTCCGCCGACTCGATCAAACTGTGTAGAACACGGATGGAGAAACCGCCATGAGCGACAACTCGAAAACCAACGCCCCCAAGGCGTGCCTAGTCACCGGCGTCGGCTGGGGCACCGGTGCCGCCATCACGCGGCGCTTCGCCGCCGGGGGCTATCAAGTGGCCATGCTGGCGCGCAACGCCGAGCGTCTCGGCAAGCTTGAAGCCGAAGTATCGGGCGCCCACGCCTTCCCTTGCGACGTAACCGACGGCGACGCGCTACATGCGACCGTCGCCGAAGTAACCGCCAAGCTCGGCGCACCGCGAGTGGTGGTACACAACGCCGTCGGCGGCGCGTTCGGCGAGTTCACGGACATCGAACCGGCCGTGCTCGAACGCAACTTCGCCGTCAACACCTTGGCGTTGCTGCGTCTCGGCCAGTTGGTCACGCCGGCGATGGTCGAGCGCGGTTCCGGCAGCATCGTTTGCACCGGCAACACCGCCGCTTACCGCGGCAAGCCCACGTTCGCCGGCTTCGCGCCCACCAAGGCGGCGCAGCGCATCTTGGCGGAGTCCATGGCGCGCACCTTGGGGCCGAAGGGCGTACATGTCGCCTACGTCGCCATCGACGCCGTCATCGACTTGCGTTGGACGCGGCAACGCTCGCCGGAGGCGCCGGACGAGTTCTTCTGCAAGCCGGACGACATCGCCGGCGAAGTGTGGCACTTGGCGCACCAGCCGAAGAGCGCGTGGACCTTCGACGTGACCATTCGACCGTTCGGCGAGAAGTGGTAGTGCGCGTCAAGCCGCCGCCGAGAATAGCGGGCCGCTAGAAGTCCCAGCCAAAGTGCGGCGAGGGCAGACGCAGCGCCCGGTCCAAGTCGACCAGCAACGCCCCGTCGCCACGCAAGTCGTCGGTAAGCGCCAAGCTCGATGCGCTACGCACACCGAGCCACATGCGACTGAACGCGCCGACGGAGGCGCGTAATGTGGGCAGCTTGGCCGACGCGCCGGGTTCGGCGTTGGACTCTTGGCCGAGCGTCACCACGTAGTCGCCGGCGACGCCCCGCCAATCGTGCTGGTCGCCGAGACTCTCCGTGACCGGATCGGTGAGCCGCAAGTTGAAGGTCACCGACTCGGCGTCGAGGCGCGTCTTCGCCAGACACTTGCTCAAATCCAAGATGCGCGCCTGCCAATACGCGCTGGTCTCGTGTGTCGCGGCGTTTCTGGCGCCGGCGGTCAAGCCGCGGTTCCTGAACGGTTGTCTGAGCAGGTCCTGCATCTGGATTTCCGGCGGTTCCTGCATGGTGACCGACGACACTTGGTCGCCTAAGGACTTGATGAGCGCCAGCAACTCGAAGAGCTGCTCCGGTGTTTGGTACGCATAGCGGTAAATGTGGTACGGCCCGTGTTCGTCCTTGGCTTCGCCCCAAATGAAGTGCGACAGCGTGCCTCTAGGACCGTCGTAATAGCCGAGGCAGAAAGTGCTCGGAATCGCCAGATCGTCGCGCAAGATCTCCGGCACGTCGAGCACGCAGCCGCCGTGGCCGCGCCGACGCCCGTGGAGCGCCCCGTGGACTTCCCGCCACTGCTTCTTGCCGATGCGTTTCGGCGGCCGGAAGCGCTGCTTGACGGTCAGCGTCGCCGGGTCGAACTTGAGCCGGCGAGCGTAGCTGCCGGTACCGAACCCGAGACGGTCGTAGAACCCTTGGTCGAACATGCCGAGCGCCGCCACCTCGGCACCGGCCTGCGCTCCTTCGGCAAGCGAGTGCGCGGTGAGCACCTTGGCCGCGCCGAGCTTGCGGGCGACATGGCTCGTGGTGACCGCCAGCACCGCCAGCATGTCCACATCCTCTTGCAGATGGCGCATGGCGCCGCGGCAGGTGAACACGGCGCACTCCGCGTCGCCATTGATCGGTATGACGACGCCCGTGAGGTGGGGCACTAGGCGCTTGAACGCTTTGGCCTCCGCGGCGTCGGAAATCCAGCCGACCTCGAAATGGATGCGCCTGACGGCGCTGAAATCGCGCTCGTGGTCGTAGTCCCGTATTTCAAGCATAGTGCGCCTTGGCTTGCCGGCGACGTGCGTGCAGCACCGGCTCAGTATACCCGTTCGGTTGTTCGCGGCCCTTGAACACCAAATCGCACGCCGCTTGGAAAGCGATGCTGTCGTCGAAGTTCGGCGCCATGTCGCGGTAGTTCTCGTCGCCCGCGTTCTGCCGGTCCACCACCGCCGCCATGCGCTGCATGGTCTCGCGCACTTGCGCTTCGCTGACGATGCCATGATGCAGCCAGTTGGCGATGTGCTGACTGGAGATGCGGCAAGTGGCGCGGTCTTCCATCAAGCCCACGTCGTTGATGTCCGGCACTTTGGAACAGCCGATACCTTGATCCACCCAACGAACCACATAACCCAAGATGCCTTGGGCGTTGTTGTCGAGCTCGCGCTGCACTTCGCCGGTGGATAGGTTCTCCCCAGCGAGCAACGGTATGGTCAGGATGTCGTCCACGCTGGCCCGGGCGCGGGCTCGCAGCGCCTGCTGGCGACCGGCGACATTCACTTGGTGATAGTGCAGCGCGTGCAGCGTCGCCGCCGTCGGCGACGGCACCCAAGCGCAATCCGCGCCGGCGGTCGGGTGGTTGATCTTGGCGTTGACCATCTCCAACATTTCATCGGGTTTCGGCCACATGCCCTTGCCGATCTGGGCTCGGCCCGGAAAGCCCGTCGCCAACCCGGCGTCCACGTTCGCGTCCTCGTAGGCGAGGATCCACGTCTCTTGCTTCATCGGCTCTTTGCGCACCATCGCACCCGCCGACATGCTGGTGTGGATCTCGTCGCCGGTGCGGTCCAAGAAACCGGTATTGATGAACACGATGCGCCGACGCGCCACCCGGATGCACTCGCGCAGGTTGAGACTGGTACGACGCTCCTCGTCCATCACGCCCACCTTCAACGTGTGGCGCACCAAGCCGAGCACGTCCTCCACCCGGTCGAAGAGTTTGCAGGTGAACGCCGTCTCTTCCGGACCGTGCATCTTCGGCTTGACGATATAGACGCTGCCGGCGCGGCTGTTGGTGTGCTTGCCGAGACGCCGCAAGTCGTGCAGCGCGCAGAGGCTGGTGACGGCGGCGTCGAGCATACCCTCGAACACTTCGTCGCCGCTGGCGTCGAGCACGGCGTCGGTGGTCATCAAGTGGCCGACGTTGCGCACCAGCAGCAGGCTGCGGCCGGGCAAGGTCAGTTGAGAGCCGTCGGCGGCGGTGTAGCTGCGGTCGCCCACCAAAGTGCGATGCACGGTCTCGCCGCCCTTCTCGAAGGTCTCCGCCAAGGCGCCCGTCATCAGCCCCAGCCAATTGCGATAGACGACGGTCTTGTCCGCGGCATCCACCGCCGCTACGGAATCCTCGCAGTCTTGGATGGTGGTCACCGCGGATTCGAGCAGCACATCCTTCACCCCGGCCGGGTGAACGGCGCCCACATCGTGATCGCGGTCGATTTGGATTTCGATGTGCAGGCCGTTGTGGCGCAGCAGCACCGCCGATGGTTCGGCGGCGGCGCCGGCGAAGCCTTGGAACTGCGCCCCATCGACAAGCTCGGCGGTGCCCTCGCCGACGACCGCACGCAGGCGATAGCCATCCTCGTCAACGATTCGGTAGGCGGTCACCTCCGAATGGCTCGCGCCGGCGAGCGGCGCGATGGCGTCGAGTTCCCGCGCCGCCCGCTCGATCACCAACTCGCCACGCGCCGGATTGTAGCTGGTGCCTTTTTCCCGCCCGGGCGACTCGGCGATCACGTCGGTGCCGTACAGCGCGTCGTACAGGCTGCCCCAACGGGCATTGGCGGCGTTCAACGCGAAACGGGCGTTCATCACCGGCACCACCAACTGCGGCCCGGCGATGGTGGCGATTTCGGCATCCACGTTGTCGGTGGCGATCTCGAAGTCGCCGCCTTCGGGCACGAGATAGCCAATCTCGCGCAAGAACGCCTTGTACGCCGTCGCGTTATGCGTCTGGCCGCGGCGATCCTGATGCCAAGCATCGATCCGCGCTTGCAGTTCGTCGCGCTTCGCCAAGAGGGCGCGGTTGCGCGGCGTGAGGTCACGCACGATGGCGGCGAACCCGGCCCAAAAGTCGTCCGCCGAAACGCCCGTACCGGGCGTTGCTTCGGCAGTGATGAAATCGTCAAGTTCCTTCGCCACGCGCAGTCCGCAGCGATCTACTCTCTCGGTCATGCAGGCCCTCCTCGCCAAGCCCGAATGTTAGCCGTTCCGGTCAACTAGTGTCCTGTCGGTCTGCTACGCTCGCGGCAAAGCCCGTTCGCCAAGATGTCCACCGAAGCCGTAGCCCAAGACCCGCTTGTCGTCGCCCCGCTGCGTTACCGCTTCGCCGCCATGGCCTACGACGCGCTGGTCGTTGTCGCGATTTGGGTGGCCACCATCGTCGCCTTGGTCACTCTGCTCGGCGACGCCGTGGTCGGGGCTTGGGTGCAAAGCATCTTGTTCATCGAGCTGTATGCGTTCTTCGCCTTCTTCTGGTGCCGCCGAGGGCAGACGCTCGGCATGCTCGCTTGGCGCTTGCGAGTCGTCCCCAACGTCGGCCAAGCGATCACGCCCCGGCAAGCGCTGTGGCGGTTCTTGGGCGGCTTGGCGAGCTTGGCAACCCTCGGCCTCGGTTACTTCTGGATGTGGTTCGACAGCGAGCAGCGGACGTGGCCGGACCGCTTTTCCGACAGCACGGTGATACGTACCCAGAAGCGAGTTCGGTAACGAGTGCCGCGGTCTAGCCGGGCTGGACAGAAAGGCGGCGCCATATATAGGCAACGGCGCTTACGACGCTAGCCACTCGCCGCGTAAGGCGGTAGCGCCGAGCGTTCCTCCTCGTCGAGCCGATGAGGCGTCGCCACCGGCCGCCCTTCCCCATCGAAGAACGGCGTGTGCTTGTAAGCGCCGGATAAGCGCGCCCCAAGCGTTCGGCGGGCACCGGCGAGCAGGAAAGATGGCGAAAGACGGGGCGATTCCCGTAGCGCTTCGGCGTCGCCAACGGCGTAACGCCGGAACACGCGTGCCCGCACCGGACCGAGTGCGGCATCGACAGTCGTGGGCAAGGCAGCGAAGTCCAAGCAACTGTGAATCAACCCGACGAACGGAAACTTGGGCGATGCCAACGTATTGCCGATGGGCGTGCGACAGCAGGCCGCGTACCAGCGCAAGGCGCCACGATCCGTCAAGCGAACGCTCGCCAAGTGCTCGACCCCGGTCTTGATCGACAGCCGGTTCGGCGTCGTCTGCACGATGGCGGTGCCGCCGTACTCATCGAGAACATCGTCTTGGCGCCGCAAGTAGTGGGCGAACGCTTGGCAGTCGTCGCAGTAGCAAACGGCGCGTCCCACGCGACTAGGCGAAACGGCAGCCAAGACGCCCTGCAGAGCGCGGCAGGAACAGCGCACAGGTATGTCGTAGGTCACGGCCACCCCACGAGTGGACTGGGAGACGCCAAGCCTACACCGGGCGGGCTTTAGATGCGCCGAATCGCCACGACGCCCGCCAACCAGCAGCCCGCCACCGGCACGGACATCGCAAGCCACGGTGGAATGCCGAACACGATGCTCATCGGCGCGAACACATCGAGCAAATACTTGAACGCCAAGCCCACCGCGACGCCAACCGCCAGCCGAGCCCCCATGCCCACCTCCCGCAACGGGCCGATCACGAAGCCCACCGCCAACAGCACCAACCCCAGCACCGCCACCGGTTGCAGCGCCTTGTTCCAGAAGGACACTTGGTAGCGCGTGGCCGCCAAGCCCTCGCGTTGCAAGTAGTCGATCTGGTAGGCGAGGTCGGCGAACGACAGCTTGGCCGGGTCGAACAGCGCCTTGGCGCTCAGCGTCTGCGGGTTGGCGTCGCTTCGCCAAGGCAGCGACTCGTAGCGCCGCACGCTCGTGGCCGAGGGACGCAAACGGGTCTCGACGACGTCTTCGAGCAGCCAGTCGCCGGTCATTGGCCGGAAGGTCGCCGCTTCGGCATAGCGACTGACGCGCAACTCGCCGTCGGTGAAGCGGAACTGGCGCACGCCGACCAACTTGCCGTCCTCGCCGTAGCCTTCGACGCTGGTGTACAGGTCTCCCTCCCGATGCCACTGCGCGGCGTGAATGTAGCCTTGGCCTCCCCGTTGCACGCGCAGCTTCAACGTCGCCGCCGCCGCTTCGCCGGCAGGCGCGACGAACTCGCCCAAGGCTTGGTTGCCCAGCAGCAGGAGCAGCGCCGGCGCCGCCACGGCGCCAAATAGGCGCAGCACGGAGGCGCCGGCAGCTCGGAATACGGTGAGTTCCTCTTGGCTCGCCATCATGCCAAGGCCCACCAGCGCACCGATGAAAACGGCATAGGGCAGCAACTCGTAGGCGCGGCGCGGCGTGCTGTAGAGCACATAGAGAAGCGCATGCTGTTCGCTATAGCCGGGCGTGATGTCCCGCAACTCATCGACCAGCGTGAACAGCGTCACCACGGTCACGAGACAAATCAACACGACGCCGACCGCCTGCAGCACAGTCGCCGCCACATACCGGTCCATGCCGCCGCCGACCATGCGCGTCAACCCGCCGGCCGAGCGGAACGTAGGGACAGCCACGCGGCGACCGCGAGCGCCAAACCGTGAACCCACCACAAGCCCAACGCCGGCGGCAATACGCCCTCGGCGACAAAGTCCTGCGCGTATACCAACAGAAGGTAATAGGCGACGAACAGGCCAACGCCCGGCAGCAGGCGGGCAAAGCGACCGGCCCGCGGCCGCCCCCGCGAGACGCCGAACGCCCCGAGTGCGCCGATGAGGGTCAACAGCGGCAACGCGAAGCGCCATTGCAGCTCCGCCGCTTCGCGGGGATCGCCCGCGTCGAGCGCTCCCGTGGGCGACATGCGTGCATCCTCGAGCGGCATGGGCAACTCACGCTCTAAGCGCTGTCCCAGCCGCTTGAACCTCACCACGCGAAAGTTCGGGTCTCCCGGGGCGCCCTCGTAGCGCGCGCCGTTCTCCAGCTCGAGAAAGCGGCTGCCCGTGTCGGGAAGGCGGTGTTGCCGGCCACTCTCCGCCCACACCGTCACGCTCAGCGGGCCGCGTTGTTCCGCCGTGAACACCCCTCGCAGCCGATTCGCTTCGCGGTCCACTTCTTGGGTGTAGGTGACGCGACGACCATGGGAGTAGACGTGGAACGCGCCGGGGACGACGGCGTCCAGCTCGCTGTCCGCGAGTTGTTCGAGGGAGAGCTTGGCGTAGGCTCCGCGCGCATCCGGAGTGACAGTGAACGACAGCGCCGCGACCAGAGCGGCCACCGGCGCGGCGGCGGCAAGCAGCCAGCCGACGATTCGGCCCGGGCTCGCGCCGCCGATCAACAGCGCGACGTATTCGTGCTCGGCGTGCAGACGCCCGAAGGTCAGGAGCAGCGCGAGGAAGAACGCGAACGGCACCGTCACCTGCACGAACTCCGGCACCCGCAGCAGCAACACCAGCCACAACACTTCAGCAGCGAAACGTCCGGCGGCGGCCTCTTGCAAGAAGCCGATGAAACGGCCGCCCAAGCCGACGACGAGCAGCAGCGCGAACACCGCCAAGAACAGCAGCAGCAACTCGCGGGCGATGTAGCGAAACGCTACGGCCACCTGACGACCCGATCAGCATGATTCGGCTTGCGGGCTCGCCGTAGCCGTTGCACCAGCGGGCCGTCGTGAAAGTCGTGCAGCATTCGAACGGACATGCAACCCGCCCCGGCATCGTTTGCTCCTCGGGCGCATATTGCCCGATACGCTCCCTCGTCGCGCTTTGCCGGGCGGGGCCCCGACCGTTCTCGGTGCGACGCGAACCGCCACCAAGGACTGCAAGCGCCCGCGCCGCAGCAAAGTGCAACCCTTGTTCGGATGCGATTATCGGCAAGTGCGGAGGCGAGCGATCACGCTTAGAATGCGACCACGCTTGTGGTGGTTGGATCATGGAATATACGGTTAAGACCGGCGCCGCGACGGAGGCCAAAACCGCCTGCCTCGTCGTTTCCCGCGCCGGCGCACAGCCCTTGGCCGACGCCTTGGGAGTCGGCGAGCAGTTGCGGCTCGTGCTCGCCGGCACCAAGAACGAGACCGGCAGCATCGCCCGATTGTTCTTGGACGGCGAGCCTTCCCGGCTCTTGGTCGTCGGCACCGACAAGGCGCCGAAGCAGTCCCCGGACAAGGCGTTCCGCAAGGACATGGAAGCCGCGGCCAAGGCAGTCGCGGCGCTCGACGTAGCGGATGCGACGCTGTGTTTGGACAGTTTCGAGGTCGCTGGCAAGGACAACCACTGGAAGACGCGCGTCGCGCTGGCGGCGGCCTCGGCCGCGAGCTATCGCTTCAACGCCTACAAGTCGAAACAGCCCGACGCGGCCAAGCTTACGCGGCTGGCGATTCTCGCCAAGCAGCAGGCGCAAACCCGGCTTGCGGTCCGGCAAGCGCAAGCGCTCGACGGCGGCCTCGCCCTCGCCAAGGACTTAGGCAACCAACCGCCCAACGTCTGCAACCCGGCCTTCGTCGCGGAAACGGCCGGAGGTCTCGCCGGCGACAATGTCACCGTGCGCGTGCTCGAGGAAACGGATATGCGCGAGCTCGGCATGGGCGCCTATCTCTCCGTAACCGAGGGCAGCGATGCGCCGGCGAAGATGACGGTGGTGGAATACACCGGCGGCGAACCCGCCGACGCGCCCTACGTGCTCATCGGCAAGGGCATCACCTTCGATACCGGCGGCATCAATCTGAAGGGCGCCGGCAGCATCGCCGAGATGAAGTTCGACATGTGCGGGGCGGCGAGCGTGCTCGGTGCCGCGAAAGCCGTCATCGAAGCCGAGCTGCCGCTCAACTTGGTGGCGATCGCGGCGGCGGCGGAGAACATGCCCAGCGGCCGGGCGACGCGGCCGAGCGACATCGTCACCACCATGTCCGGGCAAACCGTCGAAATACTCAATACCGACGCCGAAGGCCGGTTGGTGTTGTGCGATGCCCTAACTTACGCTGCGCGCTTCAAGCCGAAGATCGTGGTCGACATCGCCACGCTCACCGGCGCACAGGTCGTCGCCTTAGGCGCCCCGGCGAGCGCTCTCTACGCCAACGACGACGCCTTGGCCGAAGCGCTGCTCGCCGCGGGTGACGTCGCCGGCGACCGCCTATGGCGAATGCCGCTGTGGGACGACTACCAGAAGCAGTTGAAGAGCGTTTTCGCGGATATGAAGAACATCGGCGGGCGAGCCGCCGGGTCCATCACCGCCGCCTGCTTCCTGTCGCGATTCGCCAAGGATTACCGCTGGGCGCACTTGGACATCGCCGGTACGGCGTATACCAACAACAAGGGTTCCACCGGCCGCCCGCTGCCGGCGCTGTTCGAGTACCTGCTTGCCGAAGCGGGCGAAGCCAAGGCGCCATGACCCGCGTCGACTTCTACATCCTGCCGGACGTCGACCAGCTCGCCAAGCAGCGTTTCGGCTGTCGCCTCGCGCACAAGGCGGTACTGGCCGGGCTACGAGTACACGTTCGCACCGACGCGCCGGCCGAGGTCGACGATCTCATGTGGGACTATCCGCCCCAGCGCTTCCTGCCCCACGCCACGCTCGCCGACGCCAGCGGCGAAGAGCCGGTGACCATCGGAGCCGGCGACGAAACACCAGATCGCGCCGACGTACTCGTCAACTTGGCGGACGACATCCTGCCGCGGCGCACCGGCTTCGCCCGTGTCGCGGAAGTGGTGCTGTCCACCGAACGCGCCGCCGGCCGCGCCAAATACCGCCGCTACCGCGAGCTGGGCTATCCGTTGTTCCATCACGAAGCGAAAGACTGGGAGTAACCCGGTGGCGGCTTCGGCGACCAGTGACGGCGAGCGGCGGGAGCGCATTGGCGGCAGCTTCAATCCCGACGCCATCGAGCGCGAACTCTACGCGCAGTGGGAACGCGAGGGTTGCTTCCATGCGTCCGGCAACGGCGCGCCGTACTGCATCGCCATCCCGCCGCCCAACGTCACCGACCGCCTACACATCGGCCACGCCTTTCAACACACGCTGATGGACGCGCTGATTCGCTATCAGCGCATGAGCGGCAAGCGCACACTTTGGCAAACCGGCACCGACCATGCGCAGATCGCCACGCAAATGGTGGTCGAGCGGCAGCTCTTGGCGCAGGGCATCACGCGGCAAGACATTTCCAGAGAGGCATTCATCGACAAGGTCTGGCAGTGGAAGCGCGAGACCGGCGGCAACATCTCCCAACAGATTCGACGCATGGGGTCCTCGGTCGACTGGTCCCGGGAACGCTTCACCATGGACGAGGGTTTCTCCCGCGCGGTGATCGAGGTGTTCGTGCGCCTCTACGAGGACGGCTTGATCTATCGCGGCAAGCGGCTGGTGAACTGGGATCCGGCGTTGAAGACCTCCATCTCCGATTTGGAAGTCGACAACCAAGAGGAGCCCGGCCACCTCTGGCACTTGCGCTATCCCCTGGCCGACGGGGCGACGACGAGCGGCGGCATAGACCATCTGGTGGTCGCCACTACGCGCCCGGAGACCATGCTCGGCGACACCGCCGTCGCCGTCCATCCCGACGACGATCGCTTCCGTGCGCTAGTCGGTCGCGAGGTGGAACTGCCCTTGGTGGGTCGGCGCATCCCGGTGATCGCCGACGAACACGTGGACCGGGGATTCGGCTCCGGCTGCGTGAAGATTACGCCGGCACACGATTTCGACGATTACGAAGTCGGCGTTCGCCATGGGCTCGAAGTCATCAACATCTTCAACGCCGACGCGTCGCTCAACGACGACGCGCCGGCGGCGTACCGAGGGCTGGACCGATTCGCCGCCCGCGATCAAGTGGTCGCCGACCTCACCGCGGCCGGCCTCGTCGAGCGCATTGAACGGCACGACCACACCGTGCCTCGGGGCGACCGTTCGGGCGCGATCGTCGAACCGTGGCTGACGGATCAGTGGTTCGTGCGCATCGAGCCGCTGGCGACGCCGGCTGTCGAGGCGGTCCGGAACGGCTCCATCGAGTTCGTACCCAAACAGTACGAAAACATGTACTTCGCGTGGATGCGCGAAATCAAAGACTGGTGCATCAGCCGCCAGCAGTGGTGGGGGCACCGCATTCCGGCATGGTACGACGACCACGGTAGGGTCTACGTCGGCCGCACCGAGGCGGAGGCGCGGGCCAAGGGGGGCGTCGCCGAGGGCGTGGCGCTGCGTCAGGACGACGACGTTCTGGACACTTGGTTCTCGTCCGCGCTGTGGACCTTCGGCACCTTGGGCTGGCCGGAGCAAACGCCGGAACTCGAGGAGTTCCACCCTACCGACGTGCTGGTGACCGGCTACGACATCATTTTCTTCTGGGTGGCGCGGATGATTATGATGACCTTGCGCTTCACCGGCGAAGTGCCGTTCCGCAAGGTCTACATTCACGGCATGGTGCGCGATGCCGACGGTGCGAAGATGTCCAAAACCCGCGGCAACGGCCTCGATCCCATGGACTTGATCGACGGCGTCTCCAGCGACGGGCTGGTCGCCAAGCGCACGGCGAACATGACCCAGCCGCAAATGGCCAAGGACATCGAAGCGCGCACCCGTCGCGAATACCCCGACGGCATACCCGCCTACGGCACCGACGCGTTGCGCTTCACGTTCTGCGCCATGGCGTCGCAGGGCCGGGACCTCGCCTTCGACCTGAACCGCATAGCGGGCTATCGGAACTTCTGCAACAAGCTGTGGAACGCAACGAAGTTCGTGCTTCTGCACACCGGGGGTGCGGCGCGTGCCGGCGAGGTCGGCGACGGCCCGGCGGACCGCTGGATCCGTTCTCTGCTGGGACGAGTCGTGGACCAAGCGCATCGCGCCATTGCCGACTACCGCTTCGATCTGTACGCCAACGCCGTCTACGAGTTCGCATGGCACGAGTACTGCGACTGGTATTTGGAACTCACCAAACCCGTGCTGTTCGACAAGCACTCCACGCCAGCGCAACTCCGCGCCGCGCGTAAGACCTTGCTGGAGGTGTTGGAGACGCTGCTGCGCCTCGCCCACCCGATCATGCCGTTCATCACGGAAACGCTGTGGCGACGCGTCGCCGACGCCACTGAGCAACGCGACCGTACGATCATGCGCCAGCCCTTCCCCGCCGCCGACGAGTGGCCGGCGGATGCCGACGCCGAAGCCGCCGTTGGCTGGTTGAAAGGGGTGGTCAACGGGGTAAGGAACATCCGTGGCGAGTTGAACATCAGCCCGGCCAAGGAAGTGAACCTGCTATTGCAAGGCGGCGGCCCGCGAGATCGGCAGCTCTGCGCGCAGACCGAAGCGCTACTGCGCCGGCTCGGTAAAGTCGCCACGGTACAGTGGCTGGCCACCGACGAAGAACCGCCCGCCGCCTGCCTGCAGATGGTCGGCGACTTGAAGGCGATGGTGCCCCTCGCCGGCGTCATCGACTTGCCGGTGGAGCGGGCTAGGCTGAACAAGGAAATCGCCAAGTTGCACAAGGACTTGAAGCGCACCAACGCCAAACTCGGCAACGCCAACTTCCTCGCCAAGGCGCCGCCGGCCGTGGTGGCGAAGGAGCGGGACAAAGGGGATGCGCAGCAGGCGAAGCTAACCGCGTTGAACGAGCAACTGCGGTCGCTCGAGCAACTCGCCGGCGCAGCCGTGCAGAACTAAAGGACGCGAACGGGGAGCTACGGATGAACGATGAATTGCGGGTGTTCGCGGGCCGCTCCAATCCGGGCCTCGCGGACGAAATCTGCGCCCATCTGGGCATCAAACGCAGCGGCCTGACCATCTCGCGGTTCTCCAACGACAACCTTTCCGTGCAGATCGATGAAAACGTGCGCGAGCGCGATGTCTTCGTCGTGCAGGCGTTCACCGAGCCCGCGAGCGATCGGATTCTCGAATTGTTAATTACCTTGGACGCCTTGCGCAGCGCGTCCGCCCGGCGCATCACCGCGGTCATCCCCTACTTCTCGTATGCGAGGTCGGACAAGAAAGACGCGCCGCGCATTTCCATCGCCGGCCGCCTGATCGCCGACCTGCTGAAAACTTCCGGCGCGCAACGGGTGCTCACCATGGACTTGCACGCCGAGCAGGTTCACGGCTTCTTCAGCATTCCGGTAGACCACCTGACCGCCATCCCCATAATCGCGGCGCACATCGAGCGCACCTGCGACAAGCGCAACACCGTGGTGGTCGCCACCGACGCCGGCGGCACCAAACGCGCCGGCAAGTTCGCGACCAAACTCGGCGTGCCGCTGGCGATCATCGACAAACGCCGCGTCAGCGACACCGAAGTTCGCCAAGGTCACGTCGTCGGCGACGTCGTCGGCAAAGACGCCGTGGTGTTCGAGGACGAAATCGCCACCGGCGGCACGCTGGTGGAGACCATGCGCACACTGGCGAAAGCGGGCGCCAAGAGCGTACACGCCGGGGCCACCCACGGCGTGCTAGTAGGCGACGCGATGTCGAGACTGCGCGAATCCGAGATCGCCTCGCTCACCGTCACCAATACCGTGGACGTGCCGAAGGAGAAACGCTTGAAGAAAATGACCGTGCTCTCCGTCGCGCCGCTGATAGCGCAAGCGATTCGACGCATCCACACGGGAGAAAGCGTCGGCGCTCTGTTCGAGCTGTCGGCGTCGGCTTTGACGGGGATTCCGCAGGCGGACGTCAATCCGCAAGTTGGATCAGGGAGTTAGTCTAATGGCGGTCATCGAATGCGACGGCGCAGCTTCGACTAGCGACCGCCAGGCTAGCAGTAGCAGCGTCATTGGCTCCGAAGAGACGAGCGGCGGCGACAGTGGACAGGCCGCCAAGCCACGCGCCTAAGCGCCGCTATTCGCCACCTGCCAACCGACCTTCCTCATCCCGCACTTGGAGCACCACCTTGCCGAAGGTACGGTCACTCGCGAGCAAGGCATGCGCACTCGCCGCCTCCGCAACCGGCACCACACGCTCGATAACGGGTTCGATCGAGCCGCTTTCCAGCAGCGGCCAAACGCGCTCCCGCAAGGCATCCATCACCGTCGCCTTGGCGGCGATGCTGCGCGCGCGCAACGTCGAGCCGATGATGCGCAGTCGCCTCATCATCATGCGGGCGAGGGGCAGGTTCGCGGTCGCGCCGCCCATGAGGCCGATGACGACCAAGCGCCCGTCCACGGCGAGGCTCTTGAGGTTGTCCTCGAGATAGGCGGCGCCTACGGGATCGAGAATGACGTCCGCGCCCTCGCCGTTCGACCACTCCCTGAGCGCCGGCGCGAACGACCCGTCGTGGCGGTCGAAACCGGCATCCGCGCCCAGCGCCACGCAGCGTTCGATTTTCGTCGCCGAGCCGGCGGTGACGAAGGTGGGATTGCCGAACGCCTTGCACATCTGAATGGCGGCGGTGCCGACGCCGCTTGCGCCGGCGTGGAGCACCACGCGCTCGCCCTTCGCCAGCTTCGCCTCCATGTACAGGTTGAGATAGGCGGTGGCGAATACCTCGGGCAGCGCGGCGGCTTGCGCGAACGACAACCCCTTGGGCAGGCGCAGCACCTGTCCAGCCGGCACGACCACGGTCTCCGCGTAGCCGCCGCCAGCGAGCAACGCGCAAACCGCGTCGCCGGGCTTGACGCGAGCGACACCATCGCCGACGTCGGTCACGATGCCCGCGCACTCCAAGCCCAAGATGGCACTCGCGCCGGGAGGCGGGGGATAGCCGCCAGTACGTTGCGCGAGGTCGGCTCGATTCACCGCGCTCGCGTGATTTTCGATTCGCACTTGGCCAGCACCCAAGGCGGGCTCTTCCGTTTCCCCCCAAACCAAGTCGTCGCCGTTCACCAGAATCGCTTTCATCTTCTATCCCTCACCAAGACATGCGCACCTTGACGCCGCGCTCATGCAGGTAGCGCTTCAAACCGGAGACCGTGTAGTCCCCGTAATGCACGACGGAAGCGACCAGCGCCGCGTCCGCCTTGCCGGCGGTCAACACGTCGTAAAGGTGCGCAGGTTCGCCGGCGCCGCCGGAGGCGATCACCGGAATGCGCACGGCTTCGCTGATGGTGCGCGTCAACGCCAGTTCGTAACCGTCTCGGGTGCCGTCCGCATCGATCGCGTTGACGACGAGTTCGCCGGCGCCGAGCCGCACCCCTTCCCGCGCCCACGCCAGCGCGTCCATTCCCATCGGCCGGCGCCCGCCGTCGATGACGATTTCGTAGCCGGATGGGGTGGCCTCGGTCACGGACACACGGCGAATGTCCATGGACAACACGACGTTCTGGCCGCCGATCGCGTCGGCGCACTCGCCGATCAACGCCGGTCGGCGCACAGCGGCGGAGTTGACGTTCACTTTCTCGGCGCCGGCCAAGCGCAAATCCGTCGCGTCGGCCACCGAAGCGACGCCGCCGCCCACGGACAAGGGGATGAACACCTTTTCGGCGACCGCCTCCACGACATCCAAGATGATCTTGCGCCGATCGCTCGACGCGGTGATGTCGTAGAACACCAATTCGTCTAGGCCGTCCAAGTAGTATTCCTGCGCCTTGGCCACGGGGTCGCCGATGTCCCGGGTGTCGACGAACTTCACGCTCTTGGCCAGACGGCCGTCGCGCACGTCCAAGCAGGCGATGACGCGCTTGCTGAGCATCAACGTTCCACCGTGCGGGCGAAGCCATCCCAAGCCGCGAATCGTTCCAGCAATCGCAGCCCCACCCGGCCGCTCTTTTCCGGGTGAAATTGCGTGGCCACGAAGTTCGCACGCCCCAGCGCCGAACAGAACGGGACGCCATAGACGGACTCCGCCAGCACCGCGTTCACGTTCGCCGGCACCGGGCGATAAGCGTGGACGAAATAGAACTCGTCGCCTGCTTCGATATCCGCCAACACGGGGTGCGACCGCACGACGCGCACGGCGTTCCAGCCCATATGCGGCACCTTCAGTTCGGGGTCGACCGGCCGGAACCGGCGCACTTCCCCGGCCACGAGCCCCAACGTCTCCGTATCGTTCTCCTCCGAGTGATACAAGGAGATCTGCAAGCCCAAGCAGATGCCGAGAATGGGCGTGCCGGCGTGAAAGGCATCCACCAAAGCCGGGCCCACGCCACTCGCCGTCAGACTGCGCATCGCGCTGCCTGCCGCGCCGACGCCAGGGAAGATGATGCGCTCCGCCGAACGAACCCGCGCCGGGTCGTTGGAGATTTCGGCGCGCAAGCCCACTTCGGCGCAAGCTCGCTTCACGCTCATCAAGTTGCCGGCGTCGTAGTCGACGATAACGGTCATGTCGGCCCCGTCGTTGCTCGGGCGCTATGATAAAGCCTATGACCGCGACCACCGCATCGACCGACCAACGAGGGGTTCGCCTTGGGCACGCTTGAGTTTCCGCCGAGCGAGGCGGACGGAGGTTGGCGGCGCGCCGCCCCGGCCGCGCTCGGTTTCGACGCCAACGCACTAGCCCGCGCCATCAATTACGCGAGCACCTCGGAGATCGATTGGCCACGAGACGTGGGCCGCATGGTCGCGCGAGACGACCCGCCTCCCTTCAACCAACCCATCGGCCCGACCAAGCCGCGGGGCGGCGCGACCGGCGTAGTGGTCCGAAACGGCGTAGTCGCGGCGGAGTGGGGTACGCCGAACCGCGTGGACATGACCTTCAGCGCCACCAAGAGCTACCTAGCCGCCTGCATCGGCTTGGCGCTCGACCGTGGCCTGATCGACAGCGTCGACGATCCGGTCGCGGCCTACACCGAAGGCGATTGGTTCGCGAGCGACCAAAACGGAGCAGTGACTTGGCGACACCTGCTGCAGCAGACCAGCGAGTGGTCCGGCACGCTGTTCGGCATCCCGGACACCGTGGACCACAATCGCAGCGTCAATCAAGCCGCGGCGCAAGGCAGAAAAGGCGAGCCGCGGCCGCTGCAAGCGCCGGGCACGTTCTGGGAATACAACGACGTTCGCGTCAACGCCCTCGCCCTCGCCGCTTTGCACATTTGGCGCGAACCGCTGGCAAGCGTCCTACGCCGAGAAATCATGGCCCCGATCGGCGCGGATTCCGGCTGGCAGTGGCACGCCTACGAGAACGCCACCGTAGTGATCGACGGCCAAGCGATGCCGTCGGTACCCGGCGGCGCCCACTGGGGTGGCGGATTGTGGATCAACACCTTGGATCACGCCCGCTACGCCCTGCTCATGCTGGCTCGCGGCGCGTGGGCCGACCGACGCATTCTCTCCGAAAGTTGGATCGACAACGCGCTCACCCCCTGCCCAGTCAACCACCGCTACGGCTTCCTGTGGTGGTTGAACCGGCGACGAGGGTTTTGGCCACGCGCCTCCGAGAAGGCGTTCGCGGCGCTCGGCGCCGGCGGCAATCTGGTGTGCGTCGTACCGGAGCACGACTTGATCGTCGTCACCCGCTGGGCGGGAGACCCGAACGGCATTGTCGATCGCGTGATCGCGGCGTTGCAGTGACGGTTACGGCGACGCCGTTACCGGCCGCACGACGAACAGCAAGTCCCCGGCGCTCACCTGCGCCCCGCTCGCCACGTTGACGCGGGTGACTTCGAAAGCGAGCGCGGGATCGTACAGGGCGGTTTGGCGCGGCGAATTGAAGTCCGCCAAGCGGATCGGCGTGAACACCTTGAAGGCTTCGAGTTGGCACAGCGTCGCGGATGTCGCCACCCGCTCGCCGACCGCCACGAACGGCGCTTCCGTCGGCGAAGGAGTGAGATAGAGGATGCCCGTAGACGGTGCCAGCACTTTCAGTTCGTCGCTACCCTCGATGGCGATCGCTTCCACGCCGATGCCGCCGTCGCTGTCTCCGGCGGCGTCTTTGATTTCCGCGAGCAGCGCGGCGTGATCGACGCGCGTTAGAAACTCCGGCAGGTAGCCCGTGTCGTAGTCGCCACGCAGAAACACCTCGTCGCGCAGCACGCGCTTGAGCAACGCGAGATTGGTGGCGATGCCGCGAATGCGAACGCGATCCAGATAGTCGGCCAGTTTGGCGGCCGCGGTCCTCCGGTCGGGGCCGTGGGCGATGATCTGCGCCACCATGCTGTCGTAATAGGGAGACACGAGCCCGCCTTCGGCCACGGCCGAGATGACTTCGATGCCGTCCTCTTCCGGCAGCACGCATTCGCGCACCGCGCCCGGGCTCGGCTGGAAAACCAACTCGCCGTTGGCGGAACGTACCAGACGCTCGGCGTTGACCCGCGCTTCCATCGCGTGGCCGTAGTCGTCAACCACCAGTTCGTGGATGCTCTCGCCGGCGGCGATGCGCAACTGCTCGCCGACGATGTCCACGCCGGTCACCATTTCGGTAACCGGATGCTCCACCTGCAGACGCGTGTTCATCTCCATGAAATACACTTCGTCGGCAGCCAAGTCGTAGATGAACTCCACGGTGCCGGCCCCCACGTAGCCGACCGCGACGGCGAGCGTCGCCGCGTATTGGCGGACGGCGTTTTCGAGTTCCACCGGCAATGCCGTGGAATCGGACTCCTCGATCACCTTCTGCTTGTCGCGTTGCACGCTGCAGTCGCGCAGTCCCAGCACATGCGTATTGCCGTGGCGGTCGCGCAGCACCTGCACTTCGATGTGGCGCAACGAGGTGACGAAGCGCTCCAAATAGATGTCGCCGCTGCCAAACGCGCTCAGCGCCTCCACGGAAACGCGATGGAACAGTTCGTGAAAATCGTCGGGTTTGGTGACCACCGCGATGCCTTTGCCGCCGCCCCCGTGCACGGCTTTGATGAGCACCGGATAGCCGATCTTCGCCGCCGCCTCGGCGGCTCGGTCGCCATCGGTAAGAATGCCGTGGCTGCCCGGCACCACCGGCACGTCGTGCTTGAGCGCCGTGGCGATGGCGTTGGACTTGTTGCCCATGGTCTCCATGCTGGCCACCGGCGGGCCGACGAAGTTGATGCCGTGGGCGCGCACCAATTCGGCGAATTGCGCGTTCTCGGAGAGGAAGCCGATGCCCGGATGCAGCGAATCGACACCCTCGTGTTCGGCGATACGGACCACGGAACGAGCGTTCAAGTAGCTCTCGTCCGGCGTGTTGCCGCCGATGCATACCAAGGCGTCGGACTCGCCTAGCATTCCCGCGGCAACGGACTCCATATCCGGGTCCGATTGCACCAGCACCACATCGACCCCGTGTCTGCGCGCCACGCGCGCGAGTTTCACCGCCGTACATCCGCGCGCGTGCAGGAGCATTTTGCGGATGGGCCGATACAACGTCGCCTCGCTCACCCGCGGACGCGGCGCTTGGGTGACCGGCCGTTCGCCGACGGCGCCCGCCATGACGCGATTGACGACATCCTGCACGGTCTCGCGGGGCACCGGGATATCGGGGTCGATGCTGCGCAACTCGTCGTCGAGCGTGGGTTGGAACGGATGTTTCACCAGCGCGGCCATGGCGCCCGGCACGTCGGACAGATAGTTCGCAAGGTGCGAATCGGACGGCAGATAGCTCGACACGACAATCTGCCCGGCGAAGGGAATGCTGGCACCGGAGAAGTAACAGGTATGCACCAAGGGATGGGTGACGAAGCTCGCTTGTGCGCCGCCGGTGCAGTCGCCGAAACCGAACGCGATCACCGGCAAATCGAACCCGCGCACGAAGCGCGTGATGCGGTCGTTCACCGCGGCCATGGAAAACAGCGCCCCCGCCCCTTCCATGGTCTGCATGCCGCCCGAGGAGATAAAGCACACCACCGGCAAATCGCGCTCCGCGCAGGCCACCAGCAACTTGCAGAACTTCTCCGCGCTGGCCATATCGAACGCGCCGGCCTTGAACGCGGTGTTGGAGATCACCGCGCCCACCATCAGGCCATCGCCGCCGTTCTTGAACCGCCCGATTCCAGTGATCACGCCGCACGGCGGCTCGCCTTTCTGCAGCGCCCGCTCGATGGACAAGCGCAAACCCGGGAAGCGGTGCGGGTCCGAGCTGATGAGATCGCCGTCGTGCTGCTCGAAATCGTCGAAGAACGCGTCGACGAATGCGCCAAAGCCGGTGTTGCCGGCACGTTTGTGGCGTTGCAACACCTCGCGAATGCGCAGGTCTCGATACGCCTGAATGAGACGGTTCCAGAAGTCCTTGCGGCGACCGATATTGCGCGGCGCGATACGACCGCCGTAACGCTTCTGGTCCCACTCGGCCTGCAAATAGGCGCCCAAGAGCTTCTCGAACAAGAACGTCACGACGACGAACAACGTGTCTGAAACATGCGCCGAGGCGTTCTTCTTCCATTCCTCCACATCGCGCAGAAAGCGGTTCGAGCGCGGCGCCTTGGACATGCGCTTGTACCAATCGAAAAACTGCGTCCGGTAACGCGTCGCAAGCGCGTCCGCATCGCCGTTGGCGACCTTCTTCGCCGCCTCGGTCAGGGCCGACTCGATGAGCCGTCCCAAGGATTGCCGCGACAGCGCCTGCGTGGATTCCGCCTCTTGGGCGATGGAATCCAGATTGGCGACGATGTGATCGTAAACATGATCGAACAGCAGCAGGTTCTCACACTCCAAGGCGAAGTCGGCGCGCAGTTCCTCTTGCAGCACGACATCCACCACGGTCGTTTCCGCCATCGCCCGCTGGTCGCGTTCGACATCGGTTTTCGCCAGCATGGCGCCGAAGCGATCTTCAAGAATCAAACGGTTGGCGACGATGCTCGAACGTTCCCCGTTGACGGATGCCCGCGCCGGCGCGGACAGCGCGTCTTCGATTCGCGCCTCGGCGCAAAGCGGACCCTCGGTGATCGCCATGTTCAGTTCGGCGGCCAACTGCTCGCGCAAATAACCATCCGACAGGTCGCCGGATGTGGCGAAGAGCTTCATACCCTCGTGCGTGAAGCGGCCGCGCAACACCGGGCCCAACGCGGCGTCGTTCTGAATGGCGCCGATGAGCGCCGTAGGCGCCGACAATTCGGCGACGCGAATTAGCGACCGCGTCTCTTGGACATTGTCGGCGAAGGCCCGAAAGGCTTGAAAATTGCCGGCGGCGTCGCTCTTCCACCGGTTGTACAGATACATGCCGACGCTGGCGATCAGGTTGACGCGGGCAGCCTCCAAGTTCTTGCTGCGTTCGCCGAAGATCAGTTGGGCGAAGCGGCCCCTAGCGTCGTTGATGGTTTGCTTGCGCTCGACGTAGGTCTTCCACGCCCGGGACAACGTGTCGTCGTAAATCACCTTGTCCGGATCCTGCAGCCAACGGAGAAACGTCTCCCGGCGCTCGCGATCGGTGCGGGCGTCGAGTTCGCCGGCGGGAATCTCCTGTTCCGCAAGCCGACCGTAGGAGCGCGTGGTGGTGGCTTTGATGCGCCGGCGTACCCGCAGGTAGCGCAGATAGCGATAGGCGACGCCGAACACGTTGAGGTACTCGGTGGGGTTCTTGGTGAGCTTCAGCGACGCGCTCGCCTGCACTTTCCGCAACCGTTCGGAAGGATCGAGATAGCGCAACAAGCTGCGCCGATAGTCCTCGAGGATGTAGGGATTGGCGGCGACGAAACGCTTCGTGCTCTCCTCTACATGGACGATGCCGGAGACGATGGCCAGACGCAGATTGGCCACGTCTTCGCCCGGAACGTAGTCGATGATGGCGTCGATGTTGCCTTGCCGCTTGAGCTCGAACGGCGACAGCCCGACCTGCTTCGCGCACTGCTGCCACGACAGGTTCAGGCGCCGGGCGATGCTCGCCAGACCTTTCGGCTGGATGGTGCTGAACACGCCATCGCGCACGGCGAGAATGAGATTGCTGGCGGCCAGCGGGATCGCGCCGCCGGAATAGCCGAGGCCGTAGACGACGCCGAGATTCGGCACGTCGGTATTGGACATTTCGGCGATCAAGCGAGAGATGCTGTGCGACTGGTTGTTCTTATTGGCCACCTCGTCGCCGGCCGCCCCCGGCGTATCCATCAAGCTGACGATGGGTAGCGAACGATTGGCGAACTCGACGATGCTTTCCGCCGCCTTGAGGTGGTGTTCCGGCATCCACTCGCCGCTGCGCACCGCGCGATTCTGGGCGATGAAGCCAACGCTGCGCTCCTCGCCGTCGAAGTCCATCGCCACCACCGCGGCATAGAAGGGTCCGTCGCTGTTCTCGCTCGTCACCCGGCCGAGTCGGCGGATGATCTCCGGGGCCGGCACGCGCTTTGGATCCTCGGCGCCGGTGATGACGGCCTCTATGTAGGAGTCGATATCCAAGTGATCGAGGGCCTCGGCGCGCCGCAGCGCCTCGGCCTCGGGGAGCACGCCGCGCAACGGCGGGTCGAACTCCCGCTCGGCGTCGGGGACGAGGGAAGAATCCCGCGCCAACTCCTCCGCGATTAGGAACAGACGGTCGGCCGTCGGGTTGTCGTCGCTTCCTTTCATGGAACATTCGCTCTGCTGAACGTCGGAGCGTAGCGATCGCGTATCCATCGCTGTTTATGTCGCTATAATGCCGAGCCAACCATTCCACAAATCGCCTTTCGATTCCACTGTCAACTCGCTCGAAGCGCTGCTGTCCGTCGCTGGCGCTTCGAGCACTCGAAACCATGCCCGACCCAGCGCTCGCCATCGCCGTGCTTACCGTCTCCGATACGCGGGGACCAGCCGAGGACACCTCCGGCGACCTGCTCGAGCAACGGCTGACCGAAGCAGGTCATCGGCTTGCCGAACGCCGCATCGCGCGCGACGATATCTACGCCATCCGGGCCATCGTCAGCGCTTGGATCTTCGACGCCGGCGTACACGTGGTGCTCGCCACCGGCGGCACCGGCTTCACCGGTCGGGACAGCACGCCGGAAGCGTTGCTGCCGCTGTTCGACAAGACCATCGAAGGCTTCGGCGAGCTGTTTCGGCACGTTTCCTACGCGGAGATCGGCAATTCCACCATCCAATCACGCGCCGTGGGCGGCCTCGCCAACGGCACGCTGATCTTCGCCCTGCCGGGTTCCACGGGCGCTTGCCGCACCGCTTGGGACCAAATCCTGCGCTCGCAGTTGGACATCGAGACCAAGCCGTGCAACTTCGCCGAGCTGCTGCCCCGCTTCCACGAAAAGTAACCCCGACACGCCACCCACGACCCACTTAACCTAGGGAAAGATATGACCAACGCCTACGTCATCGGCGCCAAGCGCACGCCCATCGGCAGCTTCCAAGGCGCGCTCGCCGACCGCACCGCGCCGGCGCTCGGGGCGCACGCCATCCGTGCGGCGATCGACCATGCCGGCGTCGGCGCCGACACCATCGACGAAGTGGTCATGGGCTGCGTGGTGAGCGCCGGCGTCAAGCAGGCGCCGGCGCGGCAAGCCATGCGCGCCGCCGACGTGCCGGATGGCGTAGGCGCCACCACCATCAACAAGGTGTGCGGTTCCGGCATGAAGGCCGCCATGCTGGCTGCGGACATGATTCGCGCCGGCAGCGCCAGCCGCGTCGTGGCCGGCGGCATGGAAAGCATGTCCAACGCGCCGTATCTGGTACACAAAGCCCGTCGCGGTCTGCGCATGGGGCATGCGGAACTCGCCGACGCCATGTTTCTCGACGGCTTGGAAGATGCGGAAACCGGCGGTTCCATGGGCAGCTTCGCGCAAGACACCGCGGATGCTCGCCAACTGACCCGCCAAGCGATGGACGAGTTCGCCATCAGCTCGGTCACCAAAGCCCGAGCGGCCATGGACTCCGGCGCGTTGGCGGCGGAGATCAGCGCCATCGACGAGGTGAGCGAGGACGAGCAACCGAGGCGCTCGAAGATCGACCGCATACCCACGCTGCGCCCGGCGTTCAAGAAAGACGGCACGATCACCGCAGCGAACGCCAGCTCGATTTCCGACGGCGCTTCCGCCCTAGTGATCGGCGACGAAGACGCCGCCCAAGACAGCCAACCCTTGGCGCGCATCGTCGGCCACGCCACGCACTCCATCCATCCTGCGGAGTTCACCGTCGCCCCAGCCGGCGCGATCGCCAAGTTGCTCGACAAGGTAGGCTGGTCGAAAGACGACGTGGACGTGTTCGAGATCAACGAGGCCTTCGCCTGCGTGCCGATGATGGCCATCGACGAGCTCGGCCTCGACGCAGACAAAGTGAACGTCTATGGCGGCGCCTGCGCACAAGGACACCCGATCGGTTCCACCGGCTGCCGGTTGATCGTTACCTTGGTCCATGCGCTACGGGCGCAAGGCGCCGAGCGTGGCGTCGCGGCGCTGTGCATCGGTGGCGGCGAAGCCACGGCCATCGCCTTGGCAAGCGCGTAAGCTCGCCCACCACAGCCACTCCACGAGCGACCAGAGAGAGCCATGGGTGATCCCTTGCCCGTCATCGTCGGCGTTGGCGGCGTCAATCCCGCCGGCCGGGTTTCCTTCCACCACGCCTACCGGCGCACGGTGATCGACGCCATCGACCAAGCCTCCGCCGACGACACCTATGCGAGTCTCGCTACCTTGATGAACGTCGAGGGCGACCCGACCGACGAGGAAGTCCGCCAACACATGCGTGACAATACGCTGGTTCGGCGTGTCGACTGCTTCGACCCCGACCGCATACATTGGCAGCGCACGGCGCGCCTAGGCTCCGCCACGACGCGCCCGCTCACCTTTACCTTGTCGGCACGCGACGTGCCGGACGCCATCCCCGACGGCTGGACCGTGCGCCACCAAGAAGACGGCAGCGCGACGGTGACCACCGACAGCGCCCGAATGCTGATCCCCGACCGTCGCGTTTCCCGCGTTACTTCGGCCGGCCAATGTCCGACCGGTTTCGATCCCGGCGCACTCTATCCCTCGCGCAGCCATCCGCGCGGCCTGCAGCTCACGGTCTACGGCGCCTCGGATGCCGTGCAGTCGGTGGGCATTCCTTGGCAGGCGTTCAAGGAGCGCGTCGCCCCCGACCAATTCGCCGCCTATTCGGGCAGCGCCATGGGGCAACTCGACCGCAACAGCACCTCGGGCATGTTGCAGGCGCCAATGATCGGCAAACGGCCCACCTCCAAACAGGCGGCGCTCGGGCTGTGCGAGATGCCGGCGGACTTCGTCAACGCCTACATAATCGGCGGCTTGGGCGGCACCGGCGGTATGATCGGCGCCTGCGCGACCTTCCTCTACAACCTGAAGAGCGCGGTGGACGACATCCGCAGCGGCCGTTGCCGCGTCGCCGTCGTGGGCGGCGCCGAAGCGCCTATCCAGCCGGAAATCGTCGAGGCGTACCGCACGATGGGCGCGCTTGCGGAGGACGAGGCGCTCATGGCCATCGACGGCGCCAACGCGGTGAACAACCGTCGCGCGTGTCGCCCGTTCGCCGAGAACTGCGGCTTCACCTTGGCGGAGGGCGCGGTATACGTCGTGCTAACCGACGATGCGCTGGCGCTGGAATTGGGCGCGAACATCCACGCCGCGGTGGCCGGCGTATTCGTCAACGCCGACGGGTTCAAGAAGTCCATCCCCGGACCCGGCGTCGGCAACTACATCACCGTCGCCAAAGCGCTCGCTTTGGGCCGCGCGATTTTAGGCGAGGACGCCGTGCGCCAACGCTCTTACGCACACGCGCACGGCACCGGCACGCCGCAGAATCGGGTGACGGAATCGCACATCCTGAACGAAATGGCAAAGACGTTCGGCATCGAGCGTTGGCCCGTGGCGGCGGTAAAGGCCTACTTGGGCCACACCCTCGCGCCGGCATCCGGCGACCAAACCGCGTTCGCCTTGGGCGCGTGGCAATACGGCTGGATTCCCGGCATCGCCACCATCGACGGCCCCGCCGACGACGTTCACCACGACCACCTGCGTATCGCACCGGAACACTTGGAGATCGACCCGGGCGCCTACGACATGGCCTTGGTGAACTCCAAGGGCTTCGGCGGCAACAACGCGACGGGGTTGCTGTTGGCGCCGCACGTGACTCGGACGCTGCTTGCCGCCCGACACGGCAAGGACGCGATGCGGCAACACAGCAAGCGCAACGAAGCCGTGCTGCAGACGGCGTCGGACTACGACACGGCGGCGACCGCCGGGCGAGCGGAGACGATCTATCGTTACGGCGAAGGTGTCTTGTCTGGCGAGGACATTCGCGCCGAAGCGGATGCGATCCGCGTGCCCGGATACGACGAGACCATCTCCTTGCAACTCGCTAATCCGTTCGCGGACAGGGTTGACGATTGATGCGGCCCGCCCGTGGGGCCTTCGCCGCGGGCGGGCAGATCACAAGGCTGGATGCGACCAGCGAGACCGAAGCTACTCGCAGCCATCGACCACCGCCAACACCTGATCCGGATGGTCGGTAAAGACCGCATCGACACCCAATCCAGCGAGCGCCGAAACCTCCTCGGCGAACGACTTGAACCTAGCCGGTACGCGATCCGCCCGTAACGTGTACACGTGTACGGCGAGGTCACGCGCCTTGGCGCGCTGAACGATCGACGCATCCTCGGCGAGCAGGGACTTCGCCACGCCCACGCCGGTAGCGTAACCGGCCACCTGGTCGAGCGCTGCGTCCGTCACTGGACCGGGCACGCCGATTAGCTGGACGCGCGGGTAGTCGGTTTCGAGCGCCGCCAAAGCCGCAGCGTCGAACGATTGCAGTATCACCGGCAGGTCGTGCGCGGCGAGTGCCGCCAGAATCCGTGCGGCGAGGTTCGGTTGCGACGCGGGCCGCTTCAACTCGGGATAGACGCCAACCCGCCGACCGGTGGTGCGATTCAAGCCGGCCACCAGTTCGAGGACCTCGCCGAGGGCCGGCACCCGGAATGTTGCGTGGGGGTATCTGCCGGGGGTGGAATCGACAACCCGCAGCCGACTGATTTCCGCGTAGGTGAAATCGGCGGCGTAGTATTCGCCGTCGGCTCGTACGCGATCCGGGAACACGTCGGCCACGTCGGTAGTGCGACCCAAGGTAACGTCGTGCAGTGCGATGGGCACTTCGTCCGCCGTGAGCACGACGTCCGGTTCGATCCAATGCGCACCTTGGCCATAGCCGAGCGCGTAGGCAGGCAGGGTGTGCTCCGGCAGGTAGCCCGACGCCCCCCGATGCGCAATAACCTCGACGCAAGCCCCCGCCGAAGACGCCGCCATCAACACAGTACCCGCGAGCAAGCCAGCGCGCACCATGCTTGGTCCCCCATTCGGTGCCTAATTCCGCCGTCGTCGAGGCGGCCGGTACGGATGCGCTAAGACGACCTCCTCGTTCAACTCGACGCCCAGACCAGGCCTAGTCGGCGGAATGATGTAGCCGGCTTCCCAGCGGATCGGCTCTTTGAGAATCTCCGCATGGAAGCCGTCGAACCGGCCAATGCTCTCCTGCACGAGGAAGTTCGGACTGCAGGTATCCACTTGGATGTTGGCCGCCGCCTCGATGGGCCCGCAGTACAAGTGTGGGGCGATCTGCGCGTAGTAGGCCTCGGCCATGCCGGCGATCTTCTTGGCCTCTAGGATGCCGCCGACGCGACCGAGCGCCATCTGCAAGATCGCCGCCGCTTGCTTCTCCAGCAGTTCGCGGAACTCGAACTTGGTCGCCAGCCGTTCGCCCGTCGCCACCGGGATCGTGGTGGCCCGCGCCACCCTCGCCATCTCGTCCCGGTTTTCCGGCGGCACCGGTTCCTCGAACCAAAGCGGATCGTACTGTTCGATCCGCCGGGCGAAACGAATGGCGCCGGATGTGGTGGACTGACCGTGGGTGCCGATAAGAATGTCCGCTTTGTTGCCCACCGCCTCCCGGACGGCGCACACCACGGCTTCGGCGTTGTCCAAGCGATCCAACGGCGGTTCGCGGGGGTCTTCACTGCCCATCACGTCGATCAGCGGGTCGAACTTAAGCGCCGTGAAGCCTTCCTCCACATGCGCCAAGGCACTCTCCCGGGCGGCTTCCGGATGCGTATGCGTGGGCCGGCGGCTGGTGTCGTTCGGCGCCGGCCAGAGGTACGTGTAGGAACGCAGCCGGTCGTGGTAGCGCCCGCCGAGCAAGTTGTAGATCGGCTGATCGAGCGCCTTGCCGACGATGTCCCAACACGCCATTTCCACGGCGCTCAGCACGCCGGTCAGGGCATGGTCGGGGTGCTGGTGGTGATCGTGCGACTCGTAGCCTTCGCCGTAGTAGACCGACCGCCATAGGCGCTCGATCTGAAACGGGTCTTGGCCCACGACGTAGGTTTCGCCGACATCCTCGATGAGTTTCGCCACCGTGAGCGGATGGAAAGGGGCTTTGTACACCTCGCCGACGCCGTCGATGCCGTCGTCCGTGGTGAGCTTGACGAACACCCAATTGCGGCCGCCACGGTACGGTGGCGGCGTGCCGACGACATAGGGTTGGACCGAGGCGATCTTCATTTGGCGTTCACCTTAGGCCCCTCCTCGGCCAAATGCCGGCGGAGAAAACCGAACGCGAAGTCGATTTCCTCGGCCGGCACCTCGGGATGCAGGCCGGGGTTGGCGTGCATCCGTTTATCCGTGCTCGCCAGCGCGTCGAACAACGCCAGATAGCCGTCGCGTGGAAACAACTCATCCTCCAACTGCATCAGAAACAGTACCGGACAGGTGATCTTCGCCGCATCGGCGAGCAGCCGTTCAGCGAACGGTCGTCCGGCCTTCGTGGCGCCAAGCAATCCGAGCACGGCGACCTCGACCTCCGCCAAGCGAGCCAACAGCGGAATACCGAATATGGATCCCATGGAGAGGCCCAAGTAACCGAGCTTGCCGATGCCGACCTCGCGCCGCGCTGCCGCTAGGGCGGCCTGCCAGTCCGCCAGCATGTCGTCCAAGAAAGTGGGCCGCCGCGCTTCCTCGGCGAAGGCTGGGCGGCCGCCGGGGCCGACTTGCCGCAAGCCGTGAACGGGGCCGTCGATGGCGAGGGACCGGCAGCCAGCTTCCTCGGCGAGGCGACCCGCCAAGTGGGGGATCGGCGCTTGGTAGCGGTTCCCGGAGGCGCCGTGTCCGAACAACACCAGCGGCGCCGGCTCGGCGATGGCGTCGGCGGGCGACCACAGCGCGCCCGTCACCGCACGGTCGGTACCGGGTCTTGCGAGCTTGAACTCGCGCACCGACCGGCCACCGGGATCGGTGGCGTCCCACCAGTCCTCGCTCATGCGAAGGGATCGGTGCCGGTGCGCATGAACGGCGCGACGCGCTCCGGGTGGTCGTTGTGCTCCTTGTAGGGATAGAGATGCTCGCCGCCGAGGATGGTTTTCAGCTCGGGATACTTCTCCAGCAGCGCCGGATCCACCTCATCGTTCTGCCACATGTTGATCGGGCGCATATGCATACGCATGTACACCTGCACCAACGTGACGCGCAGACCCGGCTTCGAGCGCGGCGTCGAACCATGCCACGTGGCGCCATGCCAAACTGCCAGCGAACCCGCTTCGGCGTTCAGCGTGACGGTCTTGAACGGACAATCCGCGAGCTTCTGCTCGTGTGGCAGCGTCGCCCGTCCGTAACGGTGGCTGCCGGGAACGAACACGGTGGGGCCGTCCTCGGGGCCGGCGTAGTCGGTGCAAAGCCACGACAGATTCGCCACGTGGGCGATGTGGCCGCCGCCGGGCGGCACGCCGTGCGCGTCGCTGTGCAGGCTGAGATCATGGGAAGTGCGCGGCTTGATGATCCACGTGTGACCGGCGAGGATGGCGCTGCGGCCCAACAGCCAGCGGGCGATGGCCAGCGCTCTGGGATTGGTGGCCGCCTCGGCGAATACCGGGTCTTCCTTCAGCAGATACCAAGAGTTCTTGAACAAGCCCTCGCCCTTGGCCTGCGAATCTCGATAGTCGCCGATCGTCACGCCGTTGCGCTTTTCGCACGCGGCGACGATGGCGCCGCGCAGGCGATCGACAAAGTCGTCGCTGACGCCCATCTTCTCTTTGGGAATGACGGTGACGCCATAAGCGTCGAGCTCCAAAGCGTGTTTCACCAAGTCGTACTTGTCGAGCGCCAACATCACGGCGTCGGTGTCCGGACAGGCCCCTAGTTCGGCGATATCCATTTCGTGTCCCCTCATCTGATCCGACAGCGCGAATCGCGAACCGTGCGATTAGCGCCGTCAGACTACCACCGCGTCTACCAAGGCGACAGCGGCATTGCCATACTCCAAGCACTCGGATGGCAACTGTAGGTAAAACCATGCTCGACTTTGGAGGACTGAATTGGTGGGCCATTCTGCTCGCCACCGTAGCCGCGTTCGCGCTCGGCGGTTTGTGGTACGGGCCGATGTTCGGCAAAGCTTGGCTGGCGGCACTCGGCAAATCGGCGGACGAACTGCAACCGTCGCCGCAGCCGTTCATCATCAGCGCCGTCACCGCACTCGTCACCTGCGTCGTGGTGGCGGCGTTGATGCATGGTCTGAACATGACCGGCTTGGCGAGCGGACTGCTGTTCGGCTTCATTACCGGCATCGGCTTCATCGCCGCGGCCATGGCTTCCGACGCCGCTTTTTGCGGTTGGGGGTGGAAGCTCTGGGCGATACAAGCCGGCTACCGCGTCGCTTATTCGGTGCTCATGGGCGGGATCATCGGCGTCTGGCCGCCTTGAGCAGAGCGCTTTTGGCGCCGTGGAACTGGTCGCACGCTCCGGGCTGGTCGCCGCCCGCGCCGCCTGCACGCTGCTCTCGCCACTGTCGATCGACGCGCTGCGTCGGTTGGGCGGACTCGCCGGCGATCTGGCCTATCGCCACAACGGTCGCGGCGTGCGCACCACGCGCATCAATATGGGCATCGTCTACCCCCAGCGGGACGCCGCCTGGCGGGAGAGGACGACGCGGGAGAGCATTCGTCAAACCGCCATGACCGCAGCGGAAGCGGTTGCGCTGTGGACCTGGCCGCTGCCGAGGCTGGCGACCTTGACCCGGCATGTCGAAGGCGAGGCGTTGCTGCGCGACCGTCCGCCCGGGCAAGGCGCGCTGCTTCTCGCGCCCCACTTCGGCAATTGGGAGTATCTCGGCTATTACCTGAACACCATCGAACCTTTGGCGCCGCTGTACGAGCGACCCAAGTCCAAGGCGGTCGATCAAGCACTGCGTCGGGCGCGCGCCCGGCTTGGGCATCGGCCGGCGAGCGACTCGGTAGGCGGCTTGCGCCATCTGATGCGCGAGTTGCGCCGCGGTGGCTTGGTGGCCGTGCTGCCCGATCAGGTGCCTAGGGTGGGCGGCAGCGTGAGCGCGCCGTTCTTCGGGCGCGAGACGTCCACCATGTCGCTGGTCGGGAAGCTGCTCGCACGGGTCGATGCCACAGTCGTCATCGGCAGCGCGACGAGGGTCGCCGAAGGCTTCGACGTGCGCATCGAAGCGGTCGATGCGGCGATTCGCAGCCCCGATCCGGTGACGAGCGCGGCCGCCATGAACGCGGCGGTGGAGGCGGTCGTCGCCCGGCAGCCGACGCAATACCAGTGGGAGTACAAGCGCTACCGCTTTCGACGCCAGCCCAACATCTACCGTTGACGGGCGAGTTCCTCCCACGGCCCAGTGATGGCGAAGGTGATGCCGGGCTTTTGTATGTTGGCGAACAGCCAATCGCCGGCGCGACACACGCCGCACCACTCGCCGCCTCGGTAGTCGCCGTGCATGTCCTTCAAGCCGTCCAAGACGATATTGTTCTCGGCCAGCATGGTCAGTTCGCCGCTCGGCGCGAGCAGGCGCAACCGGCAGGGGGCGCCGCCATCCTCGCACAGCAACAGCGCGCCGTCCGGCATGGCGATCAGGTTGTCGGGCATGTCCAACGTGTCTCGCCCCGGGGACTCGTAAAGCAAACGCAGGCGTTCCTCCGCCACGGCGAGTTCCCAGATTTGTCCCATGCCGGCGCGCCCGCCGGTGGTGGAAACGAAATACAAATAACCGCCTTCGAGCCAACAACCCTCCAAGCGCTTGAAGCGCATGCCCCCTTCGTCATAGCCCTGTCGGAACACCGAACGGCCGGCGGCGGCCTCCGGGTCGTCGATGTCCACCCACGCCACCGGCAGAGCCATGCCCGACCGCCAGCGTCCGGTGAACTTCGGGCGGTCCTCGATGGCGAGCATTTGCAGGCGGCCCGCCCCCCGCAGCGAACCGCCCTCCCGCGGCACGAAGCGATACAGGCCGGCACGGCGCTCGTCCTCCGTGAGATAGACGATGCCGGTGTCGGCGTCCACCGCCGCTGCCTCGTGCTTGAACCGGCCGAGGCCGGTGATCGGTCGCGGATCGCCGACGCCCGCCGCCGGCACCTCGAACACGTACCCGTGCGGCTTGCGTACGTTTTCGGTGGCTGGGTCAGCCACGGTTTCTTCACAAGAGAGCCAACTTCCCCAAGGCGTCGGGCCGCCGGCGCAGTTCTTGTAGGTACCGGCGAGCGACACCCGGGAAGCGAGCCACTCGCCGGCTCTGAGGTCGAAGGTGAGCGTGGTCGTGCCGCCGCCGCAAAGCGGGTCGTATACCGGCGATTTCCCTAGAAGGTGACCCAAGGCGATCTCGTGATTGCGCACCAAGGTGACCGTGCGCCCATCGGCCGCGGGAAATGCGCCCATGCCGTCGGGCAGGCCGGAAACGAAGTTGCCGTCGTCCATGACGTCGAACGACCAGCTAAACGACTTGTAGGTGAACTCCGGCGGCAGCTTAAGCAAGGGCGCGCCGGTGGTCTGGTCTCGGACCGGACGCAACCGCGTCCCGTCGCCGCTCGTCGCCTGCCCCCGTCTTGGCCAAGCGAACGCCGCAACCGCGCCCGCCGTCGCAGTCGCCGCCAAAAACTCGCGCCGCGTCGCCATAGCGGGGCATGGTATCAGGTGCTTGGCGGCCACTACACTTGTGCACCGATGCGAGTCGTGCAAGTGCTGCCCGCCCTCGACGGCGGCGGCGTCGAACAGGGTACGTTGGAGATCGCCCGGGCGCTCGTCGCCGCCGGGCACGAGTCCATCGTGCTCTCGGCCGGCGGGCGCTTGGTGGCCGACCTCGAGCGCGAAGGCAGTCGCCACGTGACGTGGCGGTTGGGGGAAAAGCACCCGGCGACGCTGCTGGAAACGAGGAAGCTGCGCCGCTGGCTCGCCGAGGAGCGCCCCACCATCCTGCACGCCCGCTCGCGACTCCCGGCTTGGCTGTGCTGGCTGGCTTGGCGGCGGCTCCCGGCGGCGACCCGGCCGCGCTTCGTAACCACCGTCCACGGGCTTTATACCGTCAACGCCTACAGCGCCGTGATGACTCGGGGCGAGCGGGTGATCGTGGTTTCCGACACCGCCCGCCGTTATGTGACGACGAACTATCCGCACGTCGACGAAAGCAAACTGACACGCATATACCGAGGCGTGGACAAGCGCCGCTTCCATTCCGGCTTCCGCCCAGAGGCTGCGTGGCTTGGCGCGTGGCGCACACAGCACCCGCAGTTGGTCGGCAAGCGACTGGTGATACTGCCCGGTCGCCTAACCCGCCTGAAAGGCCATGTGGACTTCATCGACGTGCTCCGGCGCGCGGGCGGGGAACACTGCGACTTGGCGGGCGTCGTGGTCGGCGGCGCCACGGCCAAGCATCGCGCCTACGAAGAGTCGCTGCGGACGCAAGCCCCTTGGCTGACCTTCACCGGGCACCGCACGGACCTGCGGGAAATCATGGCGGTCTCATCGGCGGTGATGTCGTTGTCCACCCACCCGGAGTCGTTCGGCCGCACGGTCTTGGAGGCGCTGTCGCTCGGCACGCCCGTGGTCGGCTACGACCACGGCGGCGGCGGCGAGGTGCTGGCGCGGATATTTCCGCCCGGCCTCGCCAAGAGAGGAGACCGCGCCGACGCGGCGGCCAAGCTCGTCGCCGTGTTGGACGACGAAACGGCCGCCCGAGGCGCGATTCGCGACCACGACTTCGCCGTCGAACGCATGTGCGAAGAAACCCTTGCCCTCTATGCGCGGCTGGCGGCCGATCGGACCGGCGCCGACTCGTGATCTACGCCGCCGTCGCCACCGTCGCCGCCGTGCTTATCCTCGGGACGGCGTTCTCCTGCCGCTACGCGTGGTGGCGACGCCCGGTGGACTATCGCCACCCTCGCATTCTCATGTATCACATGGTTCGCGAGCCGATCACCGGCGGGCGCTTCAACAAGCTCAGGGTGCGCCCCCGGGAGTTCGAACGACAACTCCGGTGGCTGGTCAAGCACGGCTGGCGCTTCGCCTTCCTATCGGAGCTCGGCACGCTCGGCAACGCTAGCAGCCCGTCGGACTTGGCGGCGTCAGCCGCGAAGTCCGGCGGGGTGATAGGGCGGCTTGGGCTGGGGCGGAAGGCGGTGCCGAGAGGCGACGGCTTTCGTGGCGCGGGCAAGACCGTGATCCTCACCTTCGACGACGGGTACCGCGACAACTATCTGAACGCCCATCCGCTGCTCGCCAAGTACGGCGCCAAGGCGACGTTGTTCCTTGTCGTGGACCGGGCGGACCGCGACTGGTCGGTCAACAAAAACGCCCGCCATGATTCAGGGGAACTGCGCGACGAGCCGAAGCTCGCCGACGGCGAGGTGCGCGCCATGCTCGATTCCGGCGTCTGGGAACTCGGCGCCCACACCCTCACCCACGCCCTCCTCCCGAAACTGGGCCCGGCGGAGAAGCGGCGCGAGATCGCCGGCGCCAAGGCGGCGCTCGAAACCGAATTCGGCGTTGACGCGACCTCGTTCGCCTACCCGTTCGGCATTTACCAAGCACCGGACGTGGCCGCCGTCGCCGACGCGGGCTACCGTTTCGGCGTCACCACCGAAGCCGGCGTCAGCGTGGACACCGACGCCGAAGCGCTTGCCTTGAAACGAGTCAAAGTGAGCGGCAAGGACGGCCGCTTCGCGTTCGCGCTGCGCCTGGGCACCGGTCGCCGAGGAGCGTTCGACTAGCGCAGCAAGCCCTTAGCGCCGCAATAGCCTTTGGCGCCGCAATAGCCCTCGGTGCGATATTGCATCGAGCAACGCGGCAAACCAAACTCCATCGCCCAAATTGGAACACACGCGATGCGCCAACCCGACACCGAAGCGCCGGCATGAAGATCTGCCAAGTCATGGGCGGCGACGACGACGGCGGTTTGGAGACCCACTTCGCGGACCTTAGCAACGCCCTCGCGACGCTCGGCGACGAAGTGACCGCCATCGGCCACGAGCGCTACCGCGGGAGTTTTCGCGCCAACGTGCGCTTTACGCCCTTGGACCTCACCCGCAGCCGACGCAACCCGATGCTGCGCCGCCGGTTGCGGCAGTTGATCGACGCCGCGGCGCCGGACGTCGTGCATGCCCAAGCCAGCAAGGCCGCGGCGCTGGTGGCAGCGATCCGGCCACCCGCCCGGTTGGTGGCGACGGTACACAACGTGAAACGCGACCTGTCGCCGTATCAGTGCTTCGATGCGGTCATCGGCGTCAGCCCCGGCGTTCTCGACGCCTTGGATCATCGCTGCAAAACCGTCGTTTACAACGGGGTGAGCCCGCAACCGGCGGCGTTGACGGCGGCGGAACTGCGCCGTCGCTTCGCCATTCCCGAACATGGGACACTCACCTTGGCGATCGGCCGCCTCGTGCCGGCGAAGTCGTATGCACGCTTGATCGAGCTATGGGAGCAATCCTTGGGGCATCTGCTCATCGTCGGCGACGGCCCGCTGCGCGCTTCCCTTTCCGCCTTGGCGGCGGACAAGCCCGTAACGCTCGCCGGCTTCCAAGCGGACGCCCGGGCCTTCATGCCGGCCGCCGATCTCCAAGTGTTCGCCTCCGAACGGGAGGGCTTCAGCTACGCCATGGCCGAAGCGCTGGTGGCGCGCTTGCCCATCGTCTCCACGCCGGTGCCGGGCGCCGTGGATCTGCTCCCCGAGCGCCATCTCGCGCCCCCCGAGCGACTCAAGAGCGCCATTCGCCACTGCCTCGCCGACCTGCCGGCGACCCGGGAGCGGATGCGCGGCGTATTCGATTGGGCGGCGAGCAATCTGACCGTGGAGCGTATGGCGCAGCGGACGCGCGATGTCTACCTCGGGCACACATAGCAGTCCGTCGGACCGGGTTGCGTCCGACGCTTTAGCCCGCCCAGCGCCGGGACAGTGTGGGCCATGAAGCCGCTCGCCGCTCTGATCGTCTCGGACGGCTTGCCCGGCCACGTCGGCCAGTCGCACGGACTGGTGCGCTGGCTCGGCGAGCGTTTCGCGGTGCGCTCGTCGGAGCTCAGGATCGGCTTGCGGGCCAAACCGATCAGTCGCCGGGCGCTGCCGATCTTCGTCAACCGCGGCATGGATTCGCTCGCCGCCTACCGCATCTCCCACCGCGGCGGCGTCCCGACGCAGGCGCCGGACCTAGTGATTTCCACCGGCGGCAATACCGCCTGCGCGAATGTCCTGCTTGCCCGACATTGGCGGCGGCCGAACATCTTCTTGGGTTCCAAGCGCCACGTTGCGAGCCGCTGCTTCACCGCCCACCTTACCTTGGAGCCGACCGGCGAACCGTCGAACATAGTCATGGACGTGGCGCCGAGCCCGTTGTCCGCCGAAGACGTGACCGCCAAAGGCCGCCGCTTCGTCGCCGAGAACTCGCTTGCCGGCGAACGCCTGTGGCTGATGGCCTGTGGCGGGGACGGCGCCGGCAAAGCGTATCGGCCCGCTCACTGGCGCGCGCTCGGCGCTTGGATGAACGACATCGCGCAGCGCTACGGCGTGCGCTGGCTGTTGTCCACCTCCAGGCGCACCGGGGCGAACGGCGAACGGGCGCTGCGGGCAGCGCTGGAGCCGCACACGCTGGCCTATTGCGTTTGGTGGCACGAGCGCGAGGAGCGCATCTTGGGCGAGCTGATGGGCGCCGCGGAGCGCCTGTTCGTCACCGTCGACAGCATGTCGATGATCTGCGAGTGCATCGCGGTCGGCAAGAACCTCGTCTTGGTTCACGCCGGCCAAGGGCAGCCGGACCAGCGGTATCGAAACGCGCTCGCCAAGTACGAGCGGCTCGGCACCTGCAAGAACGCCTCGGTCGATACTCCCTACCAAGCCTCGAACCTATCGCCGCCGCCGTTGTCATCGCTATTCGAGCGGCAACTCGACGAGATCGAAGCGAGGATCGTAAACGCATGTTGAGCGCTAAGGACATGGAGCTTGCGCTGAAGAAGCTACGCGGGCCGGTCTTCCGGCTGACGCATCCCGGCAAGGAGGCGTTCGACTGCCCGGTTTGCGGCTACCGCGGGCCGTTCAAGGACAAGGCAGACCGGCGCCACGCCAAGTGTCCCGCCTGCGGCGCCTTGGAACGCGCTCGACTGCAGTTCGTCGTGCTCAAGCGCCTGCTCGCCGACTTCGCGCCGGAAACCAAGGGTGCCTTGCACATCGCGCCCGAGCCGGCTTTCCGCCGATATCTGCGGCGACGTTTCGCGCGCTACGAGTCCGGCGACTTGCAGCGCAACGATGTCGACCACCGCTTGGACGTGCAGCGGCTGCCTTTCGCCGACGGCAGCTTCGATCTGGTGTTCGCGTCCCACGTTCTCGAATATCCCGCCGACGACCGCCGCGCCATTGGCGAAGTCCGCCGCGTGCTACGCCCCGGCGGCGTCGCGGTGCTGCCGGTGCCGCTCCTGCGCGAACGCACCGTGGACCGCCGCCACCGCGACCCGGTGTCGAAAGTAATGCACGAACCCGGCCTCGACTACTTCGAGCGCATGGAAGCGCACTTCAGCCGTGTGCAAATCGTTCGCTCGACGCATATCGACCCCCGCCACCAACCGTTCTTGCGCTTCGCCGCAGGGAGCAAGCCGACCATGCCCCTGCGGTACCAAGGCAACACGTTCATCGATGTGGTGCCGGTGTGCCACGTCTGAACGAGCGGGCAGCCCGGGCGCGGCTTGCGACGATCGCCTTGGCGGCGCTAGCGGCAGCCGGCCAACCCCTACTTTCCGCCGCCGAACCACTTTCAACGGTGGCAGAAGGTCTGGCCATGCACTACGACGCCGAAGTGGCATGGATCAACGCCGGCGAGATCTCTATGTGGCTCGGCCAGCGAGGCGACAGCTACTCGTTCTCCGGGAGAGTGACCACGAGCCGCCTGATGAGTCGCTTCATCAAGTGGGGCGGCGTGTTCGTGGCGACCGGTCGCATGGTGGAAGGATTCCCGCACACGGAGGCCTACATGCTCTGGGGCGGCGACGGCACAGCGGACGAAAAGCTGATCTCGTTCGCCGGCGTCACTACCATCCAAGAAGACGGCGAAACGAAGGCAGTCGAACAGCCACCGGGTTCGGACTTCATGTCGGTGACCTTTCTCGCACCCCACTGCGTCGCCACGACCACGCTGCACGACGGCGAACACTTGTACCGCCTGCTGCTCGAAAGCGAAGTGGAGGACGTGCGACTCAACCGTATGCCACCCTACTACCGAGGGCCGAGCACACGCTGCGACTATTGGTTCAGCTATCGCGACGGCACCACGCGCCGAATATCATTGTGGATGGCCGAGTGGCAAGGCCGAAGGCTACCGGTGCGCGTCCGCGTGCGCGTGCCGCTGTTGCCGGACGGGTTTCTGCACTTGCGCACCGAACCGGACGCCGGCGGTGCGCGTTGACGCCGTGTTCGGCTGCGTGACAAGCTGCCTTGCGTTGCCGCCCACCACTCGGTTTAGGGATTCCGCTTGACTATTCGCCTTGGCGTTCTCGATCAATCGCCCATCGGGCCGGGCGAGACCGCAGCCGACGCCATCGCCCATAGCGCCGCGCTCGCCGAGCGTTGCGAGCAGCTCGGCTACCACCGCTACTGGGTGGCGGAGCACCACGCGTCCGACAGCTTGGCGAGTTCGTCGCCGGAAATCCTCATCACCCGCTTGGCCGAGCGGACCCAGCGCATGCGCATCGGTTCCGGCGGAGTCATGCTGTCGCACTACTCGCCGTACAAGGTGGCGGAGAACTTCCGCCTGCTGGAGGTGTTGTATCCCGGGCGCATCGACTTGGGCATCGGCCGGGCGCCGGGCAGCGACGGTCTCACGGCGGCCGCCTTGGCCTACGGCAATCCGCTCGGCATCGAGTACTACCCGGCGAAGGTGAAGGATTTGCTGGGGTTCGTCTGCGGGCGCGAGCCGCTCACCGAGGCGTTCCGCAAGCTGAAGGCGACGCCGGCCGCGCCGACCGTTCCCGAGGTGTGGATGCTCGGCTCGAGCTTCGACAGCGCCGCCTACGCCGCGCGCTTCGGTCTCGCCTATTCGCATGCGCACTTCATCGCCCCGCAACCCGCGGTGGCGGCCCTGCGCCAATATCGCGAAGCCTTCAAACCCGAACATCTCAGCGCCCCGTATTCGTCCATCGGCGTGTTCGCCGTGGTCGCCGAAGACGAAGAGCGCGCCGAGCTGTTTCGTCGCCTGCGGCAATTGCAGCGGATGCGCCGGGAGCGCGGCCTCGCAGGCCCGCCGCCGACCTTGGCGGAAGCCGCCGACTATCCGTTCAGCGAACAAGAACTGCACGCCATGCGCAGCAAACGATCACGCAATATCGTCGGCACCGCAGCCACCGTGAAAGCGGAGCTCGACTCGCTCGTCGCCGAGTCCGGCGCCGACGAAGTGATCGTGCTGACCATCACCCCTGCGTTCGAGGATCGACTCAAGTCCTACGAACGGCTTGCGCACGCCTTCGGCCTCGTTGCGCCAGCCAACCCTCACGCGCAATCGCGCGACGCGGCGGGCGATATACTGTCGCCAACTTGACATGTCCGCGCCTTGAGCGGCCGCTCATGCCCCAACGACAACGGACAGACGCGCTCATCATCGGCGCCGGCGCCGCCGGCCTCGCCACGGCGTTGCGTTTGGCGGATCGAATGCACGTCACCGTGCTCTCCAAGGACGCCGTGCGCGGCGGCGCCACCAACCGTGCGCAAGGCGGCGTCGCCGCGGTAACCGATCCGCACGACAGCTTCGAAGCGCACGTCGCCGACACCATCGCCGCCGGGGCGGGTCTGTGCGCGGAGGATGTGGTGCGCTTCACGGTCTCCCGCGCGCCGCGGATCATCGAGCACATCGTCGGCTTGGGTCTCGACTTCGATCGCCACGGCGACGCGCTCCATCTAACCCGCGAAGGCGGCCACTCGCATCGTCGAGTCCTGCACGTGGCGGACGCCACCGGCGCCGCGATCGCCAAGACGCTGACCGAGCGTGCCCGGGAGCACGCCAATATCGACATCAAAAGCGGCCGCGTGGCGGTCGACATCATCACTTCAAAGAAGCTTGCCTCGGGGGGCGACCGGGTACTCGGCGCCTACGTCTACGACTGCGACGCGGACGCGGTGGAGGTCTTCGAAGCGCCGTTCGTGGTGTTGGCCACCGGTGGCGCGAGCAAAGTCTATCTGTACACGAGCAACCCCGACGGTGCGACCGGGGACGGCATCGCCATGGCTTGGCGGGCTGGCTGCCGGGTGGCGAACATGGAGTTCAACCAATTCCATCCCACTTGCCTGTACCACCCCGAAGCGCGCTCGTTCCTGATCTCGGAGGCCGTGCGCGGCGAGGGTGGTAAACTGCTGTTGCCGGACGGCAGCCGATTCATGGACCGCTTCGACCCTAGGGGCGAACTGGCTTCCCGGGACATCGTCGCCCGCGCCATCGATCACGAGATGAAGCGCTTGGGCGCGAGCTGCGTCTATCTGGACATCAGCCACCGTCCGCCCGACTTTTTGGCGGCGCACTTCCCCAACATCTTGAAGCGCTGCCTCGAGTTGGGCATCGACATGCGTCGGCAACCCATACCCGTGGTGCCGGCGGCGCACTACACCTGCGGCGGCGTGATCGTCGATCTCGGGAGCCGCACCGACATACCGGGCCTCTACGCGGTCGGCGAAACCGCCTACACGGGCTTGCACGGCGCCAATCGGTTGGCGAGCAATTCGCTGTTGGAGTGCTTGGTATTCGCCGAGGCCGCAGCCTCGGACATCAGCCGACGCCACGCCGCCTTGGTGCGCCGCCGACTCGCGCCGACCCAGGCGCCATCGCCGCCGGACTGGGACGAAAGCCGGGTTTCGGATTCGGACGAACAGGTGGTGATCGCCCACAACTGGACGGAATTGCGGCGCTTCATGTGGGACTACGTCGGCATCGTGCGCACCGACAAGCGGCTCGAACGCGCCAAGCGCCGCATCGAGCTGCTCAAGCGGGAGATTCACGACTATTACGCGCGCCACCGGGTAAGCGCGGACCTGCTCGAACTGCGCAATCTCGTCCACGTGTCCGAGTTGATCGTGCGCTCTGCGATGATGCGCAAGGAGAGCCGCGGCCTGCACCATACGCTCGACCACCCACATCGGGCCGCCAAAGCGGTACCGAGCGTCGTCTATCCGGCCGCCGACCCGCTCGACGTGCTTCAACCGGTCGACACTCCGCGCAAGAGCGCCCGCCGCAACCTGGCGAAGAGCGCGGGGTCGTAGCGAGCAGCCCGCAACACCAAGACGCGGCGACTAGTACGCACGACGAGCCACGCCTCGGTCATCCACACCGGACCGCGACGCCGCGCCAGACGCGGCTCGGCACCCGGGCGGCGCGGCTCGAACAGCACCGCGGTTTCCTCGATCAGTCGGAAGCGCCATACCTCTTGGCGCAGGAACACCCGGACGTAGTAGGCGAGTGACGCGCAGACGACAAGCAGCGGCCACGCGCCGAAGTACGCCAGCCAAGGCACTGCCGCCAAGACATGGATGGCCACCACCGCGGTCAGCCACTCCCAGCCGGGCGTCCACGCGACCTCCGCGTCGTCGCGCTCTCGCGTCACCTGCGCTGCACCCCGTCGTTGAAGGCGACGATTAGATCGACAATTCGCGCCAACGGCACGGGCGGCGACACCTCCCGTTGCAACCAATCCCAAACCAGCCAGTCGTCCCGGTCAAGGAGGTCTTGGTAGGCGCCTTGATCTTCCTCCGCCAAGGCCGGATAGCCGTCGCGGGCGAACGCCGTGAGCAGGAGGTCCAACTCCAACATGCCGCGCCGACTGCGCCACAGCGCACGCTCCAAGTGACGTTCGTCTCTCATGGCTTGGGATGATCGCGCAACGTGCGGGGGAAACGGTAGCGAGATTCGCCCTTCGCCATGTGAGAAATCGCCGTCAGTCAAACGAAATCGCACAGAGATGTGCGAGTTGCTATCTTCGTCGGCGTCTCGAAACGAGTGTCCCGCGGTGGTCGATACGCTCACGCCGGAGCAGCGCAGCGCTCTCATGGCGCGCGTCAAGGGCGTCGATACGAAGCCCGAAATGTACGTTCGGCGAGCCCTGCACGCCCGCGGCTACCGCTACCGCGTCCATGTCGCCAATCTGCCCGGGCGGCCGGACTTGGTGTTCCGCAAGCGGCGCACGGCGGTGTTCGTACATGGCTGCTTTTGGCATCGCCACGGCTGCAAGAGGAGTAGCGAGCCGAAGACGCGAACGGACTATTGGCGCGACAAATTCGCCGCCAACGTCGCCCGCGACAAGCGCAACGAGGAACAGCTCGTCCGTGACGGCTGGCGGGTTTTCGTCGTCTGGGAATGCGAAATCGATGCCGACGAAACCTTGCTCGAGCGCTTAGTCGAATTCCTCGGTCCGACCCGCGCGGACGCACAGCAGGCCGTGGCTGAGCGCGGAAAGGGGAATCCCGGCTGATCCCCCCGCGTGGGCGTTCGTTTGGACGCATTCGTCCGGCAATGCGCGAACGAGCATCTCGCCTCGGCTGATTCCCCCACATGGGCGTTCTTTGAACGGGGCCCTCTACCTCTCCTTTGGTGCTGGCGTCGCTCCTGCTGCCTCGCCGCCGGCGAAACGCACCTACGCCTTTATCACCCGGTTTACGGGCACGCCTCCGAGTCCCGATACGACCTCGACCGCCGGCGCATTTGGGTGCGGCGCGCGCATTCGACGTCGAGCGGGCCGCGTCCCGAGACTGGCGGGCACCCCACCGTGCTCGGTGCGACGAGTGGCTAGGGCCGCATCGGAAACCGCGTGGGACCGGTGAGTTCGTCGAGCTGTGGCTGGATCCATTCTACCCAGCGGCAAAGCGTTGGCCGCGTCTCGCGCGGGTCGATCAGCTCATGTACCGCGAACGACTCGGCGCGGGGATAGGGCGAGCGGGCGCTGCGGAGCCTGTCTTCCAACTCGCGGCGTTTGGCGTCCGGGTCGGCGGCGGCGGCGATTTCGCGGTGAAAGGCCACCGCCACGCCGCCTTCGAGCGGCAGCGCGCCGGATTCCACGGACGGCCACGCGAGCACATAGTTGTTGGGCGCGTAGTGGGCGGCGGTGGCGACGCCGAAGCCCTTGTGAACCTGAATCGCCGCCCACGGCACCGTCGCTTGTGCGGCGGCGCAGACGGCGGCCATGCCGTAGCGAATGGTGCCGTTGCGCTCGGCTTCCGGGCCGATCATGAACCCTGGTTGGTCGATGAAGTTGACGATAGGCAGGTGGAAGGTGTCGCACATCTCCACGAAGCGGCGGTACTTCTGCCCGGCCTCGGCGGTCATGGCGCCGGCGTAGACGCGATTGTCGTTGGCGAGTACCCCGACGGGTTGGCCATCGAGCCGCGCCAAGGCGGTGATTTGGCTGGGGCCATAATCCCTGCCGAGCTCGAATAGCGAGCCCTCGTCCATGACCATGGCCAGTATTTCGCGCATGTCGAAGGGCGCGTTGGCTTCCCTCGGCACCGCGGTGAGCAGTTCCTCCTCCATGCGCTCCGGGTCGTCGTCGCAGTCTTGGCGCGGCGCCCGGTTGTGAATATTGGTGGGCAGATAGCTTAGGAATCGGCGCACTTGGTCGAACATGTCGTGCTCGTCATCGGCGACGTTGTCGACGATGCCGCTCTTGGCATGAATCGCGGCGCCGCCGAGCTCGTCTTTGGTGAGGCGGACGCCGAGGGCACGCTCCACCAGCGCCGGACCACCGATCATGATCTGCGCCGTGTAGCGGGTCATTACCGAAAAGTGCGACGCTACCAAGCGCCCGGCGGGAAACCCCGCTACCGCGCCGGCGGCCATCGAGACCACCGGCACCGCGCCCATGGCGTCGGCAATGATGCGAAACCGCGGCGGCGAGTACACCGGTTCGCCGACCGTGCCGCCCCGTCGCCCACCGCCGCCTTTGACACTGCCGCCGCCGCCTTCGAGCGAACGCACCAGCGGCACCTTGTATTGCACCGCCAAGTGCTCCGCGTAGACGCTCTTGCGCAATCCGGCGGCGTTCGGCGAGCCGCCCTTCAACGTGAAGTCCTCGCCGCCGACCACTACGCGACGACCGTCGATGCGGCCGAAGCCGACCACGTAGTTGGCCGGCACGAAGCCGATCAACCGGTCGTCGTCGTCGTAATCCGGAATGGCCGTCGCCTGTCCCTGCTCTTGGAAGGAACCGGGGTCGAGCAGCCCGTCGATGCGCTCGCGAATGGTGAGCCGCCCGCGCGCGTGTTGCTTGGCGATGCCCTCCTTGCCGCCTTGGCGTTTGGCGAGGCGTCGACGGCGTTGGATCTCAAGGACTTCCTCGTCCCAGCTCATGTTCGTCGCTCCTTATGCGCCGATGCTTCGGGTACTTAAGTTTCGAGAACGGCGACCACCTGATCTTCGGCGACCGAATCCTCTTCCTGCACCAAGAGTTCCACGACCGTGCCGGCCGCGGGCGCTTCCACGGGAATCTCCATCTTCATGGACTCCAAGATAATCAGCACGTCGCCTTCTTGGACCGCGGCGCCTGCCTCCACTTGCACTTTCCACACGTTGCCCGTGACCTCGCTTTCGACCCTAAGCTGCGCCATGTATGCCCCTTGCCTGCGTATCTGCGAGGGCGCGTTATAGCAGAACGCACCCGACCTTGCCGTCCCGTCTTGCGCCGTAGAGCCTTAACGCAATCTGAACGACGCCGCCAAAGGGGGATGCCTTTCGCAGATGCTTGGCTTACGGTGCTTGCATCTGTTGAGTCATGGCACAAGGGATACGCATGAACAGACCAATCCTGCTTTGGATCCTCGCAGCGCACCTCACGCTGCTCGGAACGCCGGCGGCCGCGCAAAACCTAACCAAGGGGCAAGAAGGCCGGCTAGCCGTCGGACAGTGTTACGCGACCTGCATCGATCGAGCGCAAACGACTGCGCTCGCACTGTTCGCGCAGGTCGATCGCATGACCGATCTGCTGATCTCCGACGAGTACCATGAACTCACGACGCAGTCGCAAGACGACTTGATTCGCTTGGAGGAAACCAACACCTGCCTACTCGCGCAAAGCCATGTGAGCGGCATGGATGGGTGCTACGCCGGATGTCTGGACGTGGAACAAGCCTACGGCGTGAGCCGCTCAAGCGCGCGGAGTCGGTTTCGCGAGAGCATGTTCGCCGAACGGGCAGCGCTGCAACGGGTCGGGCTGTGGATCAATTACCGCGAGACGCCGACGGCCGGTGCCCGGTTCGACGCCGCCTGCGACCGTTATTGGGCGGATACCCAAAGCAGCGCCGAAGCGATCGTCAGTCGTGTCGGGGCGATTCCGGCGCTGCTTGGCGGCCGTGACGATCGCACGGCTCGGCCAGTGCGGCGGTCGCCCGCGCCGGGAGGCGACAAGCCCGGCGACGACGCAGGGCTTTGATTCGTCCCGGAGCGCGGCGACAATCGGGACTTAACGTCAAGCGATCAAAGCGTCAATGGCCAACCACAACGCCTTCTATGCGCAATCCGGCGGCGTCACCGCCGTAATCAACGCCAGCGCCTGCGGCGTGATCGAGACGGCACGCGCCAACCGCGACCGCATTGGCACCGTGTTCGCCGGACGCAACGGTATTCTCGGCGCCCTGCGCGAGGAGCTTATCGACACCAGCCAAGAATCCGCCGCCGCCATCGCGGCGCTACGCGCCGCGCCCGGCGGCGCGTTCGGCTCTTGCCGCTACAAGCTTGCATCCTTGGACGACAACGCACGGGAGTACGAGCGTTTGATCGAGGTGTTCAAGGCGCACGACATCCGCACCTTCTTCTACAACGGCGGCGGCGACTCGCAAGACACGGCGCACAAGGTTTCGCTGCTCGGCGAACGCTTGGGCTATCCGATGACCTGCATCGGCATTCCCAAGACCGTCGACAACGACTTGCCCCTGACGGACACCTGCCCCGGCTTCGGCTCGGTCGCCAAATATGTGGCGGTGGCGGTGCGCGAGGCGGCGTTGGACGTGGCTTCCATGTGCGCCACCTCCACCAAGGTGTTCATCTTGGAAGTGATGGGCCGGCACGCCGGCTGGATCGCCGCCGCCGGGGCGCTGGCGAAACGCCACCCCGGCGACGCGCCGCATATCATCCTGCTGCCGGAGGTGCCGTTCGACGAGGAGGCGTTCCTAGCCAAGACGCAGGCCACTGTCGAACGCGCAGGGTTTTGCGTCGTGGTCGCCTCCGAAGGCGCCCGCTACGCCGACGGTCGCTTCGTCGCCGAGGCCGGCGGCACGGACGCCTTCGGCCACACTCAACTCGGCGGCATAGCGCAAGCGCTGGCGCAGCTAGTGAAGGCTCGGCTCGGCTACAAGTTCCACTACGCCGTCGCCGACTACTTGCAGCGCGCTGCCCGGCACATCGCTTCCGCCACCGATGTCGAGCAAGCCTACGCGGTGGGCCGCCACGCGGTGGAACTGGCGCTGGCTGGCCGGAATTCGGTGATGGCTACTATCGTGCGCGTCTCCGATCAACCGTATCGTTGGCGGCTCGGCGACGTACCGTTGGTGCAGGTGGCGAACGTCGAGCGCAAGATGCCCGAGGCGTTCATCAGCGACGACGGATTCGGCATCACCGAGGCGGCGCGGCGCTACTTGGCGCCGCTCATCGCCGGCGAGGACTACCCGCCCTACCGAGACGGCTTGCCGGACTACGCCGTGCTCGAGAACACGCTGGTGGCGAAGCAACTGCCGCCGTTCGACCCGTGATGCCTGTCCGCGGATGTCGCGGACCGCGTCAGAGCACGTTCTCCCCGCCGTCGTCGAGTTTGTCCGGACGCTGCCAGTAGTTGTATTGAGGCACCCATTCGGCGACACCGATACCGGCCATGGCGAGGAACGGCCACAGCCCGCAATACAAATCGCCCGGGCCGAACACGCAGGCGTTCTTGCGCGAGATGGTCTCGCCGTCGCGCTCGTATACCACGGCGCCCGGATAGTTTTCCGCCTCGCCGTAGACGCCTTGCTCGACGATGTAGTCGCCGCCGCCGTGCGACGCCATGCGAAAGCGCCAGCCTCTGGAGTTGGCGAACTTGCGTTGCGTCTGCGGCGAGTCCTTGGACAGCAAGACCACCGACAGCGTCGACTCCAAATGCGGCAGCAAACCGTTGAAGCCGTCCGCCCACAGGGTGCAGTAGCGGCAGCCTTGGCCCATGTTGTGTATGGCGAGCAATCTGTCGTGCTCGCCGAAGAGATCACGCAGCGTCGCCGCTCCGCTCAGCGTGGCGAACGTATAGTTGCGCACCGGCGTCGGGGCGCTCGCCTTCTGCAGTTCTCCCAGTTCAGCGGTTAGTTCGCCAATTCGTCGCTGCAATTGCGCGATCTTGTCGTCCGACAACTTGACCTCCAGCTAACAAAGTCGCCGAAGGGACTCTATACCAAGAGCCACCACAAGTGGCGGCGACTACCAAGAGCTGCCAAAGATGGCGGCGACATCAACTCCCCAGCGCCGCCAGCAGCAACAACGCCACGATATTGATGATCTTGATCATCGGATTGACAGCCGGGCCGGCCGTATCCTTGTACGGGTCGCCGACGGTATCGCCGGTCACCGCCGCCATGTGCGCTTGCGAACCCTTGCCGCCGTGATTGCCGTCCTCGATGTACTTCTTGGCGTTGTCCCACGCACCGCCGCCGGCGGTCATGGAGATGGCCACGAACAGACCGGTGACGATGGTGCCGAGCAGCATCGCGCCAACCGTCACCAGTGCAGCTCCTTGGTCATGAATGGCGACGACGAAGTAAACGACGATGGGCGCCAGCACCGGCAGCATCGACGGCGCGATCATCTCGCGGATCGCCGACCGAGTAAGCAGGTCCACGGCTCGGCTGTAGTCCGGCCGACCTTTGCCTTCCATGATGCCGGGAATCTCGCGGAACTGCCGCCGCACTTCCTCGACCACCGCACCCCCGGCACGACCGACCGCCTGCATGCCGAGGGCGCCGAACAAGTACGGCAACATGCCGCCGATGAGGAGACCCACGACCACGAATGGATTGGCGAGATCGAAGCTCAAGTCGAGCTGCGGGAAGTAGTGGCTCAAGTCCTCCGTGTAGGCGACGAACAACACCAGCGCAGCGAGGCCGGCGGAGCCAATGGCGTAACCCTTGGTGACCGCCTTCGTGGTGTTGCCGACGGCATCCAAGGCGTCCGTCGTTTTGCGCACATCCTCGTCCAAGTCGGCCATCTCGGCGATGCCGCCGGCGTTGTCGGTGACCGGGCCGTAGGCGTCCAACGCCACCACCATTCCGGCGAGTGCCAACATGGTAGTGGCGGCGATACTGATGCCGTAGACGTCGCCGAGCTGGTAGGCGACTGCAATACCCAACGCAACGACCACGGCCGGAACAGCCGTCGCTTCCATGGATACGGCCAAGCCTTGGATGACGTTAGTGGCGTGGCCGGTCTCCGACGAGCGGGCCACGGAGCGCACCGGTCGGTGCGTGGTGGCGGTGTAGTACTCGGTCACCCAGACGATTAGACCGGTAACCGCGAGGCCGACGACGGCGCACCAAAAGTACTTCATGCCCTCTGGGCCGAAAAGCCACAAAGTGACGAAGAAGATCAACACCGCGGAAGCTACGGCGGTGGCGATGAAACCCTTGTACAAGGCGCCCATGATGCTGCCGCCACCCAAGCGCACGAAGAACGTGCCGACGACGGATGCGAGAATGCACGCCCCGCCGATCAAGAGCGGCATTTCCATCGCCGCCGTCGGATCGTCGGCAAAAGTGGCGGAGATCGTGGCCAGCAGCATCGTCGCCACCAGCGTCACGGCGTAGGTCTCGAATAAGTCCGCCGCCATGCCGGCGCAATCTCCGACGTTGTCGCCCACATTGTCTGCGATCACCGCCGCGTTGCGCGGATCGTCCTCGGGAATGCCGGCCTCGATCTTGCCGACCAAGTCGGCCCCTACGTCGGCGCCCTTGGTGAAGATGCCGCCACCCAAACGGGCGAAGATGGAAATGAGCGAACCACCGAAAGACAACGCCACCAGCGCTTCGATCAGCGCGCGTTGATCGACGCAGGCGGCGCCGAGCACGCCGTAGTAGCCGGCGACGCCCAAGAGTCCCAAGCCCACCACCAACATGCCGGTGATGGCGCCGGAGCGGAAGGCGATGTCCAATGCCGGTTTCAAGCCGGTCATCGCCGCCTGCGTCGTGCGCACGTTGGCGCGCACCGAGACGTGCATGCCGATGTAGCCGGCGGCACCAGACAACACCGCGCCGATGAGGAAGCCGCCGGCCACCCACAGCCCAAGCGTGACGCCCAAGATGATGGCCACTACCACGCCGACTGCGGCGACGGTGGTGTATTGTCGGTTCAGATACGCGGCAGCCCCCTCTTGAATGGCGCCCGCGATCTCCTGCATGCGTTCGTTGCCGGCGTCGGCCGCCAATACCGAACGTCCGGCGACGATTCCGTAGACAAGCGCCAGAAAACCGCACGCGAGCGTGATCTCTAAGACATACATGGAAGCCTTCTTCCCCCGTTTGTTGTTGTGGGCGCGAATGTCCCTCGCACCGCCCAACCTGCGCTAGGCAGGGCGCCCTCGAATGGTGCAGCACTCTAGCAAGAGACACCGTGAGCGACAAGACGGACGCGGCAGGCCGGCAAGCGCCGGGTCGCCGTCCGCCTGCACCGCCGTCAGGCACTCCTCGTCGCGACAAGACGCGACGAGCCGGCAGCGCCGGACTTGACGTTCAATTCGCCGAGCGCGTGTAATCGCACTCGTTTTGCGGACGAGCGATTCGTCGGATTGGCGATGACTTCTCAACCGGCACCAATCGATGAGTGGGCGGTCGTCGACGTCTTCTGCGGCGCGGGCGGTCTGAGCCATGGTTTTCGTCGCGCCGGGTTTCGGGTCGCGGCCGGGGTGGACGTCGACGAGAGTTGCCGCCACGCCTTCGAAGCGAACAACGGCGGGCGTTTCGTCGGCAAGTCCATCGAAGACGTGCCAGCCACCGACCTCGCGGCGCTCTACCCGGCCAAGGCTAGGCGCATACTCGTTGGCTGCGCACCTTGCTCGCCGTTTTCGGCCTATACGCCGGAAACAAAGAAGCGCGGTACGAACAGGTGGCGCCTCGTCGACATCTTCGCGGAACGGATTAGCTCGCTGGCACCCGAGATCGTTTCGATGGAGAACGTCCCGCGACTGGCGTCGTTCGACGGTGGGAAGCTCCTCTCGGGGTTCATCGGGCAACTCGAAAAGCACTATGAAGTGACGTCTCGAATCGTGGCCTGCACGGACTACGGCGTGCCCCAACGGCGTCAACGCCTTGTGGTGCTGGCGTCGAAGCTTGGGCGACTGGCGTTGGACCCACCCACTCAGCCTACCGCCACGCCGACGGTTCGCGATGCGATCGGCGACCTCCCGGCCGTGTGCAGAGGCGAAGCACATGCCGACGACCGTCTGCACGTGTCGCCGAGGTTGTCGGAACTGAACCTGAGGCGGATTCGGGCTTCGTTGCCGGGGGGCACATGGCACGACTGGTCCAAGGACCTCTTGGCCGAGTGCCATCGAAGAACCACGGGCAAGTGGTATCGGAACGTGTACGGTCGGATGGCATGGGACGAGCCCGCGCCCACGATCACCACCGGCTGCTTCAGTTTCGGTCGCGGCCGGTTCGGGCATCCTTCTCAAGACCGTGCGATCACCTTGCGGGAAGCTGCCCTGCTGCAGACGTTTCCGCCCGGCTACGAGTTTGTCGCCGAGGGGGCGCCCGTGTACTTCCAGACCGTGGGACGGCAGATCGGGAACGCCGTTCCCGTAGCCTTAAGCGAAGCGATTGCGCGTACCATCGCAAAGCACATCGAGTCGCACGTCGTCCGGAATTAGGGACCGAAGCAGCCATGGCTAACCCAAGCGGCCCCGGTGAACACGGGAGCAGATCCGACGAGTCCGAGCACAAGTATCGAATGACTCTCAGTCTCAACGTCCTGAACCACCTCGGCATCGGCCTCTACAGCAACGTCCCCGCAGTCGTCTCCGAGCTCGTCGCCAACGCGTGGGATGCCGACGCTGCCACGGTCCACATCACCTTGAGCGACGGGCGTATTGAAGTGCAGGACACCGGGCACGGGATGACTCTCCAAGACATCAACGAGCGTTTCTTGAAGGTCGGCTACCAACGCCGCCTAGCGTCGTCCAAGACCTCCGGCGGCCGAGAGGCCATGGGCCGCAAAGGCATCGGCAAACTCTCGTCGTTCTCTATCGCCAACATCGTCGAAGTGCATACCGTCAAGGACGGCGAGGCCAACGCGCTGTCGATGAACCGCCAGAAGATCGAGGAGGAAATCAAGGAGGACGCCTCCTCCGAGTACCACCCCGAAGAGATCGAAGCGGACGTCGGCGGCCTTGGGAAGGGCACTCGTCTCGTTCTACGACAGCTCGACAGGAGCATTTCCCGCACGCCGCCGTTCCTTCGCCGACGGCTCGCCCGTCGATTCAGCATCATCGGTCCTGCGCACGGGTTCGAGGTCTTCGTTGACGGCACGCCTATCTCGGCGAGTGACCGAGATTTCTACAACAAGCTGGAGTTTCTCTGGCACTTCGGACAGCTCACAGATCCCGAGGTGGCAGGCACAATCAAGGAGCGTCACGAATTGGACGCGACCGTCGTGGTGCCTACGGAGACTTCGGCCACCGAGGAGCCCGGACAACCGCCTGCCGAGCCTCAGACCTATCCGATCAGCGGTTGGATCGGGACGGTGGACCGACCCGACTCGCTGGACGACGTCAACAACTCGATCATCCTTCTCGCTCGCGGCAAGCTCGTTCACGAGAACATTCTCCCCGAGTTCAAGGAGGCGGGGATGTACGCCCAATACGTAGTGGGCGAGGTCAACGCGGATTTCCTAGACGAAGGGCCTCGCGACATCGTCACTAGCAACCGGCAAAGCGTTAAAGAGGACGACCCTCGGTATAGGGCTGTTAACGACTTCGTGCGGAAGGCACTGAAGACCATCAAGAACCAATGGACGGACCTTAGGAAGAGGGAAGCCACTACACGCGCCCTGACCTACCCCTCAGTTCAACGGTGGTACGACCGACTCGGGACCGATAGTCGGAAGACGGCCGAAAGACTCTTCGGTCGAATCGAGTCCCTAACGCTGCCGGACAACCAAACGAGACTTGAACTCTACCGTGCGACGATCCTGGCATTCGAGAAACTAGCCCTCCAAGACATGCTGAGCGCCTTGGATGGCATCGAAACACAGCGCGACTTCGAGACGCTCTCCCGTCTGATCGTCGGGGTGGAGGAAATTGAGGCAGTTCACTATCACGAAGTGGCGAGAGGCCGACTAAAGGTAATCGAACAATTGAAGGATCTCGCGCCGACCGCATTGGAGCGGGTTCTGCAACAGCTCCTCTTCGAGGAGCTATGGCTGCTACACCCGTCTTGGGAACGGGCTGCCGCCAACGCGAGGATCGAAGAGCGTGTAACCACGGAGTTCGAGGCGGTCAGCGTGAAGCTGTCGGAGGAAGAGCGTAAGGGGCGAATTGACATCAGGTACAAGACCGCGGCGGGTAGGCACGTTATCGTGGAGCTGAAGAAGTATGGTCGGACCGTCACGGCGCCAAACCTGATTGAGCAGTTGCGGAAGTACAAGACCGCTCTCGAAAAGTGCCTTAGCCAGCGATTTCCGGACGAATCACGGGACATCGAGATGATCGCGATACTGGGTTCGCCGCCACCGGGCGACGACGGAGAAAACCGGCGGATGCTGGCGGCGGTGAATGCCCGGTACATCACATACGATCAGCTCGTTCGGGACGCCGAGCGAAGCTACGCCGAGTACCTGCGACGGGACGAGGAAGTATCGAAACTGGTCGAAATCATCAAAGGCCTCGACGAGGACTTCGAGAGGCAAGGGCAGCCGTCGACCTAAGTACTAAAGGGTGTACGACAGATCCTTGGTAAGTGCCCGCTGACCTCCGTTGAAGGAAGCGG
>CAYGBI010000003.1:42752-93077 GCA_964348085.1 uncultured Pseudomonadales bacterium | reverse complement strand
AGTTCCGCCTCCTCTTCCGCCGTCAGCTTCAAAACCGAGATCGGTCGCGCCATCGCATTCCCCGTCGTGTGCCCGACCGTGACCATGGCACGGGACAACCATTGATTCAACTCATTTGTGAATGAGAACACTAGAGAACGCCCTGCGTGACCGTGGCGTAGAGCCCACGGTGGTGGATTCGGTCGACGCGCTGCGAGGAGCCGAACCGTTGACCCACGCTTCGTGCTACTTGGTCAAGCTGCACGGCGACTACAAGGACGCACGCATCCTGAACACGGAGGAGGAACTGACGCACTATCCGACCGAGTCTGATGAACTCTTGGACCGGATATTCGACGAGCATGGACTCGTGGTCTGCGGCTGGTCCGCGGAGTGGGACGAGGCGCTTCGCCAAGCGATCATGCGGACCCCTGCGCGACGGTACACGCTGTTTTGGGCGTCCCGTGGCGAGCCCGGGGACGCGGCGCGGCGCATCGTCGAACATCGGCGCGGCCAATTGGTAACGATCGTGGACGCTGACGGGTTCTTCGGCAAGCTACGCGACCGCTGGGTTGCTTCGCCAACCCAGCGGTTCAGCTTGCGCTGCACTCGGGATCATGTTTCCTAACGAGTAGCATGGGATGGGGGGACGTATTAGGGAACCTCTGATCAAGTCTATTGTCGCAGAGTAGGGGAATGGACGGGGAAACGATCAGGTAGTCATGGAACAAGCGACTTTCGCGGAACTGGAGCACGACTCGAAGAAGCGGCGGACGCGTCGCGAGCTTTTTCTGGAGAAGATGGACGGGCTGGTTCCGTGGGAGGCCCTCGAAGCCATGGTGGAGCCGTTCTATCCGAAGCCGGGCCGCGGTCGGCGGCCGTATCCGCTGCGGACGATGCTGCGCGTGCATTGCGTGCAGCCGTGGTACGACCTGAGCGACCCGGGGATGGAGGATCTGCTCTACGAGGTGGAGTCGGTTCGCGGGTCTGCGGCTTCGGGGTCCGCTGCCGGACGAGACGACGATCCTGAAGTTCCGGCATCTTCCGGAGGCGCACGGCTTTGGGCGAGGGGTTGTTCGAGGCGATCAACGCGCACTTGGCGGCCGAGGGCCACGGCCTGCGGCGGGGAACGATCGTGGACGCGGGCATCGTCGCCGCGCCGAGTTCGACGAAGAACGCGAAGCGGGAGCGGGATCCGGAGATGCACCGGACGAAGAAGGGCAACCAGTGGTACTTCGGCATGAAGGCGCACATCGGGGTGGACTCGGAGTCGGGTCTGACGCACACGTTGGCGACGACGCCGGCGAACACGTCGGACGTGGCAGTGGCGCACGCGCTGCTGCACGGGGACGAGGCGGAGATGCACGGCGACGCGGGCTACGAGGGCGTCGGCAAGCGGGAGGAGAACCGGGACGCGGAGGTGGACTGGCGGGTGGCGACAAAGCCCGGGAAGCGCAGGCTGCTGGACAAGTCCGGTCCGAAGAAGGCGGCGGAGAAGCGCAAGGCGTCGGTGCGGGCGAAGGTGGAGCATCCGTTCCTGTACGTGAAGCGGCACTTCGGCTACGCCAAGGTGCGCTACCGGGGGCTGGCGAAGAACACCCGGCGGATCGCCCTGCTGCTCGGCTTCGCGAACCTGCTGATCGCGGGTCGCTACGCCGCGCGGGCCTGATGCGGGACAAGTGCGCCCGCAGACCGCCGGAAGGCGGGCGAACGGGCGAAAGGGCGCGTCCCGCTGTTTTCGGCGCTTTCCGGGCGTTGTTTTCGTCAAACCGGAGGGCGGTGGTTTTGTTCCGAGTCCCCGTCAAGCGCCGAAAACCGGGAACCCGCCCCGGCGACCGAAAAACACCTCTTGATCAGACTTTCCTTAGTAGGGGCCAAGTGGTGGCCGCAACGGCCTGTATATTCGGGCTTCTCAACGCATCCGCCGCATCAAGCCCGGAACAAGCTTCCCCGAGTGCGCCGTACAGCGCCAAAGAAACCAACGAGCAAGCCATATTCACCGTCCTTGACGACATCGAGACGCTATGGGCGAAGTGGCGTCGGCCTAGAGACCACGAAGTCGAGGTTTGGTCACAGGCCACCGCCGGATACGAACTGGGCGCAGAATCGATGCTCGAATGTGCGTTTACGATGTTTAGGATTAATAATGACAAACCTTGGCGCAAAGTTCGATTCGACCCTGAGCGGACGCCTAGGTGGCAACTGGTTTCAGTCGGAGGTTCTCCTCCAACGGAGGAGCAACAATCGAAGTCCATGGGCTTGAGCATGGGTAATTCCCTAGGCCTCGCCCTAAGCTCAGTTGAAACGCCGATTGTCCTGCACCGAATGGATGAGTCCACATTCTTCGGCGTCAGACCTCACCTAGAAGACGGGTGGTTGGATGGTCTGCCACGGGCACACCGGAAGATGCTCCGGAAGACGCAACCCCGCATGACGTTTTTGGTATCCCATCGGAACCCGACCGTGCGGCTTGCCGACATAAGAACAACAAGGTCGTATTCTCCTAGGCTCGGGATGCGAATTTCGTTATCGCAAAACCGTAGCATCTACGACTACGATCAAGCGGCCGGGGCTGTCGTGATGAAGTATTGGGAATCCAAGACGCGAGGCAGGCTCTTCGGCGTGGCGAGGTTCAGGGCTGATCTTGTCCAGTGGTTCGAAGACTTCTCCTGCGATTAAGGAAGCGCAGGACGGCCGGGCGAACAATATCCGCTTACGCTCGCGGCCGTTTCTGCAAAGCCTCCGGATGTGCATGATGACGCGGTGCGGTGCCCTCGCATTTGGTGCCTGGGGAGAGACTCGAACTCTCACATGGTCGCCCATACCAGATTTTGAGTCTGGCGCGTCTACCAATTTCGCCACCCAGGCGTTCCGCATAGCCGCAGAGTTTTGGCGAGGGCGGACATTCTGCGCCAATCTTCGTGCGAGTCAAGGTTGCATCGAGGCGATTTTCGTCCAAACTGCCCGCACATGAATGCACCCGACACTTGTCCCCTCGTCGCCGGCAGGACCCTCGCGACGGTCGCGCTTGCCGTGGCCCTTGCCGGTTGTTTCACCAGCGAAGGTTCCGGCGAGTTGGCGCTCAAGCGATATCCAGCGGCGGGGTTCACGTCGGTGGCCTTGATCAGCGAGGGCGAGGTGACCGTCACGCCCGGCGACTTCGCCGTATTCGTTTCCGCCGAGGACAACATATTGCCGTCTGTGGTCGTGGCCCAAGAGGGCGAGCGTCTGATTCTTGGCCGCGATGTGGATCCCATCGACGGCATACGGGCCACCCGGCCGATCGAGTTTCGCGTTTCGATGCCGGTGTTGAACGGCGTGCGCGTGTCGAGCGTCGGCTCGGTGGCGGTGCGGGATGTCAGCAGCCCCGGGGCGTTGACGCTCGCCGTGTCGGGCGCAGGCGTAGTCGATGCGGCAAACGTCGCCAGCGCGCTCGTGGCCATCGAGGTGGATGGCGCCGGCAGAGTCTTCGCGAGTGGCGTTCAAGCGCAGGTGTTGCGCTGCGATGTCGGCGGTTCGGGCAGTGTCTCCGTTGCCGGCGAAGCGGAGGATGTCCTGCTCAGCGTTGGCGGTTCTGGCGCCTACCGGGGCAGCGATCTGCGTTCGTCGTCGGCCGACGTCGATGTGACCGGCGCCGGCCAAGCGCTGGTGTGGGCCGAACATCGTCTCGACGCCCGCGTTGACGGCAACGGCAGAGTGATCTATCGGGGCGAGCCGAAACCCTCGGTGTCTGCCCAGCGCGACGGCCAAGTGACGGCGTTTATTGGGGACACGCCACCCGGCGCCTTGACGCGCGCCTCCGGAACCTAAGAACGAGGTGTCGAACGCATTGCGTCGCGCTGACTTTCGTTTCGATCTGCCGGCCGAGTTGATCGCCCAGCACCCGCTCGCGCGCCGCTCGGCTAGTCGCCTCCTGGTGCTCTCCCAAGGCGAGATACAGCACCGCCGTTTCGACGCGGTGGTCGATCTCTTGCAAGCTGATGACGTGCTGGTAGTCAACGACACCCGCGTCGTCAAAGCGCGGCTGTTCGCCCGCAAGGACTCCGGCGGGCGAGCGGAGATTCTCGTCGAGCGCACCGACGGCGAGCAACGTGCGCTCTGCCAAGTGCGCGTCAGCAAGCCGCTGAAGGTCGGCCGGTCGCTCACGTTGGAGGACGTGCGTATCGATGTCGTTCGGCGACGGGATGACTTCTACGTGCTCGATTTCGGGGCGCCCATAAGCGATGTCCTCGACCGCCACGGGGCGGTTCCGCTGCCGCCGTATATCGACCGGCCTGCCGAGGCCATGGACGAGGACCGCTACCAAACCGTCTACGCCGAGACGCCCGGCGCGGTCGCCGCGCCGACGGCCGGGCTCCATTTCGACACCGAGACCTTGCGTCGCATAGAGGACAAGGGGGTGACCATCGCGCGCGTCACGCTGCATGTCGGCGCCGGCACCTTCCAGCCGGTGCGCGAGGACGATCTGCGCCAAGTGCGCATGCACCCCGAGCGCTATGTGGTGCCGGCGCCGACGCGAGAGGCGCTCGCTGCCTGTCGGGGACGAGTCGTCGCCGTCGGCACCACGGTCGTGCGCACCTTGGAAGCGGCTGCGGCGAGTGGTCGGGACCGGGGCGAGACGCGGCTCTTCATTGCGCCGGGTTTCGCCTTCCAAGCGGTCGATGCGCTCATCACCAACTTCCACCTGCCGGAGTCCACGCTGCTGATGCTGGTGTCGGCTTTCGCCGGCTTCGAACCGGTGCGACGTGCGTACGCGGAGGCCATCGCCCGCGAATACCGTTTCTTCAGCTACGGCGACGCGATGTTCTGCGAGCGCAACGCCACCTAGGCGAGGGCTGGTCGATGTTTCAAGTTCTCGCCACCGATGGCGCCGCGCGCCGAGGCCGGTTGACGACGCGCCACGGTACGGTGGAGACGCCGGTGTTCATGCCCTGCGGCACCTACGGCACGGTGAAGGCGATGACGCCGAAGGCGCTCCGCGATGCCGGTACGCGGATACTGCTCGGCAACGCCTTTCACCTGATGCTGCGTCCGGGGGACGAGTTGGTGCGCACACTCGGTGGCCTGCACGGGTTCATGGGCTGGCCGGCGCCGATCCTTACCGATTCGGGCGGCTACCAAGTGTTCAGTCTGCGGGAGATGCGCAAGGTTTCGGCGAAAGGCGTTGTCTTCCGTTCGCCGATCAATGGCGACCTCGTCGAGCTGACGCCGGAGCGCGCCATCGCCGTGCAGCACAACTTGGCCGCCGACGTGGTGATGTCCTTCGACGAATGCACCGGCTATCCGGCTACCGAGGCCGAAGCGGAAGCCTCCATGCTCCGGTCGATGGAATGGGCGCGGCGCGGCCGCGATCGCCACGGCGATCACCCAAGCTTGTTGTTCGGCATCGTCCAAGGCGGCATGTTCGACCACCTGCGCACGGCGAGCTTGGACGCGTTGACGACGTTGGGCTTCGACGGCTACGCGATCGGCGGCCTCTCCGTCGGCGAACCCAAGGAAGAGATGGACGCTGTGCTAACGCACATCACGCCGGCCATGCCGGCGGACAAGCCACGCTATCTGATGGGCGTTGGTACGCCAGGGGACTTGGTGCGGGGTGTGATGCAGGGCGTAGACATGTTCGACTGCGTCCTGCCCACCCGCAACGCGCGCAACGGCTACCTCTTCACTTCCAATGGAATCGTGAAGATCCGCAACGCCAAATACCGTGCGGATCCCGCGCCCATTGACGAGGGCTGCGCCTGCTACGTCTGCGCCCACTTCTCCCGCGCGTATCTGCACCACTTGGCTCGCTGCGGCGAGATGCTTGGCGCCGTGCTGATGACCGCGCACAACCTCCGCTACTACCACGATCTGATGGCGGAATTGCGCGCCGCCATCGAAGCGGGTACGCTCACGGCCTTCGCACGCACCGTCACTAGCGGTTGGGATTCTCACATTGAACGACTTGCCTGAATTGCTGTTCGCGGCTGCGCCGGCCGGCGGTGCCAGTCCTTGGACCATGGTCCTATTTATTGGCGGTTTCTTTGTCATCATGTACTTTCTGATGATCCGACCGCAGAGCAAGCGACGCAAGGAACACCAAGCGCTCGTGTCCGGCCTCTCCAAAGGCGACGAGGTGGTGACCGCCGGCGGCATCACAGGCCTAATTACGAAGGTCGAGGACGATTTCGTCAAGGTGAGCATCGCCAACAACGTTGAAATCCGTATACAGAAGGGATCGGTGGGCGCGACATTGCCCAAAGGAACGTTGAAGTCGCTGGATGAGAAGAGATAGCGGGGTAGGGCAGGGCCTGCTCGGAGTTCCCGGGTTCTCCGGCGGGCGTTCTCGCAAAAGCGCACCGGGCCGCATCGCGCCGTGGCGGCATGTGGTATTGGGTCTTGTCGTCGCGATCGGCTGCTTGTATGCGGCGCCGAACCTATTTCCACCTGATTTTGCGCTGCAGATCTCCGTAGACAATGCCGAAGCACCCGTTGACGAGGCACTGCTTGGTCGTTTGACGGAGTCGCTCGCAAGCGACGGCATCGCCGTTGTCGGCAGCGAACGCTTGGCCGACGGTGGCCTGATCCGGGTCGCAAGCAGCGACGATCAACTGCGCGCCAGCGCCTTGCTGCGCGAGCGGCTCAATCCCACCGGCGATGAACGCCAATACGTCGTCGCGCTCAATCTCGCCTCGACTACGCCAAAGTGGCTGCGCGACATCGGCGGCGAGCCGATGGCGCTCGGCCTCGACCTCAAGGGCGGCGCCCACTTCGTGCTGCAGGTGGACATGGCGCAGGCGCTCGCCAAACGCTTGAACGACGAGGTGGAGAAGATCAAGGATCTGCTGCGCGAGGAGCGTGTGCGTTATCGGCGCGCGGACGACGCCGTGGTCGGCAACACCATCCGCATGGGCTTCGTCACGCCGGATCTACGGGCTCGCGCCATCGCCGTTATCGAGGACGAGTTCCGTCAACCGGACTATGTGATCGACGAGGCGGAAGTAGCCGGCCGGCCGGGCTTCGTCATCACGGTGCAGCAGGAGATGATCGACGAGATCGAGAGCAATGCGATCGAGCAGAACCTGACCGGTTTGCGCAACCGCATCAACCAACTTGGCGTCGCCGAGCCGTTGGTGCAGAAGTTGGGCGGTTCGCGCATCGTCATCGACTTGCCCGGGGTGCAGGACAGCGCCGACGCCAAGCGCAAGATCAACAAGTTCGCCAACTTGGAGTTTCGCTTAGAGGCCGCCGCCAACGACCGCCCGTCGGAGATCGACGAGTGGGGCTACGAGGGCCGCGGCGTCAAGCTCAACAAACGCATCATCTTGACCGGTGACCGGGTCACCAACGCCGTGCAAGGTCGCGATCCGGAGTCCGGCCTGCCGCAAGTGAATATCCGCCTCGACAGTTTGGGCGGCGACATGTTCCATGACGAGACGGCGCCGAATATCGGCCGGCGAATGGCCGTCATCTTCATCGAGCACAAGCCCATCGTTACCGTCGAGGAGGTCGATGGCGAGCGGGTGGAGACGCACGGCAGCCGGGCGGAGAAGCGGGTGATCAGCTTGGCCACCATTCAAGCGGCGCTCGGCTACAACTTCCGCATTACCGGCCTCACCCTGCGCGAGGCCCAAGAGCTTGCCTTCCTGCTGCGCGCCGGCGCTTTGGCGGCGCCCATGTACATCGTCGAGGAACGCACGGTCGGCGCGTCCCTCGGCGAGGAGAATATCGAGCGCGGCATGTTGGCCGTGGCGGTCGGCTTTGTGCTGGTGCTGGTGTTCATGGCGGTCTACTACAAGGTCTTCGGCCTCATCGCCAACCTCTCGCTGACGCTTAATCTGGTCATTCTCGTGGCGGTGATGTCCTTGCTCGGCGCCACCCTTACCTTGCCCGGCATCGCCGGCATCGTGCTCACGGTCGGCATGGCCGTCGACGCCAACGTGCTGATTTTCTCGCGCATACGGGAGGAGCTGAAAACGAGCGCGCCGGCGCAAGCCATTCAAGCCGGCTACGATCGGGCGTTCCTGACCATCCTCGACGCCAACATCACTACCTTGTTCGTCGCGCTCATTCTGCTCGCTATCGGCAGCGGCCCGGTGGCGGGCTTCGCGGTGACGCTGTCGATCGGTATCGTGACGTCGATGTTCACGGCGATTTTCGGCTCGCGGGCCATCGTCCACTTGGTGTACGGCGGGCGGCGGGTGAGTCGGGTGCTGATCTGATGACCACCTTCGACTTCATGGGCTGGCGCAAGGTCGCCACCGTCGTGTCTGCGGTGTTGCTCGTCATCGCGATCGGTTCGGTGAGCTTCGCGGGCATCCACCGCGGCTTGGACTTCACCGGCGGCGCGTTGGTGGAGTTCGGTTTCCCGATGCCGGTGAACCCGGAGCAGGTGCGCCTGGCGCTCGTCGCCGAAGGCTTCGCCGACGGCGTGGTGCAGAACTACGGCTCGGAGACGGACTTGCTGGTGCGCATGCCGCCCGTGCCGGGCATCGACCAATCCAACTTGGGCGCCGAAATCGCAGCGGCACTCGGCCGGACCTTCGATGGGGTGGAACTGCGTCGCGCCGAGTTCGTCGGTCCATCGGTCGGCCAAGAACTCACCGAGAAAGGCGGCTTGGCGTTGCTGGTGGCGCTGTTCGCGGTGATGGTCTACATCATGTGGCGGTTCACCGGCAAGTTCGCCGTCGGCGCCGTGACTGCCTTGGTGCATGACGTGATTATTGTCGTCGGCGCGTTCTCGGTGTTCCAGTGGACCTTCAATCTGCCGGAACTGGCGGCGCTCTTGGCAGTGATCGGCTACTCCCTCAACGACACCATCGTCGTCTCGGACCGCATCCGCGAGAACTTTCGCAGCATGCGACGCGGCACGCCTACCGAGATCATCAACCGATCGTTGAACCAGACCTTGGGGCGCACGTTGGTGACCTCGTTGACCACATTGATGGTGCTCTCCGCGTTGCTGTTCGCCGGCGGCGAGCAGATATCCGGCTTCGCCACGGCGCTTGCCATTGGCGTTGTCGTGGGGACTTATTCGTCGATTTACGTCGCCGCCAACGTGCTTCTCGCCATGGGCATCAGCAAGCAGGATTTGGCGTTGCCGGAAAAGGAGGGCGCGGAAGGGGCGACGTAATTGGCTTATTCGCGCTTTGCTCGGCAGCGCACGTCACGCAGCGGGTGACGGTTGCCCGTGTTCAAGTGGACGAGCATGCACTGGCCGTCGCTATTCAACACTAGCCGAAACCGCTCCGGTTCCTCTACGTCGCGACCGGGCACTCGCACGCCTTCCGGCCCTTGGCGTGGCGTTCTTTCGAGGATTAGCTGGCTGTCTCGGGTAAGGGCGTCGTCCGCAAGCGTCACCGGGCGTCCGCCCACGGCTTGGCTGACGACGCGACGCAGTTCCGCGCGACCGGCCGCGTCTGGTGCAACGACGACGGCATCGGTCTCATGTGCCGTGGGCGCTGCCTGACAGCCTAGCACCAGTGCGCCAAGGGCAACCCGGCTGCGCATCTTCCCACTCTCCTCGGCGCTCTTCGGCTGCCTCGGCTGGCCTGAGTTGCGGCTAGTCGACGATCTTCAGACCGTGCAATCGCCCGTGCCCGTCCGCCACGGCCAATCCGCCGGCGCCGGCCACGCCCTTGGTGACGGTCTCGAATGGGCTCATCGAGACGAGTTCCGGGCAACTGCCGTCCTCGCGGTAGCGGAGTGCCGCCTGCAAGCGACCCTCCGCCGGGTCGCCAAGCGGATGGTCGAAGTCATCGGCGACGACGCACCCGGGAGCCTCGACACCTTCGATCTGAGGTACGTTGGCGGGCGAGAAGCCGTCGGTGAAGTCGCCGAACCCCTTGGCGTTCACACCCTTGATCTGGATGGTGAAGTAAGTGGTGCCGCAGTTATCGGTAGCGTAGAAGCCGTAGGGCTTGCCGCATGTGGTCGCCCCGATCAGCACCACTTCGACGTCGATGCCGCGTAGGCCGTTGATGATGGACTCGCTGGCGGAGCAGGTGCGCGGCCCGACGAGCACGAACACGCGCTGCAAATTCAAGCCGGGCAGAGTCTCGTCATCCGGCCCGGTCGTGGCGAACAGATACGGGCGCAGGCGCTGCCCGGTCACCGGGTTGAACACGCGGTGCTTGTCGTTGAACTGCAACTCTTCGAACACCTTGCCGGACGACAATGCTCCGGCGATCATCGCGGCCATGCTGTTGGCGATGCTCAGTCGGCCGCCGCCGTTGTAGCGGAGGTCCAACACGAGGTCCGTAACGCCCGCATCCGAGAATTCTCGCACCGCGTCGATCAACTGGCTTTCGGCGGTGACGATGTGGTCGTTGAACAGCAGGTAGCCCACCGGCCCGGTATCCGTGTCGAGTACCCGCACGTGCTGCACCGGATCCTTGGTGATGGTGGTGGCGGTCATGGTCACGGTGCGCGAGTCTTCCGCGCCCGGGTCCCGCACGACGAACTCGTGGCTTTCGTCGTCGTTGGGCCGCAAGCCCGCGTTCAAGGTGTCGACGTCGCTCCCGTTGACAGCGTCCACGCCGTCGATGGCGAGGATCCTCGTGCCCCGGACGAGCGCCACGCCTTCGCTGGTAGCCGGCGAGTTCGGCTCGGTGAAGGCCACGCGTATGTCGCGCGGAGGCCGCGACTGCAGCACGACGAACTCAGCCCCGTAGCCGGCCTCGACGCCGGACTGCGACAAGGCGCGCCATACTTCCGTGTCATAGGTGAAGTGGAAGCGGTCTTTCGGCCGCCCAGACGGCGTCCGCGCTTCCGTCTTCAACAAGTCGAAGTAGTCGGGGGTAGCGCAGCACGCTGGGTCGACGTCATCGATTTCGTCGTACCAAAGGTAGGTGTCGTTGCTCCATGACCGCAGCCAATTGTTCTCGTCGAGCGGGGTGCCCTGCATGTCGTCGTAGTCGGGGTCGCTGCGCGGCGTGGCGCAGAAGTCCTTGTACAGCGAGGCGTCTTGGAACACCCCCGCCACCCAGCTTGGCTCGACGGTGACCGTAAAGGTCACTGCCGCCGAGGTGGCGTTGTTGCTGCCGCTCGAGTCGGTGGCGGTGACGGTGATGGTGGCGGTGCCGGCATCGATTCCAGTAACGGTGACCGTCATGCCGACGACGGAGACGGTCGCTACGTCGCTGGCGCTGGTCGTCGCGCGGATGGTGTGTCGATCGCCGGAGTCTCGGTCGGAAACCGACACGGTCACCCGCGTCGAGTCCCCGGTCGTCAGTGTCTGGTCGGCGATGGCGGCTACGACCGGCGCGATGTTGGCCGGCGCGGAACTTCCGCCGCCTCCGCATCCGGCGACCGCGACTGCGAGGACGACGGCGCTGGCTCGCAGGGCCAGCGCGAGACAACGCGAACCCGTCGCGCTCGTACGGGCAAGAACGCTGACCTTGGAATCCAGCGGCATCGATGCCTCGGTCTCTCGGTGTTGGCGGCAAACGAGCGACTCCATCACCATCAGTAGACTCCTTTCGCGTAGGTTTGGTTCACCCGAGCGCCAGCGTCGCATCGCCCACCTTCGCCACGCTGGCGCGTACGGCGCGCAACACCTCGCGGAACAGCCGCGGATTGGCGGCCACGATATTGCCGGTGTCCATGAAGCGGTCGCCGCCGGCCACATCGCCGACGAAACCGCCGGCTTCTCTGACGATTACCGTGCTCGCAGCCATGTCCCAAGGTTTGAGGCCGAGTTCCAAGAAGCCGTCCACGCGGCCCGCCGCGACATAGGCGAGATCGAGGGCCGCGGCGCCTTGGCGACGCAAGGTGCGGCAGCGTCGCATGAAATGCATGAGCACATCGCCGTACGCCTCCAAGTGGCTGGCGACGGTATGGAACGGCAGCCCCCCGGCGATGATCGCGTCGTCGATGCCGTCGCGCTGGGCGACGCGAATGCGCCGACCGTTCAAGAGCGCTCCCTCGCCGCGGCTGGCGCTGAACACCTCGTTGCGCACATGATCGACCACGACGCCGTGCAGCAGTGTCGTGCCCCTGGCGACGCCGATGGCGGTACAGAAATGTGGAATGCCGTGCAGGAAGTTGGTGGTGCCGTCGAGCGGATCGATGATCCACGTGAACTCCCTGCCTTCGGTCTCCCGCCGACCGCGCTCTTCGCCGAGCACGCCGTGGTACGGATACACCTTGTGGATGGTGTCGACGATGGCGTCTTCGGCTTGCCGATCAATCTCCGTGACCAAGTCGTTGCGCCCTTTCAGTTCGATCGTCAACGCATCGACGCGATCCATCGCCGGCAGGATGATGCGCCCCGCCCGGCGCGCGGCGCGCAACGCAATGTTGACCAAGGGTGTCATCGCTTGTCCTAGGTAGCGTTAGGCGTGAGTCGGAGCGGCGGCGTAATCGCCTTGCGGTCGTACAGAGGGAATCCGGCTACCATAGCACGCCTCTCGAAAGGGCCGCTTGGCCTCGCCCTCGCATACGAAGATTGCCGCCATGCAACACGACCAAGTTCGCATCGTCTTGGTGGAGCCGAGCCACCCCGGCAACATCGGCGGTGCCGCGCGGGCTATGAAGACCATGGGGTTTACCGACTTGGCCTTGGTGAGGCCGGCTCGTTTCCCCGACCCGCAAGCCGAATGGCGGGCGGCTGGCGCGGTGGACGTATTGTCAAACGCTCAAGTCTTCGACGAATTGGACGCCGCGATCGCCGATTGCGGCCTAGTCGCCGGCACGAGCGCCCGCAGCCGGCATGTGCCGTGGCCGCGCGAAAGCGCCGAAGGATTCGCTGCTCGCCTTTCCACTGCCGAATTGGGCGGCAAAGGGGCGGCGATTCTCTTCGGCCGCGAGGTCAGCGGCCTCTCCAACGACGAGATCATGCGCTGCAACCTGCAAGTGACGATCCCCGCCCATCCCGGCTACTCCTCACTGAACCTAGCGATGGCGGTGCAGGTGGTGTGCTACGAACTGTACAAGGCGCTCGCCGACGAATCCGAAAGCCAACCGGCCGCGCTTCATGACTGGGATCGGCCCTTGGCGAGCGCCGCGCAACTCGCTGGCTTCTACGCCCATCTCGAAGAAGTACTGGTCGCCATCGAGTTTCAGGAGGCGAACGATCAGCGCCTAACCATGACGCGGCTTCGCCGCCTGTTCGGCAGGGTTCATACCGACGAAACGGAAGTGGCGATACTGCGCGGCGTGCTGACCCACATCCAACGCGCCTTGGGCAGGCAGTGAGTCTTGCCGGATCCCCGGCAACCGAATCTCGTAACGGCAATGCGCCGTGTGGCCCACCGGTGCTGGCGACTCCCGCGACCAATGCCAGTCGTTCGGTTACCGAATTGACGCTCGGTGCGATAAAGACGAAAGTCTTCCTCGGCCATATCGTCGCTTGCGTTGGGCGGCGGGACTGGCGATAGGCGTGTTTTCGCCCTGCTACGGATGGCCGTTAGCGCCTATGGCACGATGTACGGCTTGGCAGCGTGGTATGTACAAACCTATCAAAGTCCTGAGGTCTTCCGATGAGCAAAGGCAAAATAGCGAGTCTCGCGCTGAACGGCTCGGCAATCGCGTTCGCGTTATACATGTTGCATGAGTTGGGCACGCTTCAGCGTTGGTCTGCGGCGCTAGGATTATAGTCGCGAGCCTGCGACCAACGGCGGGTGGAATGTCCCCGCCGCACCTTCCAACCGAACGAAGGCGCCCTGACGAGGCGCCATTTTCGTGCTATCGGGTTCGCTCCCTTGCCGGACCGGCACCTGCAGACGATGTGGTCGTCACCTAAGCCGCATCCTTGACTACGCCGCCACCGGCAATCGTCTCTTGAATAGAGGGCGCCCGTCACCTTGTCGCTCCGCGCCACCCTCGCTAGACTGCGCATATTCAAGGAGTCGCGCCATGCGCTTGACCACCAAGGGGCGCTACGCCGTCACTGCGATGTTGGATGTCGCGTTGCACGCCGGCGTCGCGCCGGTTTCGTTAGCCGACATCTCGGATCGGCAGGGCATATCGCAGCCGTATTTGGAGCAACTTTTCGCCCGTCTCAAGCGGGTCGGGTTGGTGGCGAGCGTGCGCGGCCCCGGCGGGGGCTATCGGTTGCGCCGAGAGCTGGAGTCGGTAAGCGTGGCCGACGTGATCGGTGCCGTGGGCGAGGGCGTCGACGCCACCCGTTGTGGTGGGACGGGCGACTGCCAAGACGGCGAAGTCTGTTTGACGCATGAGCTTTGGGCCGATCTTTCCATGCAGATACACTTGTTCCTGTCGCGCATCACCTTGGCGGATCTCGTTGGCCGAGGCGACGTGCTGGCCGTGGCCCGTCGGCAAGACGGCGTGGACTTGATTGCGACGCGACACGTCTAAACGATCGAGGCATCCGGTGACCGACCTGCAATCCACAACGGCATCCCGTCCCTTCCCCGCCGACGAAGGCGAATACGCTAGTGCGGGGGCGCAGCCACCGCAAACCGCGAGTGCAGTTGCACCGCAGCGAGTGGTGTACTTGGACTACTCCGCGACGACGCCAGTCGATCCCCGAGTCGCGCAGCGGATGAGTCGTTGCCTCATGGCGGACGGTGATTACGGCAATCCCGCATCCACTTCCCATGTCTACGGTTGGAACGCCGCTGAGTTGGTCGAAGAAGCGCGCACCGAGGTCGCGGCATTGATCGGCGCCGACCCGCGCGGCGTGGTCTGGACCTCCGGTGCTACGGAGTCCGACAACTTGGCGCTGAAAGGGGTCTTCGAAGCCGCCGGTGGCGGCCATTTGGTGACCACCAGCTACGAGCACAAGGCGATTCTGGATACCGCGCAGTATTTGGCGGGCAAGGGCGTGAAGGTGACTTACGTGCCGCCGGACGCGGAGGGCTTGGTCGGGTGCGAGGCGATCGCCGCGGCGATTACGCCGGATACCGTGCTGGTGTCGGTTATGCACGCGAATAACGAGGTGGGCACGGTCAACGATGTCGCCGCCATTGGCCGGATGTGTCGGGACCGCGGCGTGCTGTTCCACACCGACGCCGCGCAAAGCGCCGGCAAACTGTCGATCGATGTCGCGCGGGACTGCTTGGATATGGTGAGCATATCCGCGCACAAGATGTACGGACCCAAGGGTGTCGGCGTCTTGTATGTTCGTCGCGAGCCCCCCGTGCCGATCATCGCCCAAGTGCATGGCGGCGGCCACGAACGCGGCATGCGGTCAGGCACGCTCGCCACGCATCAGATCGTCGGCATGGGCGAGGCCTGTCGCTTGGCGGCACTCGACATGGACAGCGAAAGCCGTCGCATCATGGACCTGCGCAATCGTCTCTGGTCGCGGCTGCGGCAAGTGGAGGGGGCGTGTCTGAACGGGTCGTTGGCGCATCGGCTGCCGGGCAATCTGAACGTCGCGTTCGCCGATGTCGATGGCGAAACACTATTGATGGCGTTGAACGATGTAGCGGTTTCCACCGGCTCCGCCTGCACGTCCGCGACGGTGGAACCCTCCTATGTGTTGCGCGCCATGGGCGTGGCTGACGAATTGGCGGCAAGCTCGTTGCGTTTCACGATCGGTCGTTTCACCACGGGCGACGACGTGGATTTCGCCGGGCGCCGGGTGGCGGAAGTGGTTGGCGCACTGCGATACCGGGACGGCGTATAATCCGCGCCCTCATCATAAGCGACCCGCGGGGACCGCGCCGCGTCGTGCGATGACCACCGGAGACCCCTATGACCGTCGAGCGGACGTTGTCCATCGTCAAACCCGACGCGGTAGCCCGCAACCTCATCGGGGAAATATGTTCGCGCTTCGAGAAGGGCGGCTTGGCCATCGTCGCGGCGAAAATGCTGCGTGCGACGCCGGCGATGGCCGGCAGCTTCTATGCCGAGCACGAGGGCAAGCCGTTCTATGACGCGCTCATCGCATACATGTGCTCCGGCCCGATCTTGGTGCAGGTGTTGGAGGGGGAGGGCGCGATTCAGGTGAACCGCCAGTTGATGGGCGCCACCGATCCCAAGCAAGCCGCACCCGGCACGATTCGCGCCGACTTCGCGGAGTCCATAGACGCCAACGCGGTACACGGCTCCGATAGCCCGGCGTCCGCGGCGCGGGAAATCGACTTCTTCTTCTCGCCGGACGACATCTGGCCCCGGGGTGACTCGCCCTGACGCCATGGCGGTCATCCCTCTCTCCATTGGCTCGTCGTCGCGCGTCAATCTGCTCGGTATGACCCGAGCCGCGTTGGCGGCTTTTTTTGTCGAGTTGGGGGAGCGGCCGTATCGGGCGGCGCAGGTCATGAAGTGGATCTACCACGCGGGGGTGGACGACTTCGACGCCATGACCAACATCTCCAAGAAGCTACGGCGGTTGCTGCAACAAGTCGCCGAAATCCGCGCGCCGTCGTTCAGTCCGGGCACGCGTTCGCCGGACGGCGTGGTGAAGTGGCTGGTGCGCACCGAGACCGGTCAAGCGGTGGAGACGGTGCTGATTCCGGATCGGACGAGCGAGGGCGGACCGGAAGCCGGCCGCAACACGCTGTGCATTTCTTCGCAGGTGGGCTGCGCCCTCGATTGCAGCTTCTGCGCCACGGGCAAGCAAGGATTCGGCGGCAATTTGCAGCGCGCGGAAATCGTCGGCCAAGTTTGGCGGGCGCAGCGCGAACTGGCGTCGCGCTCCATCACCAACGTCGTGTTCATGGGCATGGGCGAGCCGTTGCTGAACTTCGAGCCGGCGATGGACGCTGCCGACGTGTTCATGGACGACTTGGCGTTCGGCATCTCCAAGCGCCGCGTGACGGTGAGCACCGCCGGCGTAGTGCCGCGCATCTACGACTTGGCGAAGCGCGCGGACGTATCTTTGGCGGTCTCCTTGCACGCCGCCGATGACGAACTGCGCGACCAATTGGTGCCCATCAACCGCAAGTACCCCATCGCCGAGTTGCTGGCGGCCTGCCGCCACTATCTAGACAGCATCGGCGAGCGGCGCTCGGTGACTATGGAATACACGCTGATCGAAGAGGTCAATGACCGCTTGGCGGATGCGCGGGCATTGGCGCGCTTGCTCGACGGCTTGCGGTGCAAAGTCAACCTGATTCCATTCAATCCCTTCGCGGACGATGCGCGCGGCTACCGACGCCCGTCCCCGCCGCGTGTCAAGGCATTTCAGCGTGCGCTCATGGACGCCGGCGTTCCAGCCATGCTGCGCACCACCCGGGGCGATGAGATCGCCGCAGCCTGCGGTCAGCTAACCGGCAACGTCGAAGATCGCACCCGGCGGCGCGAGAGACACTTGCGGCGCGGTGCCCTATCGAGCAAGCTCGTCGGAGCTTCGCCGTGAACGAAGTGACCGCAAAGGACATCCCGGAAACCCCCGGCAGCATCCTTAAGAAGGCGCGTGAGCGCCGTGGCATCGGTGTTGGCGACGTCGCCACGTCCTTGCACTTGGACGAGAGTGTCGTTGTCGCCATTGAAGAAGGTCGCAGCGACGAACTGCCGGCCGAGCCCTACGTGCATGGCTATGTGCGCGGCTACGCCCGCTTGGTCGGTGTCGATGCGGCGCCGCTGACCGAGCGTATTAAAGTCGTCCGCCGGCCCCCCCGAGGAGTGCTCGTGGCGGCACCGCTCAAGCCGTCCTTCGCGGATCGTCTGCAACGTCACTTGGGGTTGTTGATCGGTGGCATCGTGGTCGCCGTATTGATCGCCGCCGCGGCGGTGTTGTGGCTGGTTGGCCGCTCCTACGAGTGGTCTTTCGGGTGGCCGTTCGTACCGACCGACGAGAGCGAACCGGCGGTCGTACGGCAGACGACCGAGTCGCCACCGACCACCACGGAATCTCCGCGCACCATTGCAGAACCGCCGACATCCGAGGCGCCACGCCCCGCCACGGACAACGGCGACGGCGACAGCGACGCGGATAGCGAGAGCGACGACGGCGAGGCGCCGGTGCCGGCGGGCGTGAGCGAGAGCGGGCTGGCGGCATCGGTAGCGGCGAACATCGGAACCTTGACCTTTCGCTTCAGCGAGGATTCTTGGGTGGAAGTCCGCGACGCGAGCGGCGAGGTGATCCACGCCGACCTCGGCCGGGCGGGTGCCACTGCCGTGGTCGCTGGCGAGGCGCCGTTCAGCATCCTCATCGGTTACGCGGCTGGCGTGGAACTCGACTTCAATGGCGATCCAGTGGCGCTGCGCCCGCACACGAGGCAGACCGTGGCTCGTTTGGTGATTGGGCAGTAGGGCGCGAACATGGCCGGCAAATTCCAATTGGTGCGCGGCATGCGCGACATCCTGCCGGACCGCAGTGCGCGTTGGCGCGATGTGGAGACGGTGCTGACGGACGTCTTCGCCCGCTACGGTTACCAAGAGATCCGTCTGCCGCTGGTGGAAGACACCGCGCTCTTCACCCACGGGGTTGGCGAGGCGACCGATGTGGTGGCGAAGGAGATGTACACCTTCAATGATCGCAAGGGCAAGTCGCTGTCCCTGCGACCCGAGGGCACGGCGGGTTGCGTGCGGGCTTGCATCGAGAGCGGCTTGCTGCGCAATCAAGCCCAACGGCTGTGGTATCACGGTTCCATGTTCCGTTACGAACGGCCGCAGAAGGGGCGCACCCGGGAGCACACGCAAATCGGCGCCGAAGCGTTCGGTATGCCGGGCCCCGAGGTGGAGGCGGAAATGCTCACCATGCTGGCACGGGCGTTCCGCGAGCTCGGCCTTAGCGAGGCGCTTATTTTGGAACTCAACACCCTTGGCAACGGGGCGTGCCGCGCCGCCTATAGAGAGGCGCTGGTCGACTATCTCTCGCCCTACCGGGACGATTTGGACGCCGCGAGCCAAGCGCGGCTCGCCACCAATCCGTTGCGCATTTTGGACAGCAAGGTGGCGAGCACGCGCCGCATCGTCGCCGACGCGCCACGCATCGTCGATTACTTGGATGAGGACTCTCGCCGCCACTTCGACGGCTTGCGTCGATTGCTCGACCGCGCCGGTGTCGGCTACCGGACGAATCCGCGCTTGGTGCGCGGCCTGGACTACTACACGCACACCGTGTTCGAGTGGCAGACGGACGCCTTGGGCGCTCAGAACCAGTTGTGCGGCGGCGGCCGTTACGACGGCTTGGTCGAACGGCTAGGCGGGCGTCCGGTGCCTGGCGCCGGGTTCGGAATCGGCATCGACCGTTTGGTGTTGGTGCATGAAGCGCTCGTCGAGCGCAGCTACGCCCGAGCGGACGTGTACGTCGCCGTTGCCGGCGAGGAGAACGGCGCGTGGGCGACCCAAGTGGCAGAGCGCATCCGCGACGCGACGCGATTGCGCGTGCTGCGGGGCGCCGGCGGCAGCCGCTTGAGCGGTCAGCTTCGGGACGCCGATCGCAGCGGCGCCCGTTGGGCGGTGATCGTTGGCGCGGACGAAGTGGCCGAGCAGCGTGTTTCGCTGAAGGCGCTGCGCGAAACGCTGCCGCAGACGAAACTGGATGTCGGCGAACTGATCGCCGCTTTAGCGTAAGGGAACGGGATGGCGGACTACCTGACCGACGAGGAGCAGGCCGAACGGCTCAAACGATGGTGGGACAAGAACGGCACGTCGTTGGTGATCGGCCTGGTGTTGGCCATCGCCGCCGTGGTGGGTTGGCGCTATTACCAAGACTACACGGCCGACCGCGCCACCGGCGCATCCGCGGCGTTCAACGCCTATATCGAAGCGCGGGCGGCGTCGGAATCCGTAGACGACTACCTGTCCGCGCTGGACAACGACTTCACCGGCTCCGCCTACCACGTGTTCTCGTTGCTGTACCGCGCTGCCGACGAGGTGGCGCTGCAAGACTGGGAGGAGGCGTTGGCGTTGCTCGACCGTGCCGCCGAGTTGGCCGACGTCGAACCGTTGCGGGACTTGGCCCACTACCGCGCCGCCAAGGTGCTCTACCAGCTTGATCGCCTCGACGACAGCGCGGCGGAGTTGGCGAAGATCAGAAGCGTCGGCTTGGCGGCGCAAGTCGCCGAATTGTCTGGTGATGTGGCGGCGGCACGAGGTGATACGACGGCCGCGCGAGAGGCGTACGACGCTGCGCTGGCGGCGGCGCGGCGGGACCCGGGCGCTGTCTTTCCCGGCGTCGAACTAATTGAACTCAAGCTCAACAGTCTGGTCGATAGCAAGGAATGAAGACGTGGCCCGCAATTCGCCTATTGCCGATCAGCACCCTCCTGCTGGTCGGTGGTTGCAGCTTCTTCTCTTTCCTGCCTTGGGTGGACAAGCCGGCCGACAAGGATAAGGACAACGACAAGCCGGCGGCACTGGTCGATTTCGAGGCGGAAGCGACCGTCAATCGCGTTTGGCGCACGAAAGTCGGGCGCGGCTTGGGCCGCAAGTACCTGCGGCTGACGCCGGTGGTGATCGCCGATCGGCTGTTCGCCGCCGACGCCTACGGCCGCGTTGTGGCACTTGATCGGTTCACCGGTAAGGAAATCTGGTCGACCAATGTCGGCAAGCCCGACAGCGGGCCCTTCTACAACTTCTGGGATAGGCGGGATCCGTCATTCGTCACCGGCGGGGTCGGTGCCGGCGAGGGGCGCGTACTGCTTGGCACCACGCGTGGCGAAGTGATCGCGCTCGACGCCGCCGACGGCAGCGAATTGTGGCGCACTCAAGTATCCAGCGAGGTGTTGGCGAAACCGGTCGCCGGCGACGGCTTGGTCGTCGCGCAGACCGCGGACGGCCGGTTGGTGGCGTTGGAAGCGGAGGACGGCGCCCAGCGATGGTCGTTCGATAGTCAAGTGCCGTTGCTGACGTTGCGTGGCACGGCGACGCCGTTGCGCAGCGGCGGCTTGGTGTTCGCCGGTTTCGGCGATGGCAACGTCAGCGCCGTCGTCGAAGACAGCGGTGCGCCGATCTGGAAGCAGCGCATCATGCTTCCCCAAGGCCGTACCGAGTTGGATCGCATGGTGGACGTTGACGGCACGCCGCTGCTCGCCGGCGGATTGTTGTTCGCAGTGAGTTTCCAAGGCCGTTTGAAGGCGTTGCAGCCGAACGACGGCAGTGTGGTTTGGGAGTTGGAGGCGTCGAGCTATCTCGACTTGGCGGAAGGCTACGGCCAGATCTATGTCGTCGCCGACGACGATGTGGTGCGGGCGGTCGGACAGACAACGGCGGACGTGGCTTGGCAGCAAGATGGCTTGCGCCGTCGCCGTCTCACCAGTCCGGTGGCTTTCAGCAACTACGTCTTGCTCGGCGACGCCAAGGGCTATCTCCATGTGCTGGCGCAAAGCGATGGCCGCTTCGTGGCTCGCCGGAACATCGGCGACGGCCTGCGCACGCCAGTGCTGCAAGTGGAGGACTTCCTCTACGCGCTGACCGACGACGGCAGCCTCAGCGCGTTGCGTATCGAACGCAAGAGGTAGTGGCGGCGTCGCCGGAGACGCGCTTCGCACGCGCGTTCGGCACACCCGAGCGAGTCCCGTAAACCACGCTTTTGCTTCAATTGTGATGCCGTATGGCGGATAATTCCTCGCCACACGCACCGCTTGGAGGCGATGACCGTGGCACTGCCCCATCTTCAGGATTACTTCCCGGACTGGAAGGAACGCGAAGCCTTGGCCGAGGCGATGATTCCCATTATCGGCCGGTTGTATCGCAAGAACGTCGTGGTCTACTGCTATGGCCGCGCGCTGCACAACATCAGCGTCACGGACATCATGAAGGCGCATCGCTTCGTTCGCCAAGTAGCGCAGAACGAGCTGTCCGAGTTCGAGAGTCACCCCATCTTGGCGGCGTTGTCGGAGTTGGATGTAGGCCCGTCGCACATCGACGTGGGCAAGCTCGCGGTGCGGTTCATGGAGCGGGTCGAGCGCGGCGACACCATCACGCCTTTGGAGTACACCCGCCAAGCTTGCGCAAGCGTCATTGGTCGCCATGTGCAACCCTTGGCCAAGCCGCAAGCCGTGGTGCTCTACGGCTTCGGGCGCATCGGGCGACTGCTGGCGCGTCTGCTTATCGAGAAGACCGGTGGCGGCGATCAACTGATATTGCGCGCTATCGTGCTACGACCGGGTCGGCCGGACGACATCGTCAAACGAGCGGCGCTCTTGCGACGCGACTCGGTGCATGGCCCGTTTCGCGGCACCATTCGTGTGGATCAGGAGAATCAGTGCCTTATCGCCAACGGAAACGTCATTCGCATGATTTACGCGGACGATCCGGCCACCATCGACTACGAGAGTTTCGGCATCGACGACGCCATTCTCATCGACAACACCGGGCGTTGGCGGGATGAAGCGGGCTTGAGCGAGCACTTGAAGAGCAAAGGCATCGCCCGTGCGATGATCACGGCGCCCGCCAAAGGCGGCATCAAGAATATCGTCTCGGGCGTCAACTCCCACCAGATATTGGATACGGACCGGCTGCTGTCTTGCGGCTCCTGCACCACGAATGCCATCGTGCCGGTGTTGAAGGCGGTCAACGACCGCTGGGGCATCGTCCACGGCCATGTCGAAACGGTGCATGCCTACACGCCGGATCAGAACCTGCACGACAACTACCACAAGAGCAATCGACGCGGTCGCAGCGCGCCGCTGAACATGGTCATCACGGAAACCGGCGCATCCAAGGCGGTGGCCAAGCTGCTGCCGGAACTCGCCGGTAAGCTCACCGGCAATGCGATCCGCGTGCCGACACCCGATGTGTCGCTGGCGATTCTCAATCTGACGTTGCAGCACACGCTCAACCGCGACGAGGTCAACGCCTATCTGCGCACCACGGCCTTGCACTCCTCGCTGCAACGGCAAATCGACTACACGTCGTCGCAGGAACGAGTTTCCAGCGACTTCATCGGCAATCGCCACGCCTGCGCCCTCGACGGTGGCGCAACCATCGCCGAAGGCAATCGCGTTGTGCTATACGCTTGGTACGACAACGAGTTCGGCTATGCGTGCCAAGTCATCCGCGTCACTCAGAAGTGGGCGGGCATCAAGTATCCGCTGATTCCCGGCGATGTGGCGCGCACGGGCTTCGAGGAATTGCGCACGTCGGCGGCTGCCGGATGAGCTTGCGTGGCGGCGAGAGCGGCGCATGAGACATACGAAGTAGGTGCGAGTGCAGGTAGGTTGTAGGTAGGCGAGGCGGTTGACCTATGCGAATCGGCGTATTGGCACTCGACTTCCAGTTGGCCGGTTGCGCCTCTCTGAAGGAGAAACGCCGCCGACTGTCGCGCTTGCGTGACAAATTCGGCCGCATCGCCAATCTCGCCGTTTGCGAGACCGGCTACCAAGATGTTCACCAGCGCGCGCGATGGTCGGTGGTGGCCGTCGCGGACAGTTCGAGAGTCGTGGAACAGTCGTTGACCCAAGTGGAACGCTGGGCCGCTGAAGCAGTCGACGCCACCATCGTCGACGTGGACCGCGAGATAATCGGCGCGTGAGCACGTGGCTCGTCATCGTTGCTGCCTGCGCAATCGCTGCGTGGTGGATGCTGAACCTCAGGCGTAATCGAGATGGCTGGCTTAAGCAATTGAACTTGCTCGGAAAATGGGAGCTTGAGCAGCCACAAAACAACGCTCTCGCCAGCGCCCGAGCGCAGCGCTCGCTGACGCTCAGCGGCACGTTGGCGGCCGGCACCTATGTCGCTCGCACCGGTGATGCCATTGAACGAGGCGAGTGGCGGCTTGCCGGCCATACGCTCACGCTCGCGCCGACCGAAGGCGAGAGTCAAGCCGGGGGGCCGAAGCGCTATGAGCTCCGTTTGTTCGAGGCGGGTAGGATCGGTCTCGACGGGCCGGGGCGGAAGCGCGAGATATACGTCAAGCGAGAGGGCAACGTCATTCCCCTAGTGCGCCCGAAACGCCGAGGCTGAGGCCCCGCTGTGGAGGGCCAGGCGACCGCCTTCGATGCCGAGGCGTTCCTCGCCACGTTGACCGGTCGTCCTGGCGTTTATCGCATGGTGGGTTCCGGTGGCGAGGTGCTCTACGTCGGCAAGGCGCGCAACTTGAAGGCGCGCGTGACCTCGTACTTTCGCGCCTCCGGCCTAGACGCCAAAACCATGGCGCTGACGGCGAGAACGTGCGACATCAAAGTCACCGTCACCAACAGCGAGACCGAAGCGCTGCTGCTGGAACAGAGCCTAATCAAAGCCGACCGCCCACGCTTCAATGTAGTGCTGCGCGACGACAAGTCCTATCCCTACATCCTCCTGACCGACCATCCGTATCCGCGTCTCGCTTTTCATCGCGGCGCCAAACGCTCCGGGCGCTACTTCGGGCCGTACCCCTCGTCGGCGGCCGTGCGCGATAGCCTAGGCCTCCTGCAGAAGTTGTTCGGCCTTCGTCCGTGCGCAGACGGCTTTTTCAAGAACCGATCCCGTCCGTGCCTGCAATATCAGATCAAGCGCTGCAGTGCGCCTTGCGTGGGCTTGATCGATCGCGACGCCTACGCCGAGGATGTGCGTTTGGCGGCGATGTTCCTAGAAGGCAAGCGCGCGGATCTGCTCGACGAGTACAAAGCCAAGATGGAGTCCGCCGCCGCAACCTTGGCGTTCGAACGCGCCGCTCGATTTCGCGATCAGATCGGTCATCTGCGTCGTATCCAAGAGAATCAATACGTTCACGGAACCGGTACCGATGCGGACATCTTTGGCGTCGCCGTCGGCGGTGGCCACGCGTGCGTACAGGGGCTGTTCGTGCGGGACGGAAGAATGCTCGGCCACCGCACTTGGTTTCCGAAGAACGAGCTGGCGGTGCCGCCGGGCGAGATGCTGTTCGCGTTCCTATCGCAGTATTACTTGGCCACTAGCGACCGCGAGATACCGAAGAGCGTGATTGCGGCGCAGCCATTGGACGAAGAGGCGTTGCTCGCCTCGGCCTTGTCCGAGCGTAGCGGGCGCAAAGTCGAAGTCGCCTGCCACGTGCGCGGTCAACGCGCCCGTTGGGCGACGATGGCGACGGAGAATGCCGAGCTCGCCTTGGCCGCCTTGGTGGCGGACCGCAACAACGTGCTGACGCGCTTTGTCGCGCTGCAAGCGGCACTTGGCTGGGAGGACTTGCCGCGACGCTTGGAGTGTTTCGACATCAGCCATTCGAGCGGCGAAGCCACGGTGGCGTCGTGTGTCGTGTTCGATACGGAAGGCCCGGTGAAGTCCGACTATCGACGTTTCAACATCGAGGGGGTTCCTAGCGGGGACGACTACGGCGCCATCGAGCAGGCGATCCGTCGCCGCTACACCCATTTGGCGAAGGGGGAGGGCGTGCTACCCGACGCGCTCGTCATCGACGGCGGCAGCGGCCAAGTGGCTCGCGCCGCCGAGGTGTTGGAACAGCTTCAAGTCGACAACGTGGCGTTGCTCGGGATCGCCAAGGGCCTCGGCCGCAAGCCGGGTTTGGAAACCATCGTCCTCGGCGGCGGCGGCGAATTGGCCCTCCCGCCGAACGACCCAGCGATGCACCTGCTGCAGCATATTCGCGATGAGGCCCACCGCTTCGCCATCTCGGGCCACCGGGGACGCCGCCAGAAGCGGCGCCGCCGATCAGTGCTCGACGACATCGTGGGCATCGGCCCTAGACGCAAGCGCGAACTTTTGGCGCATTTCGGTTCGGTGGCCTCGATCAAAGGCGCGAGCGCCGAGGAAATCGCCAAGGTCCCCGGGCTCAGCCACAAATTAGCCGCCGATATCCACGGCGCGCTGCACGGCTGATCCCGACTACCCGCCGAGCCGGACGAACGGGCAAAGCAGATGAACATGCCCAACCTGCTGACGCTTGGCCGCATCGCGTTCATTCCCGTGTTCGCGCTGGTGTACGTGTTGACCGGCCTCTATTGGCTTGCGGCCTTGCTGTTCGCCGCAGCGGCGATCACCGACTGGCTAGACGGCTACTTAGCGCGCAAGCTGAAGCAGACGACACCGTTCGGCACATTCCTCGACCCGGTGGCCGACAAGCTGATCGTCGTTACCGCGCTCGTGCTCTTGATCGGCAGCCATGCGAGCCTGTGGCTGACCATTCCCGGCGTCGTCATCGTCGGTCGGGAAATCGTCATCTCCTCGTTACGCGAGTGGATGGCGGAGATGAACCGGCGCGGCCTCGTGGCGGTGTCGTGGACGACGCGCTTGAAGACTGCCATGCAGATGGTCGCCATCGTCATTCTGCTGGCCAACCCGCCGGCCATGGATCTGCCGTGGGTGGTGGTCGGCATGGTGCTCCTCTACGCTGCGGCGCTCATCACGATGTGGTCGATGGTGGCGTACTTGCACGCCGCTTGGCCGTCGCTGAAGGACGGCTTGTACGCGACGAGCGAGGGCGATTGAAGACCTTGTGCAACGACGGCTGCCGCGGCTTCGGCGGCCCCGTGACGAGCAGCCGGACGGCCCCGCCAAGACCCGATAACCGCGCCGATTTCACGTTCCTGCACGGGCGAATATTTGCCGCTCGCGCAAGTAAGTGATAGGGTGCGGGTCGATGTAAGCCGAGCCTTGGCTGGATGGCAGAGGGGCTATGCAGCGGACTGCAACTCCGTGTACGCCGGTTCGAATCCGACTCCAGCCTCCAACATCCGTGCGCGATTCACCCAAGCGCCGTCAAGCGTGGCGTAGCGCCTGCCGGTTCGACATGTAGCCGCACGTCTCGGCCCAGTCCGGCGTCCTCAATCCACTATGTGCCATGGCACTCATCTCCCGCGCCAGCCGGTGACGCTGCGTCTTGGCGTCGTCTTCGGTCCGGAATGGGCTCGGCACGTACGCCTCGGCCGCGCACGCTTGAGTGAACTCCTGACGCTCGACGCCTAAGGCGCGCAGCACCGCCAGTTCCACCAAGGAGAAGGGGTCTCCCGGTGGCCGGTCGAAGCGCATCGGTTCGCGCAGCACCACGGCGACATTGGCAATGAACCTAGGCCGTGGCGACGGGTTCTCCGGAGCGCGATGCAACATGTAGGGGTGCAGGATCGCCAAGTCTCCGGCTTCGCCGGTGAGTTCCTCGAACGCCGCGCACTGCTCGATCAGGTGGGGGATCAGATAGCCGGCGCCTTGCACGCCGTCCGCGTGTAGCCCTTCGGGGTGCTGCGCGAGCAATTGGGCGACTGGGCGAATCGAGTCGGTGGCGAGGAACGTGCCGCCGCTGTGCGGCAGGATGTCGCTGTAGATCGGTACGGCGAGCAGCCCTTGTTCCGGCGAATTGAGAAAGTGGCGAAAGTGCCAGCCGTCCTTGTGCCAGCCGGGCTGCCGCGGTTGCGGCGGCTGCCAAGCGGCACCGGCGACGCCCAAGTTGGCAATGGCGCCCGCGCCCCACGCGAGTCGCTTACCGTCTTCCGGCAGCCGGGCTATGTCGCCAACGACATCCACCTGCGCGGCAAGCGCCTTCGGCGCGTGTGCTTGCAACGGGAAGCGCAGACCGCCGCCTGAAGTACGGAAGTAGCCGCGCCTGTTTCTCCGCCCGCGGAACGACTCGCGCGAGCGTACGGGCTCGTGTTCGTCCACGCCGTGCTTCTCTTTGAGTTCCATCCACGCGTGTTCGCGGACGGTCTTGGCGAGGTCTCTGGGGAAAGCGCCCTTGATGACCACATAGCCCTTGTCGACGAAGTGCGTGGCTTCGGCGCGGGTGAGCAGCCGGCAGTTGGCGGCTGCGGTGTCGAAGATCGCCGAGTCAAGGATGTCGTTCATCGCTGTTCGCTTCGGCTTGGCCACCGAGCGCCACCGTGGCGTGCTCGCGTACCTTACCCTTGCCCTCTCGGTGGCGGCAAGTCTGGCCAGAAAGGCGGCTGACTGGGACGGCGTTCGGGATGACGGCGGGTGCTATTAATTGACGCGACGACGACGTCCACATAAAGTGCATGAACTTTCTGCACGACCGTGATCGAGAAACATAAGAGTTATTCATGTATCAGGTTGAGCTGCGTCACCTGCGCACCTTGGTCGCGCTGCGCGAGACCGGCAGCCTTGTCGAAGCGGCGGAACGTGTCTCCCTTACCCAGTCGGCGCTGTCGCACCAACTCAAGGAAGTCGAGATCCGCCTCGGCGCCTCGTTGTTCTTCCGCAAGACGCGGCCGGTGCGTTTCACGCCGGCGGGCAGTCGCTTGCTGGAACTTGCGGACACCGTACTGCCGCTAGCGGATGCCGCTAGCCGCGACCTTGCGCGCTTGGCCGGCGGCGAGACCGGACGACTACACATGGCCATCGAATGCCACAGTTGTTTCGAGTGGCTGTTGCCGGCCATCAACGCCTATCGCGAGGCGTGGCCGGACGTGGAACTGGACATTTCCGGAGGCTTCAACTTCGAGCCGCTGCCGGCGTTGAAGCGCGGCGACTTGGACTTGGTCGTCACCGCGGACCCCGTTCTTGAGGCGGGGTTGGCGTACCTGCCGCTGTTCGGCTACGAGGCGCAAGCGGCGTTGGCGGCGGACCATCCCCTCGCCGCCAAGGAGTGGTTGACCCCCTCGGACTTCGCCACGGAAACGTTGATCACCTATCCCGTAGAGCGCTCCCGCTTGGACGTGTTCACTGGATTCTTGGACCCTGCGGGCGTCGCGCCGGCGCGGGTGCGAACGGCGGAACTCACCACCATGATGGTGCAGTTGGTAGCTAGCGGTCGGGGCATATGCTGCCTGCCGAATTGGGCGCTCGCCGAGTATGTCGAGCGCGACTACGTCGTGGCGCGGTCCCTCGGCGAGGAGGGCTTGTGGCCGAATCTCTCCGTGGCGGTGCGCGCCGAGCAGGTGACCGCGCCGTACCTTCGAGCGTTCGTCAAGGTAGCGAAAGAGACCTGCTTTACCCACCTAGTTGGCATCGTTCCAGCCGATGACGAAATGGCGGCGCTGCGCTAACCCACACCAACAGTGCGGGCACCCGCGTCAACGGTGCGGGTCATAGTCAGCGGTGCCCTACGGCACTAGCACCTCCTCGCGCCAAGTGCCGTCGCGCAGTGTGTAGCGGCGGCGATCGTGAACGCCGTCTGGCTGGTTCAGCGCCAAGCGCTCTACCACTTCCAGCAGCAACTCATAGCCAAGCGCCGAATCCGGCGCTGCGCTTGGCACCGGTCCCTTCAACATCGAGAGGAGCGCCTCCCGGCTGTTCACCGTCGTGCCCTGAGGACGACTCTCGTACAGCCAGTCGAGTCGCTTCGGCATCGCCGGCCGCAACTGCCAGCTCTCTCGGACGAGGGCCTCGGGAATCGGCTGCAAGGTGCATGTCAACCGGTATTGCACCGCCAAGCTCGGCAAATAGACGAGCGCTTGTACACTCGCCGACTGGGCGAGTTGGCGATGCTTCGGACTGTTGCGGTTCAGAAAGACCGCCAAGCGTTGCCCGGAGACCGGGCCATCGCGCAACACCAGCGTGCGCACCTGCGGCTCGCCGTCGGCGACGGTTGCCAACATGCATAGGTTGGCGTTCGGATCGTCTCGGCGTCGCGCTTCGGCTCGGTCGGTGCGCAAGAGCACCGCGGGGTCGGTCACTGTGACACTTCGGTCGATGCGCTCGCTTGCTCGCTGGCGACGAGGATGTCGATCCACCGTTCCTCGCTGATGAAGCCCTCGCCCCATCCCGTCCAGCGCCCGAAGCCCTCGCGCTTAAGCGCGTCGAGCGCGTCGTTGGCGAGGGCGCGGCGTACCACCGCTTGCGACTGCGAGATCACTTCTAGTGCCTCGCCAATTTCGGCGACGGTCGCCAAGTTGCCGTGACCGGGTATGACCTGGGTGTCCTTGGGCAAGAAGTCCAGCACGGTCTGCAGGTTGGCGATGAGTCCGTCCACGTTGCCGCCGTTCGCCACGTCAACGAATGGGAAGCGACCTTGGAAGAGGTGGTCGCCCATGTGAATGACTTTGGCGTCCTTGAACCACACGATGCTGTCGCCGTCCGTGTGGCCGTGCGGTAGGTGAAGGACGTCGATCTCGTCGCCGTTGAAGTGCAGCCGTAGACTGTCCTCGAAAGTGACCACCGGCAAGCCGACGGCGGGCATGTCGTCGAAGAGGCGTGCGCGGACATTGGCATGGGCGACGATGACGCCGGCTTCGCCGAAGAAGGGGTTGCCGCCGGTGTGGTCGCCGTGGAAGTGCGTGTTCAACACGAACTTTGGCGCGGCGCCGCCGATCGAGTCGATAGCGGCCGTAATCCGCTCCGCCAATGGCGCGAATTGGTCGTCGACGATGAGCACGCCGTCCGGGCCGACGCTAACGCCGATGTTGCCGCCGGCGCCGGTCAGCATGTGTACGTGGCCGGCGACGTGAATAGCCTTGATCTCCACCGCCGCGAAGGGGTCCGCGGGGCCAGCGAGGGCGACTCCTGCGACTGTGACGACTAGGCTCGCGACCATGTACCTCGCACGGGTCTTTGTGGTGTTCCGCGTGGCGGCGCTCATTGGGCCGACTCCTCTTCTTCTTGCTCGCTTGCCTGCTCGCCGTCTTGCGCAACGGCTTCGGGTTCTTCGACGGCTTCGAGTCGACGGCGCACATCGGCGACATCGCGCTGGATCTCGCTCAGCCGATAGGCGATGTCGGGCAGTTGATCGACGATACGCCAAGCGTAATAGGCCACCACTACGACGGCGACAAAAATGAGGAAGCTCATGGTGTTGACTCCGTGACCACTCAAGGCGGTAACTTAACCGCTATGTGCGAATCGGCACAACGGCTACGTCGGGGGCCGGCGCCACGAAAGCCGTTGCCTCTCGGCACCGCCTTCGCCTTGAGCCCAAGCCGCCCTGCGTATAAGTCGGACTTCGCGGTTAACGCGGCCAAGTCCGGCATGCGGCTACTTCCCTGTCTTGTTGATTTCTCGCGCTTTAGCGCGCGCTCGGCGCGTCGAGCGACTCCCGGAGGGGGCGTCGCACGGAACCCCGGGGCGGCGTAGCCGAGAAGGGTGCGCGTGAGTTTGCCACCCCGCTTTCTCGAGCGCCTGCGAGCGGAGCTCGGCCATGAACGTGCGTGCGCCGTCGTCAAGACCATGCACGCCGACAAGGATGTCGCTTATTGGCTGAACCCGCTCAAGGGCGGGGATGCGCCGTCGTGGGGATCGCCCGTTCCGGGCGTTGCCGGTGTTCTCGCGTGCGCCGGCGAACACCGATCGCGTTTGACCCGGCATTCCGCCGCGGCGAGCGGGCGCATCTATCTGCTCAACCCGTCGAGCGCCCTCGCCGTGCATGCGCTCGATCCGCAGCCCGGCGAGCGTGTCTTGGACATGGCTGCGGCACCCGGCGGCAAAACGGTGCTCATGGCGGCGGCCATGCGCAACACCGGTGAGATCTTGGCGGTGGATGTGGCCAAAGCGCGTTATATGCGGCTGCGCGCCAATCTCGAACGGTGCGGCGTGCGTAACACGCGTTGCCGCTGGACCGACGGCCGGCGCTTGGGCGGCGAGTTCGCCGAGAGCTTTGACTGCGTCTTGCTGGACGCGCCGTGCTCTTCCGAAGCGCGCTTTCGCGCCGACGACGCAGCTACCACGCGCTACTGGTCGCCGGGCAAGGCCAAGGAGTGCGCGCACAAGCAACGCGGCCTCCTGCGCACGGCGTTTCGCTGCCTAAAGCCACGCGGTGCGCTCGTGTACTCCACCTGCGCTTTCTCGCGTCGGGAAAACGAAGCGGTCGTCGCCTATCTCCTGCGGCGAGAGCCGCAGGCCGCTGTCGAGCCGCTCGATTTCGCCCATGTCCCCGTCACGCCGGGAGGCATTGACGGCACGGTGCGCATTTTCCCGGATCACCTATTCGATGGCTTCTTCGTGGCGCGGCTAACCCGTCTTGGTTAGCAGGTATCGACGTCGCCGGCGTTCTGTTCGCGCATGGGTCGCGAGCATGGAGTATCGCTTGTAGTTCCGCAGTCCTGCGCTCGGCTCCTCCGTGCGGACTTCCGCCGCCGCCCGCCAAGCCGCCTCAGCGCCCTCCGCGGTTACGCGCTAACTCCGTCGGGCGGCCGTGCGCAACTGCTTTGGCGCGACGTAGCCGCGCAGCCGCCAAGCGCTGTTCGGCTCTCGCCGCTCGTAAGCGGCCACGCCCAACGTGGGCACATTGTCGGTGACCTGCTCGCCCGCGAGCCGGTTGACGAGGACGGTGATGGCGGGGTTGTGGGCGACGAAGGCGGCGCACTCGGAATCACGCAAGGTGTCCTCGACGACCTCGAGAAACTCTCCCGTCGAGGTGAGATACAACTCCTCCCGGGTCGTTATCGGACGGTCGCCGGCGATGAGTTGGGCGGTCTCCCAGGCGCGGCGGGCGGTGCTGGCGACGAACACCTTGGGCTCATCGCCCAGCCACTGGCGAATCAGCGCGGCGTCGGCGGTCGCTCGCTTGGACAGCGGGCGCTGGTGGTCGATAACGCCGAACGGACGCGACGACTTGCCGTGCCGAATCAGCCAGATGCGTTGCGTCATTCGCCGTTCTCGCGCTGCGCGGCGGGGGAGATTGTAGCGGTTCCGCAGGCACCTAGCTCACTGGCGCGTTCACTTCCAGATGGCGAAGAACTCTTCGAATGCGCGAAACTGCCCGCCGCTTGCGGACGAGGGCACGATGATCGGCGTCTTGATGCCGGCGTCGAACCACGCCTCGATGCCGTCACGCACTTGGTGCGCGGTGCCGAACAGGGTGGTGTCGGCCAACCAGCGGTCGGAGAGGCACTCCGGCACGCGGTTGAAGTCCTTGGCGGCCAGCGCCGCCTCCACGGCTTCCATCTCTTCGACGTAGCCGGCTTCTTTCCAATACGCCCGATAGTTGGGCAACGCCGCGTAACTTGCGAGCGTGCGGCGGTTGCGCGCCTTGGCGGCCTCGATGTCGTCCGCGACGACAGTGGGGATCATGTTGCCGATAAAGAAGCGCTCGCCATCTCGACTCTCCGCGTCGAGCACGGCCAGCGAATCGGCCATATGCGATCGAGCGCCATTGGCGAACACCATACCGTCGGCGATCTCCGCCGAGAGGCGGATCATCTTCTTGCGCAACGTGGCGAGCACCAAGGGCGGCAACTCGCCGGCGCGGGGCACCGCTTTGAGTTCGTCGACGAAGCGGCGGATGTCGCCGAGCGGCTTGCCGGTCTCGACGCCTAGCCGATTCATGGCCGGGGCGTGGCTGACGCCAATGCCAAAGTCGAAGCGCCCGCCGGAGACCTCGTGAATGAAGCTCGCAGCCTGCGCGAAATCCTGCACGTGGCGGGTGTAGATGGGCTGTATGCTGGTGCCGAAACGCACGCGCTCGGTAACCAACGCGAGCGCACCGCACAGCGACACGCCGTCGCTCATGCTCGGGCAATAGATGCCGGGAAACCCACGCGCTTCGATCTCCTTGGCGAGTTCCAGGGTGGCTTTGCGGCGGCCGGGCACGGCGGCTAGGCTCAGGGCGGGCAGTTGGTCAGGCATTGATGGCAACCTTGGCTGGCTGTGGACGCGCAATTGTAGCGACTGTCGCCGCCCAGCCGTTTGCTGAAGTCGAAATCAAAGCAACTCGCCCAAGGCGTCGAGCAGCGCTTGGCTTTCCGCCGGCGTTCCCACCGTGATGCGCAAGCAATCGCGCAACTTGGACGTTGGGAAGTGACGAACCAGAATCCGCCGCGCCCGCAGTCCCGCTTGGATCCGGGTCGCCGAGCGTCCTTCGGGCACGCGCGCGAGCAGGAAGTTCGCTTCCGACCCCGGCACTTGGAAACCAAGCGCACCAAGTTGCCCTGCCAATCGTTGACGCTGACGACGAATCTCCCGCCAGCACGACTGTGCGTAGGCGGCGTCCGCGAAGGCGGCGGCCGCCAACGTCTGCGCGATGGCGTCCACATTGAAGCTGTCGCGGGTCTTGGCGAGGATCGGTTCGATCAGGCCGACGTCGCCAATCAGGAAACCGATCCGAAGGCCGGCCAGCGAATAGCCCTTGGACAACGTGCGCAGCAGCAAGACATTGTCGTGCTCGTGTACTAGCGGCGTTAAGTCATGGTCGTGTCGCGGATCGACGAAGTCCACATACGCCTCGTCCACCAGCAGCACGCCGTCGAGGTCCCGCGCCAAGGCGGCGACGGCTTCGGCACGCATCAGCGAGCCGGACGGCGCGTGGGGGTTGACGATGCAGGTGAGCTTGGCGCCGGCGGCGTTGAGTCGGGCCGCGCAGTCGTTCGGCAACTGCCAATCGCAGCCAAGCGCGATGTCGGCGACCGTGCAGTCCTGCACCGCCGCGAGCACCGGCATGAGGGAATAGCTCGGCGACGCTAGGCCCAAGGTTCCGCCCGGCGCGACGAAGGTCGTGAGCGCGAGGCGCAACGCCTCGTCGCCGCCGTTGGTGGCGACGACTTGCTTGGCGTCCACGCCCAACCGCTCGGCGACCAAGCGGCGTAGCGGGGCGGCCGTCGCCGGCGGATAGCGGCGCAGGTCCGCCACGTCGAACGCGACCAGCGCCTCGGCGACCGCCGGGGAGGGCGGCCACGCGTTCTCATTGGTGTTGAGCTTAATGACATCGCGCCCTTCGGGCTGTTCGCCGTAGACGTAGCCCGCCATGCGGCGAATGTTGTCCCGCTCGTAGCTCACGGCGTGGCTTCGCCGTCGCCCTCGACTGTCTTTGCGCGGGTGGCGGGATCGAGCAAGTGGGCGATCCATGCCGTGGCGGGGTTCGCTTCCAAGGCGATTTTCGCGGTCATCGTCAACGGCACCGAGAGAAGCATGCCGACGGGACCGAGCATCCAATTCCAGAACACCAGCGACAGGAACACCACCAAGGTCGACAGGCCGAGGCTGGCGCCCATGAAGCGCGGCTCGACCACGCTGCCCATGACGATGTTGACGATCAGGAACACCACGCCGGTGGCCAGCACGCCGCCGAGGCCGAGTTGCAGGCCGGCCAGCACCATCGGCGGGAGTGCTGCGATGACACTGCCGATGGTCGGTACGTAATTGAGCAGAAAGGCGAGCACTCCCCACAGGATCGGATAGTCGACGCCGATGATCCACAACGCCACGGTCACGAACACGCCCGTGGCGATGCTCACCGTGGTCTTGATGGCCATATAGCGGTTGACGTTGGCGGCGAAGCGCTCGAAGTGCGGGAGATCGCGTTCCGGCTCGTCGAGCACCGTGCGCAGCTTGCGCGGGAAGGTCCACGCCTCGGCAAGGATGAAGATGACGCTGAGCAGGATGACGAAGCCGTTGGCCAGCACATTGCTCAGACTGAGCAGCGCATCGCCGGCGAAGCCGAGCGCGAGCTGCGGGTCTAGACCGTCGAGTGCCGACAGGTCGATGCCGAAGCGGGCCAAGAACGCGGCGAGATCGGCCTGAAAGACGCCAAGTCGCTGTTCGTAGGCGGGTAGTTTGTCTTGGAACTCGGCCACGGAGCGGGCGATCAACGCGCCAACCCCGAGCACGGCCACGATCATCGTCAGCGCCACTAGGGCGATGGCGACGCCGACGGGAATCTTGCAGCGTTGATGCAGCCAGAACACCGGCGTGGCGGCGATGGTGGCGATGAACGCGGCCAACAGCAACGGTACCACCACTTGCTCCGCCGCCTTGATGCCGGCGACGATCACCACCAAGGCAGCGACGGTAAGCAGGGTGCGGCCACTTGTGGTGGCCGAAGGAGTGGGTTGCGGAGGCGGCGCCGTCACGCGAACGGTCGGCGATTGGCGAGGCTGGGCAGTTGCGCCCGCACCGCCGCCACCCGGGCCGGGTCGATGTCCGCCAAAGCGAAGCCGTCGCCGTCCGCGCATTCGGCGACCACGTCGCCCCAAGGGTCGACGACCAAGCCGTGGCCGTAGGACTGCCGACCGCGGTGGCCGTGGTCGCCGTGCTGTGCCGGCGCCAGAATGTAGCACTGACATTCGATGGCCCGGGCACGCAACAAGACGTGCCAGTGAGCGCGCCCCGTGTCCTTGAAGAACGCGCTCGGCACCGTGATGGCGACCGCGCCCTTGTCGGCGAGGGTTTGGTACAGCGAAGGAAAGCGCACGTCGTAGCACACCGTCAGACCGAGTGTGCCGAATGGCGTCGTGGTGACGACGGCGCGCTCGCCCGGCGCCGTGCTTTTGGACTCCCGCATCCGCGTGCCATTCGCCAAGTCGACGTCGAACAGGTGGATCTTGCGATACCGGGCGGCGACTTCCCCGTCCGGGGCAAGGTGCAAACAGGTGTTGAAGGCGCGCCCGTCCGGCGCGCGCTCCGGAAAGCCGCCGAGCACCAAATGCGCGCCGGTGTTTCGCGCCGTCTCTTGGCAGCGCCCGAGGATAGGGCCGGGCGCATCGCCGCCGGCCTCGGGGATGGCCTCCAGCCAAGCGTTGCGCTCCCGTTCCCGGCCGATGAAGGCAAAGGCCTCCGGCACCAGCACCACGCTCGCGCCAGCCTCGGCCGTCGCCTCGACAAGGCGGCAAGTGGTGTCGAGATTGCGCTCGACGTCGGCTGTCGCGCACATCTGAATGATGCCCACGGTGGTTTTCTCGGCCACGGCTGGTCTCCTCTGGTCAGTGCCGCGAACGGTCGGGATTTACCGGCCCTCAGACCTCCGGCGGCGTGGTCTTGATGTCGTGGCCGAGCAGTTCCGCAATGGCGGGCAGATCGAAGGCATCGTCTTCGGAAACGAAGCTGATGGCGATGCCGGTGGCGCCGGCGCGACCGGTGCGGCCGATGCGATGCACATAGTCCTCGGCGTCTTCCGGCAAGTCGTAATTGATGACATGACTGATGCCCTCGACATGGATGCCCCGTCCGGCGACGTCGGTGGCCACGACGAGTTTGGTCTTGCCTTCCTTGAACCGTTGCATGGTGGCGAGCCGCTTGCGTTGCGGAATGTCGCCGGCCAAGCCTTCGCAGCTTATCGCGTGGCCGCGCAGGAAACTCACCAAGCGATGCGTTTGATCGCGCCGGTTGACGAACACCAAGGTGTGGTCGGGCTCGCAGTTGCGCACGAAATCCAACAACGTGCCGCGCTTGCGCTCCCTCGGCAGCGCCCAGAAGCGCTGCTCGACCGTGTCTACGGCGACGGACTCCGGCTTGATCGCCACATGTACGGGATCGAGGGTCCACTGCTTGGCGAGGTTCATGACGTCGTCGTTGAAGGTCGCGCTGAAGAACATCGTCTGCCGACCGCGCTTCTTCGGCGTTTGATAGACGATGCGGCGCACGTCTGGAATAAACCCCATGTCCAACATGCGATCCGCTTCGTCGATCACCAGCACTTCTACTTGCCCCAAGTTGGCGAGGCGTTGCCGGGAGAAGTCGATTAGTCGGCCCGGGGTGGCGACGAGGATGTCGACGGGGCCCTGACGCAACGCTTGCTGCTGTTTCCCGTAGTCGATGCCGCCGACGAGGCAGACGATGCGCGTCTCGGTGTGTTTGGCGAGTTCCTTGGCATCGGTTTCGATCTGCATGGCGAGCTCGCGGGTGGGCACCAAGATCAGCGAGCGGGCGGCCCCCGGCGGCAGTGGCCGCTCCCGCGGGTACTCGAGTTGGCGGGCGAGGATGGTGATGAGGAACGCCGCGGTCTTGCCGGTGCCGGTTTGCGCCTGTCCGGTGACGTCGTAGTCCGACAAGCTGTACGGCAACACCTCGCCCTGTATAGGCGTGCAGCGTTCGAAGCCGAGCTCGCGGATGGCCGCCATCACGGACGGCGGCAGCGCGAGTTCCTCGAAATGGGCGGCCGCTTCGCTGTCGCTCATGGACTATCCGCTCGTCGCGCCGCGGCGAGTTTGACGCATACCGACAGCACATCCACCGCGGCCGAGACTTCCTCGACGGTGGCGAAGCTCGGCGCGAGTCGTATGTTGCGGTCCTCGGGATCCCGGCCATAGGGAAACGTGGCGCCCGCCGGAGTAAGCGCGACGCCGAGTTCGCCGGCGAGGGCAACCGTCTGCTTGGCGAGCCCCGGCTCGGTGTCCAGAGAAACGAAGTAGCCGCCGCGAGGTCGCGTCCAGCGGGCGAGACCGGTGCCGCCGAGGCCGCGTTCGAGGCCCCGCTGAACCGCCTCGAACTTAGGCCGCACCAAGGCCGCGTGGGCGCGCATGTGGTCGGCTAGGCGCTCGGACAGAAACCGCGCGTGACGAAGCTGATTCACTTTGTCCGCGCCGATCATGAATACCGAAAGGCGTTGTTCCAGCTCGCTGAGGAACGCCGCCGAACCGCCGACGAAGGCGATGCCGGCGCTGGCGAAGGTCACCTTCGACGTGGACGCGAATAGGGCGATGTGGTCTTGGCTACCCACCGCTTCGGCGAGCGGCAGAATCGGCGTCAGTTCCGCGGGAGGGGACTCGAAGTCGTGGACCGCGTAAGCGTTGTCCCACAGCACGAGAAACGGGCGCGACGCTCGGGTCGGCAGTTCCGCCAGACGGCGCACCGTCTCCGGCGAGTAGACGCAGCCGGTAGGATTGGAGAACTTCGGCACGCACCAGATGCAGCGCACCGCCGGGTCGCTGTCGACGACCGCCTCCACTGCCGCCATGTCCGGGCCGTCGTCGGTCATCGGCGCGGCCACGAGTTCCATACCCAACGCTTCGGCGAGGGCGAAGTGGCGATCGTAGCCGGGTGCCGGACAGAGCGCCTTGACGGTACCGGACTCGCGCCACGGCCCACCCGCGAGATCCCCGTTCATGGCCGCGTCGAGCACATAGAACATCAACGTCAAGCTGGAGTTGCCGCCGGCGATGACGTTGGCGGGGTCCACTGCCAAGAATTGCGCGCCTAGGGCTCGCGCGTCCGCAATGCCGCGCAGGGCGCCGTAGTTGCGCACATCCGTGCCGTCGGCCGCCCGATAGTCACCGCGTAGATAACCGTCGAGGTCGTTGGCAAGGTCGAGCTGGTCGGCCGCCGGCTTGCCGCGGGTGAGGTCCAAGGCGAGGTTGGCGCCCCTTAACGCTTGGTACCGCTGCTCGAGGTCCTGGCGGCTGGTCATGTGTATCGCACGAGTGTCAAAGTCCCGTTGTCTCCGTCAAACCGAGCATTAGATTGAGGTTCTGTACGGCGGCGCCGGACGCGCCCTTGCCGAGATTGTCGTATCGGCTCACGATTTGCACTTGCTCGCGATTGCCGAACACCATCAAGTCGAGGTGGTTGGTGCCGTTGCGCTCGGTCGGCGAGAGGAAGCCATCGCGGACCGCATCGGCAGGGGTCGGGAAGGGGTGGACGTGAACGAACGCCTCGTCGCGGTAGCGTTCCGCGAGTGTCTGGTGGACGTCCCGCGCCGTGGCCCCGGCTTCGAGTTCGCTGGTGAACAGCCCCACTTGCACCACCATGCCGCTGTAGTAGTGGCCGACGGCGGGTGAGAAGAGGGGCGCCGCCAAGGTGCCGGAGAAGGCGCGCATCTCCGGCACGTGCTTATGCTGCAAGTCGAGCGCGTAGGGACGGGCTTGCCACGCCGGTTGGTCGCAGGCCCGATACTTGGCGATCATGCCCTTGCCGCCGCCGGAGTAGCCGGAGAGCGCGTGCGTGCGCAGCGGGACGTCCGCGCCGAGCACGCCGGCGTCGATCAGCGGGCGGATGCCGAGCACGAAGCCGGTGGGGTAGCAGCCGGGATTCGCCACCCGCGGCGCGGTGCGGATGCGCTGGCGTTGCCCCGGCGTTAGTTCCGGCAGGCCGTAGGTCCAACCGTCCGCGAGTCGATGTGCGGTGCTGGCGTCCAAGAACCGCGTTTCCGGGGCGAGCGCGACGGCGCACCTCGCCGCGTCGTCGGGCAGGCAAAGCGCCACTACGTCGGCTTCGGCGAAAAGCGCCTGCCGGCGCTCGGGGTCTTTGCGCCAGCGATCCTCGATGGCGATCACCTCGATGGCCGGATGCCGATCGAGCCTGGCTGCGAGTTCGAGGCCCGTCGTGCCCGCCTGACCATCGATGAAAACAGTATGAGAAGTCATGCGTAGCGGGCCCGGAGCCACTTGCCGATGTCGGCGATTTCTTCGGGGCAGACTTGGTGCCCCATGCCGTATTCCCGCCATTCTACTTGGTAGCCAAGGCCGGTGAGCGCTTCGCGGGAGATGATGGCGCGGCCAATGGGAATCATCGGATCCATTTGCCCGTGCGCCATGAGAATCGGCGTATCTATGCTGGCGAAGCTCACTTCGTCGCCCAAGCGCTCGGGGTCGTGTACATAGGTCGAAAGCGCCATGACGCCGGCGAAGCGCGTTTCGGAGCGCAAGGCCAAGTGCAACGCGATCACGCCGCCTTGCGAAAAACCGGCGAGCACGATCTTCGAGCGCGGGATGCCGCGCGCTTCTTCGCCGCGTACGAGCTCCTCGACTGCGGACGCCGAGGCGCGGATGTCATCGGCCCCGGCGAGCGGCGCCCGAGGGTCGATGTCGTACCAAGCGCGCATCACCGCGCCACCGTTGATGGTGACCGGGCGTTCCGGCGCGTGGGGAAAGACGAAACGCACCGGCGTGGCGAGTTCGAGCATCGGCGCGATCGGCTCGAAATCGTGTCCGTCCGCGCCCAAACCGTGCAGCCAAACCACCGTGCCGGCCGGGTCCGGCGCATCGAGTTCAATGTGTTCCAAGGACATAGGGCAAGTGTGAGACACGCGGTGTGCCGGCGTCAAAGGCTAGATGTCCCAACGCCAAGCGAGCCCGAGCGCCGGTGGGCGCGACTGCGCCGAGGGTGATGATCGCAAACGCTGCGGGCCGAACTGGCTCCCCGACTGATTTGGAACAAACGCTCATGCCACCAGCCGAGCGTCCGGTGCGCCGCTGGCGCGAGTTTTGGCCGGGCAATGGCGAACGGCGGAGCAGGTTAAACTGATGCGGTCTATCACTCGACGGGCTTAAGCGCCCTAAGGCTCGGAAGTCGCCTCGCATTTGGCAACACGGAAACGACCAGCGACGCGCGCTGTCTACAAGCGTCGTCCGGCGAGCGGCGTAAAAGCAGCGGTCGGCGCGACGCAAATCCGCAAGGCGCTCGCCGAACTCGGGCCTTCCTCTTGGTCGGTGCTAGTCGACCACTTCGCGCTTCGGCGCGGCCAAGAGTCGCGGATGTTCCGGCGCCTGATGGACACCCTGCTCGATGGCGGCGAACTCCTTCGCTCGCGCAACGGCGTCTATCAGCTCGCCAGCGGGGAGCGTAGCGTTGGCGAGATCGTCCGCGACGGCCGTGAACTGCGGCTGCGGACCGATGACGGGCGGCTGCTTGAGATCGACCGCAGCGGCTTGCGCGCCGGCGATCGGGTGCTCGCGGTCTCGCAAGGCAAGCAAGCGGTGATCGCGCAAGTCGTGTCGCCGTCGCCGGAACCGGTGTTCGGCTTACTCGTGGCGTCGGCTCGATCATGGTTCGTCGAGTCGTTCGATCTCGGCCTTACCGGGCGCATCGACCTCGTCGAATCGCCGAGTGCTCGGCCCGGCGACGTGGTCGAAGTGCGTGTCACCGCCGTCTCGCCGACTGGCGCCGTAGGCCGGGTCGTGCGCGCGGTCGAGGCCCCGGACCAAGCCGCCTTGGCCGCGCAAACATGCTTGGCGGCGCATCGGGTGCCTTGCGATTGGTCGTTCGACCCGGGCGAACTCGTCATCCCGGCCACGGTCTCCGCCAACGCCCGCGCCGGCCGCCGCGATCTTCGGCGCATGCCGTTGGTGACCATCGACGGGGCCGACGCGCGGGATTTCGACGACGCCGTGTTCGCCGAACCCGTGCGCCGAGGCGGTTGGCGGCTAGTCGTCGCCATCGCCGATGTCGCCCACTACGTCACTTCCGGTTCGGTGCTCGACCGGGATGCGCGCGAGCGCGGCAACTCCCTGTATCTGCCGGACCGCGTGGTGCCGATGCTGCCCGAGGCGTTGTCCAACGGCATTTGTTCGCTGCTCCCGAACCAAGAACGGCTCGCCGTGGTCTGCGACCTGCGCGTGTCCGCTCAGGGCAGGGTGTCGCGCTACGAGTTCTACGAGGCGGTGATCCACTCCCACGCTCGCCTGACCTACGACGAAGTCGACGCTTTTCTGCAAGGCGGCGGGGCGGGCTTGGCGGGCGGGGCGAAAGGCACCGAAGTGGCGGCCTCGCTCAAGGCCTTGCACAAGGTCTACCAACGCTTGCGCGCGCGTCGGGACGAGCGGGGCGCCTTGGATTTCGATACCCGCGAGACCCGTGTCGTATTGCAGGATGGGCACCCGGTGGGTGTCGAGCCTATCGTTCGCAACGATGCCCACCGGTTGATCGAAGAGGCGATGATCGCCGCCAACGTGGCCGCCGCCCGCTACCTTGAGAAGCGCGGCCAGCAACCGGTGTATCGCGTCCACGAAAAGCCGACGGTGGAGAAACTCGAACAGCTTTCGGCGACCCTCGCGGTCGTCGGCGAACGTCTGCCGGATGCCCCGCTGACACCCAAAGCGTTGGCCGATGTTTGCCAACGAGCGATGGCGAAGTCGTCTTGGCCGCGGTGGATGTGGGAGACCATCGTCCTGCGCTCGCTCAGCCAAGCGCGCTACGAGCCTAGGCGCTTGGGACACTTCGGCCTCGCGCTGCCTGCCTATGCGCACTTCACGTCGCCAATCCGGCGCTACGCGGACTTGCTGGTGCTTCGCCTGATCAAAGGCGAAGCGATTCCCAACGACGAACTGACCCTCGCCGCCACCCACATCTCCATGACCGAACGCCGAGCGGAAGACGTCGAGCGCGCCGTCGCTGGCTGGCTCAAGTGCGCATTGTTGGCGCCGCGCATCGGCGAGACATTCGGCGGTACCGTGGCCGCGGTGACCGGCTTCGGCCTATTCGTCGAACTCGACGGCCTGTTCGTGCAGGGATTGGTGCATGTTTCCAAGCTCGGACGGGACTACTACGAATATGTGCCGGAGCGAATGAGCCTAGTGGCGACCCGCTCGGGCGACCGGTTCGACTTGGCCGATCGGGTAGAGGTGGTCGTCGAGGACGTGTCGGTCGCCACCGGTCGCATCGACCTCGCCTTGGCGGGCCGGCCAGCCAAACGGCGACGGCGTGTGCGGCGGTGATGTCGGCCGCCATCCCGTGGTGGGAGTCCGCGTCGCATCGTGAACGGTCAGGCGCCCGCCCGGCAGTCGAGAAGAGGGAGCACAACGGGCAATATGCGACCGAGAGCAACGATGCCGAGGCCGTTCAATGCCGCACGACATTCAGCACGGGGTGCTAGGCGGCGCGCTGTCGCCGTCCTTGGACAGGTCTCGCCACAGCTTGACGGACGAGGTGGCGTTTGCCCGTTCGCTGTCACCGGAAGAGCGCTTGGTGGTGCTCGCCCAAGTGTGCAAGTCGAGTTACGAGTTGCTGAAACTGAACCGGCACCGGGAGCGGCTCTTGACCGTGCGCGATCCGGTTCCGCCATCGACCCTCGCGGCATGGCGAAGTTTGTCGGTGAGGTGATACCGGAGAAGAACCCCGTCAGCCAAGCCATGCGGCTTGCGGCCGCCTCGTCGTGATCGCGCGCCCTCGACCGGAACGGCGTCGCCAGTCGGCGCTTGGCGACGACCACCGGCAACCCACTGATCTCCGATGCAAACGAACGCATCCAAAACCAGTAAGGTTGAAACATGGACACTGCCAAGTACGCTTTCCCGGTGCCGATTCCGCTTGCTCGAAGCGGCCTGTCGCTGTATGTTTGTCGCGGTTTCGCCCCTCGCGGATGCGCTAGGGGCACCGGCTGGGCGGTTAAGCGTGGCCGGTTTGATGCATCCTGATTCAGGGGCTTGACAGTGTCCGAGGCTGGTGTGGCTAACGCCGCTCCCGACATGCTCCCATTGCTGTTGTTCGTGCTCGCCGTCGGGGCGGTCATCGGCATCGCGCTGTTGGCGGCTTGGTTCGTCGGCGCCAAGGCCCGGCATGGCGGCGCGCGCACGTTGCCGTTCGAGTCCGGGATCGTTCCGGTGGGCGATGCCGAGGAGATGCGGCTCTCCGTCGAGTTCTACTTGATCGCCGTGTTTTTCGTCATCTTCGACTTGGAGACGATCTTCATCATCGCGTGGGCCGTGGCTTTTTTGGACGTAGGCTGGCGGGGCTATATCGGCGCGTCGATATTCATCCTCATTCTTCTGGCGGCGCTCTTCTACGAGTGGCGTAGCGGCGCATTGGACTGGGGCTTGAAGCGGCGAGCGCCGGGGCCGGGACGCTACGCCCGCGCCAATGTTCAACGCGAAGCCGTGGCGCAGGTCTAGCCGATGCAGTGGCGGCTCGTCAAAGCGGAACCGGACGCCCCCATGGGCGCGGTGGAGGACGCCTACAACGAGGAGGCAGGCAAGAGCTTTCTCACTGCGAGGCTCGAAGACTTGGTGGCTTGGGGCCGGGCCAACTCCATATGGCCGTTCAACTTCGGTCTCTCCTGCTGCTACGTGGAGATGGCGACTTCATTCACCTCTCGCCATGATCTTTCCCGCTTCGGTGCGGAGGTGATTCGCGCCACGCCGAGGCAAGCGGACCTCATCGTGATCTCCGGCACCGTGTTCCGCAAGATGGCGCCCGTGCTGCAACACCTCTACGAGCAACTGTTGGAGCCGCGTTGGGTGATCTCCATGGGTTCCTGCGCCAACTCCGGCGGTATGTTCGACGTCTACAGCGTGGTGCAAGGCGCGGACAAGTTCCTGCCGGTGGACGTCTACGTGCCCGGCTGTCCGCCACGACCGGAGGCGTTCATGCAAGGTCTGACGTTGCTGCAGGAAGCCGTTAAGAACACCCCCCGCCCGCTGTCTTGGTTGATCGGCGAAGACGGCAGCGTGACCAAGGCGGACGACTCCGGCCCACGTCGTGATCGCTATATCCCCAGCCAACGCGACCTGCATACCCCGGAGCGTATGCGAGCCACCCACTTGGCCGAGCCGACGACGGTCGGCGACGCGCCGTTGTCGGCGGATTTGCTCGGCAAGAAGCGCACCTAGTGTCCTGTCTGGCTGATTTCTCGACTTTCAAGGCTCGCTCGGCACGGCAACCCGAGGGGCGACTCGCTGCGACAAAAGAAGTCAAGCGGAGAGGGCACTAGATGGCCCAAGTCCTCGAACAAGGGGCAGGGACCACGGACGAGCGGCACATCGCCGCGGACTTGGCCACCCACTTCGGCGACGAATGCGTGCGCCAAGACTGCGTGGACGGCGTCACTACGGTTTGGGTGCCGAAGGAAAAGATCCGCCCGGTGATGCGCTATCTGAAACAGGATGCGCCGGCGCGCTACGAACTCATGTTCGACCTCTCGGCCATCGACGAGCGCACCCGCCGGAGCCGCGGTGCCGAGCCGCCTTCGGAGTTCACCGTCTTCTATCACCTGATGTCCCTGTCGGCGGACGACGACCTGCGCATCAAGGTGGCGCTGCGGGACGGCGAGAGCGTGGACTCCATCGAACCCATCTACCCGGTGGCCAATTGGTACGAGCGCGAGGCCTACGACATGTTCGGCATCCGCTTCGACGGTCACTCCAACCTGCGCCGTATCTTGACGCCCGCGTTGTGGGAAGGTCACCCGTTGCGCAAGGAGCATCCGGCCCGGGCCACCGAGATGGACCCGTTCACCATGACGCCGGAGTTCCAGAAGGCGCAGCAAGAAGCGTTGCGCTTCGTGCCGGAAGAGTGGGGCATGAGCCGGGACGCCAAGCACACGGACTTCATGTTCCTCAACTTGGGCCCCAACCATCCGAGCGTACACGGCGTGTTTCGCATCGCCCTGCAGCTCGACGGCGAGGTGGTCGTGCAGGCGGTGCCGGACATCGGCTATCACCACCGCGCTCAAGAGAAGATGGCCGAGCGCCAGAGCTGGCACACGTACATCCCGTATACCGACCGGGTGGACTACCTGGGCGGCGTGATGAACAACCTGCCGTATGTGATGAACGTGGAGAAGATGGCCGGTATCGAGGTGCCGGAACGCGCGCAGGTGATCCGCGTCATGCTCAGCGAGTGCTTTCGCATCGCGAGCCACCTGTTGTTCTACGGCACCTTCGCCCAGGACGTGGGGCAAATGTCGCCGGTCTTCTACATGTTCGCCGACCGCGAGCGGTTGTTCTCCATCGTCGAGGCGATCACCGGCGGCCGCATGCATCCGAGCTGGTTCCGCATCGGCGGCGTCACGCAGGATTTGCCGGAAGGCTGGGACAAGATGGTGCTGGACTTCTGCGACTACATGCCGGCGCGTCTCGACCACTACGAGAAGATGGCGATGAAGAATCGCATCCTCAAGCGCCGCACCCAAGGCATCGGCGCCTATACCGAAGCGGAGGGTTTGGACTGGGGCATCACCGGCCCGTCATTGCGCGCCGCGGGCAACGAGTGGGACCTGCGCAAGAAGCGCCCGTACAGCATGTACGACGAGTTCGACTTCGACATCCCGGTCGCGCAAGCCGGGGACTGCTACGCCCGCTGCGAGGTACGGGTGGAAGAGATTCGCCAAAGCCTGCGCATCCTGCGCCAATGCGCCGAGAACATGCCGGCCGGCCCGGTCAAGTCCGATCATCGGTTGACGACGCCGCCGCGCAAAGAACGCACCATGCAGGACATCGAGACGCTCATCCACCACTTCCTCAACGTGAGTTGGGGCCCGGTGGTTCCCCCATCGGAGTCCGTGACCACGGTAGAGGCGACCAAGGGGTGGAACTCCTACTACTCCATCTCGGACGGCGGCACCATGGCGTACCGAACGCGCATTCGCACGCCGTCGTTCCCTGCGTTGCAGCAGATTCCGCTGATCAGCCGAGGCTTCATGGTCGCGGATCTGATCGCCATCATCGCCAGCATCGACTTCGTGATGGCGGACGTGGACCGATGAATTGACGATGGGCGAACCCGCGTTGATACAGATTCTCTCGGACGACGAAATCGCCGAGATCGAGGAGGAGTGCGCCCACCTGCCGGACCGCAAGTCCGCGGCGATCGACGCCATGATGATCGTGCAGCGGCACCGAGGCTGGGTGTCGGACGAAAGCCTGTTCGCCATTGCCCGGTTGCTCGGCATGTCCGCCGAGAACTTGGACAGCATCGCCACGTTCTACAACTTGATCTACCGCAAGCCGGTAGGCCGGCACGTGGTGATGGTGTGCGACAGCGTGTCTTGCTATGTGATGGGGGCGGACGGGTTGCGGCGGCGCCTAGAGGAATATCTGGGCATCAAGCTCGGTGAAACTACGCCGGATGATCGGTTTACCTTGCTGCCGATCGTCTGCTTGGGCGCCTGTGATCGGGCGCCGACGATGCTGATCGACGACGAGCTGATCGGGGACGTGTCACCGGAGAAGTTCGACGAGCTATTCGGGAGATACGAGTGAAGCTAGGCATCGACAGCGGGGCGAGGACCTAAGCGCTGTGGTCGACGAATCGAAGCCCCTGATCGGCGTCCCGGAGGCGCTTGGCGGCCCTGTCGACTTGGCCGCCTACGAGGCGCACGGAGGCTATGCGGGTTCTCGCAAGGCGTTCGCCATGGCACCCGGGGAAGTCATCGGCTTAGTGCGGGAAGCGAACCTGCGGGGCCGCGGCGGCGCTGGCTTTTCCACCGGCATGAAATGGGGCTTTGTGCCGCAGGGCGACGATGTCGGTCTCAAATATCTCGTCTGCAATGCCGACGAGATGGAGCCGGGCACCTTCAAGGATCGTTATCTCTTGGAGAACAACCCGCACCTGTTGATCGACGGGATGATCGCCGGCGCTTGGGCGATCGGCGCCCGCCAAGGCTATGTATTCCTGCGCGGCGAGTATCACTTGCCGTGCCGACGCCTCCAGCAAGCCATTGACGATGCCTATGCCAAGGGCTATTTGGGCAAGGGCATCTTCGGCACCGATTTCGACTTCGAACTGCGCATCCACAGAAGCGCCGGGCGTTACATCTGCGGCGAAGAGACCGCGCTATTGAACGCGCTCGAAGGCAAACGTGCGCAACCCCGGCAAAAACCGCCGTTTCCGCCGGCCAGCGGCGCATGGGGTCGCCCGACCATCGTCAACAACGTCGAGACCTTCTGCAATGTCCCGGCCATTCTTCGCAACGGCGCCGACTGGTATCAGAACCTCGGCATCGGTGACGACGCCGGCACCAAGCTTTATGGCGTCTCCGGCAGGGTCAACAATCCGGGGCTGTGGGAGCTGCCGATCGGCACCACCATTCGCGAGATCATCGAGGACCACGCCGGCGGCATGAAAGCCGGCTACAAGCTGCGCGGCCTACTCCCGGGCGGCGCCTCCACGGACTTTCTAGTGGAAGAACACCTCGACCTCGCCATGGATTACGGCACGATCCAAGGCGCCGGCAGCCGGCTAGGTACCGGCACCATGATCCTGATGGACGATTCCATCTGCCCGGTGGACATGTGCCGCAATCTCGAACACTTCTTCGCTCAGGAGTCCTGCGGCTTCTGCACGCCGTGCCGGGAGGGATTGCCTTGGGTGGAGCAACTGCTCACCGATATCGAAGAGGGCCGAGGCGAGGCGGGCGACTTGGAGCTCTTGGAGCGCAACGCGATGTTCATCGGCGGGGTGACCAACACCTTCTGTTTGCACGCGCCGGGGGCGATCGAACCACTGGCGAGCGCGCTTCGGTACTTCCGGGACGACTTCGAGGCGCACATCAGTCTCGGCAGGTGTCCTTATCGATAGCGCGGCCGGCCGGCGACTCTAGGCACCGCCCTCTCAATCGCCGTCAACGCATTGCCGTTCTTCGATTTCTTGCACTCATCTTGCTGCAAGCTCTCGCAGCGTGTCGTCGAGCATCTCGATGCCGCATATCGCATGCACGAGGCCGACCTGCGTCAAGTCGGCGACGACGCCGTATTCGGTGGAACTGCATTCCTTGTCGAGAAACGTCGCGTTGAAGTCAGGGTTGAGTAGGTCGTAGAACTGCTGAGTGTTCTGTTTGGCCACCAAACGGTCGTATTTGGAGTGGTAGAGGCGAATGCGCGTGTCACTGTCCGGCAAAGCAACGGCCAAATCGCTGAAGTTGGTGAATGAGTTCAACTGCATTAACGCCTTGAATGTGTCGTAGCGCACGTCGCCGTTGAGCATGCCTTGGACGAAATCCTCGGTCAGCCGGTCGGCTTCCACGACATCGTGTCGCACAAGACCGGTGTTGGTGTATTTCAGATAGCCCGGCAGAATCCGATCCGTGAAGTAGGGCAGGGCGGTGTCGACATCCACGTCAGCGCACCAAGGGTTGCCGTCGCAACTGCCGTCGATCCGTTGCAGCGAGCCGATGAGGGACTGATGCAGATTGAGCGGCCCGCCGCCGACGTAGAGGTCGCTTATGTTGACTTCTGCGTCGCGAACCTCGCTTGCCAACCATAGGGCGATCGCCGAATGCGCACCTTGGGAGTAGCCGATGACCGCGAGGTCCGCCTCGTCGTCCGGGTTGTGGAACGCACGATAGTCTTCGTTCGCCAACACCGCTTCGATCATGTCCAAGCTGTTGGTGGCGACTGGGTTCGCCATCAGGTAGGTTTCTGGCTCGTCGGACGGTGCGACGCCGCCGCGCCCCCAGTTGTCCGGGGCTATCACGAGGAAGCCGCGTCCAGCGAGCAGGGCGGCGAAAATGTGCCAACCATCCGTGGACGAGCGGTCACCGGGGGTGGAACCCGTGGCATGGCTCAGCACCACCACGCGGTCCCTGCGCTCGAAATCTTGCACATCGGCGATGTCCGGCATGGTGACGAGACCGGTCAGCGCGGGCCCCTGACGCCCGTGGGGATCGGGGGAGGAATAGGAAACTCGCTGAGAAACAACATCATAAACGGCATCCTTCGAGTAAATTGTCGGCCATTCACGACCAGCGATCTCATTGATCAGCCGGAGCGCCACTGGTGCCAATTCAGGATCGACTTCGATTGGATATTGGTCCACGTAGGTTTCGATGAACCCGTTTACCACCGCCGCCGGGATGGTGTCCTGCGCGCGTACGGCGAGTTGCGGCGCCTCGTCGTCCCGGCGGTAGAAGTCGACTTGGGCGCGGTAGCGCGCACCGTCCGCGCCACGACCGTCCACCGCGGCCCGATAGGATGTGTTGGCGTCGACTTCGCACCGCAGTTGGTGATCCACCACCTCTCGCCCTTGGTTCTCGCTCAAGTCGACCAACGTACGCCGCAACGGGACACCCGTGGGTCGACACCCGCCGGTGTAGCTGAACGCCAGTTCCGGCGGGGCGAAGTGGGCGATATTGATGTGCTTGGCTGCTGCCGCTGCGGCGACGCCGTGGCTTGGAATGGCGTTCAGGATGGGTGCGCGCAACGCGGCCGACGAAGCGCTCGACCACTGCAAGTTCGTGGTTATGGCGGCGGAGCCTCGTTCAGCCGGTCGGTTGCGCCGGCCGTCCATCGGATAGTACTGCCAACGTCCGTCGCGGCGGCGTAGTAGCACATCGTCGTTGCCGTCGCCGTTGAGGTCGCCGATGCCGGCGAAACGCCAGTCGAGGTTGCGGGTGAGGTTCGCCGTGCCGCGCCCATCGGCCAAGCTCCGTCGCCCGTCCATGGGGTAGTAGAACCAGCGTCCGTCGGCGTGCCGCAGCAGGACGTCGTCGTTGCCGTCGCCGTTGAGGTCGCCGATGCCGGCGAAACGCCAATCGAGGTTGCGGGTGAGGCTCGCCGTGCCGCGCCCATCGGCCAAGCTCCGTCGCCCGTCCATGGGGTAGTAGAACCAGCGTCCGTCGGCGTG
>CAYGBI010000003.1:0-42652 GCA_964348085.1 uncultured Pseudomonadales bacterium | reverse complement strand
TCCGTCGGCGTGCCGCAACAGGACGTCGTCGTTGCCGTCGCCGTTGAGGTCGCCGATGCCGGCGAACCGCCAATCGAGGTTGCGGGTGAGGTTGGCCGTGCCGCGCCCGTCCGCCAGGCTCCGTCGCCCGTCCATGGGGTAGTAGAACCAACGCCCGTCGACGTGCCGCAACAGGACGTCGTCGTTGCCGTCGCCGTTGAGGTCGCCGGTGCCGGCGAAGCGCCAGTCGCCGTTGCGGGTGAGGCTCGCCGTGCCGCGCTCGCCGGCCAAGCTCCGTCGCCCGTCCATGGGGTAGTAGAACCAGCGTCCGTCGGCGTGCCGCAGCAGGACGTCGTCGTTGCCGTCGCCGTTGTGGTCGCTGAGCGTCACACCGGGGTCGAGATCGTTCAGAGCAACAGTTTGGAGGGCGAAGAGGACCGCGACGATGCGGCAAGCCCGGGCGACTCGAACCACTTAATGCCTCTTGTTTGGCGGGGTTGGCGACTGCAGCTCGGCGAGCTGGCGTTTGGCCTCGGCGGCCCGAGCCTCTGCAATCCGACGAGCCGTAGCTTCTGCCTCCGCCCGCGCCTCCGCTTTCCGACGAGCCGTAGCTTCCGCCTCCGCCTGCGCCTCCGCTTGCCGACGAGCCGTAGCTTCCGCCTCCGCCTGCGCCTCCGCTTCCCGACGAGCCGTAGCTTCCGCCTCTGCCCGCGCCTCGGCTTCCCGGCGAGCCGCCTGGGCGGTCTTGCGGGCGGCCGCCTCCTCCGCTAGGGTCGGTAGGTCTCGGCCCGTCTCCGGGTCGTACCAGCGCAGGCCGCCGTCTGCCGACAGGCACACGAACAACCCGAGCGCCGGGCTGAACACCGCCGACCGACCGTCCGCCAGCACCGTCGCCGGCAGCGGCCGGTACTCCCCGTCGATAAGCACGTGGCCTTGGAGCGGCGGGTCCAGCCGTGTGCCCGACGGGTCGTAGAGGAAATACTCGCCCACCCCCATCCTCGCGTACAGCGCTGGCTTTTGGTAGCGGTCAACCCGCCATGTCGACCTCGACGCGATCTCCAGCACGAAGTCCGGCGGCTTGCCTTCCTGCCACACCAAGTACGACTGGCGCAGCCTCGGGGGTACGCCGAAGACGACGAACAGATCCGGCGCCACCGAGCGCACCACCGTTTCGCCTTCGTCGTCGGTGTCGAGAAAGTAGACGAACAGGTCGCCCTCGACGCTGACCTCGCGGCCTTGGTAGTGCAGCGTCAACGCGGTGACCCCGTGCGTGAAGTGCTCGCGCTGCTCGGCGGGGTCAGGCATGGGCTGACCGTCGGTGCATGGCAGGTCGTCCTCGTCGAGCGCGAGCAACTCGGCCAAACTGGCGGGTGAACTGGTTAAGCAAAAGTCCTGCGCCTGCAGGGCGAAGGCAGGCTGTGGCGTCGCCATGGCGGATCCTCCTCGGCGCAACGTTCCCGGGCAGCCTAGCAGATCGTCGGCCTTCGCCGCTTGGCGGCGACGGCCTACGATGTGCCAAGGGGGCTCGGCTCGGGCGAAAGGCGGCGCCGTTTTCGACCCTAGAAGCTGCGGCGCCAGCCCAGCGGCAGCGAGACTGCGAATCGCGTCGTGTTGTTGGCACCTTCGGTCTCCGGCAGAGTTGAAGCGTGGCAGTTTGCGTGCCGGGCAAATGCGGCCGCTACGGTCAGATATCCCTAATTTCGGTAGGAAATACGCCTAATAATCGGTAAGTGAAAGCTGTAAGGCTGTAAGACATTGCTGGTAGCGCCCACGGCGCTAATCGAGCTTTCACGCAGTCACCACGTCGAGACGGCCGCGCGACCTCCTCGGTTCGTATCGCTCACTTTGCGTCGTGTACCAAACGCCCCTTACTGCCGTTCGGAAGACGCCAACGCCCCTTTGCGCCTCCCGAATGTGCGCCCCTTTCAGTTGTCAGATGTACGGTTTTCAGTTCGTCACTGTCAGCGTAGGCGAAAATCGCGCGAGTGCGACTGACCGCGAGGAGCCGATCATGAAGTTGCCATCGCGGTCGCCCGCGGGCGCCATACTGAACAAATCGCCTGCCCGGGTGCGGACCCGGCTTGGCACCCCCGGCACGCTCGCCGCCGCACTCATGCTATTGGCGACGCATGCGGCGCCTAGCGTAGCGAACGACGACGGCGCTTCCGACGGCGCCGCCTGCGCCACGCTCCTTGCAGCGCGAACGTCGTCCGAGGCGAACGAGAGTGCCGCCACGGCGAACTGCTCACCCTCGGCGGACCCCGAAACCCTCATCGTAATGGCGGGGCGTCTGCCGCAGCCCGCCGACAAGCTCGGCAGTTCGGTCACTTTGCTCGATAGCGACTGGTTGGCGCGGCGCCAAGGCGCGCTGCTTGGCGAACTGCTGCGCGGGGTGCCCGGCGTTGCGGTGAATCGGTCCGGTGGCGTCGGAGCGCTCACTCAGGTTCGCATGGGTGGCGGCGAATCCAACCATGTTTTGGTGTTCATCGACAATGTGCGCGCCAACGACCCGGCGCAGAACGGCGAGTTCAACTTCGCCAACCTGTTGGCTGCCGGCGTCGAGTCCGTGGAGATCATCCGCGGCCCGCAGAGTTCGCTATGGGGCAGCGACGCGCTCTCGGGCGTAATCCGCGTCGCCACTCGCCGGGCGGAAGCGGGCGCTAGCGGCGCAGCGTTCGTGGAGGGCGGCAGCGACGATTGGCGGCGCTTCGACGCTAGCGCCGGCTACGGCGACGACCGACTGCGTATGCGCGTCGGCGCAAGCAGCCTGGAAACAGGTGGCGCCAACATATCCCGCAGTGGCGACGAACGGGACGGCCATAGCAACGCCACGCTCGGCCTCGCCCTTGACTACGACTTCGACCGGAGCTTGCGCACGTCCGGAAGTCTCCGCTACACCGATACGAGCACCAAGTTCGACGGGGTCGACTTCAGCACCGGCTTGCCCTCCGACCGAGACAACGAGACCGAAGCCCGTCAGCTCTACGGCCGGCTGAGCGCCACCCTCGACACCCTAGGCGGCCGCTGGCAGCATCGGTTCAGCTACGCCTCAACCAATACCGACAACGAGAACCTCACCGAGAACGCCCTCGCAACCACCGGCTACGACCTGAACACCACCAGCACGCGGGCCGGTGTGTTCACCTATCAGACCAGTGTCTCCCTAGCCGAGGGCCAAATGGTCACCGGCGCTTACGAGCGCCAAGAGCAGCGCTTCTCGCAGCGGGGGCCGGTGGGTTTCGGCGACCCGAACCGGGATGAGGACATGAGCGCGGATTCCTTCGTATTCGAGTACAGCGGCGACATCACCCCGGCTTTCGCACTGCTTGCGAGCGCCCGCGCTGATCGCAACAGCGACTTCCGGAACAAGACGACGGGTCGGGTGAGCGCCGCGTGGCGCCTTGCGGAAGCGGTCAAGCTGCGCGCCGCCTACGGCACCGGCAGCAAGCACCCCACGTTCACGGAGCGCTACGGCTACTTCACCAGTTTCTTCGGCAACCCAGACCTCAAGCCCGAACACTCGCGGGGCTGGGAAGTGGGCGTCGACACCGGGCGGCTTGATGGCCCGTTCACTCTGGGGCTGACTTGGTTCGACGAGGCGTTGCGGGACGAGATCGACGGCTTCATCTTCGACCCGGCAATCGGCCTCTTCACGGCCGGCAACGAGGATGGCAAGAGCCGGCGGCGGGGTTTGGAGTTGCAGGGCCATTGGCTGCCAGCGACTTGGCTTCGGCTGGGGTTCGCCTATGCTTGGCTCGACGCCGAAGAGAACAACGCCGGTACCTTCGAGCGGGAGATACGGCGGCCCGAACACACCGCGAGCGCCAATCTCGACTGGGATTTCTTGGCTGGCCGCGCCAACCTCAACCTCAATATCGACTACAACGGCACCCAGGACGACTTCTACTTCCCGCCGGTGCCGCCGTACCGCGAGCGCGTGCGGCTCGATGAGTTCGCGCTGCTGTCCGTGGCCGGCAGTTACCGTCTAACCGAGGGACTGACCCTGTTCGCCCGCATCGAAAACGCCTTGGACGAGGACTACGAGGAAGTGTTTGGCTTTGTCGCGCCCGGCCGCGGCGTCTACGCGGGATTGCGTTACCAATTCGCCAACTAGCGGGTGCCGAGCGGCGGGTCTAGCGTGACTTCCCCATGAACCGCACGTTTTCGTCGCCGTGACTCTTATGGGGCTACCGCGCAGAGTCGCAGAAAAGCTCGCTTTTGGTCGTCCGTCATCTTCGAGAACACGGGAACGCCGAGTTCCGTCGTAGGCAAGTGCGCGAATTCTGGAGACGGCGATTGCAGACTTGCGGCGATATTGTGCAGCCCGCCGCCTTGCTCCGCGCCTTTGCCGAGGGCGGCGGCGACGGCGGCGGGCCATACCGCCTTCGGGCCTCCGCCGAGGGCGAGGGGATTTGGCCGCCCAACATGCTCCGCGATGTCCGCGAACAGCGTCTTCTCCTCGGCGGAGCGCTGCCGCTGACCCTCCCGCCCGTACTTGGCCCGCGACTGATTGCAGATCGCCGCCCACTGAATCTCAACATGAAAGCCGGGTAGGGCGCGACAGGCCGCCGGCGCACCGTCCCCGCCGGTCACTCGGCCGCCCTTGACCATGATGTAGTAGGCGGCGAGCGGCCGTCCAGCGGCGAGCAGGCGGGCTGGTGGATGGGTGTAGATCTCGCTGAATCCCCAATCGAGGTCCGCCGGTAGTTCCGCATCTTCAAGCAGTTGCACGCCATACTTCGCGCACGCTTCGCACCACGCCTTGGAACCGAACTCGCCCACCGGTCGCAAGGCCGTCACATCTACTTCCGCCATCGTTGCTTCTCCTTGAAGTGTTCGTCGGTTCGTCCCGTCTTTTGTTTTCTCTTCGCCATCTCCTTCGCGTAACCGGTCGCACCCCAGTAGAAAAAGGACACCGCCCGGCGCGGGCGCTGCGAGAGATTAGCGCCCGACCAATGCACCGTCAGGGCGTTGTGTAGCACAGCGTCGCCCGCCGCCACTGTCGCCGCCGTTGCGTTCCTAGTGTCGAATCCCGGGATAGGAATGCCGGTCGGATGTACCACCAGATGGGTACCGGGACCGTAGTGGAGGCAGCCATTGTCCGTATCCGCCGCGTCCAGGGCGAACCAGATGGTGGCACCGAGGCTCGGGCTCCGATCCCGCCCGATGCCGTCGATGTGGGGCGCGACTTCCTCCTCGCAGCCGCTTGGCCGGTCGAACCAAGCGGCGGTCGCCGGCACCAACTCGTCGCCGATGAGCGCCTTCACGAGCGGCAAGTGCCGACCGGCCTGCAGCCGCTTCGCAAACCAAGGGCTGTGCTTCTGAAGCTCCTTGGCGATGTTGCTGAATGGTGTGCCCGGTGCCCGCTCGGCGAGCATCTTTCGCGCTACCGGTTCGGCGCGCGCCCGCAGTTCCTCCACCTCGTCTGTGTCAAGATAGCCGCGCAGAATCACGAATCCGTCTTGGTCGTAGCGGCGCTTGACCTCGTCGAGTGGCATGTCTTCTCGCGCGGTGGCGGTCACTTGCCGGCCCTCCGATTGGCGTGACGACGCAACATAGCACGGCGGGGAAGGCACGGCAGAGACGGTGGGGTTGTCGTCGCTGCCGTTCAGGAGTAGCCGGGGGCAGTCGATCCGCCGGTAGGCATAGCCCTTGCCAACGGCAGGATAGTTCCCCAGACTGCGCCCCTCGCTATGTTCACCGTGCCATGACCGAATACAACGGCATTCATCGAGACTTCGAATGGGAGGTCGTCGGACGCACCCTCAAGGTGTTCAGCAGGCGACGCCGCATCGGCTTGTTGAGAGTCTTCGAGAACGTCAACGGGATCAACTCTGAGCAGGCGCAATGGTCGGCCCAAGCCAAGATCGACCTGAACCTCGATCTTCTACACAGCTTGGAAGCAGCTAAGGTGGCGAAGATCGACGAATAGACCTGATGCGGTCTGGCGTGGTTCCCGGTACATGGCCCGAGTATGTGTCGCCGGAGCCGTCGCTACCGGATCACGGGAATAGGGCCACACGCCACGGGGCGGGCTACCTCAACGAGGACTTGCTGTGCCGATCATGTTTGTTGTGTGTGGTTTCCCAGGCTTTGGGAAATCGACGGTGTCGGGAATGCTCACCCAACTCACGGGTGTCGCGTGTTTGCGCAAGGACGACCTTAAGGTCGTTCTGAGCGAAAACGGTGTTGGCGTCGCTCGCCCAATAGCGGTCTTCTACGACCTTGCGAGATCCATCGTGCAGGAAGGCGCTAGCCTCATACTCGACGCATGTTTCAACTTCGACGAAGATGTCGATCTGTTGGGCGAATTGGCGGGTGTCACCGCGGGACCGACAGTTGTCCTAGAGTGCGTTGCGCCACCCGGGGTGAGAGTCTCCCGGATGCGCACACGTCTCCGCCATCCTGCGCACAGTTCGGCGGATCAGTTGAGCATTGAGCAAGCAGGACGAGTTGCGTTCGACTACCGCCGATTGCCGGGGACGTTGCACTTTGTCATTGACACGGCGTGTCCACGGGAAGCGACTCGGGAGCAACTGCTGGAGGCGTTAAAGGCTCTTCCGAGCGCCCCGGGGCATGCCGCCAACGCGACCTCGTGACGTTACGGGCACGAGGTGGCGGAAGAGGTAGGAGTCGAACCCACCGGACGCTTCAAGCGTCCCGACGGCTTTGAAGGCCGCGCGCCCCACCGGAGACGATGCTCTTCCGTGTCGGAGTATACGCGTAGCGCTAAGCGAGGCACTCGGTGTCGCCGACCACTCGGCGGGCGTCGCCTTGGCGCCGGGTATAGCCCTTGGCGTCGAAGTGCTCGAGTACTTCGATCACTACGTTGCGGCCTACGCCGGATGCGTCCCGGAACTGCCGCACGGTGAACGGGGCCCTCTCGGCAAGTTTGGCCGCGGTTTCGGCGAGTTGCAGCAGGCGGTGGGGCAGGTAGTAGCGGTTTGCGCTGATGCGTAGCGCCAGACCGTAAACCGACAGGGCGCGCATCTCCCGTTCCAAGGCGGCGAATGGCCGCTTGAGGCGCTTGGCGATGTCGCCCAAGCTCGGTGGCTGCGTGGAATCCAACATCGTCTCGACGGTGGCGAAGAGACGCAGCACGGCTTCCGGGATGGCTGCTCGGTGGGACTTCAGCGCGTAGCGGCCGTTTTCGAGCCGCACATCGCCGGCGGCGACCATCGACGCGAGCACCAAAGGCAGCGGCGCGCTCGCCGCCTCGCCGAAGCCGAGTTCGTCGCTGGTCAGCCCGGGGCTGTCCGGGTGTTCGTCGTGGTGCGCCGAGAGTCTGGAGTAGACGCGGGCGGCCGCGTCGTCCGCCAATTTCGGGTGCAGCAGATAGCCGTCCAATAGGCTCAGCCCCGCGTGGTCGCCGATCTGCTGGACATCGGTTGCGGTCCGGTTCCACTCTCTGGCGAATGTTGCCGCCCGCACTGGCCCGATGCTCGCCAACGCGACCAGCGTTCGGTCGATGTCGTCCGGGCTGACGGCCGCCAACTCTCGCCGACGCATGGGCTGCCTGCGTCTCGTCGGCGTATGCAGGCCGATGACGCGGCCGCCGCCAAGCGTGCGGCCGAGGTCTTGGTCGCGGACTACGATCCGGTCGCCCACCTTGACGTGCAGCGGATCAAGACAGGCGATGTCGACGGTGGCGCCACCCGCCGGCGGCAGCGGCGCGCTGTCCAAGAGCAGCAGACGGCCTTGGCTGTGACTGGTGGCGTGATAGATATGTACGGGGGCGTTGTGCTTGACGGCGCGAGGGAAGTCCTCGAGCACGGTGAGCGCGACGGCGAACCGGGTCACCGGGTCTCGGGTTGCCGCGTCGAGCAGCCAGTCGCCGCGCGCGACCTCGCTCACGCCCACGCCGGCGAGGTTGACCGCGGCGCGGTCGCCGGCGCCGGCCGCGTTCGCAGCCGAGTCCTGCACGCGCAGGCCCCGCACCCGCACCGTCTTGCCCGACGAGGCGAGGGCCAGTCGCGCGTCCTCGGCGACGCGCCCGGAGACCACCGTTCCCGTGACCACCACACCGCTGCCGCGTACCGTGAAGGCGCGGTCGATCGCGAGCCGAAACCGGCCCCCGTCCTCATGTGCGGGCGTCGCTCGCGTGGCCTCCGCCAAGTGGCGGCGAAGCTCGGCGACGCCCGCGCCGGTCTCGCATGAGACCGGCAGGATGTCGGCGTGCGCCAAGAACGACCCGGCGACCAACCTTTCGATGCTGCGGGTCACGGCGTCCACTCGGTCCGGGGGCACCCGATCTATCTTGTTCAACGCCACAACGCCAGCGCTAAGGCCGAGCAGACGCAGGATCTGCAAGTGTTCACGGGATTGCGGCATCACGCCGTCGTCCGCCGCGACCACAAGCAGCGCGTACTGACGGCCGGCGATTCCCGCGACCATGTTGCGGATGAAGCGATGGTGCCCCGGCACGTCGACGAAGCCGACCCGCCGACCGTCAAAGTCGGCGTATGCGAAACCGAGATCGATGGTCAACCCGCGCCGTTTTTCCTCCGCCAAGCGGTCCGTGTCGACGCCCGTGAGGGCACGCACGAGGGAGGTTTTGCCGTGGTCGACGTGGCCGGCGAGGGCGACGATCATCGGGATTCGATGCCCGCGGTCAGCGTGGCGATTAGTTCATCGAGCGGCTCGGCGCCGCGCATGTCCAACCACAGCCGGCCGGCGTTGAAGCGACCGATCACGGCGGGACGAAGCGTGCGCAGCCAAGCCTCGAACTCGCGCAGACGCTTCGCAGTGGCAAGGCGAATGGTCACCGCGACGCTATCGAGCAATTGGCCGGGTAGGGCGCCGCTGCCGAGCTGCGACTGTGCCGGCTCGACGGCCACCTCCGTATCCGAACAGCCGTCGAGTGCTTCGGCGACGGCTTTGGCGCGCCGTTCGAGCTCGGCCATAGGCAGCGCTAGCGAGCGCAACAGGGGAATCTCCTCGACCACGCTCGCCTCGTCCTCGTAAGCCTTGAGCGTCGCGTCGAGCATCAGCAAGGCCAACTTGTCCAAGCGCAGTGCGCGCTTTAAGGGATTGGCATTCATGGCGTCGACGAGGTCGCGTCTGCCGACGACGATGCCGGCCTGAACACCGCCGAGCAGCTTGTCGCCGGAGAACGTGACGAGGTCCGCGCCGACGGCGAGCAACTCGCCAGGCGTCGGCTCGCGCGTCAGCCCGAAACGACGCACATCGAGCAACGCGCCGCTGCCTGCGTCGACGCAGGCGGGTAGGTGGTGGCGGCGGGCGATGGCGGCGACCTCGTCCACTGCCACGGCGTTGACGAAGCCACTGATGGCGTAGTTGCTCGGATGCGCCTTCAACAACAGGGCGGTCCGCTCGTCGATGGCGCGCTCGTAGTCGGCGGCGTGGGTGCGGTTGGTGGTGCCCACTTCGCGCAGCTCGCAGCCGGCGCGCTCCATCACCTCCGGCAGTCGGAAGCTGCCGCCGATTTCGATGAGTTCGCCACGGGAGACGGGGACGTTGCGGTTCAGTGCCAACGTGTTCAGCATCAACAGCACGGCTGCGGCGTTGTTGTTGACGACGGTGGCGTGTTCCGCACCCGTTAGCAGCCGCAGACGATGGGCGACGATGCCCTCTCGATCACCGCGTTCGCCGGCGTCGAGGTCGTACTCCAGTGTCAGCGGTCGGGTCGCCGCCCGCAACGCCGCCGCACAGGCTGCTTCGCTCAACGGGCTGCGACCGAGATTGGTATGCACGATCGTGCCGGTGAGGTTGAATACCGTCACATAGCCGTGGCCCAACTGCCGGTCGAGCCAAGCGCCGGCGGCGGCGCCGTAACCGGCCGGGTCGCCTGCCCAATCCGGGAGTGCGGCTGCCGCGCGAAGCTCGGCTTGCAGTGAACGCACCGCCCATTTCACGGTGCCCAAGCCGCGGCGCTGCAACAGCGCCGCCGTCTCCGGATGGGACAGTATCCGGTCGACGCTGGGTAACCGACGGCGTGACATGGCAACGGACAGCCTATCACCGGCATCCGCTCTCCTGCCCGTAGTGTCGAAGAACCATCGAGCAGGAGTTCTTGGGCTGCTGTATGTCTCTAAACCCAAAGGTGTTCAAGCCGGAAAGCCGGCGCAAAGGCTTGGTGCGCACTAGGCAAAGTGGTATCGTTGCTGAGGTTGGTGGCCGTCGCGCTCCGGGCGTGGCGATTTGTTTGGATTAACAGTGAGGTAACGAGATGGCTGATTCGAGTCAGCAGCGCGTGGGGAGAGTAAGGCCGCCACGGGTGCAGATCACCTACGACGTCGAGGACGGCGGTGCGACCGAGTCCCGCGAACTGCCGATGGTTGTCGGCGTCGTGTCCGACTTGTCGGGGGATGCCGACGATCCTGCGGAGTACAAGGAACGTAGCTTCACCGACGTGGAACAGGGCGGCGTGGACAAGCTCATGCGGAGAATCGGACCGAAGTTGGAGTTCTCCGTTTCCGATCAGATCTCGGGCGAAGCGGACAGGGACATTCCCGTGTCCTTGGACTTCGAGGGCATCGACGACTTTTCGCCGATGGGCGTGGCGGCGAAAGTGCCGCAAACGGCCAAGCTATTGGAAGCGCGTCGCAAACTCGCCGACCTCTACGGCAAGGTCGAGGCCAATGACACGCTCGACGGCATTCTCGGCGAGGTGCTCGCCGACGCCGACAAGCGCGAAGAACTGCAGAAGCAGCTCGGCGATCTCGACGACGATGGGGAGACTTAAGGCATGGCGGACGAAGCACAGCGAATGGTTCCCGGGGTCGAGGAGGGGTCGCTGCTCGACCAGATTTTCGACGACGGCCGTCTCGTCCGGGATGCCCATCAAGTAGACAGCGCGCGCGGCATGCTCGAAGGCTTCCTGCAGGAAGCCGTGCAAGCGGGCGTAACCGTCGACGGCGGCGCCAAGCGCGCCATCGCCGAGCGTATCGCGGCGTTGGACCGGTTGATTTCGGCGCAGGTCAACGAAGTCCTGCACCATCCGAAGTTCCAGAAACTCGAATCGAGTTGGCGCAATCTCGACAAGCTGGTCTCGGAGAACGAACTGTCGTCGTCGTTGAAGGTTCGGGTATTGAACGCCCACCGCGGCGAAATCGAGCGGGACTTCTCCCGGGCGGCGGGATTCGATCAGTCGCAGTTCTTCAAGAATGTCTACGAGGATGAATACGGTACCTTGGGAGGTTCGCCGTATACGTTTTTGCTTGGCGACATGGAGTTCGGCCGCCAACCGAGGGACATCCAGTTCCTGCGCGACATGTCGGCGGTGGCGGCCATGGCCCATGCGCCGTTCGTCGCCAGTGCGGATCCGCGCCTGCTCGACCTCGACAGCTACACGGAGCTCAATCGCCCGATCGACATCGCGCGCATCTTCGAGGGCAGCGAGATGGGCGCTTGGAACTCCCTGCGTGACAACCCGGACTCCCGCTATCTCGTGCTTACCGCACCGCGCACCATGGTACGCCAGCCGTGGGGCCCGGAGTCTGCGCCGGTGGACGAAATGGACTTCGATGAGAACGTCTCCGGCGACGATCACGAGAAGTACCTTTGGGGGCCGTCGTCGTGGGCAATGGGCGGGCTCATTATGAAGTCCTTTGCCGAGTACGGCTGGCCGTCCGCGATCCGCGGCACGGAAACTGGCGGCAAGGTTGGCAATCTCCCCTTGCACTCCTACCCGTCGCTGGCCGGGTCGAACATCACCAAGTGTCCCTCGGAGACGGCGATCACCGATCGGCGCGAGAAAGAACTGTCGGATCAGGGACTGATCGGTCTCTGTCACGCCCGGAACACGGACTATGCGGTGGTCTTTTCTGGATCGACCGTGAATCGGCCCGCCAAGTTCGTGGAAGAGGAGGCCAACGCCAACGCCCGACTTTCGGCCAGTCTGCCCTACATCTTGGCGTGTTCTCGATTCGCTCACTATCTCAAGGCGATCATGCGCGACAAAGTGGGCGGGTTCACGTCGCGCGACGACGTGGAACGTTTCCTGAACAACTGGATCGCGCAATATGTGACCGCCGACGACGGTGCAGCCCATGCTACGAAGGCGAGGTATCCGTTGCGGGAGGCGCGCATCCAAGTGCGGGACGTGCCCGGCAAGCCCGGCGCGTATACGGCGGTGGCGCATCTGCGACCGCACTTCCAGCTTGAGGAGCTAACGGCTTCGTTGCGTTTGGTGGCTAACCTGCCGGCTGCCGGCTAGACCCTAGCGTTTCAGCGCCCGTGCTTCTCGACAGCCTGCTGGCGGGAGCATGGCGGGCGCGAACGGCCCGGGACCACGGCGTTGACATTCTTGTCAGCGCGTGGTCCGGCATTTCGCCGGAACGACGCGCTGCCCTAATCGCCGCACAGGGAGATATCAGCCGCGCTGGTGCCTGCGGGGGCGAAGGCTGGCAGCAATTGGCGCGGGGCGACATCGTCGGTGCGCTGCGCCAAGCGCGCAGTCGCATTGCAAGTGGCGATGCGTCCGCGGCGATGCTCGAAGCAGAAGCGTTGTTTGTCGCCGGGGCGGTGGTTGCGGCGCTAGGACGCTTGGAACCCCTGCATCGCCAAGGCGACACCGCGGCAACTTTGGCGCTGGCTCGCCGTCGCCACACCTTGGGCGATTACGACGGGGCGCAGCAAGCCGCCGCCACCATGCCGCTGCACGCTCATGCGGCGCTGATCGGTGCTCGCGCGGCATTGATGCTCGGGCGCCACAACACGGCGCTGCGCTTTGCGGAGCCGTTCCTCACCGGTGCTGCGCCGGTACCGGAACCAGCGGTGGCCGGAGCGCTCGCCGTGGTCGTCTCCACAATCCTCGCCCGTTTGGGCGAACACCAGCGGTTGCGGCATCTCGCCGAGAGCCTCCTCGGAGCCGGCGATCTTCCAGATGACATGATGCCCACCACGGCCCGGGTCGCTTGGACGGCCGGGTTGGCCGAACAAGCGTGGAATCGATTCGGCGGCGAGGGCAATCCCTGGATGACCGTCGCGCGTCTCGAACTCGCAACCTTGGCCGGCAATTCAGCCTTGGCATCCGGGCTGCTAAAGCGCGCCGGCCCGCTCGGTGCGCCGGCGCGAACGCCTCTGCAGTTGATCAAGGGCGAACGCGACGATTCCCCGGGGGCGACTGAAGCGTTCGGCAATCAACACTTGCTGCACGTCTGGCGCACCCATCCGCACCGCTGGCAACCGTGGATCGAAGCAGCGCAACAGACGCCGGCGCACGTCGAAGTCTACGACTTGGCAGCCGGAGAATTGCCCGACGAGCAGGCGATCCCGCGGGCGATGATGGACGATGGCTCCTTGTCCACCGTGTTGGCTCCCATTCCCGTTGCGCCGCGGCCCGTGCGCGGCAACGGCGTCTGGGTCGACGAACGACTGTGTACGGGGATTGGCATTGGCCACGACTGGCCGGCGAAGGAACGCCATGTCGTTGCCGAACACGCTGTGCTCGCACCCAAGGAGCAAGCCGCGGTGTGGGTGGTCGGCGTGGACGCCGCCCTCGCTCATGCCAGCGAAGGTCGCGGGATGGTCGTCGTCGCGCCGCCGGGCGATCCGTTCTGGGCCGGCCCGTTGCCGGAGCGCGCATGGCCCGCCATGCGCGTGGTGCGCGCCGACTCGCGCGATGGCTGGACGGGCGCCGGGCAACGCGTGGTCGATGCGACCAATCAGCTTCTTGGGGCTGTCGTCTGATGGCGTTTACCGATCCGTACGGTGCCCATCGCGTGGCCGGCATTCCTCTCGATGGCGGCACTTGGCAGGAGCAGACCTTTGTCAACGAAGACATGGCCAGTGTCATATTTCAGAACTGCACCTTCGAGAACGTTCGTTTCGAAGGCATAGATTTCTACCAAACCATGTTTATCAATAGTCGCTTCGATGGCGTCGTATTCGACGGCTGTAAGCTTCTGCAAACGCGGTGGGTGCGTTGCGAGGGAACGGGGTTCGAAATCAGCGCTAGGGACGCGGAGTTCGCCGAGGCGCTATTCACCGAAGTGCGCTTAGGGCAGGTGACGATTCGCCGGCCGGGCCGGCAGACCATTTTCTCCGAAAGCAAAATCGACCGGCTGCAATTCGACGGGGATGGCTGCGCACAGAACCTGCCGACCATTTCCGGCTGCACATTCGGCCGTGTCGAGGCGGAAAACGCGCACTGGACCAACGCTTCCGCCGTCGCCCTCGACTTCAGTACCTGTGCGTTCGCCGGCGCGACGTTCGAGAACTGCTGTTTCATTCAAGCCTCCGCCTTAGGCAAAGACTTGGCCGACGTCACCTTCGTCGCCTGCAATCTCTATCAAAGCGATTTCTCGCAGGCGAAAATCCGCCAAGCAGAACGCTGCATCTTCGCCGAATGCAAGCTTGGCGAGGCGGACTTCCAACAAGCCGCCTTGGCCGGTGCGTTGTTCTCCAAGGTCGATGCGTCGGGCGCTCGCTTCGACGGCGCGACGCTTAGCGGCGCGATGTTTCCAGAGTCCACATTGACCGACGCATCCTTCACCGGCGCGTTCGCTCCGGGAAGCGTTTGGACGCAAGCCGATTTCGGCGATGCCAATTTGGAGCGCATGAGCGCACCTAAATCGGTATTTCGCAACGCGTTGTTCGCCGGCGCCAAGGTTGACGGTGCCGACTTGACCGAGGCGGACCTGCACGGTGTTGAAGAGACGTTGGACGGTGCCGACCTGCGCGATGCGCGCGGGACCGTGGATTGGCGGGCCGAGCGTGAAGCCGAGGCGCGAGCCGACGCTAATGAGTAATCAGCCGTGGCAGCGTTGGCCGCGAAGTCCGATTTAAGTGACAGGGCGGTTTGGGTTCGACATAACACATACGCGGCGTGGATGGACCACCGCCAAGCCGAAGTCCTTAAGGCGAGAGGGCGGTGCCGCAGACGGCTTTCGTATGCGCTGGGCTTGCCCTACTAAGAAGTCTCCAAAAGCCCGGATACATGCCGTTCGTCCATGAGCTGAGAGGCGCGTTCGAGAGCGGCTTTCGTTGTTTCGTCCAGCCGTCTGGCCGAGCGCAAGGTGGTGATGATCCGGCCTTGGGCCGCGAGTGCGGCGACCAACAGCGGCAAGCGGCCCAAGCCGAGTACATCCGGGTTGTGGATGATGATCTCGGTGATCTTTTCGTCCGCGAGCAGCCGTTCCAAGCGGGGCATGGAATCGGTTAGCGGGTCGGCGATCTCGCGCACGACCGTGAAGATCGAGCGATGTCGCGTCGCCGCCCACTCGGACAAATCGGCCAGTTGGCTGTTGATGGCATCGATTCGATGAGGCCCCGGCGCCGAGCGCGCGTAGATGGCGCTTAGGCCCAGGCGGCGTTGCGGCACCAGCACGTACCAACGACCGGTCGGCGAACGTTCGCTGGGCACAGGCAGAATGCCGTTGCGCAACATGCGGTACGCGGTGATGCGGGAGATACCTTGGCTGCGCGCCCATTCGGAGAGCCGGATACGCTCCATTCCGTCGGGGGCCTGTGATCCGGCAACGGCCACGACTTCTACTAGCAGTCGACCAACGCAACCAGCGCCAAGTTCATATGCCGTCGCCCGACACCGGCAACCGAACGCGGCCCTTGGGCGACCCGAGCACGGATGCGATGCCAAGGGCGCTGGTGCCGAGTGTCGCCAGCGGCACATTGTTGGCGTTGAGATCGAGGAACAACCGTGCCGTCGGCGTCGCGTCGCCGATGTAGGCGCGGCAAAGCATGCTTAACGATAGCCGTCGCGCAGAGTTGGTGGCCCACACGTGCGAACCTTCGTCGCTGCCGCCCTCGATAATGATCGTAACGCCGGCACTGGCGAGATGGCACGACCGGCCGAGCACACGTTCGATCGGCTGGCCGAGACGGGCAGGGCGCAACACCAGTGTTTCGTCGCCGGTGAACTCCTGCACCTCTACGGGAAGGGAAGTGAAGGCGGCCACCAACGCCGCAAGGCCCGATGCCGATGCCGGGCCGATGAACAATGCGCCGAGGCCGACGGCGCCGTTGGGTTCTTCGGCGAGGAAGCTCAGCAGTTGACCGCCTTCGCGCGCGCTCAGGGGTGCCGAGCGGCCGGCCAGTTCCGCAAACAGCTTTATGGCCTCGATGCGGCCCCCGGTAGCCAGAGCGAATGCGGCGTTGTTGCGCGCTTGCGCCGCCTCCACTGCTTGCATGAAGCGGTTGCCGGGTCCGTCGAGCCAAGCCGCCAAGGCGCCCCGACCGGGCGGCTGCATGTCGGCGACCACGCGGGCGATGTCCGCGAGCGGCAGCGACGATCCGGGGGCCGCTAGTCCCGGCGCCGACAGCACGAGGTCGATGTGGCCTTCGTGCAGGGCGACGTCTTGGATCTCGGCGCCGGCAAAGGCGATGGACGGCTTTGATCGAAACATCAGATCGCCCACCCGGCGGGCGCGGCGCAACATCCAGCGCAGGATCGCCACCGCCGGCCAGATACGCCACGTGCTCGGGTTGAAGAGCAGATCCCGGGCAAGCGGATGCGATCGGGGATCTTCGGCCGCCTCGTCGGCGACGGACTCTTCGCCGCCATTGGCGGCAGCCTGACTAGGGAGCGTCGGTTCAGCTTGGCGGGGCGCTTCCCGCGACCGGTCATCCGGGTCGACCGCTTTCGTCTCCGCTCCCTTGGCCGCGGTTGACGGCCGGTCGTCCAAGGATTGCGTCTCTAGCGCTACATCAGCCATTGATGACCACCTCCTCGACCCGATTAAGGCCGCGCTGGCTCTCGAACAGTTGGCCAAGCACGCGCTTGACCATTGCCCGGCTGGTGGTCGGGTAGCTGCCGCTGTCGAAGTTGATGGCGATGGCGGTGCCGGGCTGGGGTTGACCTTGGCGAAGCGCCGTCACGGCGCGATGGGCGGCCCTGCCGATTCCGTCGATCCACGCCGCCTGTTGGCCGCCGGGAAAACGCTTGAGATACCCGGTCAACGCGCCGTGACCCGCTTCCGCCGACAAGCCGACGGAGTTGCTGTGCAGATAGCCGATCATCGTCTCCATCGCGTCGGTACCCCGCAGCCCTTCATGGAATGGCGTCGGCACGCTAGTCATCGTGCCGCGCCAGTTGCCGAGCCCCTCCACCGGAACGACGCTTGCGCCGGCGCGCACGTATTGGGCGAAGTCGCGATTGCTTGCCCGCACGCTAGGCGTGGCGAGCATTCGTTGCCGGCCCAATGTGGTGTAGTCGAGGCCGTCGAAGTAGAGCAGGACTTCGCCGCCGGTCTTGGTGACGTTGCGACGCACCCCCCAGCGGACATCCGTGCCGCGGATCTCGCCCAAGGCCACCACCGGATCCAAGCGCTGCGCACGGGGTTGCCCGGAAACATAGAGATCGACGGTCTCGACGGAGTGGCATTCCACCGTTCGGTAACGCAGCGCGTCGACCTTTACCGGGTATTCGAGCTGTCGCCCGTTCACGTCGATCGGCGAGCCGGCGGATTGCCACAGGTTGATCGTCGGCACTCGATTGGCAGTGATCAGGCCCTCCGCCGGGGTCGCCGTCGGCAAGGCGAGCGGCGCATTGAAACGGAAGTGGATTTCCGAACCGGGCGCGACCGGTATATCGGTCAGCGATATGAAACGAAACTTGCCCGGAAAGACCATGAACTCGGTCACGACTCGGTGCGCCTGATGCGTTGCGGGACGAACCGGCAGCGCCGCCTCGTCGTCCGAGAAGCCATGCACGCGCAGGGCTCGCACCGGTACCCGAATGGGGTCGAGACCGCCCGGCGGCACGACGTGAATGGATGCCAACGATTCGTCGAAGGCGTCCATGAGCACGGCGGCGGACCGCTCGTTGCTGCCCACGCACATCAAGATGCTTCTCGGCGGACGTCCTACTACCCGCACCGCAAGCCCATCGGCGGTGTTGGCGTCCGGCGCCAAGCGGCGCGAGTGCAGCGCATACGGCGCCACGATGACGTCCATGGTGGTGCTGAAACACACCGGGGTGTTGCCGGCGAGCATGGCGTCGAAGCGCGTGCCGCGGGGGATTCTTCGAATATCCGTGCCGCCGCTCAACGCCATGACGGCCATCGCCGGCACGGGTTCCACCAGCGACGGCGCTGCCACCAGCAGCATCGCCAAGGGCAGTTCGGTGGCCCGGCTCTCGATCATCAGGCGCAGGCGCGCGGCTAAGAAGGCGGCGCTCTCCACGACGCGCTCGACATGCGGATCCCGCGATCGCCTAGAACCGATATCCAAGCGCGACGCGATATCCGGGTAGTCGGCGGCGAAGTCGCGCCCATGCACCCGCAGCGCTTCCAGCTCCGCCATATAGGCTTTGAGAAGTTCGCTGTCGATCATTGGCGCAGCACCGCGATGTCGGCGCCTAGCGCACCGCCCCGGCGTGGCGACAGCACCCGAAGGACGACGGCCTTGCCGGTGGTCTGCACGAGTTCGGCTTCGAGCACGAAGGCGAAGTCCAAGCTGTCCTCCACCGGCGTTACGCGAACGTTTTGCAGCCGCGTCTCGAATCGCTCCACGGTGGCGGCGATCCGCGCTGCGATGTCCTCGCGGTTCTTGTCGGACTGGGGCGAAAGGCCGGTTGCGCCCGGCAGCCCCCAGCCGAGCACGCCCGGTACGCGACCGGGAATGGTGCGTCGGGCGCCGAGGATGTCGGCGATGTCTTGCGCCAAGTCGTCCAAGTCGGCGCTGCGAGCGGTCTCGAAGCGTTGGAACAGCGGCGTTAGCAAATTCCCGCCGACTTGGTTCGGCCGAATGTTCCTAGCCATTTACGAAGTCTGCTGGATTGCCGCCCGACAAACAAGCCTTGCCGCGGACGTCCACACCTGTACGACGGCGGCCGTTCAAGCTTGCCTCGCTTTGGCGCAAGCCTGCGAAAGGCGGCATGTCCGCCAGCGTAAACGCGCCTAAAAGTCTGTTAAAGTGGGCTCTTGAGGGAGTGGCCTGACTGCGCCAGTTAGGAGTTCGACTAGGAGTTCGACATGAATCTAAGAAAACTCTACGAGCACCTGAATCCCGAAGCGCGACGAGTTCTGCACGCCACCGCCGAGGCGGCGGCGCGAGACGGGCGAAAGACCATCAGCATCGAGCAGTTTCTGCTGCAATTGATGCGTGATCGCGGCTGCGGCGCGAGCGTGATGCAAGCGCTCGACCGCGCCAATGTAGATGCGGCGGCGGTGGAGTCGGCGCTCGCCGGGCAGGTCGCCGACGAACCCCGCGCGCCCGCCGCCGGCGCGCTGCCGTCCTTCTCGGAGTCCTTGGCACAACTGCTGCGCGAGTCTTGGTCGCTCACCTTTGACGACTATGGCGAGTCGCAGGTCACGCCGGTGCGTTTTTTCGAGACGGTGGCGAGGCGTGGCGATCTTTGGCCGGCGCTCGCCGCCAAGCTGCCCGGTTTCGAGAGCTTGGACGTGGCCAGCTTGGCCGTGGCGGGCGGCACCGCCAGCCAAGCCGCGGCGGATGGTGCGCCGGCGCCCGAAGCGACGGATATGGCGTATCCGGAACTGTCTCGCTACGGACGGGACATGATCGCGCTGGCTCGCGACGGTGGATTGGACCCCGTCGTTGGCTTCCACACGCCGATTCAGGCGATGGCGTCTATTCTGCTTCGTCGCCGGCAAAACTCCGTGGCTGTCGTCGGCGAGTCGGGGGTCGGCAAGACGGCGTGCGCGCTCGGCTTCATCGACGCGCTCGCTCGCGGCCTCGATACGGTGCCGGCGGTGTTGCGCGACACGCCTATCTGGTCCTTGGACATTTCGGCGTTGCGCGCCGGGGCCGTGGTGCGGGGAGCCATGGAGGAACGCCTGCAGGCGATCGTCAAGGAGGTGGCCGATGCCGGCATGATCCTCTGCATCGATGACATTCACTTGTTGTTTGGCGATCAAAGCGGCGGCGCGGATGCCTTGCGCTCCGTGCTGAGCGAAGGCGCGGTGCGCATTCTTGCCACCTGCGGCTGGCGGGAGTGGCGACGCTACATCGAGCCGGATGCCGGCTTGGCGCGTCGCATCGCGTCGGTGCGCATCCAAGAGCCGGACAACGAAGAGGCTTTGCGCATAATCTCCGGGGTCGCCCCCGGCTTGGCGGAACACCACCAAGTGACCATGGGCGACAACGTCTTGGACTCGGCGGTATCCCTGTCCCGGCGCTACATCGTTGGCCGGCAACTGCCCGACAAGGCGATCGTCGTGCTCGACTCGGCCTGTGCGCGAGCGCGCATGGCGAACGGCACCGGCGCACCCGATGACGCGGACGAATCCGGCGACGGGGACGGCGGCACGGTGGTCAGCGAAGACGATGTCGCGTCGGTGGTGTCCGATCTCACCGGCGTACCGATCGGCAGCATGCTGTCCGATGTGAGCAAAATGGCCTCCCGGCTCGAGCAGACCCTCGGCGAGCGGGTGGTCGGCCAAGACGACGCCCTCGCGCGCTGCGCCTCGCAAGCCCGGGCCTATCTAGCGGGTCTCTCGGATCGCCGCCGTCCGGTGGGGGCGCTGATGTTCTGCGGCCCGTCCGGCGTCGGCAAGACGGAGACCGCCCACGCGCTCGCCGATGCGTTGTTCGGCGGCCGCCTGCTGACGATCAACATGTCCGAATATCAAGAGGCGCACACCGTATCCGGCCTCAAGGGCGCTCCCGCTGGCTACGTCGGCTACGGCGAAGGCGGCGTCTTGACCGAAGGCATTCGTCGCACGCCCTACTCGGTGGTGTTGCTGGACGAGATCGAAAAAGCCCACGGCGACGTGATCGAAATGCTCTATCAGGTGTTGGATAGAGGTTGGATGGAGGATGCCGAAGGCATCGAGGCGGACTTCTCCAACGCGCTGATAATTCTCACCTCGAATGCCGGCGATACCGTCGTCGAGAAGGCGGCCCAGGCGGACCCGCCGCCCACCGAGGATGCCTTCCATCAAGCTTTGAGTCGGGCGCTGGCGCAGCACTTCCCAGCCGCCTTTATCGGCCGTCTGCAACTGGTGCCGTTCTGGCCGCTCGGCGAAGACACGTTGGCGAAAATCGCCGGCATGCGCCTTGATCGCCTCTCGGACACCTACCAGGGTTCGCATCGCACGACACTCGAGTTCGGCGACGACGTGCGCGACTGGCTGGTGCAGCACGTCAAGAGCACGCCGCAGGGTGCCCGCTTTCTGGACGGCATCGTCGCCCGCTCCATTCGCCCGGCGGTGGCCGAGTACGTGCTCGACAAACTGGGCGACGAACTGCCCCCCGGCGATGCCGTCGTGTCGCTTGGGGACGGCGAGTTCGTCGTTAGGGAAGCAAGCGCCTGACCATGCCTCGGGCTACTCCGCGCGTGACGACATGCGATACGCGGTATGTCGTTGCCGCCTTCGTCGCAGTGACGCTTGCTGCGGCCTGCGTTGGCTGCAGGAGTACCGAAGCCCCCACCGAGCCCGCCCGACCATTGAAACTCAAGACCGTCAGTCTCTCGATGTCGGCGGAAGCAAACGACAATTGGCCGGTACCGGTGGAGCTGGTTCGCTTTGAAGATGCGGCGCTCGCCGACATCTTGCTGAGCAAGGACGCGAAGAACTGGTTCGACGGCGACGGCGAGAACTTTCGACGCGCCCATCCGGAGGTGCGTTCGGACGCTTGGGAGGTCGTTCCCGGCACACTCGTCGGCCCGTTCGAAGTGCGTATGCGCGGCAAGCTGGCCGGCGTACTGTTCTGCGGCACTAGACAGGCCGCGGCGCCGCTTCGGGTGGAACGCAAGGGCGACGTGGTGATCAACATCGACGACACGGGATGCACCCTCACCGGAGGATCGCCGACTAAAGAAAGGAGCTGGTTGCCGTGGTAGCGCGAAGCGTTCCCAACATTCCCCAAGCCGTCTCTTGGCGCAACGGCATGGTGCTCGACCCCAGCCACTTCCAGAGTACCGACCAACGCACCGCCCAGCTAACGCACTTGGCGAGTCTATTGGCGGACCCGTGGCCTTGGGGCTTTGCCCACTTGGAGATCGACGAGACGGCGCTCGCATCCGGCCAATTGCGGATTGACTGCGAGGGCATCTTCCCGGACGGCGTGCCGTTCGTCAGTTCGCGTCTGAATCAGCCGCTGCCGGAGGGCAGTGACGGCGATCAGGCCGACTACAGCGTTCGGCGCACCGCTACCGGCGAATTGCTCTTGCAGCCCGGCGATCACGCGCCGGGGAACGACATGCTGCCGGTGGCGAAGCTGGTTTTTCGAGGCGGCCTGTGGAGTGGCTTGTCGGACTGGTCGGCGCCGACGTTGCTGGTCGGCCAGGATCACGCCATGCGTACCGAAGTAAATCGGCAACTCGGCGCGTTGGCGGCGCTTTGCACCGGGTTTATGGCAACGCTGCGCCTTCCGGGTGCCGAGAACCGCCCGGCGGCACGGATGCTCGGTCTGGTCGCGGGTGTTTTGGCGCAGGGCGTCGGCGTGATCGAAGCCCTGTTGGCCGCGCCGGCAGTGGCCCCGGGGCGCATCGGCTTGGAGGCGTTGCGTTTGGCGCTTGGCGTTCGCAGCGCCGCTGGGATTTTCGAGCGACTGGACTCGGGTTGGGATCCTGCGGATCAGCGCGGCTCGATCCGACGACTGCTATACGCCGCGGAATCGGCCGCATCGGGCATCGGTCTGCCGTTTCGAGCGAGCGTCTTCAAAGCCAGCGACGATGACCGCGTGCTGTTGGTGGACGGTGTGCCGAGCGGCGGCCTGCTGCTTGCCATCGAGGCGTCGAGGCCGGCGGACTTGATCGCCGCCCGCGCTTGGTTCGACGGTTCCGCGCTCGCTGCCCCGGATCGCATTCAGGAAGCGCTGACGCGGCGAGTGTCGGGGTGTCGGCGCCACGCGGTGGCGAGGGATCCGAGCATCGGCGTGTCGAGCGGACCGCTGATCGCCCTTTACCAAGTGGACGACGACTTGGCTTGGCGTGGGGGACAGCAACAATTGGCGCTAGCGGCAGATACGCCGCCGCCCGCCAACACCTCCTTTTCGATCTTCATCGTCGAGGGAGCCAGCGGTGGCCCCCCGCCCCTGTTGGAAGGTTCGCAACGGGACACCCCGGATCGGCCGCCGCGCTGGGCTAGTGGCGCGGCGGTTTCCTAGCCGGTAGGGGCGGTGAGTATCGGCTTCACCATCGCGGTCAACGCGGTGCCGTTTTTCGACTTCTTGGACCGCGAGGTGGAATCGCTTGCCAAGGAGGTTTACGAAACGCAGAACGAGCGCAATATCGTCTCGGCCATGGATGCCAGTCGTCGGCGACTGTCCCAAAAAGTAGACGCTTTCGTTCGCGGTTTGCCGGCGTCCGTGCGCAACGACAGCAACGTTCCCCGCTCGGCGGCCTATGCGTTAGTCGGCCTAGCTGATGAACGCATGCTGCACTATCCCTCCGGCGGGCTGGAACGCTGGCGTGAACGCTTGTTGGAGTTCGAGTTGTACGGCTCCGCGTTGGCCGGTCAGGAGATCGTTCGCCAAGCGCAGGCGGCCACGCGCGGCGTGGCAGTAGACGGCGGCGACGGCGCGTTGCTGGCACCCCTCTATCTGGCGGTTCTGCGCGAAGGCTTCGAGGGTTCGCTACGGGGCGACGCATTGGGATTGTCGGCGCTAACCGGTACGCTGGAGGAAACGGTGGGCGCCGGACACCGCGCTCCGGTTACGTTGGCCGGCGATGTCGGTCCCTCCCGGCTTGGCTTGCCGCCGATGCCGCTGGCGCTGATCGGCGTTGCGCTCTGGCTGGTGCTCGGCCTCGGACTGTGGGCTACGCTGCCGCAGGATGCGCTTGAAGAGGCCGAGCGCATCGCCGAGCAGGTGCGTGCCGGATTGCCTGTGACAGAAGACGCCTTCGACCCGAGGCGCCACAGCATCGGCCCGTCGGGCCTGTCGGGCGTAGAGGAACTCGACGCATCGAACGACTCGCGCCGGCCTTGACCGCTTAAGGCAGGTTCCATGTCTTCGTTCTTTTCCCGCATTGGCGACTTCGTGGCCTCGCTAATGGGTGCCGGCACGGTGGAGATCATTCTCCTGATCGTGATCATCATCGTCGCGCTCATCCTGTTGCTGGTTGCGCTGTGGCTGCTGTGGAAGCTCTTGGTCCTACTCGGCAAGGGATTGCTTTGGCTGTTCCGGCGTGGCAGCGAAACTTACCAAGCTCGTTCCCAGGCGCGACGAGAGGCGGCGTTGTCCGAACCGCCGACGGTGGCCAGCGGCTGGAGCACGGCGCCACGCATCAGTCTACGCATGGCGCTGGTCGAGGCGCGCCGGCTCACCGGCCCGGATGCGCTGCGCATCGTAGTCGTCGCCGGCGACGGATTCAGCGACCTTTGCCGCGGTATGGGATTGTCGCCCCCCGGGGCTGGCAAGGTGGGCATCGCTGCCGGAGGCGATACCGTCCTGATCGACGCGACCAAGGCGAACTCCCGAATGCTGGGTCGATTGGCGCGCGCACTACCTTGGCGTCGCCCGGTGGATGGCGTCGCCGTGCTCGCCGACGCGGATGGCGTTCCGAGCGATGCGGTGTCGCGTGCTGCGCGCTTCGCCCGGGCAATGGGCATGCGCGTCGCATTGCACTTGGTGCTGGCAAGCACCGGCAAAGTATCCGCTTGGCGCGTGATCGATGCGGCGAACTCCAACGGCGGTGAAGTCTGTGCGCAACTGGCGGCGGATACCGCGCGACTTTGGCTCTCCGGAGACTCGAGGGAGGGCCTCGACGAACTTGCCCAAGCACAAGCGCGGGAACTGCCGGCGGCGGTGGATCGAATCCTTGCGGTTGCGCCGTCCTCGGTGGTGGACGTGGCATCGCTTGGTTTCGGCGGTGGCGGCCTGCGCGGCGCGGTGGCGCAGACGGTGGAGCGAACCCGACCCGCTACCGCGCCGGGGATGGTCATCGGCGCGGCGGTTGCGGTGCTCGTCGCAGGCGTTTTGCTCGCGGTGTTGGCGGCCTTCGAGGTAGATCGTCGCAGCGATGACCTTACGGCCGCGGTGCGGTCGGCGTCGCGCGAGGCGGCCGTACCGTGGGAGGCGGAGGGAATCTACACGGAGCCGAGCCGGGACAGGGTCCACCGGATGGTGGGGTTGGGCATTCGCTTAGCGGAAGTGTCCGACTATTCGCTGCTCGTGCCGCTGGCGCCGGTCGTGCCGAACTACTCTGCGCCCGCCGACCTCGGCCGGGCCTTCTTGAACGGCTACGTACTACTACCTTTGGCGAAAACTCTGAAGCGGCGCGCCGACCTGCTGCTTGAGCCTAGCGACGATCCGGGCCAGTGGATCGAAAATGCACGCGTGGTGGGCGAGTGGATCGCCGCATGGGAAGGGCTGGCGGACGATCCGCGAGAAGTGGATATCCGCGCACTGTTGGCAGCCGCCTTCGGCGAAAACAAGAACTATTGGCCGGTGGGAATCGACGACGCCCTGCTGGCAACGGAACTCGAACCGCCCGACGACGGCTTGCCTGTGTCGGATCTGACCGACGACGCGCGCAGCCACTTCATTAGCACCATGGGGCTCTGGGCGGAAAAGGTCTACGCCAACGGCCCGGTAGCAACGGCCGCGAAGCGTGCGAGCGACCGGAGTGCGTCTTGGCGAGAGCAGCTCGATGCCTTGTTGGCGTTGCGCGCCGCGCTCCAAGATCCGGCACAGCAGTGGATTACCGCGGGCGAAGATCGACCGGACCATGTCTTCGAGTTGCGAATGTTGGGACGGGCGGTAGCGCTTTCCCTGATCGGCCAAGTGACCGCGCTGGAGGCCAAGGCAGCGATCAGCCGCATTCGCATCCACGCCCGGGCGGAGGCGGAGGGCATCCAGTTGCCGGATATCGGACAGCTCATGGTGCGCAGCGGCGACGACTCCTCACTAGAGCTGACCCCCGACGCCGCAGCTTGGCTGCGCTTTCTCGAAGATATCGCCAACGCCGGATTCGCGGACCTGCCCGAGACCGCCCCGCCGCGGTTGGTGGGTTTGGCGACCATCGATACGGAGGCAGTCTCCGAGGCGCACCGTCGATTGCAAGAGTTTGATCGATTCGACGGCGATCTTACGGGGCTGCCGCCGGCGGTGGCACAGCGGCTGGTGCGCGACCTAACGAGCGAGTTGGTAGTCGGCGTGGCCAACGAAGTGGAAAGCGCGGTACGGCCTGCGAGCGACCTCGGCATCGCGAGCAAACGGGCGGAGCAACGCGCCGAGGTGGAACCGGCGCTCGACGCCCTCACCGAAGTGGAGAAGTGGTTGCGCGGGCGGCAAGCGCAGGAGGAAGCCGATCAAGTGCGAAAAGTGCGCAGCAGAGTTGCCGAAGACGTCTTGGCGGCGGCAAGCGACGTACTGACCGAGGACGATCCGCTCGACATCCACTTCGATCCGACCGCCGACGGCAATGCCTTGGTGCGGCGCTTCGACCGCGGCGTGGCGGAGCTGGTGCGCTTCCACGAACAGCTTGCCGCCCCCTTTATAGAAGCGGCGGCGCAGAGAGGAGGCAGGTCCGCCCTGCAGTGGCGAGACATGGCTGCCGATATCGACGGCTACAACCGCGGCGACGTGGATTCGACGTTGACCGCCTTGGAAGGCGCGGTTCGCGCCTTCGCCGACGACCCCGATGCCGCCTGCGACGCACCGCGAATCCCCTCCGGGCGCGGCGACTATCTCGCCCGCACCGCGGCACGCTTCAACGCCGCCATCAACCAAGAATGTAAGCGCATGACGCTGGCCGATGCGCGGAGCGCATTCGAGCGCGTCCGCGAGTACTTCGACCGCAATGTCGCTTGGCTATGGCCATACGCCTCCGACGTCAATGCGCCGGAGATTGTGCCGACGACGCTTACCGATTTTCTGCGGCAGTTGGACGATGCCTACGACGCCTTCGCCGACGCGCCTCTCGATGAGCCGCTGACCGCCACGTTTGCCGACACGAATGCGTTTTGGGAGCGCGATTCGTCCGGCGCCGCGGCGGTTCGCTTCCGCATTACGTGGCGGTCGCAGCCGAGCGAGGAGAACTTGGCGGAACATCTGGCGGAGGTGCGCATCATCGGCGCCGAAGCCGACGAAGACGGGGTCTACACTTGGCGCTACGGTGCGCCGTTCGCAATCAGCGTCCGCCTCGCCAAGAACTCGACGTATCGCTTCGCCAAGCCCGATGGCGTCGAGAGCGACGAATGGACGTTCGATGGCGATGGAAACGGCTCGTTTCTACGCGTATTCGGGGGCCTCTCCCGGGGGGCGCTGACGCTAGAGGCGGATGTGATGAATGACTCCGGCGGCCAAGACACGTTGCGGCTGAGCGGGCGGGTCGTCCATGCCGACGGGCGACCGATGGAAGTTCCGAACTTCGCCGAAGCAGGCACCCTCGCCATGCAGACCAACGGATCTCGAAACTAAGCCGCCGACGCGCAACGGAGGATCTGACCAATGACCGACGAAGCGATTCTCGCGCCCGTAGCGGGAAGCGACCCTTGTGGCGCGGACCTGCGCTGGGATCAAGATTTCATGACCCTCGCCCAAGCGCTCGACAACGCGGTCGCCAAGGACAGCGGCGACGATGTGGTGGACGGCGAACGCCTCGGCGGCGATGTCGCGGTGTACGAAGACATCACGCGCCAAGTGCTCGACATCAGCAAGCGAACCAAGGACTTGCGAGTGCTTGCCATCTACGCCGAAACCTGTTGGCGGAGCGGCGGTCTACCGGCCTTCGCAGACGCTCTCGAAGCCATCTTCACCGCCGTGGAGACTTGGCCCGAGCCGGATACCGGCATTCATCCCCGCGCCGACGAGGAGGATGGCGATCTTGGCGAACGGGCGGCGGCGTTCGGCAGGCTCATTCTTCGCATCCCGATTCTGACGGACACCGTAGGCTGGGGCGACGGCGTAGGCACGGCGCGTCGGGTTGAAACCGCCAAGCTACTAAACGCGACGTTCAACGCGTGGACGGCGCGCCTAGAGCCGACATTCGGCAGGGAGTTGCCGGCAAGGACCGAAGCTTGGGATGCGATTCGCCGGCTGATCGGAGACGTATCGACGTCGGCGGCGGCTGGGGATGAACCGCAGCCGGAGGCGGCGGACGGTGATGTGGCGCAACCCACGGTGGTGGCGCGGGATGCTTGGGACGTGGTCGATCAAGCGGTGGAACTCATGGTCGCTCAAGATCGTCACTCGCCGGCGCTGCCCTTGCTCCGCCTGCTTGCCCATTGGCGCAACCTCGACATCGTGGAGATTTCGCAGGCGATGAGGATGTCCGGCCTCAGCTTGGAACAACTGCTCGACTCCGTCAGCAAGCAACTCGCAAACCCCGGCTGATCCGAGCTAGCCGTTTGCGCTCGCGCTCAGCGCTTGCCCAAACCCAATCCGGGCATCGCGCCGCACAGTATCCGGAACCGTAGTTCATTCGTCGCGCTTGGCGCCGGCGCTTTGCTCAAGCCCAAGCCGAGGCTCAACCTCGCCACCCTCGCTACCAAACCTAGGCAGTGCCCCGAACGGTGCCCCGGAAATCCGCGCCGATGATCTTGTCTTCCTCGAAGATGGCCCCGTCGATGTCCGCATCCGTGAACACCGCCTCGCCGAGGCGGGTATCGGTGAAGTCGACGCCGCGCAAAGTCGAGCCGAGGAACCAAGCGCGGGTCGCATTGTTCGCCGAAGTCCAGATGCTCGTCGCCATCGAACACTCCAAGAAGCGCACCGCGGTCAGTTCGGCGTTGTCGAACAGCGCACCGGTGAAGTCGCAGGTGTCGAACGAACATCCCGGGGTGAAGGTGACATCCTTGAAGAACGCGCCGGTAAACCCCGTTTCCGCGAATCGCGTGTTCTCGAAGCGACATTCGTCGAAGTGGCAGGCAGACAGGAAGCCGCAGGTTCTCGCCTCCACGTCCACGAACGTGCTGCCGGGGAAACCCTTGGTCATGGCCCACACCTTGAACATCGACAAGCCTTCGAAGTGGCTGTGCGGCGCATGGGTCAGGGAGTAGGTGACCGCGTTCATCGCCGTGCCGGTTAGGGACACCCGAATGAGGTAGCTCATATCCCATTGCACCTCTTCCCAACTGCCTTCCTTGAACCACACGTCGCGCAGGGCGGCTTCGGAAAACGACGTCTTCGCCAGCACGCATTGCTCGAAGTGACTGTCCATAATCGTTAACTCGTGTACCGATAGCTCGCGGAAGGTCGAGCCGAACACTCGGCAGTTCGTGAACGTGGCGTGGGAGAAGTTGACGCGCTCGAAGACGCAGTCGCGGAACTCGCAGTTGTCGAATTGCCCATTGGCGAAGCTCGAATCGACCATCTCGCAGTTCTCGAACGTTACCCCGCGCCAAGCGGTGTTTTCGGCGAGCAAGCCATCGAGCCGTCGAGCGGATACTGTCGTGCCCTGATCGGCGACGCCGGTAGCGGCAGCCGCACCCGGACCGGTGCCGACGATGGCGCCGGAAACATCGATATGGCGTTCCGGGTCCGCCTCGCCGAGGTGGTCGACGAGCCGCTCGCCGAATCGTTCGGCCTCGTCTTCCTCCATCGCCGGCCAGAACATCGGCGCCTTGGGATGGCTGACCCGCGCCTCGCCGAGCTTGTCGAGGGTTTCGTCGGCCGCCAGCATCTCGCCGCCATGTTCATCGAGGTTGGCGGCCATGGCGACTTCCCGCGGCGAGCTGTGCGGCCGTGCGAGGCGCTTATCTACTTCCGCTTCGAGATTGTCGTCGCGGCGCTCAGGTTTTTCCTGCGCTTCCTCATCCGGCTCCGGGAAGCCGGACTCTTCTCGCCGCTTCTTGCTCACCGCCAAGGCGGCGGCGGCCATATTGCCGACCGCGTTCATATCCGGCGGTTGATCGTCTTCGCCCTTGCCGGCTTCTTGGAGGTCCGCCACCACCTCGTCGTGTTGGCGGCTGAACGGATTGACGTCCTCCACGTCCATTTCCTCGCGCATCCACTCCTCCGCCGCCTCTCGCCGCTCGCTGATCGGGTCGTCGCCGGGCGGCATGCCGAAGGGTAGTGCCACCGCCGTCGCCATGTTGCGGGGCAAGAGCGGTCGATCATCGAGGGCTTTGGCCGGCTCCTGCCAACGATCCACGGCGATTTCGGCCAAGTCCTGTTCGTCCCGGGGCGGCGCGTCGACGTCTTCCAGTGCGGCCACCAAGGCCGAGACGGTATCGCCGGTCACGTCGTCGCCGATGTCGATGGCCGTGCGCCACATCATCGCGCCCATGTCCGCCGCCGGCAGCAGCGTCACGCAGTGTATGCGCGCCGGTTCCTTCTCCCAGCGGCCGTCCGGCAGCTTCGACGACGCGATGACAACGCGGTACGGCGGCAGCGACGCATCCACCTCGCTCGCCGCTACGCCGGTGAGCTTGATGGGGTCTCCGGGGTGCAGGGAACGGGTCCAGAAGGAGTCGTGGGATTCGTAGAAAATTGCCGGATCCGCATCGTCGGGCCAGCCGGCCGTCGGCTCTTCGGCGGCAACCCCCATGCGACGCAGGCGGGCAGGGTGGTCCAAGGGAGTCGGCCCGAGCCAGATCGGGCGTTCCGGCCGTTCGGCGTCGACGATCAGCGGCCGCCGCTCGTCCTCCGGGCCGCCGCGACCGACGGGGTTGTCCTGTTCGTGCCAAGCGGCCGCTTCGGGCGACGTCGCCGGCGGTGCGTCGGGCGCTTGCGGGTCGCGGCGCACGATGATGTCCCGAAACACCTGCCCGCAGCGCACATGGACCTCGCGCCGGTCGTCCATCAACGGCGGCAGGTTGCCGAGTACCAGCACCTCGGCACCGGGAAGCGGGGACACCGTATCGGGTGCGACCAACTCCTGAGCATGGGTCATCAGCGCCTGAAACCAGTCCTGCGGCGTCACCGGGCTGCCGTCGGACAGTTGGAACGGCACGACCACGGATGCGCACAACACGTTGCCGCCGCCCGGCATCGCAAGCGCCCGGGCACCCAAGAACACTGCCTGGGGAAATACTAGGGCTCGTCCGGCCACGGGCAGCTATCGCCAAAAACCAAGGCAGGGGCCGACTACTACGTCGCCGCGTCGTCACCCGAATCGGGTGCGGTCTCTTCGTCTATCGAATCGCCGGGACGGAACAACAGGCCGGACCACTGCTCGTCGCCATGCCGCATGATGATTCCCGTGGTCGCGTCCTCCGCTTCCTCGCCGACGGGCCGGTCGTCGCCGTAGGTAAAGCCGACGACCTCGGCGTAGAGGGGATTTTGCACCGCGACCCGACAGACGTCGCCTTGGCGGTGGGCGGGTACGAAACCGTGCTTGCCGCCGGCCATCGGCTCGATCACCGGCAGGCTGATCGGCACCGGGGGCGCTTCGGCGTCGGCATCGTCCAACGGGGTAGGCATGAACGAAAAGGTCACCGGAATGCGACCCAAGCGATCCCGCGGTATCGTCTCGCCGAACGGAGACTCACCGTCGTCGACAATGCCGGAAACCGTAATGGGCCCTTCGTCTCTCGGCGCTTCCGGGCGCCACGTCGCGCCGGTCTTCATCAGCGTTGCGGTGTTGCGATAGGCGCCGTCGCCTACGCCGTGCTTCACGCTGGCCACCTGCCAAGTGCTGGCGCCGGCGATCGGGCGATTGGTGAACTCTACGATACGGCCGGGATGCAGCCCCGGTTGCGCGGTGGTGATTTGCGTCCGCGTAAGCCCCAACAGCGAGCGTTCGCGCTCGAAACCGGCCCGCAAGGCGCCCTCGTCGATACCGGTTTCCGCCGAGTAGAACAGGCTTTCGACGGCGCCCCTTTCGCCCAACCAGCGGGACAGCCCGCTACTCGGGTTGTCGAGAATCGACCCGCGCTCGGGCGTGCCCGGGTATGCCCAAGTGCCGCTGATCTTCGCGTGGCTTGCGGAAATCGCCCCGGGGGAGAGGCTCATGATCAACGGTGGCCGCGTCGATTCGCCGTCGTAGAGGTTGATATGCACGCTGCCGCTCGGGTCGCCGATCACCTCGATGCGCACGCCCAGCCGACCGAACACCCTTGCGATCCACGCGCCAAGCGGCTCGCCGGTGGCGATGGCGTACGGCACCTCGGCGAGCGAGGGTCGCAGCTTCTGGGAAATCGCGATCTGCGGCATGCCCGGCAATGTGGGTAGCGGCGTCGGCTTGCCTTCCCCTCCTTTGGCAAGGGACAGCGCACCACCGAGCATTTCGCCGGGCGAGCAGTCTCGGAACACCCCCCAAATCGGCACGTTCCGCAACGCACGGAGTGGATCGCGAAAGCGGATTCGGCAAGCGGTATCGTGTTTGTCATTCGGACCCGGGATCGTTTCGACGCTCGTGACCATCGACGGCCAAGTGCGTATCGGGATCGCTGTGGTGTCCGTAGCGCTCTCCTCCCCACCGGTGTCTGGCTCGGCGCCCGGCGAGCTTGGCGGCTGTCCTTGGTCGATCGGATCGCCCGCTTCGTCCCGCACCACGCCTTGAGCGACTATCCAGAGTCCGAGCGCAACCGGCGCACCGGGCATCATGCGAAAGGCGAGGGTGGTGCCGAACGCCTCGCCAGCCGAAATAGTCGTGACCGGGCCGGGATCCACATCGGCGAACCCCGACCAACCACCGTCCATGTGTTCGACGACGAACCACTGATGCACCGGAATCGCCGCTTGCATATCCGTTAGCGGATCGATCTCCGTAAAGTACTTGATCGCGGTGTCGCTCATCCGGTATTCCCGCTCAGTCGCCGTTTTCTTCGTCGTCTTCCGTACGACGGAACACGACGCCGGACCAAGACTTGCCGGTGTCGTGCTCGACCACCAAGCCGGCCGTTGCCCCCTTGATGTCGGTGTTTAGCGGTCGGTCGTCGCGATATTGAAAACCCACCACCTCCGCCCAAAGCGGATCGTGAATGGCCACGCGACAGGCGTCCCCTTGCCGATGCCCGCCGACGAAACCGTGCAGTCGGCCGGCAAACGGTTGGATGACGGACAGCGGCAGTCTGGGTGGCCAACGTTCGGCGGCCAACTCCGCTTCTTTACGGGCGCGAACGGCATCGGCATCGTCGTCGCTGCCGAACACTTGATCGTAGTTTTCGATCAGCTCCAGCGACGCATTCGGGTAATCCGTATCCAAGGTGCCGGCAAGGTACGACTGGTGCTGTGCTACCAATTCGGCGCGTCGGTCGGGGTCTGCCAAGGCCGCCTTTAGTTCGTCGCTCACCAACTCGTCCCTTGAGGTCACATAGCCATCACGGTCTCGGTCCGCCGCGGTGTGCGCCTGTATTCGCTGATTGGCCATATGCTTCAGGATACGCTCTCGAGTCTGCTTCAGGGCCTCCCGCTCCTCGAGCTGCTCTTCCGTGAGGTCCTCGTCCGGAACCCCGGGATAGGGATCGTCGTATTCGCCGGCGCGCAACGCTTCGATCTCTTCCGGAGTGGCTTCGGCGTCGCTCTCATCGGCGCTGGTCAGGCGTCGGTCGTGATCGACGTCCGCGGCTTGGAGCATCGCGAATTCTTCGCCGATGGGGGTCGGCGTGAACGGAAATCGAATCGGGATGCGACCCAAGTGGTCGCGCGGGACAGGTTGCTCATAGGCGAAGTCGGTGCCGGCGTCGACCACGCCGGGCACGATCACCGGCGGCCGGCGACGCGGCAGCGGCGGATGCCAAGGCGCATCGCTGGTCAACAGCTTCGCATTGTTGGCGTACCGGGTACCGGTTTTGGCGTGTACCACCTGCGCCACCTGCCAAGTATCGGAGCCGCGGAAGGTTTGATCGAGGGTCACAAGACGTCCCGGGCGTAGGCCCGGCTGTTCCGACAGCGAGTCGATGACGAACATTTCGCTGTAGGTGCCGATTATCGGCGCAATCCAGCGTTCCGCCGCCTCGTCTATGCCGATATCGGTGCCCGACAACACCGCGCTGACGGCACCTTGACTCAGATACCGAAAACGTCCTTGGGTCGGATCGTCCAGAAGGGCGTTGCGGTAGGGTGCGCCGGCGTGGGCCGAAAGACCGTTGATGTTCAGCCGACCGTCCCTCGCCGTGGCGTCGCCGGTGATCGACATATGCACCGACGTCGCTCCGCTCGGTTCGGCATCGGTGACGTTGACTAGCACCGAGCCGTCCGCGGTGCCGAGCATCTCTACGCGCAGACCGAGCAAACCCAAGAAGTCGCCGAGCCACTCCTTGAGCGTCTGCCCGACGGCGATCGAGTAGGGTAGGAGTTTCAAGGCGTCGCGATAGTTCCCCGCAATTTTCACCGGCGGCAAGTCCGGCATCGCAAGTTCCATCGTTGGTTTGCCGTCGCCGCCGGCGGCCATCGACAGGACGCCGCCGATCATCTCCGCCGCGGAACAGCCGCGATACGAACCCCAGATGTCTCGGTCGCCGAGGAAAGTAATGGGATCCAGCAATTCGACACTGCACAGACCCACGGTCGGCTTGGGCGCCTCGAACGGTTCCACGTCGCCGACGACGACCGGCCAAGATCGAACGGCGACGTCTTCGTCGCCCTCGCTCACCCCTCGCAGTACCAGACGCAGCACCGCTGCTTGGCCGGGGACGATGCCGCTGACAATGGCCCGGCCCATCATGTTGGCCACGGAGAGCGGATCCTCAGAGGTCGCCGAGAGTACCCCGCGGCCTTGCCAGCCGGCGCTGTACTGCTCGATTAGCTGGAAGCTCGACAGTGCGACGAGCGTACTGGCGTCGGGCTGATCTTGGTCGGAACCCAAGTCGAGGTAGGCGGTATAGCTTAGGCTCATTGGTTACCCTCGCAGCAAAGGCGAAAGCGGCTTCGGCCATGCAAAGCCGAAGCCGTTTCGCTCAGCGGTCCCCGGCAGGGTCGCTCGCACATCGTTTAGCCCGTCAGTGTGCTCCAGGTGCCACTGGTCTGTCCCTGCTCCATCTGACCCACGAACTGCTTGTGCTCCCAGGTGATGTCGGTGTACTCCAGCGCGAACGTCTCGAGCGGTTCATCGACGAGTTCGTTGGAGGTAGGGTTGAGTGGCGTGTCCACGTCTACCCGCACGGCGTAGGCGTTGTTCAGGGTGATGGTTTCCACCGCCTTGGATTGCCCGCCGACGGTGCTCATGCGCGAGATGACGACCGTGCCTAGGCTGGTGCCCATGGTGGCGGCTTCCCGCAGCAGCGGGGACGCCTTGTCGACGACGTGGGTGAGCTCGATCGGCCCGTGCTTGGACGTGCCCTCGACGCGCACCGCCGTCGAAACCGAGGGTTGGACGATGGCGTGGCGCATCGTCAGGCACTGGATTTCGTCCACGTGCTCGGCGACTTGCGCCTCGCCCGGGATGGTGTCGATTTTGACCAGGATGTTCGACATGTTTTGGTTCTCCTTGGGTGTGAAGGGTTGTACAGAGGCGACCGACTAAGCGGTCTCTCTGAGGGTTACGGTACGCTCGGTGTTGCCGGCCGCCATGCCGGACGAGAAGCTGGTGTAGGTCCAAGTGATCCTGTTGGCGTCCAGCCACACGCGCTCGATCTCGAGATTGGTCGGCGTGCCCGGCTGCAAACCGTAAGCGGACCGCACCACTTCGCGCGTGGTACTGGTTTGCGTGGTAACCAGTGGCGCTACGAGAGAGGCGATGCCGGTATTCGATGCCGGTGGCGGGGCGCCTCTAACCGAGGTGTTGAGGTTGGGCAGCAAGCCGACGCCGTTTTCGTCCAGCGTCGCCCGCTCGATGCGGCTGATGTAGGTCGACGCCAGCGTGTAGCTCATGTACACCTGCACGCCGGTTTCGAGCGTGCGGAACAGGTGGATGCGCACGTCGCCCAAGTCGAGCGATGCGGAACACGCCTCGAAGAGCTTGGGGCTCGCCTTGTCGTGGTAGCGCGTCAACTCGATGTCGGCATGCCGGCCGCGCAACCCGGCACCGGCGGCGCTGGTACCGCCCGGCGTTTGCGGGACGCTGATCTCGATGGCTTCCCGGATGCCGATCGCGTCGATCTTGCCGACGTAGCCCGGAATGGTGCATTCGCCTTCGAAGCCGGTCTTGTTGATTTCTATTGCGATGATCGCCATTTGGCTTTCTCCGTTTTTGGTTTCAGTGATAGCTTGGACCGCAACGCTACGCCTATATTTGAATAATTTCAGGGCTGTTTTGAAGATAAATAAGTATCAAAAATGTACTAGTAGTATCAAATAGAACAAATCCACGGTGAAGCATCTTTGTAGTTTCGTATCAATTTGAACTAATTGATACTTATTTTACCTCTGAAGGGGTTTGGCGGCGCACTCAGTCCGGCGGTCGCGAATTGGTCGAAAAAGGCCTAGTCGAACGCCTACGCGCCATGCCGACGGTACTTACGCCGGCGGTGAAGTTACCTGTTGGGGGAGGGGACGGCGACGGTCCTTAAGGACCGCCCTAAGTCAGGGCATCGGTGCGTCGCACTTCAGCCAACGAGACCGGCAAGCTCGTTGTACTGGTTCACTAGATCCCAGAGCACCTGCGCCTCGTTGTAGCCGGTGCCGCCGTCGGCGAAGGTCATGGCTTCGATGCTCTCGGCGTACCGGGTGAGTTCAATGCTAGGGTCCACCCCGTCGACCAAGTCGGAGAAGGCTTGCCGCAATCCGTCTTCGACGGCGGTGGCCGCATCTAGTCGTTCGATGCGGGCGAGCAGGGGATCGCCGGCCGGCAACTGAGCAGCGATCTGATCGAGATAGGTGTCGACCAAGGGGAGTTCGTCCTGCCGCAGCGCCCTGCCAAACCGGTCGGCCACGATTCGCCGCGCGGCTTCCTCGTTGGTGTTGGTGTGGTACGCCATCGTGTTGAGCACGCTGCGCCTTAGTTCAGTGGTGTCCGGCTGTGCTGCTGCGCCCGCCCCCGAACCCACGACAACCGCTTCGTCCGCAACGCCCGCTTCCTCAGGAAGCGCCGTACTGTCGAACAGCCGGGTGTATTCGTCCGAGAGATCGCGCAGTATCTGCGCTTCGTCGTGGCCGGTGCCGCCGTCCCTGAATCGGTACGCTTCAAACAGCTCGATTTGCTCGGCAAGTTCGGGTCGAGGGTCGCGGCCGGCGGAGATATCCGTTATGCCTTGGCGTAGCAAACGCTCGACTTCGACGCGAGCCTCCCAGCGTTCGATCTCCGCCGCCAGAGGATCATCGGGCGCAAGCTGCCTGGCAATCTGGCGGATGTATTCGTTTACCTCCGATTGCTCGCCTTGGGTGAGCGGCCGGCCGAATCGTCGGGCGACGATCTGCGCGGCAATTTCCTCTGTACGCTGGTCGTATGCCACCCATTGCAAGCCCCACTCTCGCACCATGCCTTGCTGCGCTTCGTCGCGGGCTTCGTCAACCGTTGCCGCGGCCTCATCTGCCGCCGCCGCACCTTCGTCGCCGGTCGTCGCGGCCTCGTCCGCGCCCGCGACGAACTCGTCGCCGAGGGCCGCGTCGTCGGCCGCGTTTGGCCCTGCCGCGTCGTCGACGTTATACCGCTGGATCAGTTCGCCCCAAGGGTCGTCGTCGCCCAACTGGTCGATCAAGCTGTTCCAGTCGCTCTCGGTGGTTTGGTCGAGCCACGCCGAGAACTCGCCGTCCAATTCGCCAGCCCGGATCCGGGTCAGCGCGTCGGGGTCGGCGTCCACCATGTCTGCCAGCTTGTGTGCGCTGTCGAGCGAATCCCATTCTCCGCGCGCCCCGTTCTCGCTCGCTGTCGCGACGCGTCGGGAGTCGCCCCAAGCGACGACCTCCGGAGCCTCGCGTCCGCCTTGGGGACCGTACAGTGCTAGGTTGCGCGCCGCGAGGTCGTTGGCAGGTCGGTCGTTGGCGGCCTCAAGGCGCCGAACGTTGACGGTGTCGGCTTCCGGTTCGATGGCGTGCAGAACGGTGTTGACGACGTTCGTGTCGCTTGGCTCCTCGGCCGCGACGGCGTTGTCGGCGGGTCGAACGAAGAGCGCCTCTTCCTTGGCGGCCTCGTCGGGCGGCGAAAGGGTGGGTGTGTCGGTTGGCGGTTCGACCGGTGTCGGCTCCAAGCGAGCCGTTTCGGCGGCCAAGTCGCCAGCGGGACGGCTGGCGTCCGTGGGATCGACCCCGGCGCTAGTGTCGCCGGCGGCGGCGACGAAATACCCGGCTACGGCGTCGCCATAGTCTTCCTCGAACCGTGGCTTGCCCGGCGGCAGCGGTGGCGGCGCCACCGCCGTCCTGCCCTCGGGTATGCCGGCGAGCACGGGCCGCAGGTCCTCCGACCGTCCCGAAGCTTGGCCGGCGTTGCCCACCCAGCCGGCCAGCCCCTGCTCCCGTAGCGCCCGCCGTTCCCGAACGTGGCGTATGATGTCGTCTATGTCGGCGCTCGGCTTTGGTGGTGGCCGGGCAGCGGCGATGACGTCGTACTCGTCGGGACTAAGCCGTTTGCCGCTCAGGGTGTAGACCACAAGCTCCAGCTCATCGTTGTCGATCATCTCTTGAGCTGCCGCAGATATGCGAACTCGGTAGCGCTCGCCGGCCGCGGGATCGTCGACCATGACTTGCATGTGCTCCTTCCGACCTTTAAGCCGGTGGAATCGATCCGGGTCGGCCTCCTGAACCGTCTTGCCGGAGCGGCTGTGCCAGTTTGCTTGGGTGGTGGCGTAGGAATAGACGGGATCGGGACCTTGCTCGCCACTCCAAGCCACGCCGTCGGCGTTCTTGCGCGGCCGGGCACCGCCATCCGTGGTCTCCGGCGAGCGCCAGCCTCGCACGCCGTCGGCACCGTCCGAGCCGTCGGCGGCGGTTTTCGACGACATCCGCACCGCGGGTTGGACGACCGCGTAGGGGTCTTCTTCCACGGCGGGCTGTCTCAGTTTCTGCAGCCAGCGTTTCAGCCGGGCGGTCCAGCTTCCGCCGCCGTCGTTGCCGGAGGCCGCGGCGCCCGTCCCGGTCCGGGTGATCTCGAAGTAGTTGTCGTCGGCATCCGGCGCGCGTCTGCCGGGCGGCGGTGGCGGCGGGGCATCGTCCACATCGCCAGCTCTTCGGCTGTTGTCCGCGATTTGCGAATACAGGTCGTCTTCTTCACTCACCTCCGGGGGGCGCTCGATTCCCGGTATAGCCTCGTAGCCATTCTCTACCGCAAGCTGGTGGACGTCGTTCTCTACGGCGCCTGCGTCCAGCGCACCGCTCGGGTCTTCCACCAAGAGATACATGTCGTCGGTGCGAGGCGGCAGCGGCGGCGGCTCGCTGCCGTCGCCTAGCCTCGGGAGGTCTGCCGCGTCTTCCGCATCCGGCAGTTGATCGCCTTGACCCGGTATGTATCTCGCATAGAGGCTGTAGTCCGTGGGCATGTCGGTCGCACCCGCCGGCAGACTCTGGGCATACTTTATGGCGTCTTCGATGAGGCGCGTGGCGTCGGCGTCCAAGCTTTTTATCGCTTGGTCCAGCATCCAGATTTGCCGCCATTTGCCGTTGTTCTGGATCAGCTCATCGCGCAGCGCCACGAGACGGGCGCGTGACTGCGCCGCCGTGCCGGGCTCGACGGGCGGCAACCCGAGTTGCCGGCGCGCCTCTTGGAGCTTGAGGTTCGCCATCTCCGCGACGGCATCGTCGGCGCTCGCCAACGCCCGCTCCGCGGCCGGGGAGTTTTCGCCCGTGCGCAGAGACGCCAGCGCGTCCAAGAAGCCGCCGGTCGCCGGTGGAAACTCGGGGTTCACCGGCGGACTGCCGCGGTAGGCGGGATTGGCCATCATCTCCGCTAGCGTCCGGCGGAACTGTTCGTAGGCCGCCAACTCCGCATGCTTCTCCGATTCGAGGTGCTCTATGCCGTGGCGGAGCATGTCGATTTTCTGGTCGATGACAATCAGCGGGTTCCTGCCGGCGTTGACTTGCTCCAAGCTGTCGTTGAACCCCAAAAACTGGTAGTTGTAGGCGGCCTGCTCGCTCATTGGCGCATCGATCATCTGGGCTTGGATATCCGCCATTTGCATCGACATTGCCTGCGCGAGCGCATCTTGGTCGATATGCGCCGGCAGCGGCACGCCTTCCCAGTGGTGGTAGCTGTCCAAGAGATTCGCGAGTTCTTGGGTTTCTCGGGCGACGTAGGCGTCGAAGTTGTCGAGCGAGCGTTGCATGTAAATGACGGTATCGTAGTCGCCGGCCGCGCGTGCCTCCTCCATGGCCTCCACGAACCGAAGCCGCGTGTCGAATGGCCGATTTATGCCACGAGCACGGGAGCCACCGTCGGCGAAGTGATGCATTTCCTCGAGGCCAGCCTCGTCGAGATACGGCGTGAGCAACCGCCGGCCCATGTCCCTGATCTCTAGAACCGCCTCTTGGGCGGCCAGTTGGCCGCGCAGGTGCGCTCCGTACGGCGAGATGTCGCTTCCCTTTGCCAGTTCGCTCGCGGTTTCCTGGAAGTTGAGGTCGGCCTGTTCGCGCAGCTCGAGCAGCCGTTGCCAGGTGGTGGCGGCTGCGTCTTCGCCACGGCCGAGAACGGTGGTCGCGAGCGCCGGCGGCGGTACCACGCCCGGCGGGGGCGGGGTGTTGCGCAGCAGCAGCGTGTATTCGTCCGCCCAGACCCGCAGGATAACCGCCTCTTGGGCGAACCCGGCTGCTTCAAGTTCGGTCGCGTGCCGGGTCAGTTCCGGGCGTGGATCTCGGGCCGCGGAGAGGTTGGCGTAGGCTTGGCGGAGGTAGCCTTCGACGTCTGCGGCCGCCTCCATCTGCGCCATCTGCTCCGCCGTGCGGACCACTCCAGGACGGGGTTGCGCGGCGTCGAGCTGAGCGCCGTAACGGTCTGTGGCGGTGTTCCACTTTGCTGCCAAGCCGCTGACGTCGAGGTATGCCGGGACGTTCTGGTTCGCCGCGTCGAAGATATTGGCGCCGTTGAAGTAGTTGAGCAGCTCTTGGTAGTTCTGGGCTTGGACGCTGCCGGGGCCGAGGGTGTGGTTGAGGTTCGCAATGGTCGACCGCAGCGCTTGGCGGGGGTCGCGCCCGGCGCGGACTTCACTGATGGCGAGGTTCCGGGCGTCGATTTCAGCGCGTATTGCGGGCACGTCGGGGTCGTTGGCGTCCAGTTGCTGCAATCGCCTCGTTGCCGCGGCGTTGGCATCCTCGAGCGCCTGAATAAAGCCATCCCGGTAGAAGCGGGGCGGCAGCATGACGGGCGCATCCGCCGCCGGGGCCGGCGGGGCGTCATTCGCCCGCGCGGCATCGTCCGCATTCGCGTGGGCGCCCTCGTCCGCCTGCTGGCCGGCTTCGTCGCCGTTTACCCGGTGAACCCAATCGACATCCGCCACCTCATCGGCGCCGTTCCGCACACCTGGGCCGGCAGCTTCGTCCACGCCCACTCGTCGGGCGTCGAAGGTTTCATCGATCTGCTCGAGGGCGCCGACGACCTCTTCCAAGCGCCGCAACTCGTCGGATTCGTCCAGCGACCCGCCTTCGTTAACGGTGCGAGCGATCACCATCACGTCGTCGAGTAGGTCCGACACGTCGAGGTGGCGCGCGTCGGCAGCGTCCGCGGCGGCGTCCGCGACATGCGCTGCGTCGGTGATCCGCGCCATATCGTTGTAATGGCGCCCCGCTCTGGCCGCGGTGGCCAATATGCCGACCGGCGGTGGCGCGGCCGCCGGCGGCGCCGCCGGCGCGGAAGCCGAGCCGCCGCTCCCGCCGCCGCCCCCGGGGACATGGTTGCGCACCCCCGTCTGCACCTTGAACAGCGGCCGAAAGCCGGCGGCGGTGGTGGTGTAGAGGGTGCCGTTGAACACCGCCACGCCGTAGGCGTGAGCGCCGAAGGCGTACTCGCGCTCCATGGCAACGCCGTAGAGTTCGACGAGTGCGCCGTCGGCGGCACCGGTAGCGAACTTCTCCTCCATGCCGATAAGACCGGCGAGCCACAAGTCGGCGGGTACGGTGGTGCGCACGCCGCCGCCGATGGTGAGGTCGTCGCTCATGCCGGCGGCGAGGAATCCGCCGCCGAGTTGAACGTCGTTCATGGCGCCGCCGAGGAGCACCATATCGCCGTGTCCGTGGAGCTTGAGGTGCTGCTCGAAGACGCTCTCCTGACGCGCCATGCGGTTGTTGCGCCCGCGAGTGACTTCCTCCCGCAGGTCACCGCCAATGCGTACGGTCTCCTTGCCGGCCACGGTCTCGGAGGAGGTTTCCGCGCCGTCCACGGCGGGGTGGCCAATCTCGAGCCGATCCGAGGCGCCGCGACGGTAGCCGTCGGCGGCGGAGATGCACTTCAGCACCTCGGCGCGCACCTCCATCGCATAGCGTTCCTCGGCTACGGCGGGCGAACCGTTCGCGATGCCGTTGGTGGACGAACCATTGGCGGCACCGTTGGCGGACGAGCCGGTCGCGGCACCATTGGCGCTGCCTGCTGCCGCTGCACCGTTATTCGAGGACATGGGCTATTCCATACCTGCGTAATTCTCGCCGAAATGCACTACGCGCAAAACATGGTACACAACGCGAATGTCACGGTCTATGAGACGCGCTGCCGGAGCAAAGGTTTCGTCGCCTTGGTGCGGCGACGGCTGGGCTGGCGGGCGGTTGGGCTGGGGCGAAGGCGGCACCCGTAGGCGACGGCTTTCGTGGCGCTAGAGTGTGTCGGACTTGGCGGCGTCAGCCGCGAAGTCCAACTTACATGTAGGGCTGCTAGCGCCACGAAAGCCGCTGCCTAGCGGCATCGCCTTTCGCCCCAACCCAAGCCGCCCTATCACCGTGTCGGACTTCGCGGCTAACGCCGCCAAGCCGACACGCTGCTAGCCCTCGCCTTCCAACTGGCGCAAACGCGCCTCAAGTTCGGCGTTCCTTTGCTCCGCGGCTCGACGGAGGGCGAACTCCCGGTCGGCCCGGGCGGACTCGCGCCGCTCGCCCGCCATCGACTCTTCGAGCGACGGCAGGTCCGACCCGGCCGCCGGGTCGTGCCAGCGCATCTCCACCAGCG
>CAYGBI010000002.1:0-106570 GCA_964348085.1 uncultured Pseudomonadales bacterium | reverse complement strand
GCGCGCAGGACGACGAGCCGGTGAGCATCCGCCCGTTCGATGCGATCACGTTCGGTTTGGGCGACCTCTGGCCATGAGGGGGTGCGGAACGTCGGACCACGCTGCGCTCATCGACCTGCCGGTCACTGCGGTCCACGGTCAGGCCGGGGTCAGACCGGGGTCGGACCGGGGTCAGACCGGCGAGCCCCGCGGGAAGTCCGGCTCGCGCTTCTCGCGCAGCGACGCCAGCCCCTCGCGCACCTCGGAGCTCGCGAAACCCATCATCTCGAGCGCGAGCGAGGTGTCGAAGGTGGGGCCGGCCATGCGCAGCCAGTTGTTGAGCGCGTGCTTGGTCCAGCGAATGGCCGACGGAGCGCCCCGGGCGAGCTTGCGCGCCACCTCGAGGGCTTTGTCCTGAAGGGCGTCGTCGTCCACGCAGAGCGATACGAGGCCGATCCGCTCCGCCTCCGTGCCGGTGAGGACGTCGCAGGTCATGAGGTAGTACTTCGCCTTGGCCATTCCGCACAGGAGGGGCCAGATGATCGCGGCATGGTCGCCGGCCGCCACCCCGAGCCGGGTATGCCCGTCCGTGATCCGGGCCGAGCGGGCCGCAATGGACACGTCGCACAGCAGCGCGGCCACCAGACCCGCCCCCACCGCCGGCCCGTTGATCGCGGACACCAGGGGCTTGTTGCAGTCGAGGAGGTTGTAGACGAGGGCGCGCGCCTCCTTCCACGTCTCCACCAGGTGCTCGAACGACTGCATGTTCCGCTCGATGAGGTCGAAGTCCCCGCCCGCCGAGAACGCCCGCCCGGCGCCGGTGAGGATCACGCAGTCGAGGTCGGGGTCGGCGTCGATCTTCGGCCACAGATAGGTGAGCTCCCGGTGGCCGATCGCGTCGAGCGCGTTGTAGCGCTCCGGGCGATTGAACGTCACTCGCAGGATCCCCGCCTCGGGGCGGTCGAAGGTCAGCCGCTCGTAGCCGGCATAAGGGTCGGTCATCGCATCGCTTCCCGATGTGTGCGGTCGTGCGCGGCAACGTTAGCACGGCTCGCGACCGGGGCTGTAGCGGCGCGACGGCCAGCGAGGGGGTGGCCAGCCAGGACCATTCTCTCGTCGCGACCGAGTGCTGGCCGCGGGCGCGGATCGGTCGCCCGCGCGATCGAAGGCAGCTTCATGAGGCCCGAACCGACACGCGGACGACGAAATGCGTTCCCGCATGACCTGCTGAACAGACCCGGTTCACTCGTTGCCGAACGAGAAACGAGCCCTGGGCGGCCAGTGAGGGATCGCCGGTCGGAAACCCGGTTCCGGGCTATACTCGGGTGGACCGACCGGAGCCGCGCGACCATGGACCTTTCTGGCGAATTCCACATCCCCCTGCCCCGCGAAGCCGTCTTCGAAGCGCTCAACGATCCCGATATCATCGGCCGGTGCATCCCCGGCTGCCAGACGATCGAGCGCGTGGGCGAGAACGAGTTCGACGCGGACGTGCTGGCCAGGGTCGGCCCCGTCAAGGCCCGCTTCAGGACCCGCCTCGCGGTGTCCAACCTGAACCCGCCGGAGAGCTATACTCTTTCCGGTGAAGGAAAGGGAGGCGCGGCCGGATTCGCCTCGGGAAGCGCGGATGTGAGCCTGGAAGCGACGGACGACGGAACGTTGCTCCGATACGCTGCGCGCGTCCAGCCGGGAGGCAAGATCGCCCAGGTGGGGTCGCGGCTCATCGGCGGCACCGCCCGCAAGATCGGGGCGGACTTCTTTTCCCGCTTCGTGGAAGTCGTCACGCCGGACTCGTCCTCCGAGGAGGGCGAGCCGGCCGATCAGGAGGAGCAAGGCACATGTCGGTGAATGTCTCCATGAACGTGAACGGGAGGGCGGTCTCCGAAGAGGTCGAGGACCGCACCCTCCTGGTGGAATTCCTGCGCGAGAACCTGCGTCTGACCGGTACTCACGTGGGCTGCGACACCAGCCAGTGCGGCGCCTGCGTGGTGCACGTCGACGGCCGGTCGGTGAAGGCGTGCACGATGCTCGCGGTCCAGGCCCGGGACGCCGACGTCACCACCATCGAGGGGCTCGCGGAAGACGGAACGCTGCATCCGATGCAGGAGGCGTTCCGCGCGAACCATGGACTGCAATGCGGCTTCTGCACTCCCGGAATGGTCATGAGCGCACTCGACCTGGTTGCCCGCAACCCGGACCCGAGCGGCGCCGAGGTCCGCGAGTGGCTGGAAGGGAATCTCTGTCGATGCACCGGCTACCACAACATCGTGAAGTCGATCCTGGCCGGTGCGAGCGCGATGCGCGGAGGTGGGCGACATGACTGAGAACGGCATCGGGGCATCGGTCCCCCGCACCGAAGACCAACGGTTCCTCACCGGCACCGGCGACTACACCGACGACACCTCCCTCCCTCGCCAGACCTGCGCCGCGTTCGTGCGATCGACCCATCCGCACGCCACCTTCACCGTGGACACCGCGGATGCGTCCGCCGCACCGGGCGTGGTCGCGGTCCTGACCGGGGCGGACATGGCCCGCGACGAGGTCGGCTCGCTCATCTGCGGCTGGGTGGTCACGGGCAAGGACGGCGAGCCCCACAAGGCGCCGCCCCACCCCGTGCTCGCGGTCGACACGGTGCGCCACGTCGGAGACGCGATCGCCATCGTGGTGGCGGAGAGCGCCCGCGAGGCGCGGGACGCGGCGGAGCGGGTGGTGGTGAGCTACACCCCCCTGCCGGCGGTGGTGTCCATGCGGGACGCACTCGCGGACGACGCGCCGCAGATCCACCCCGAGGCTCCCGGCAACCTCTGCTACGACTGGGAGATCGGAGACCGCGCGGCCACCGACGAAGCCTTCGCCCGCGCCCACCACGTGGCGCGCCTCGACCTCGTCAACAACCGGCTCATCCCCAACGCGATGGAGCCGCGGGCCGCGCTGGGGGACTACAACCCCGCCACCGGCGACTACACGCTGCGTCTCACGAGCCAGAACCCGCACGTCCACCGCCTGGTGCTCGCCGCGTTCGTCCGGATCGCGCCCGAGCACAAGCTGCACGTCATCGCGCCCGACGTGGGCGGCGGATTCGGGTCCAAGATCTTCATCTACCAGGAGGAAACGGCGGTCCTGTGGGCGGCCGGAAAGGTCGGCCGGCCGGTCAGGTGGACCGCCGACCGCTCCGAGTCCTTCGTCGCCGACGCGCACGGACGGGACCATGAGACGCACGTGGAGCTCGCCCTCGACGCGGACGGGCGGTTCCTCGGGCTGCGGGTTTCGACCCTCGCCAACATGGGCGCCTATCTCTCGACCTTCGCGAGCTGTGTGCCCTCCTACCTCTACGGCACCCTGCTCCAGGGCCAGTACACCACCGAGGCCATCTACTGCGAGGTCAAGGCGGTATTCACCAACACGACCCCGGTGGACGCGCTCCGCGGCGCGGGACGCCCGGAGGCGACCTACGTCGTCGAGCGCATCGTCGACCAGGCGGCGCGCGAGATGGGTATCGACCCCGCCGAGATCCGGCGCCGCAACTTCATTCCCGCCGACGCGTTCCCCTACCCCACCAAGGTGGCCCTGGAGTACGACTCCGGAAACTACCGGCTCGCTCTCGACCGAGCCCTGGACCTCGCGGACTACGGCGGCTTCGCCGCCCGGCGCGAAGCGTCCGGTGCGGAGGGGAAGCTCCGGGGGATCGGCCTCAGCGCCTACATCGAAGCGTGCGGCATCGCCCCCTCCCAGGTGGTGGGGTCGCTCGGCGCCGGCGTCGGCCTCTGGGAATCGGGCGGCATCCGCTTCAACCCGACCGGGAACGTGCTCGTCTACACCGGCTCGCACAGCCACGGACAGGGTCACGAGACCACGTTCGCGCAACTCGTCTCGGACTATCTCGGGGTTCCGTTCGAGAACGTCGAGGTGGTGCACGGAGACACGGAGAAGACGCCGTTCGGCATGGGCACGTACGGCTCGCGCTCCCTCGCGGTGGGCGGCTCCGCCCTCGTGAAGGCGATGGACAAGATCATCGCCAAGGGGCGCAAGATCGCGGCCTTCTCGCTCGAAGCGTCCGAGGAGGACATCGAGTTCTCGGGCGGCAACTTCACGGTGGCGGGCACCGACCGCAGCATGAATATCGCCGAGGTCGCGTTCTCCGCGTACGTTCCGCACAACTACCCGCTCGACGAGTTGGAACCGGGGCTCGAGGAAACGGGCTTCTACGATCCCGCGAACTTCACCTTCCCGGCCGGAACGCACGTATGCGAGGTCGAAGTGGACCCGGAGACCGGGGCGACCGAGATCGTGAACTGGGTGGCCGTCGACGACTTCGGCAACGTCGTCAATCCGATGATCGTGGAAGGCCAGGTCCACGGCGGGGTGGCGCATGGGGTCGGCCAGGCCCTGCTCGAAGGCTGCGCCTACGACGGGGACGGACAGTTGCTGACCGGATCGTTCATGGACTACACCATGCCGCGGGCGGACGACCTCCCGGACCTCACCGTCGAGACCACGTGCACCCCGTGCCCCCACAATCCGCTCGGGGTCAAGGGATGCGGCGAAGCGGGGGCGATTGCGGCCCCGGCCGCGGTGATGAACGCGATCACCGATGCCATCGACTCGAGTGCCATCGACATGCCGGCCACCCCGCAGGCGGTCTGGCGGGCGCTCAAGGGCTAGGTCCGGTCCGGGCGCAAAGGAGCGAGAACATGTACGAGTTCAACTACCACCGCCCCGGCACGCTCGAAGCGGCGGCCGCGGCGCTCGCGGCGGCGGCGGACGGTCAGGTGCTGGCCGGCGGCCAGACCCTCATCCCGACCCTGAAGCAGCGGCTCGCAAGTCCGTCGGACCTCGTCGACCTCGGCTCGATCGCGGGGCTCGAGGGGGTGCGCCGCGAAGGGGACGCAATCGTGGTCGGCGCCATGACCCGGCATGCCGACGTCGCCGCCTCCCCCGAGGCGGGAAGCGAGATACCCGCCCTCGCGGCGCTCGCGGACGGCATCGGCGATCCCCAGGTACGCAACTGCGGAACCATCGGGGGGTCGATCGCGAACGCCGACCCGGCCGCGGACTATCCGGCCGCGGTGGTGGGGCTCGGGGCCGACGTGCGGACCGACCGGCGGACGATCGCAGGGGACGACTTCTTCACCGGCCTGTTCGAGACCGCACTCGAGGACGGCGAGATCATCGTCTCGGTGCGCTTCCCCATACCACGCCGGGCCGCGTACGCGAAGTTTCCCAACCCCGCCTCGCGCTACGCCATCGTCGGGGTGATGGTGGCCGAAACGGCAAGCGGGGTCCGCGTCGCGGTCACCGGAGCCGGGGATCGGGTCTTCCGCGCCGGCGCGATGGAAGCCGCGCTCGCCGGGAACTTCAGCGCCGACGCGTTGCGGGACGCCTCCGTACCCTCGGACGGACTGAACGAGGACATCCACGCGAGCGCCGGGTACCGCGCCCATCTGGTCGGGGTGATGGCGCGCCGCGCCGTCGCCGCGGCGGCGGCTGGCTGACGCCGCCGCGAGCGAGCCGCCCGCGGCGGATTGCGGGCCGGAGCCCTCCTCCGGTCCGCGTCGCGGACACGAACGAAGGATGCAGGTCGGATTAGCCGAAGGCGTAACCCGACGATGGGGGCGATCCGGCGGCGGGCACGTCGGATTGCGCCTTCGGCTAATCCGACCTGCACGGGACTCATACGTAGGCACTTAAGCCGATTGGGCGAGGTTGAAGCGGCCATAACAGCCTGCGATCGGTCCTTTGGCGCGTCCCACGGTCCGGATTTCACGGCCTGAACGGCTTAAGAACCTACGTATGACACGGGACTACCAGGGACCGGAGCCGTAGCGTGGAACCACCTTGGACGCGGACGCTGGTGCCGCTGCGCGGGTGTCCTCCGATCGCTGCCCGTGAGGATCGGGCCTGCACGCGCGCGCCGGCGAGGACGTACCGAGCCCGGCGCGGGTTCAATCCGAGGCCGTCCGGGACAACGCCGTGACCTTTCCCGCAATACCCTCTTCCCGCCGTGCTCCCTCCTGCCGTGACCCGTTCCGCCACGGCCCTGCCTGCCATGACTTCCTGCCGTGACCTGTTCCGCCACGGCCCTGTCCACCATGACCTCCTCGCCGTGACCCGTCCCGCTACGGCCTGCCCACCATGACTTCTTCGCCATGACCCTTCCCGCCACCGTCGACGAGACGGTATCCCGGCTCTCCGAGGGCGACTACGTCGCGGACCGCAGCCTTGCGACCGCGGTGTTTCTCACCCTCCGGATGCGCCGCCCGCTCTTCCTCGAAGGCGAGGCGGGGGTCGGCAAGACCGAGGTCGCGCGGGTCCTCGCCCGGGTCCTCGGGCGGCGCCTCGTTCGCCTCCAGTGCTACGAGGGGCTCGACGTCGCGTCCGCGGTGTACGAATGGAACTACCCGCGGCAGATGATCCGGATCCGGCTCGCGGAGCTCGGCGGCGAGGACCGGGACGCATCGTCGATCGAATCGGTCGAGGACGACATCTTCTCGCGCCGGTTCCTCATCGAGCGCCCCCTCCTCGACGCCCTCAATCCCGATCCGGCCGGTGCCCCGGTGCTGCTCATCGACGAGCTCGACCGGGCGGACGAGCCGTTCGAGGCGTACCTCCTCGAGCTGCTGGCCGACTTCCAGATCACGATCCCCGAGCTCGGGACCATCAGCGCGAGCGAGCCCCCGATCGTGGTCATCACCTCCAACCGCACGCGCGAGATCCACGATGCGATCAAGCGCCGCTGCTACTACTACTGGGTGGACTACCCCGATGCGGAGCGCGAGCTCGAGATCCTGCGGGTGCGGGCGCCCGGCACCCCGGAAGCGTTGAGCCGGGAAGTCGTCGCCTTCGTGCAGGGCCTGCGCGGGATGGACCTCTTCAAGGCGCCCGGGGTCGCCGAGACCATCGACTGGGCGCACGCCCTCTCCCAGCTCGACGTGCTGGCCCTCTCCCCGGACGTGGTCAACGATACCCTCGGCTCCCTCCTCAAGTACCAGGACGACATCGCCCGCATCCGGGGCAGCGAGGCGGCGAACGTCATCGACCGGATCAGGCGCGAGCTGCGTATTGCCGGCGCCGCCTGAACCTTCCCGCTCCGCCGCCAAGGCCGACGCCTCGGGGTCCCCAGCCGTTGCCGCCGCGGGGGTCGGGGCGTCGGGGTCCCCGAAGGCTGCCGCTTCGGGGTCGGTGGCGGATGCCGTCGCGGGGGCCGGGGCGTCCGGGTCGGCGGCTTCCTCCGGGGGGGAGCGGGGGGAGCGGCCCGAGGTTCCGGGCCGCCTCGCCGCCAACCTCATGCACTTCGCGCGCACCCTGCGAGCGGCGGGCCTCCCGGTGGGAAGCGGTGCGGTGCTCGATGCGCTGCGGGCCGTCGAAGCGGCGGGGCTCGCCCGGCGCGACGACTTCTACTGGACGCTGCACGCGGTCTTCGTCCGCCGGTTCGACCAGCGGCCGATCTTCGACGAGGCGTTCCACGTCTTCTGGCGGAATCCGCGGCTCCTCGAGCGGGTCATGAGCCTCCTCCTGCCCACCGCCTCGACCCCTCCCCGCGGCGACGCGCGGCCGCTCAGCCGGCGGCTGAGCGAGGCGCTCTTCGCCGGGGCCGAGCGCGAGGCGCAGACGAAGAAAAAGGAGGAGGAAGAGGAGATCGAGCTCGATGCCACCCTCACCTGGTCGGACCGGGAGGTGCTCCGGACGCGGGACTTCGAACAGATGTCGGCTGCGGAGCTCGCGGAGGCCAAGGCGGCCATCGCGAAGCTGAGGCTCGCGGTGCCCCCGGCCCCGACCCGGCGCTATCGCCCCCATCCGCACGGCTCGCGCGTCGACATGCGAACCACCTTCCGGCGGAGCCTGCGCCAGGGGGCCGGCGAAGTCCTGCTCGTTCGGCGGCGGCGGCTCCGAAAGCCCGCTCCCATCGTGGTGCTCTGCGACATCTCCGGGTCCATGAGCCGCTACCCGCGGGTGCTGCTCCATTTCGCGCATGCCCTCGCCCGCGACCGGGGACGGGTGTTCTCCTTCGTCTTCGGCACCCGGCTCACCAACGTCACCCGCCCGCTTCGCGACCGCGACGTGGACGCGGCGCTCGAGCGGGCGAGCGAGGAGGTGGAGGACTGGAGCGGCGGCACCCGCATCGGGCGGTGTCTCGACCGATTCAACCGGGAATGGTCCCGCCGGGTATGCGGCCAGGGTGCGGTGGTGCTGTTCATCTCCGACGGGCTCGACCGCGACGCGGGCGAAGGACTCGGCCTCCAGATGGAACGCCTCCGCAAGTCCTGCCGGCGGCTCGTGTGGCTGAATCCCCTGCTCCGCTACGAAGGTTTCGAGCCGAAGGCGGCCGGGATCCGCGCCCTCCTCCCCCACGTGGACGAGTTCCGGCCGGTGCACAACCTCGAAAGCCTGGAGGACCTCGCGACGGCGCTCATCGAGCCCCCCGCCCGCGCGGGCGGCCGGCGGTGGGGGGCGCCCCGCGGATACGATTCCAGGTCGACAGGCTGACACCCGCCGCCATCCGAACCGCTTCCCGGCCGGTCGGCAAGCGAGCCGCCCGATGTCATTCGTGGGAGCGTACACCGGCGGGAAAGCCGGTCGGTTCATCGAAACCGGCCGCCATCGCGTGACCGAACGAGAACCCCGCGCGTGCGGCGGCGGGACGCCGGCCCGACGCGAGGGAGAGCCGGAGAACCGGATTCCGATTCCATGAGCCCGTCCCTCTCCGTCGCCCTCCAGCATGTGTATCCGCGCCGCCTCCTCTCCCGGCTCGTGCGGTACGCGACGCGGGTCCGCTTCTCCCCTTGGGCGCAGTGGCTCATCCGCACCGCCATACGGCGCTACGACGTGGACCTGTCCGACGCGGTCGAGTCCGAGCCGGGTGACTGGCCGACCTTCAACGCCTTCTTCACCCGGGCCCTCCGCCCGGAAACGCGGCCGCTCCCTGCCGCCCCGGACGCGGTCGCGGCCCCCTCGGACGGGACGGTGCAGGACGCGGGCGAGCTGGCCGGCACGACCCTCGTCCAGGCGAAGTCCCTCACCTACTCGGTCGAGTCGCTCCTCGGGGGGGATCGGGAAGCGGCCTCCGCGTTCGCTGGCGGGGCCGCGGCCACCATCTATCTCGCTCCCCGCGACTACCATCGGGTCCATCTCCCGATCGACGCGACCCTCGCCGCCCTCGTCCACCTCCCCGGCGACCGCTTCAGCGTCAACCTCGCCACCTCGGAGCGGATCCGGCACCTCTTCGCCCGCAACGAACGCGTGGTCTTCCACTTCCGGGACCGGAGCGGGCGCCCCTTCGCGGTCGTCATGGTCGGGGCCCTCCTCGTCGGCGGCATCGAGACCTCCTGGACCGGGACGGTCGCCGACCTCCCGAGTCCGGGACGGCTCCGCCGGTGGGACTTCGATGGCCCCGATCTGGAGCGAGGGGACGAGATCGGCCGCTTCAACATGGGCTCGACGGTGATCGTCCTCTTCCCCCCCGGCCGGGTCCGCTGGGACCCGGGGTTCCGCGCGGGCGCCCCGGTCCGCTGCCGACAGGCCGTCGGCCGCCTCCTCCCCGGATAGGCGTGCCTCGGGCGGGCGGCCCGCCCTCGGGATCGGATCATCGAGAGAACGGGCTCCGGACGGGACCCGCGCCGGCGCCGACACAGGCCTCGCCGAGCCAGTCGCGGTCTTCCTCGCCGACCAGGGCGACCGCGAACGTCTCCACTACGGCCAAAGGTCTCCAAGGCTGAACGTGATCGCGTCGAAGGGGCGGATGCTCACCGCCTCGTCGTCCTTCGCGCATCCGATCGGCACCCACTGCCCATCGCGAAGCTCGAATGCCTCGAGCGTCCGGTCCATCGGGTCGACGAACCAAAGGTGCGCGACGCCTTCGCGCGCGTAGACCGGGCGCTTTTCCTGGAGGTCGACCCGGCGCGTCGACGGCGATAGCACCTCGCATGCCCAGTCCGGAGCGAGCGTGAAGTACGCCGTGTCGGGCAGCTCCGGCATCCGCTCGCGCCGCCAGCCCGCGAGGTCCGGCACGAGGATGTCGTCGCCAAGGTGCAGCTCCGGCTCGAAGTGGATCCGCCACCCGCCCGGGCCTCCACGCCCGCGGCCGAACGGGGGGCCGAGTTCGAACCCGAGGTTGGCGCTCGCCTCTCCATGCGCCGGCGCCGGCCGGGGATGGGTATGGAGCGTCCCGTCGACGATCTCCGCGACCAGATGCGCCGGCGCATCGAGCACGTCCTGGTAGGTCGCCCTCCCCCGCCGGGCGAGCGCCTCGCGTCCGGATACGGCCATCTCGAGGCTCCTCCTGCCCGTCCGATCCTACGTCCAACCGCGGCTCACGAGCTCACGCGCCTCGGCGCCGGTCACCGGCAACGGGTACCATCGTCCCGAGGGCATCACGTCACAGTCCCGGTACACCTTGTTCCGGCCCTCGGACCGTCCGGACAACCCGGACCACCTCAGTCCCCAAAACGGGGCAACTCCTCCATGGTAACCAAGTCGGGTAACGAGGGGATGGACAAGCACCGGAGGGATCCGACCAGCCGGTCGTTCCTCCCCTTGGGCCTGCTGTTGCTGGCGCTGTCGACCGTCTTCGTCTTCGGCGGCGACCGGGGGCATTTCTACCGGCCCGGCCACCACGACTGGGTGTCGTCGGAACATCTTGCGGTCGCCGTGAACCTCTCTCCCGAGCACGGCTTTCTGATGTTCCACAGGCAGTTTCCGAATCCGGAGGGCACTGCCGGCTACGCGCCGTACAACCGCTTTCCGATGGGCGGTTACGCACTCCTGAAGCCTGGCCACCCTGCCCTTCGGCGACGACCTGTCGGCGGCGATCTACGCCGCCAGAATGCTGATGCTGCTGTTCTTCGCCGCCGCCGCGGCTCTGGCGTACCTTGCGATGCTCAGGCTCATCGATTCCACATCCAACCGGTGGATCGCCCTGACGGCCACGCTCCTGGTGTTCTCTTCGCCCTACAGCCTGTATTACAACGACATGATCCACCCCAAGACGGCCATGGATCTGTTCGGCATCATGTTGACCTTTCACGGCATGGTCGTCTTCGTCCAGGAGGGCCGCTTCCGGCAGTTGCTGGTCAAGGCCTGCGTGTCGCTGCTGCTGGGCTGGCACGTCTTCGCGTTGCTTCTGGCGTTCATCGCGCTCGGCGTGGTCAGCGAACTTGTCCGTGTGCGTTCGGCCGGGCCCGATCACGTCAGCCGGAAGCACTTGACGGCTTCGGCCGCCGCGCCCCTTTCCGGTCGTTACCTGACGCTCGGCGCGGTGGCGGTGCTTGTCGGCGTGTCGATCCTGACCTTCAATTTTGCCAATGAATGGCGCGCACTGAACGGTAGCCACGCACTGACGGATTTGCCGACCTTCCGGTCGATGCTGAAGCGCATCGGAGTGGATACGGCCTACTACGCCTACGGTGGCCTGGACTGGCCGTCATTCCTGGAGACGCAGTTCTCGCGCATCGGCGGCGGTATCTCGCTTCCCTTCTCCGTGGCGAGTCGCGTCAATGATGCCGCGGCGATGAATCCGACCACGCGGTGGGGACCGCAGGGCGCCATCATCGGCGACGTCATGTCCGGAGCGTGCCTGGCGTCCCTGATCGGCCTGACGCTTGTCCGCCGGCTCCGCCATCGGCTCCTGCTGGCGACCCTGGTGCTGTCCGGCTTCTGCTGGTCGCTGCCCATGCGCTACAACGTCGCCTTCCACGACTACGAGAGTCTGTTCCATCTCGGTATTCCGCTGGTCCTGTTCTCGCTCGTTCTGCTGGGCGTGCGCCGCCTGGCCGGCGGCCGCGCGATCATCGGCCTGGCCATCGCCGCGTTGCTGGTTTTCGTTTCTTCCACCTGGGAGATGGGCCGGATCGGTCACGACGCGGAGGCGGCGGATTTCCAGGAAGCGCTCGTCGCCGACTTCGAAGTCATCCGGGAAATCACGGCGGGCAGGAGCGTCGTCGCCGCGACGCGATACAACTCCAGGGCAGTCACCCGGTTCGCCGGCGCGCGCCACGCGCTGCACTACTATCTGTCAGGAAACCTCATTACATACGGTGGCGGGCTCGATAGCGCCGACTTCCTGCTCACACGCGACCGCGCCGCGGGAGTCCCCACGCTCACCCCGGACAACCGGGTGATGTTTCTGTACGACTCGGCCAGCCTGATCGAGGCGTCCTGGTCGGCGTACCAGTCGATTCGGTCCGGCAGACCCGCGGGTCGCTCGCACTTCGACATGTATCTCCATGGTCCTGGCGGTACCGGCGCCAGTACCTTGTCCTACGTCAAGGAACCGTGTTTCGGGAGAGACACATGGGAACCGTTCTTTCTGAACATCACACCCGTCGATCCGGACGACCTTGCGGAAGACCTTGCGCAGCGCGGGTTCGAGTCCCGTAATTTCGACTTCCACGACGAATCCGGTCTCAGGTTCTACGGCGTGTGCATGGTGACCGTCGATCTTCCCGATTACGAAATCGCCAGCATCACCACCGGTCAGTTGGCCCCTCGGTTCACTTATGGCGAGGACGAGGACAGATCGTGGAAGGCAAGTTTCAATCTCGGCGAGTAACGGTGGGGGGCGAACTGACGAGCGTGCTGCCCATTCACGGCCTTACCGGCCCGAGGCCCGCGGGCGGCTCGAACGGCGCATGCTCGATGTCGTAACGCCGCGGCCGGCACGGTCAACTACCCAGCGTCCGCCAGACCACGCACATGCGGTGTTGCCGTGAGAAGCTCGGCCCGGCGAAGACACCATCGGACGAGAAATTCCATGCTCCAGTCACAAGAACACGTTCATCGCAACAATTGCGTGGCTCCACTCAGCGCGGGATAAAGTCCTAGCCCTCACGCCCGCTGCGGTTCCCAAGCCGTGGCGAATCCCATTACACTGCGGTCGTCCGACAAGCAAAGCAAGACGCATGGGCATTACCCTCGATTTCGCCGCCGCAGTGGGCAACACACCGTTGATTCGGCTCAAGCGGCTGTCCGAGGAAACGGGCTGCGAAATCCTCGGCAAGGCGGAGTTCATGAATCCCGGCGGCTCGGTGAAGGACCGTGCGGCGTTGTGGATCATCCGCGAGTACGAGAAGAGCGGTGTGCTCCGGTCCGGCGGCACCGTGGTCGAGGGCACCGCAGGCAACACCGGCATCGGCTTGGCGCACATCTGCAACGCCCGCGGCTACCCGTGCATCATCTACATGCCGGACAACCAGTCGCAGGAGAAAGTAGACATCCTGCGCACACTCGGAGCCGAGGTCCGCGTGGTGCCGACGCTGCCCTACCGGGACGAGATGAATTACCAGAAGCAAGCTGGACGGTTCGCCGCCAGCTTGCCAAACGCCGTGTGGGCCAATCAGTTCGACAATACCGCCAACCGACTGGCGCACTATCAGTCCACCGGCCCGGAGATTTGGCGGCAGACCGCCGGCAAGGTCGACGCTTTCGTCTCCGCCGTCGGCACGGGCGGCACACTGGCCGGCGTTGCGCAATTCTTGAAGGAACGGAACGAAGGTGTGCGAACTGTACTCGCCGACTGCATGGGCAGCGCGCTGCACAGCTATATCACCAGCGGCGAAGCGGTGATGAGCGAAGGGCCTTCGATCACCGAGGGCATCGGCAACAGCCGCGTGACCGACAACCTCGACGGCGCGCTGGTGGACGACGCCGTGCAAGTGACCGACCAGCAAATGGTGACGTTGGTCTACCGCCTGTTGCGAGAGGAAGGCTGGTTCTTCGGTTCCAGCACCGGCATCAACCTGCATGCCGCGGCATTGGTGGCCAAGGAACTCGGCCCGGGACATACCGTCGTCACGGTGCTTTGCGACGGCGGGGCGAAGTATCAGTCGCGGCTCTTCAACCGGGCATGGCTCCGAGAGCGAGGACTGTCGCCCGAGTAGCCACGCAAACACCCTTGGGAGGAAGCCATGTTGTTTCGGCCGCTCTTGAAGCTCGCACTACAGCTCGCGTTCGTCGCCAGCGCATACCCCGCCCTCGCCGCGGACGTTTGGGTGGTGGAACTCGAAGGGACCATCGGCCCAGCCTCGGCCGACTACTTCATGCGCACCCTCGAGCGCGCCGATGAAGAGGATGTCGAACTCCTTGTGCTGCGTCTCGACACCCCGGGCGGTTTGGACAAGTCCATGCGCGACATGATCAAGGCCATCCTCGCCTCCCGAGTGCCGGTCGCGACCTACGTGGCGCCGAACGGCTCAAGAGCGGCGAGCGCGGGCACTTACATCATGTACGCGAGCCACATCGCCGCCATGGCGCCGGCCACCAACATCGGTTCGTCAACGCCCGTGTCGATCGGTGGCGACGGCGCGCCGTTCCCCTTTCCTGGCGGTACGTCGCCAACCGAAGAAGAAGAGGGCGACGGCGACGCTCCGGCGGACGAAGAAGAGGACTCCGCCCCCGCCGCGCCGGCGGGCACCGCCATGGACCGCAAGGTCATCAACGACGCGGTGTCCTATATCAAGGGCCTCGCCGAATTGCGCGGCCGCAACGCGGAGTGGGCCGAGGCCACGGTGCGGGAAGCGTCCAATCTGACCGCCACCGAAGCGTTGGCGGCGAACGTGATCGACCTCGTGGCGGAAGATCTGGACGAGCTGCTTGCCCAAGTGAATGGCCAAACCGTAAACACGGACGGCGTGGACGTCACCATCGATGTCGGCGAGCCCGAGATCACGTCCATCGAGCCGGACTGGCGCTACGAACTGCTCGGCGTCATTACCGACCCCAACGTCGCTTACATCCTGCTGATGATCGGCATCTACGGCTTGATCTTGGAGTTCTACAACCCGGGTGTCGGCCTTGGCGCCGTGGTCGGCGTGATCTGCCTATTGCTCGGCGCCTTCGCTCTGCAGATGCTGCCGATCAACTACGCCGGCCTCGCGCTCATCATCGTCGGCATCGGCCTACTGGCCGCCGAAGCGTTCTCGCCGAGTTTTGGCGTGCTTGGCGTCGGCGGCGTGGTAGCCTTCGTTATTGGTTCCATCATCCTCATCGACACGGACGTGCCGGCCTACCAAATTTCCGCGCCCATCATTGCTGCCGCCGCGGCGCTGTCCGTGGCTATCCTAGTGTTCGCCTTGGGCGCCGCGTTGCGTTCCCGGCGCATGAAAGCGGCCTCCGGCAAGGAAGGCATGATCGGTGGCGACGGGTGGGTGATGGAGGATTTCAACGGCCGAGGGCGTGTGCGCGCGTTCGGCGAAGTGTGGCAGGCCAGGGGACGCGCTGGCGTAGACTTCCCAAAGGACAGCCGCGTTACGATTACCGGCCTCGACCACTTGCAGTTGATCGTCGAGCCGCATGAGGAGAACCGACCATGATCTTCTGGAGCATCATCGGCGCCGCCATTCTGGCGGTGTTGGCCAGCGCATTCCGCGTGCTGCGCGAATACGAACGCGCAGTCGTATTCTTGCTCGGCCGCTTTCAAAACGTGAAAGGGCCCGGCCTCATCATCATCATTCCGATCTTGCAGACGATGGTGCGGGTGGATTTGCGCACTATCGTCATGGATGTGCCGACCCAAGACCTGATCACCCGGGACAACGTGTCGGTGAAGGTGAACGCGGTCTTGTACTTCAAGGTGCTGACGCCGGAACACGCGGTGCTCAACGTTGAGAACTACATGGAGGCCGTCGGCCAGTTGGCGCAAACCACGTTGCGATCAGTGCTCGGTCAGCACGAGCTCGACGAACTGCTCGCCGAGCGGGAGCGGCTGAACAACAACATCCAGACCATACTCGACCAGCAGACGGACCAGTGGGGCATCAAGGTGGCCAGCGTCGAGATCAAGCATGTGGACATCGACGAAAGCATGATCCGCGCCATCGCCAAGCAGGCCGAAGCCGAACGTGAACGGCGCGCCAAGATCATCCACGCCGACGGCGAGTTCGAGGCGTCGACGAGACTGGTGGATGCGGCTACGCAACTCGCCAACGAACCCGGTTCCATGCAACTGCGCTACTTGCAGACGCTCACCGAGATCGCCGGCGAGAAGTCCTCGACCATCGTCTTTCCACTGCCGGTGAACTTGATGGACTCCTTGCGACGGTTGGTGGGTGGCGACGACGCGCCGGCGGAGCAGACGACGCAGTAGCCGTCCGGCCGGCTTGGGTGCCGGCCACAAGTAGCTAACCTTCCCTACTCGACTCGGGGCCTCACTCGGGGCGCGTCGCGAAGTTCGGCATCACCCGCTCTGAGAACAGGCCCAGCGAATCCTCGAGTTGCGCCGGCGTGTGGAGCCCGGCGGGAATCAACAGGAACGCCTCGTCAATGGGCACGCTGGCGGCAATTCGCTCGATGCGCTTGTTGATCGTATCCGGCGAACCCACCAAGAGTTCGGGCATGCCCTGACCGAAAGGCGTAGCCCACGTGTTCCAGAACCACTGCATGTCCTCGAACAGTTTTTGCGCCTTCGCATCGGTTTCGGCGCACACCATGATGCCGCCCCAGCACGCCTCTCGACCCGGCGGCACGTCGTGGCCATGGCGCTGTGCTTCCTGTCGCCACTCACGCCACAGCACTTCCAAGAACTCGGTGTTGCCGGAGAGCACGATGGGGCGACCCTTGTAGCGAGCCCAGAACTTGGCCGTGCGCAAGCTGGCGGAAAAGCCGCCGTAGAGGGGTATTTCGTCCTGCAACGGCCGCGGTGCGATGCCGATTTCGGAAATCGCCATGTCCGCGCTCACGCCTTTGCCGAAGCGAGCGTACACGGGGTGTTGGTGAGGATTGACGAAGTCCAGCGGCGGGAAGGTCCAAAACTTGCCTTGGTAGGAGAACGTCTCTCGCGCCAGCGCGTGGACCACGATGTCCACGAACTCGCTGAAGTACTCGCGGTTCAAGTCGTCGTCCGGCGTGTTCTTGGTCCATGGCCCCACGGCGCGTAGTTCGGGACGCACCTTGAAGTTCTCCACCCACCGGGCTTGGTAGCCGCGCACCAAACCCACCCCGAATCGGCCGCCGAGCATGTGGTCCATGGTGGCGATCTTCTCCGCCACCGCCAGCGGGTTGTTCGCGGTGGAGACGAAACCGCAAGTGACGATGCGCATGGCGGTGGTATGCCGGCCCAACCACATGGCCATCAGCGCCGGGTCGTTGGATATCTCGAAGCCTTCGATCTGCAAATGATGTTCCGGGTGGCCGAAAGCGAAATAGCCGTGCTCTTCCGCGAACGCAGCGCAGCGGCCGAGCTCGTCGATCATGCGGGCATACAGCGCCCGGTCGCGGCCGGCCATGCCGGCTTCCAATTCGTGGCGGCGACCGACCGTGCAGTAGACGAATAAGCCGAATTTCACAACATCGCGCTCGTTGGCGGCGCACCCATCGCAAGTGCGTTAAAGTTAGGGTCGCCTAAAGTCTCGCAAGGGTCAACGATGGACGAGGCGTGTCTCCGCCACCGACTCGGGGAGAACGAGCGTCGCCAGTTCGAAGATCACGGTTTTCTCGTCGTGCGGCGTGTCTTGCCGGCGGAGAAGGTGGCGGCGCTGGCCCGGGCGGCGGACCGCATCGACGCCGAGTGGCGGCCGATTCGAGCGCTTAAGCCGCATCAACCGCTGAACCTCTTGGACGCCATCGGCAAGGACGACGCTTTTCTCGAACTGCTCGACTTGCCGCAGACCTTCATGAAGGTAGTGGACATTTTGGGCTGGCATATCCAACTCTATCATTCGCACTTGATCGTCACGCCGCCGCTGCCGGAGGGATTCGAACCGACGCGACACCGGTTGGGTTGGCACCAGGACAGCGGACGGCTGAACTTGGAACTCGAGGGCGAGCCGCGATCCCGCGTGTCGCTGAAGGTCGGCTTCTTTTTCACCAGCACCTTGGAGACGGACCGCGGCAACTTCCATGTCGTGCCCGGCAGCCACCGATTGAACCGTTTGGACTTGCCGGCGGAGGAAACCCTCGATCACCCGCGGGCGACGGCCGTGCGCGCCGACGCCGGCGATGCGGTGTTCTTCGACCGCCGGCTCTGGCACGCGGCCGGCTGGAACCACTCCAACATCACTCGCAAGGTGTTGTTTCTCGGCTACAGCTATCGATGGCTGCGACCGCGGGACGACATGACCGTCGAGCATTATTTACCCGGCGCGGACCCCATTCGCCGGCAACTACTCGGGGAGAGCCCGAACGGCGGCTTTGGGTATACGTCGCCGGCGGACGAGGATGTGCCGCTGAAGACTTGGCTCCAAGAGCGACTCGGCGTCGAAGCCGTGGTTCCTTAGCAACCCGTGGTGAAAGTTCCCGCTGCATTCGAACGGCTACGGCCCCCGTCCGGCATGGTCGCTCCTCGGTCGTATGTGGCTGCTCGATACGCCCCCTCGTCGCGCCTTGCCGCGTGGGCGACCGTTCCTGGTGCGACGCGAACTTCCGCCACGGGCGGCTAGGCGCTCGTGGACGTAGAGCAGGTTCCGGCGGAGACCCGCGGCAGCGACGTTTGGCGGGGCCGCGTGCTCGTGCTGCTTGCGAGCGTCGGAGTGGTATGGGGCGTGTCGCTCTACGGCTTGTTCGTGAATCAAGGACTGCCTTACGACCTCGCCGTCGTGCCTCGTCGAATCGATGGCTTAGCCGGCGTCCTAGGCATGGTCTTCGTACACGGCTCCGTTCCCCATTTGTTCGCCAACACGGTGCCGCTCTTGGTGTTCGGCCTGATGTTGCTGGTTCGCGGCATCCGCTACTTCTTCGCGGTGGTCGGCGCGGTGGCGGTGGTCGGTGGCTTGGCGCTTTGGCTGTTCGGCCGCGAAGCCGCGCATATCGGCGCAAGCGGCGTAGTGTTCGGCTTGTTTGCTTTTCTCGTTGTACGGGGGCTCTACGAGCGCCGCCTGTCCTCGATAATGCTGAGCTTGATCGTTGCCGTCGTCTACGGCGGCACTATGATCTTCGGGCTTATTCCGCGTGGCGACGGCGTGTCGTGGGAGGCGCATCTCTTCGGCCTACTCGCCGGCATCCTCGCAGCGAGGCTAGCAGTACGGAGAGCTTCGCCGCGCTAGCGGCGAAGCTCTCCGTACTGCTAGTGCGGCTTGGGCTGGGGCGAAAGGCGGCGCCCTTTGGGCGACGGCTTTCGTGGCGCTTGCAGTTCGTTGGGCAGCCGGCTGGTGGCAAATCCCGTCAAGCGCTAAGCGATAGACTCCCCTACCTCGGCGCTTAATCCCGGAGGCCGAATGGCAACCACCAACAGCGAGCACGCCGGATCAAACACCACCCCCACGTCGCAGTTCCGTCTGCTTGGCACGCGGCGGCTGGCGCCTCTTTTCGCCACCCAGTTCCTCGGCGCCTTCAACGACAACGTGTTCAAGGCCGCGCTGGTCGTGGTGTTCGCCTATGGCACCCTGGTCGCAGACGACGCCAAGGGCGTGTTCGTGAACTTGGCGGCGGGGTTGTTCATCCTGCCGTTCTTCCTCTTCTCCGCCACCGCCGGCACCCTTGCGGACAAGTTCGAGAAATCGCGGCTGATCCGCCTCGTCAAGCTTGGCGAGATCGGCGTGGCCGCGTCCGCGGGCCTTGCCCTCTACCTGCAAAACGTGCCGGCGTTGCTGCTGGTGCTGTTCCTGCTCGGCGTGCAATCCACGTTCTTCGGTCCGCTGAAGTACGCCATTCTTCCGCAGCACCTGCACCCCACCGAGTTGGTGGGCGGCAACGCCATCGTGCAGACCGGCACCTTCGTGGCGATCCTTCTCGGCACGATCGCCGGCACGACCATCGGCGGCTTCGGCGACGTGTCGCTGTGGTTGTTCGCCTTCGTGGTCGCCATCGCCACCACCGGCTATCTGACCAGCCGAGGTATTCCCAAGGCGCCGTCCGTGCAGAAGGGCGAGGTGCGCTGGAACCCCATCACCCAGACATGGGGCCTGATTCGGCTGGCGCGCGAACGCAAGGCCGTTTTTCTGTCCGTCTTGGGGATCTCTTGGTTCTGGCTGTTGGGGTCGGTCAACTTGGCGCAGATCCCGGTACTGGTGCCGGACTACTTGGCAGGCGGCCCCACCGTCGTGACGCTGATTCTGACCTTCTTCACCATCGCCATCGCAGCCGGTTCGCTGCTTTGCGAGAAACTTTCCGGGCGGCGGGTAGAGATCGGCCTAGTGCCGATCGGCGCCGCCGGCGTGAGCATATTCGGCGTCGATCTGTATTTCGCCATCGGCGCGGTCGAAGGCGAGGGTTTGCGCACGGCTTGGCAGTTTCTCGCCGGCGAGGGCACGCCGCGGCTGCTCCTCGACTTGGGATTGATGGGCATGTTCGCCGGCATGTTCGTCGTACCACTGCAAGCCAACATCCAAGCTCGCACGCCCAATGATCGGCGCGCCCGCGTCATCGCGGCCAACAACGTACTGAATGCGCTGTTCATGGTCGGCGGCGCAGGCTTCGCCATCGGCTGGTTGTTGCTCGACGGCACGGTGCCCGCGCTGCTCGCGGTGCTGGCGGTGGTCAACGCCGGCGTGGCGGTGTACATCTGCTATCAAGTGCCGGAGTTCACCATGCGCTTTCTCGTATGGCTGATCTCTCACTCGATCTATCGCGTGCGCCACCGAGGCTTGGCGAACATCCCTGATCGCGGGGCGGCGATGATCGTCTGCAACCATGTGAGTTATGTCGACGCGCCGCTGCTCGCCGGCGCCGTGCGCCGCCCCATTCGCTTCGTCATCTACAAGGGCATATACGACAAGCCGGTGTTGAACTTCATCTTCCGCACCAGCCGCACCATTCCGATCACTGCCGAGAAGGAGGATCCCGCCGTGTTCGAGGCCGCCTTCGTCGCCATTCGCCAAGCGCTCTTGGCCGGCGATCTGTTGTGCATCTTCCCGGAAGGCGCACTGACCCGGGACGGTGAACTGGGCCGATTCCGCAAGGGTATCGAACGCATCCTCGAGGAAACGCCCGTGCCCGTGATTCCCGTAGCCCTGAACGGCTTGTGGGGCAGCTACTTCAGCCGCGAGGGAAGGGGCGCATTCAAACGTCGGCACGGGCGCTTTTGGACCCGGGTCGAAGTCGCCGCCGACGAGCCGGTGCGGCCGGACGAGGCGAGCGCCGACAAGCTGCGGGAGCGAGTACGCGCCTTGGCGAGCGGACCGTCGGAGGTGGCAGCATAGCCGGGAAACGCGGCGGAAGCACTGGCGCATGGCAGCGGCAATGAGGAAACGGCGGAAGGTCAAGGTGTACCGCCCCTTCGTCGAGGATTTGCCGGAAGACCTAGTCGGGGCCGACGCCGAGCTGGACGACGTGCGGGTCGCCAAGCTCGACGGCGTGGTGATCGGTGCCTACCGGTTGGCGCGCGTCGACACGCACCGTTTCGAGATCAAGGCGCTCGGCGTATATGAGCGACATCGCGGCAAGGGCGTGGGCCGCTGGCTGCTCGGCCACGCGCTCGGCATCGTCGAGTCTCGGGGCGGGCGCGTCGTCTACGCGCCGAGGCACGGATTCTTCCACCACGCGGGGTTCGAGCGGGTCCGCGCGGACGCCGAGCTACTTCGCCTCTGCCTCAGTCCCGAGTAGACTTCGCCCATGCAGCAAGCCATCGACATTGACGCCCTACCCGTGATCGAAGACGGTGCGCACGTCGCCATTCTGTGCTCCAAGTGGTATCCCGACATCGTCTCGGCGCTGCATGGGAAGTGCGTCGAGGTATTGGCGGCGAAGGGTGTGGACGACATCGACACGCACCTGTTGCCGGGTTCGTTCGAGTTTCCGTACGCGGCCAACGAGTTGGCGAAAGAGCAGTCTCTCGATGCGCTCATCTGCCTCGGCGTCGTTTTGAAGGGCGACACCTATCACTTCGAGATGATCGTGGACGAGTGCGTGCGTGGCTTGGGCGAGGTGTCTCGCGCCGCCCGGGTGCCGATCATCAACGAAGTCCTGCCGGTGACGGAACTCGCGCAGGCGGCGGCGCGCGCGGCGGACGACGCGTTCAACAAGGGCATCGAAGCTGCCGCCGCCGCTATAGAGATCATCCACTGGCGGCGACAGCTAGACGACGAGGCGGCGGCGGAGATCGCCGACATGTACAACCCATAGAAATCACACCCACCGGCGGCGCCAGATAAGCGCATGAACGAACTGCCGTTGATGCCTCGCCCCGCCGAGATTCGGCACGGGGCCGCAATCCGGCCGACAACGGCAGCGAATACCGTCGTGGGCGACGCCTCGGCTCGCCTACGACGGGCCGTAACTTGGCTGCCGCCGATGGGCTTGCGCATTCGCTTTCACATCGAGGCACGCACGACCTCCGTACCGGCGTTGGCGGACCGCTACCACTATCGGCTGTCGTTCGCTGATGCGACAGGCAACGGGGCGGGGGTAAACGGGGTAGGAGTGGAGGCGGCTACCGAGTGGGGCGCACTCGCCGCGCTATCGACGTTGGCGCAGTTCAGCGCCGCCGAGTCCCTCGCCATCGCGGAAGTCCGCGACGCCCCGCGTTTCCCTTGGCGGGGGCTGATGATCGACTGCGTTCGCCACTTCATCACCCTCGCCACTCTGAAGCGCACGCTCGACGCCATGTGGTTCTACAAACTGAACGTGCTGCACCTGCACTTGACGGACGATCAGGGGTTTCGCTTTCGCTCCGCCGCCTATCCCGAACTCGCGAGCGAAGAGGCCTATTCGCCGGCGGAACTGCGCGACTTGGTTGCGTACGCCGCGGATCGCGGAATACGCATCGTGCCCGAGCTCGACATGCCCGGCCACACGGCGAGTTGGTTGGCCGTCCATCCGGAGTGGGGCAAGCATGGCACCGTGACGGCTACCGGGAGCAAGCGGTTTGGCGTGCATAGGGAGTGTTTGGATCCGGCCAATGCGGAGGCGCTGACGGCGGTGCGAACCTTGTTGGCCGAAGTGGCGGCGGTTTTCGCCGACGAGTTCGTCCATTTCGGCGGCGACGAGGCGGTTGGCCTGTCGGCGCAAGAGCAGGTGGCCTTTCATCAGGCAGTTGTCGCCGAGCTCGCCGCGCTAGGCAAACGCGCCATTGGCTGGGACGAGTGTCTGCACCCCGGCCTACCCGGCGGCACGACGGTTCAGGCATGGCGAGGAGCGAACGCCCGAGACGCCGTGATCGAGGCTGGTTTCGACTGCGTCGTGTCGGCGCCTTACTACTTGGATCTCTTCTATCCCGCTTCGGCTCACTACGCCTACGACCCAGCCGGCGACCTAGGCGCCGCCGATCGCACGGCGCTGGAGGATCCCAGGCTCCACCACGTGCGAGAAGGCGTTCGTTCGATGGCGAATCTCGGCCGCTTCCCGGAAATCCCCTCCCGCACCGCCGGTCGCGTACTCGGCGGCGAGGCCTGCTTGTGGTCCGAATTGGTCACGGACGAGTTGCTCCCGACCCGCCTCTGGAGCCGAATGCCGGTGATCGCCGAACGGTTCTGGAGCGTTTTCCGGACGGAAGGCGACGATCCTTACCCGCGCATGGCGGCCTCACGCCGCACCCTCGCCCGACTCGGCGTCGTCCCGCTAGATCGCGCCGCGGTCGACGAATATCCCGACCTCGCGCCGCTGATCGAGATGCTCGAGCCGGTCAAGTGGTATCGCCGGCTGCTTGGCGAAGCCGTGTACAAAGGGCGCGTCGAAGGGGGCGGCGCGGCTGCGAGCGAACTGCGGCCGTACGACGTCACCACCCCGCTCAACCGCATCGTGGATCGCATTCCGCCGGAGAGTTTAGCGGCGCGGCATGCGGCGGCCGACCTGACCGCCGGCGCCGACATGAGCCGGTGGATCGCGGGCTGGCGCCAACAGCGCACCGCGCTCGCCAAGCACCCCGAGCTCGCCAACGAACTCTCCGCACCCGCGAAAGCGCTCGCCACAATCGCCGACATCGTGGCGGGCAGCGCCAACTCCGACAAGTCGCCGGAAGCCGACGTGGCTGCCTTGGCCGGGCCGTTCGGCGAATACCTGCTGCCGATCGCCTATGCCGTCGCCAAGCGCCGCTAAAGCCGCGCTTGTCGCGTGGCCGATCCAAGCCGCACCCATCCAGCCGGTTGCCGCCGGCCACATCAACGACACATACGCGGTGGGCGAACGCTTCATCCTGCAACGCCTCAACCGATTTGTATTCCGCGATCCGGAAGCGGTCATGCGCAATCTCGGCAAGGCGCTGGCGCACGAAGGGGGCGAGCGGCTGATCGCCCCGATCCGCGCAGCCGACGGCGCGACCTTCGCCGTAGATCGGGAAGGGGACTATTGGCGGCTCTTCCCCCGCGTGCCGTCGCGCAGCTTGCAGACACTGCCGGATGCGCTGCTCGAAACCGCCGCCGAAGCATTCGGTGGCTTCTTGGCCACATTCGCCGATTTCGCGCAACGATTGGAACCCGTCATCAACGGTTTCCATGATCTAAGCCACTACCTCGACCGGTTCGACGACGCCGCGTCGACTCGCGCCGCCGACGCCGAGCGGAGAGAGGTAGATGCACTACGGCATCGATTTCGACCCGGCGAGAAGGAGCAGGTCATCCACGGTGACTGCAAAGTCAACAACGTGCTCTTCCATCCTGATAGGAACGCAGTCGTGGCTGTGATCGACTTGGACACGCTAATGTTCGGCCACCCTGCTTGGGACTTCGGCGACTTGGCACGCACCGCTTTCGTCGGCGCCGAAGAAGCCAACCCCGCGATGGCGTTGTCGCTGCCCCGGTTCGAGCGCCTATGTCGAGGATTCTTCACCGCCTTTGACGGCGTGGACGAGGTCACCCCCTATGCCACGGCACCCGCCTACATGAGCTTTATGCTGGCGGTGCGCTTTCTCACCGACCACTTGGAGGGGGACGTGTATTTCAAGGTCTCGCAGCGAGGCGACAACTTGCTGAGGGCACGCTCGCAGCTTGCGTTGGCCCGGCAGTTTCAAAGCGCCGCGCCGCAACTCGGCGAAGTGATCGAGGAGACGCTGAACGCCGCTAGGGAGCGCCGGCGTTGAACACGCTTACGGCACCCGGGTGAAGGTGCCGGAACCCGCGACCGGCGCGCCGCCGAACCGGTCCGGTTGCCAATGCAGCGCCGTGCCGCTCGATCCTCTGACATGCCACGGAATGCGATTGCGGACCTCGCCTTGGTCCCAATCCACCGCAGCGACGCCAATGCGCACGACTTGCCAACGCTCCCCCGCTTGGGCGGTCAAGAACGCGCCGGACACCCGCGCTTCCGCGGTGTAACCATCGTCGGTGCGAGCCGTCCGCCATTCGATCGCGTCCTTCGATTCGGCTAGGAACCCCAACTCGCTATCCTCGGCGGCTTGCGCCAGCGTCAGGTAGCCCACCGCCATCCGCGTCAGATGACCGGCGCGGGCGGCTTGGAAGAGCGGGACGTTTGCCGAACGCTCCGGCTCCGGACGGGAGTCGACGGTGACCACGAGGGCGTCTTGCACCCTTGGCCCCCGTTCGGGGGAAGCGACAATGCTGTCGTCGGTGACGCGGGCCGCGAAGTAGAGGTCGCCGCCCGCTTCGCGCAGGTCGAATGCGAACGAGATGTCGGTGGTGGTCGTCGGTGCGGACGCCACATCGCCCTGACGCAACGCTTGATACTTGAACTCGGCCGGCCATTCGCCCAAGTCGCCGTCGATTGTCGGCACCGGGCCGGCGTCGAGCGGCAGCAGGCTGACCGGCAGCAAACCGGAGATGGCGTCGAGACTCACCGGCCCGTCCGCGCTGTTCGTAGTCAGTCGCCACGCGACGCGCCCGGGGGTAATGGCGTGCAAGGCGACCGGCGCCTTGGCCGCCAATTCGATGCGCACCCGCTCGACACCGCCTTGTGGCACGGTGATCGGCTCCGGCTCACCGCGCAACGCGAAATCCGGACCCGGGTCTACGTTGTACGACACCTGCAAATCCTGCTCGCCGGTATTGGCGACAGCGAACATCGCACTCGTCGGCGCTCCAGGCACCAACTCGGATCCGGCTACGCCGACGGGCGTCGTGGCAAACTCCGGCAGCGAGCGAACGGCGCTCGCCAAGACGCGGACCGCGGCGCGGGAACCGGCGGTCACGATGTTCTCGTCATGTATCCCGTCAAGCATCAGGTTGGCCAAACGCGGGCCAGTCTCGGTCATGGTCACCCAGAGCACATGATCGAACTCGCCGAAGATGCCCCCGCGCAGCCCACTGCCGCCACCGGTGGTCGCCAAGGTGATGTACTTTCGGTCTTGGCGCACATGCTTGACGTAGCGGTGAAAGTGGCCGGCGAACACGGTGTAGTCGCGCTTCCCCAGCATGGCCTCGACCTTGGGCCAGTCGTTGCGCCTCCCGTCGGCGTAGTCCCACAGTGGCTGATGAGTAATCACGAAGGTCCAACGTGGGTTGGGCACCTCGGCGAGCGTCCTCTCGATGAAGGCGAGTTGCTCGGCCTGCGACCAAGGGCCGGGAACCGGAGTGGCCGGCTTGGTCACCATGCCAAACAGCTCCGAGTTCAGCACTAGGAACAGCACATCCTTGTACACAAAGCGGTAGTAGGAGGGGCCGAACCTGGCTGCCCACGTTTCCGCCATCACGGCGTTGCTCATGTCGTGATTGCCGGCGACGTAGAAGAACGGCGGCGCCAAGCCGGAGATGAAACCCTCGAACTCGTCCCATTCCCGGTCAAGTTGCGCTTGGTCCGTCGTGTAGCCCTCGATCAAATCGCCCACGCTCAGCACGAACGCCGGTTCCAACAAATCGACTTTCGGTATCGCCGACGCGAATACCCCGGGACGAGCGCCGCCCGTACGGTCGCCGACGACGACGAAGTGGAAGTCCCCCTCGGCGTCGTTGGCAGTCAACTCGGTCCACGGCACGGCTTCGGTAGCCGGTTGGTCGACCTCGATCTCCGTCGCGGCTGCGGCCCAAACCGGTGAAGATGCACAAGCGAGAACGAACGTCGTGACGAAGAAGCGACCCATTCGGCACACCGTATGCAGCAGCTAAGCACCGAGTATAGCTGCCAGTATCTCCCCGTGCGGCGCTTCCGAAGTCACGGAAACTTGGCCGATGTGGTCGCAGACCACTAGGCGAATACGGCCGTCGACGACCTTCTTGTCCATGCCCATCGCCTCAAGCGTCTCTTCCGCGCCGACTTCGGGCGCGGCGGTCGGTAGGCCGACCCGGTCGATCAGCGCTCGCACCCGTTGCGCTTCCTGCTCGCTGGCGCGACCGAGCTGAGCGGAGAGACGCATGGCCATGACCATGCCGATGGCGACCGCTTCGCCATGCAGGTAGCGCCGGTAGCCGGTGAGCGCTTCGATGGCGTGACCGAAGGTGTGGCCGAAGTTGAGGATGGCGCGGTGGCCCTGTTCGCGCTCGTCGGCGGCGACCACCTTGGCCTTGATCTCGCACGAACGTCGCACGACATGCAGCAGAGCGGCGGCATCCAAGGCAAGCAAATCGTCTAAGTGTTCCTCCAGCCAAGAAAACAGGCCCGCATCGGAGATGACGCCGTATTTGATCACCTCCGCCAAGCCGGCGCAGAACTCGCGCCTCGGCAGCGTGCCGAGCACGTCCACATCCGCCACGACAGCGCGCGGCTGATGGAAAGCGCCGACGAGGTTTTTGCCGGCGGCGTGATTGACGGCGGTCTTGCCGCCCACCGAGGAGTCCACCAAAGCCAAGAGCGTCGTTGGTATCTGCAGCAAGGCGACGCCACGTTGATAGGTGGCGGCGGCGAATCCGGCGACATCCCCCACTACGCCCCCGCCCAAGGCGACCACCGTCGTCGTGCGGTTGTGACGCTTGGCCACCAGCTCGTTGATGATGGTGGCGAAAGTAGCGAGCGTTTTGTGGCGTTCCCCGTCGCCGATTTGGATAGTGTCCACCTGCGCGCCGTCGGTGCCGGCGTGCAGACAGCTTCGCAACTTCGCCAAGTACAAGTCCGCCACTTGGGCGTTGGTGACGATGAGCGCTTGCGAGCCGACATAGGGGGCAAGCAGCCCGGGCTCGCCGAGTAGGCCGGCGCCGAGCAGAATCGGGTATTCACGTCCCCCGGGCAACGCCACGTTCACGTGCGACTTGGCGAGCGCAGGTCTCATCGCGCGTTCGCGCCTAGGGCGTTGCAGTTGCGTAGCAAATCCGCGACATCGGCGGCGATCTGCTTCACCGGCCGGTGATCGGTACGCACTTGCACATGGGCGACAGCCGCATACAGCGGGTCGCGCTCCCGCGTCAGCTCCTCTACTCGCGCACGCACGTCTTGTACACGCAGGAGCGGCCGGCGTCGATCTCGCCGGGTGCGTTCGACGACGACCCCCGGCGACGCTTTCAGGTAGACGACGACGCCCCTCTCGCGCAACGCCTTGCGATTCGCCTCGCGCAACACGGCGCCGCCGCCGGTGGCGAGCACGACGTTGTCTTGCCTCGTGGCTTGGTCGATCACAGCCTGCTCGCGATCACGAAATCCCTCTTCGCCTTCCATATCGAAGATCCAATCGATCTCGGCGCCGGCACGCTGCTCGACCAACTGATCGGTATCTTGAAAGGTGTAATTCAGTATCGCGGCCAACTGACGGCCAATGGTCGTCTTGCCGGTCGCCATCATGCCCACCAAGAAGACGCGGGTGTTGCCGGCCGGCGGACACGAATCGGCTGTCGAAGATGCGATCATCGCTGGATAAGCTTGCTGGCTGGGCCGCCGTCGTTCGCCACGGTTTCGGTTGGAGGTCTGGACAAGCATTATGCCGTTCATGCGCCTTGGCTCGCAGCACTGGCGGCGGCGACTTCCGGCACGATCTGCGGGGTGATGAAGATGAACAGCTCCTGCTTGTCGTCGCGTTCCTCGGTGCGCCGAAACGCCCGACCGATTACCGGCAGGTTGCCGAGCAGCGGCGTGCGGGCAACGGTTTGTAGCTTGTCTGTTTGAAAGATGCCACCGAGCACGACGGTGTCGCCGTCATCGACCAGCACCTGAGTGACGATACGGGTCGTGTTGATGCTCGGCACGCCGTGGTAGACGCGGCCAACGGTGTCCTGCTTGACTTCGAGGTCCATGACGATCTGCGCGTTCGGCGTGATGCGGGGCGTCACATGCAGTTGCAGCACGGCATCCTTGAACGCGATCGATGTGGCCCCGGACTTGGTCGCTTGCTGGTAGGGAATCTCCACCCCGGACTCGATAGTCGCCGGCTGCTTGTTGGTGGTCACCACCTTGGGCCTGGCGATGACCTCGGCTTCGCCGGCGGCCACCGAGGCGGACAACTCCATGTCCAGCCAATAGGCCGCCGCCCCGGCTTCGGCACTGACGGTGGTGCCGCCCGCGCTCACTGCGCCCACCTTGGCCCGCATGCCGTCGGACGCGTCTTCCTCGCCGGTCGACTCCCCGGTGCCGCTTGGCGTGGTCGTCGGGCCGCCGCTGCGCAGTTCGACACCCCAGCGGATGCCGAACTGCTCGGAGAAGTTGCTGTTCGCGTTGACGATGCGCGCCTCGATCTGCACTTGCCGCACCGGAATGTCCAAGCTCGCGATCATGTTCTTGATGTTCGCCAGATTGGCGGCGGTGTCGGTGAGCAGTAGCGAGTTGGTGCGTTCGTCGACCAATGCGCGACCACGCTCCGAAAGCGCCAGCTCCACGCCTTCGCCGGTGAGCAACGCCGCCAAGGCAGCCGCGTCGGCATAGCGAATGCGAATGAACTCGGTCGCCAAGGGCGCCAAGTCCGCCATGGCCTTGCGGTTCTCCATCTCGGCCTTCTCGGTGGCAATGATCTCCTCGGCCGGCGCCACCATCAGTACGTTGCCGGTCTGACGCTTCCCCAAGCCCTCGACGGCCAAGACCAGATGCAGCGCCTCGTCCCACGGCACGTCGACAAGCCGCAGCGTGATGCGGCCGGAGACGCTGTCCGAGGCGACCAAGTTCAGGCCGGCGATGTCGGCGATGATTTGCAGTGCGCTGCGCACTTCCACGTCTTGAAAGTTGAGCGACAGCGGCTCGCCGACGTATTGCCCGGCCGGCGACGAGCCTTCCGGCTGCAACTCGCTTGCGGGCGCGTCGACCGCCACGTTGACCGCCACAAGGGCGGCCAGCAGCGTGAACTCACGCTTCAGGTTCATGTTCCTTCCTCTTCTGTCCTTGGTGTGCTTGGCCCGCTCTGCTCAAGGGGGAGCGAACCGAGCCGCTGCATCCAGCCGCCGGCGCCGTCGCGTACCGTTTCCACGAGACTGATGTCCGCCTCCCGCACCGCCACGACGCGACCGTGGTTTGTGCCCAAATAGTCGCCTTGGACTACGCGCCGAGTGGCGCCCGACGGATCTCGCACCAGAGCGAAGACCATATCCTCGGTAGTGAGGGTGCCGACCATCCGCAGTTGGTCGAGCGAGTAGTCTTCGAGCGGTTCCTTGTCGCGGTGCCGCTCCGGCGCGCCAGCGCCGTCGGGCGCGTTCGACAGAGGCACGGCAGGCGCGAAAGGGCTGCGCTTGTCGGCCGAGCGGTAGCTGGGCGACGCTGAACGCGCCGGTGCCGCTGGCGCCTTCGCTTCGCTCGTCAGCGGCGCCTCGCGAGTCAACGCATGGAGATCCTCGAAGTCGCCATCGCAGCCAGCGAAGAGCGCGACGAGCAGCAACACAAGCGGCAGCGCCGGCTTTCTGTAGTGGCGGGAGGTCTTTCTTCTCATGGCGAAGTCTCGGCTTCGGTGTAGCGGTAGGTCTTGGCGGCCACGGACATGGTCAGGCGATTGCCGTCGTTCCGCGCTATGTCGAAATCGCCCAGCGATACGATGCGCGGCAGATTGGCGATCACCCCGGCGAAAGCGCCGAAGGCGTGGTAGCCGCCATGCACGACGATAACGATGGGTAGTTCCACATAGCTTTCGGCGAGGCGTTCGTCCGCCAAATCGATGCGCTCGATTTCCAAGCCGCTGGCGATGGCGGCGCGGGTGAGATCCTCGATCAGGCCGGGCACTTCCGTTTTCGTCGGCAATCCGCGCAATAGCGCGACGAACGCCGCCGACGCCTCGTCACGCTCCGCTGCCGCCAAGGGAAGCGCACTCGCTTGCGACTGCTTGCGCCGAACCTCGGCGATCAAGCGCCACTCGCGCCCCTCGCTCGCCCGCAGTTCGGCCCGCTGAGCGGACAAAATCAGCATGTAGCCAACGACCGAGGTAACGACGAATATCGCGGCGAAGCAGAGCGCTTTGACGATCGCGGGCCAAGCGCCGACATCCGCCAAGTCGAGTTCCTGCAGATTCAATGACAGCACCATCGGTCAGTCGCCCTCGCCGGCGAGAACCGCCGGCTCGAGAAGGAAAGTCAGCTCAAACGCGGCGGTGCGTTCCCCATAGGCGTCGCTCGCTTCGCCACCGATGCGCTTCAGGTTCGGTGCGCCGAACCAAGGGGAGTCGCGCAGGTTGCGCATGAGTTCGGCGATACGATCATTGGATTCGGCTTCGCCGCGCACGGAAATGCCGTCGCCGCTTCTCGATAGGACCGTGTAATGCACGCCCGGCGCCAAGGTTCGGACAAGTTCGTCCAAAACGCCGACGGTTACCGAACGGGCGTGCCACAAGTGCCGTAGGACGTCGTTGCGAGCCAAGATCTCCTGCCGTTGGCGACGCAGGGCGTCGACTTCGACGATGCGTTCGTCGAGTTCGGCGATATGCGCCGCCAAATAGTCGTTGCGTTGCCGCTGGTGGTCGACCAATCCGGCGAGATAGACCGCCATCGAGGCGACGAATAGCACCGCGGCAACGAAGGACGCCACGAGTCCGCCGACGAAGACGCGCTTTTGCCGGGCGCGTCGGCGTTGGCGCCAAGGCAGCAGATTCACCGCCATCAGAGCAAGCCCCGGGTGGCATCAAAGCTGCGCATGGCCAAGCCGCAGGCGGTCATGAGCATCGGCGCGTCGCGTTCCAGCGCATTGGCGTCGACCCGTTTCGCAAGGGCCATGTCGGCGAAAGGATTGGCGACCTCGGTGGCCAAATGCAGCCGCTCTGCCGCCGACTCCGCCAGACCGACAGAGGACGCGCCGCTACCGGCAAGCAGCAGGCGTTGCGGAGGTGTTTCGGGATGCCTGGAGAGGAACAAGCGCAAGAGGCGCGATAGGAGGCGCAGCAACTCTTCACCACCCGAGCTCCCGCCGTTCGCGTTCGCCCGCAGCCGCTCCGCCGCAAACGGTTCCTCACGGGTGAATATGGCCGCGTCCCGGGCCACCACCAAGAGCGAGGTGGTTGTGGCCGCGATGGCCGCCAACGCAAGGGGTGCCTCTTCCCCTTCGGCCCGAAGCAGTTGCGCCGCGCGCGCCAAGCAGAAGGGCTCGATATCCACGACCGCCGCCTGCAAGCCACCGTGCGCCGCCACCTCCTCCAGCCTCTCGACGTGTTGCCGGCGGCAAGCGGCGAGCAACACGTCCACCTGAGAGGGATCACTCGCCGACAGGTGCAGGGGTTCGAAGTCGAAAGCGACTTGGTCGGCTTGGAACGGCAGGTGGCGGTCCGCCTCGACGGTTATCGTCGCTTCGAGTTCGTCGTCGGTGAGCGAGGCATCCATCGCGATCACCTTGGTAATCGCCGCCGAACCCGGCACCGCCAAGGCCGCTTTCTTCGCTTTGCATCCGGCGTGTTCGATCGCGCGACGGATGGCTTCGCCAATTGCGTTCGCATCGCTTATATTGCTTGCGGTCGCCGCGCCGGGCGGCAGCGGCACCAAGGCGTAGCCGTCCACGCGGTAGCCAGATGCCGAGCGCGACAACTCGACGAGCCCAACCGCCGTCGAGCCGATGTCCAACCCGAGCACGGAACTCGACCTGTGAATGAACAGTCCCACTTGACACTCCTTGAATCGCCATGCGCTCTTTCGTGACTCGCCTCCGCCGCCGCAGCCGCCAACCCGGCAGCCGAGGGAGCGGCAACGCTTCGTCGAAGCGGCGGCTCGGCCGTTTCATGCGGGTTATTTTGTGGCTAGCGGCGGCAGGAGTCTGTGCGACAACGCTCGGATTGGCGTCAGTTTTTCTCTACTTGGATCCGCAGATTCCGACCACTGACACCTACAGACATTACCGCCTCGAGACCCCCTTGCGAATATTCACCAGAGACGGCGCGCTCATCGCAGAGTTCGGCGACCGTCTCATCCCCGTCAAACTCGAAGACGTGCCGCGCCAGTTCTTGGACGGCCTGATCAACACCGAAGACAAGCGCTTCTACGACCACGCCGGCATCGATTTCATCTCGCTGGCCAACGACACCGTAGGGCTTCTGACATCCGATGTGCGCACCGGCGCCAGCACCCTCACGATGCAGCTCGCAAAGACCGTCTCCTTCACTCATAAGCAGCAGTTCATCCGCAAATTCAAAGAGATGCTCTTGGCATTGAAAGTGGAGCAGGAACTCGCCAAAGACGAGATTCTCGAGCTCTACGTGAACATCATGTCGTTCGGCAAACGCGCCTACGGCGTGCAAGCGGCAGCGCACACGTACTACGGCAAGCCGGTGGACGAGTTGAACCTACCGCAACTCGCCATGCTCGCCGGCATCATCAAAAAACCGGAAGGCGGCAACCCCATCAACGGCCCGGAGTGGGCGCTCAAACGCCGCAACCTCGTGCTGCGGCGGATGTACCAACAACGCTCCATCAGCGAGCGGGAGTACCGCGACGCGGTGGCGGCGCCGATCACGGCGCAAGTCCACCGGCGGGGCATCGACTTGCCGGCGCCCTATCCGGCGGAGTGGGTGCGGCAACAGCTCTTCGAGCGCTACGGCGAGGACATCTACACCGGTTACGAGGCCTACACCACCCTCGACACCGAGCTTCAGGCGGCCGCGCAGACGGCGGTGAGCGAGGGGCTGATCGCATACGACCTGCGCCATGGCTATCGCGGGCCGGAGGAACGCATAGACGTGGTTTTGGACGCCGCCGGAGTCGATCCCGCGGCCGCCGCGCAGGCGCTCCAAGACTATCGAACGGTCGGCCCCTTGGAACCGGCGGTGGTGGTCGAGGTCGGCGAGAACACCGCGAGCGTAGTGCGGCGGAACGGCGAGCTCGCCCAAATCGACTGGGCCGGTCTGCGCTGGCGACCCTACATCGATGCCGATGTCTTGGGCGAAATGCCGCGAACGGCCGCCGAAATCGTCGCCATCGGCGATGTGGTGCGCATCAAGTGGCAGGACGATCGGTGGCGCTTGCGGCAACTGCCGGACATCCAAGGCGCGCTGGTGGCACTGCATCCGGATACCGGCGCCGTGCGCGCGTTGGTCGGTGGTTGGGACTTCTACAGCAAGCAGTTCAATCACGCCCTGCAAGCCAAGCGGCAGCCGGGCTCCGGCTTCAAGCCGTTCGTGTACTCCGCGGCGCTGGAGCACGGCGTCACCCCGGCGACGGTGTTCTGGGATACGCCGTTGGTGCTTGACGACGCCAACCAAGAGACGGCCTATCGGCCCCGCAACGACAGCGGCGACTACCGCGGCCCCATGCGCTTGCGGCAAGCGTTGTACCAATCCCGCAACTTGGTTTCCTTGCGCATGATGTTGCGGATTGGCAGCGAACCGATCCGCCGCCATGTGCAGCGTTTCGGGTTCGCGATCGACAGCTTGCCACGCAACACGCAGCTAGCGATCGGCGGCGGCGAAATGTCTTATACGCCGATGCAAATGGCGAGTGCTTACGCGGTGCTCGCCAACGGCGGCTTTCGTGTCGAACCGCACATCATCGACCGGGTGGCGTTGCTCGACGGCACCGTGGTCGGCAAGTTCCGTCATCCGACCGTCCATGCGCCGTCGGAAGCAGGCGATGCGAAGCCGGACGACGGCGCCGCGGGCGAAGGCGGCGCGCTTGCCGCCGAACGCGTAATCGACGAGCGCAACGCCTTTGTGATGCATTCCATGCTGCGCGACGTCATCCAACGCGGCACTGGCCGTCGCGCCCATGTGCTGGGTCGCTCGGACATCGCCGGCAAGACCGGCACCACCGACGACGCCACGGACACTTGGTTCAACGGCTATCACCCGAACTTGGCGGCGTCCGTTTGGGCGGGGTTCTCGGATCGACGTCCGCTTGGCGAGCGGGAGTGGGGTTCCACGGTGCCGTTGCCGATCTGGATCGACTTCATGCGCGAAGCGCTTCGCCACGAGCCGGTGGTAGAGCGCCCCATGCCCGACGGCGTGGTGAGCGCCAAGGTCGAGCCGGGTTCGGGGCAATTGGCCGCGGCGGACAACCCGAGAGCTATATTCGAGTTCTTCTTTGACGACAACTTGCCGCGGGGGGGCGCAACGGTCGGCGCAACCCGCCGCGATGCCCCGACCGTGCGGCCGGAGGATATTTTCTAGGTGCCCAACGGCGCTAAAGGGAACTGAAGGAGCGAACCCATGCGGGATTGGTTAGGGCTGCTGCCGGCACTCGCGCAGTGGAACCGCAAGGAGTTGTGGAACGTCGTGGCCGTTGCTTGGGCCGCGATGCTCCTCGCCGGTGCGCTGATCTTGGAATACGGCTTCAGTTTGGCCCCCTGTGCGCTGTGCTTGACGCAACGTTGGTTCGTGCTGCTCGCCGGGCTGTTCGTCGTCGCCGGCCTCGCGCACGACCCCCGCTTGCGCAGCTATCCCTTGCTCGGCGCCCTCGCCAGTGTCGCCGGTGCGTACTTCTCCATCCGCCACTTGTACTTGCTGACCCTGCCGCCCGATACCTTGCCCGGCTGCGGCGTGGACTTCGACTACGTGCTGCAGGTCTTTCCGGCCATGGACATCCTGCGTGCCATGACGCAAGGCACCGGCGACTGCGCGGAGCAGTCGCCGGTGATTCCCGCCTTGGCGCTCTTGGGATTTGTCGGCCTTGCCACGTTCACCGTCATGCAGTACTTCCGCCGCTGACGGCGCCCGGTCAGTTTGCGTCGTCCTCGATTTCGATTTCGACTTCCTCTTCCTCTCCCCGGAGACGCCAAAACCAAGCATCGCCCTGTCGCAGAAGGGAAGCGTCCAACTCAACTGTGACTTTCCGGTTCTTGCGCCTTACCTCGGCCTCGGTCTCGCCCTCGGCCCGACGGAGCAGTCTATAGGCGTCGGCGGCGGAAGAAACCGCTGCCCCGTCGATGCGTTTCACGATGTCGCCCGGTTTCAGCTCGCTCTTGGCCGGCGTGTCGAGCACCAAGACCCCTGCGTCGACGCCGAAGTAGTCGCCCAAGTCTTCGCCGATGTCCACCAATCGCAAGTCGCTGCGACGGCCGAAGTCGAACCGATGGTGAAGCGGTCCGTCCTCATCCAAGAAGACCGGCGCCCCCCGAAGCGCTCTCGAAACGTGCCAGCCGGGACTCGCAGCGTATGCGGTGGTAGTCACTTCGAACGGCATCTCCTCGCCGTCCCGAAGCACCACGAGGTTCACGCCCTCGCCTGGCGTCACGTCGTCGAGCACGCCGTGCAAGACCTTCACTGGTTGGTTGTGGCCGACGAGCGTCTCGCGGTTTATGGCGACGATGATGTCGTCCGCCTGCAAGCCCGCCTCTTCGGCGCCACCGTCCGGCGAAACACCAGCGACGTGGATGCCTTCCTCGTCGCCTTTGTCGATGAGCACGCCAAGAAACGGCCGCTCCCCGGCATGCGTCACATAGCCCTTCGCGAGGTCCGCCAAATCCTTGGCGGCTTCTTGGAACCGCACCTGCATCGTCGCCATTCGATCCCGCATTTCGTCGCGCTCGGCGGGCGTTCCGGCCGCATGGTCTTTGGCAAGTTGCTCCGTCGCGGGCGTCGCCCCGTGTTCTTCCGCCTGCGCGTAGGCCACAACGCCCAACGCAAGCACCGTCAAACCGATCATCGTCCTCATGTTCCGCTCCTTATATGTTGCATAGGCTGCAAGCTATCGTTCAAAAGACCGCTTCATGTACCAGTTCACGCTGCCGGTACCGCTCGATGTACATCAGGCTCTCCAACAACTCGACGCGCTCGCGCAATAGCCGTTGACGTTCGTTGTCGGTGCTAATCGCCGCGGCGGGCACATGGATCAAGTCGTCGCCGAGCAGCCGCTGGTTCAGCGAGGCGTCGATACCGCCGATGCGGGCCCGCAAAACCCGTTCGGCCGCCGTCGACGGGTAGTCCACCGGCGCAACCCCGCGCCACGACTCCAACCGCTTGGAATAGGCGAGCAAATCCGACGGTGCCGCCGCCACTTCCCGCGGTTGGGCTTCGGGCGGCCGCGTAGTAACGACCATGAGCGTCGCGAGCGCACCGAGCACTAGGCTTGCCGCCACCGCCATGGGCGCGAACCGCCGCCACGCCGAACGTGGCGGCCGAGCGCTCCTAGTCGCGCTCGCGACCGCGTCCACACGCTCGCGCACGCCCTGCCAAACGGACGCCGGCGCGGCGACGTCGGGCAAGGCGCGCAACTCGGCGGTCAGCACCAAGACATCGACCGGTGTCGTCGCCGACGCTTGTTCCTGCTCAGGACGCGCCAGCGGGGGCCGTGGATAGTTTTCGCCCATGTTCCTGTTTCCTGCCGACTTTCCTGCCGACGCTGCTCGCGCGCCGGCGTTCCTGTCGTTTGCCAAATTTGGCGAGTACGGCGAGCACTCGGCTGGCGCGCGCCAGTTTCGACTTCGAGAAGCTCGCCGTGCGGCCAAAGGCGTTGCCGATCTCTTCGTGGGTATAGCCTTCGACGCAGTGCATCCACACCACCATGCGCATCTCGGCAGGCAGTCGGCGCAGCGCCGTCTCGATGTCCAACGCCCGCTCCGTGCCGTCGACCACGCGCACATCCTCCGGGAGTGCGTCACGCTTGGCGTGCCACGGGGAGCGCAACCGCATCAGGCAATGATTGACGGCGATGGTGCGAATCCACGACGACAACGCTTCCGGACGCCGCAACCCCGCTGCGCCTTGGATCACATCAACGAAGGTGTCCTGCGTCGCTTCCTCCGCGAGTCCCGAATCGCCCAGTACGCGCAATGCCATGCTGTACACCACATCGGCGTAGGCGCGATAGACCAGTTCTTGGGCGGCACGCTCGCCGGCCATGAGCCGCGTGACCACGGCCCGATCGATGCGAACGCTGCGTATCCGAGACATGCTTATTAGGTGCCCCGCCAGCCAAAAAGGTCGCACTTTTTCGCTTGCTCGCCCGCGACCTAGGGCGGGCTCCGTCTTCGCCGATCTCGCGTACCATAGCCATGTCGCTCATTACGGATGCATTGTGTCACGCAGCTTCTTGCCCGCGATTCTGGCCGGCGGTTCGGGAACGCGGCTGTGGCCGTTGTCCCGGGAGCAGCACCCCAAGCAATTCCTACGCGTGATCGGCGACAAGTCGATGCTGCAACACACCTTGGCGCGCCTCGACGGGCTCGCGCACGAGGCGCCGGTGATCGTCTGCCACCACGACCATCGCTTCCTAGTCGCGGAACAGTGCCGCGAGCAGGACATTCGCCCGCGCGCGATCATGCTCGAACCCGCCCCGCGCAATACGGCGCCGGCACTTGCCTTGGCGGCATTCACGGCACTCGCTGCCGGCGACCCGGTGCTGTTGGCGTTGCCCGCCGACGCCTACATTGGCGATGTCGAAGCGTTTCACGTCGCGGTCGAGACGGCCTTGCCGTTCGCCGCCAGCGGCAGCGTCGTTACTTTCGGCATCACCCCCTCGCGCGCCGAAACCGGCTACGGCTACATTCGCGCCGGGGCCGCGCTGCCGAACGGCAACGGCGTCGCCAAGGTCGCGGCGTTCACTGAGAAGCCGTCGTCAAGCGTGGCGCAACAGTACTTGGCCGCCGGCGACTACTATTGGAACAGTGGCATGTTCATGGTTCGCGCTAGCGTCTATCTGGACGAGTTGCGCACCTTCCGCCCGCGCATCCACGCAGCTTGTGCTGCCGCCGTGGCCGCGCAACACAGGGATCTGGACTTCCACCGCCCGGGCGATGCGTTTCTCGACAGCCCGGCGGACTCCATCGACTACGCGGTGATGGAGAACACGCAGCGCGCGCTGGTGGTGCCGACCGACATGGCGTGGACCGACGTCGGTTCGTGGCGCACCTTGGCGGAGACGCTCCGCCGAGACGACGACGGCAACACGGCGAGCGGCGACGTGATCGCGTTGGGCACCCGCAACTGTTATCTGGCCGCCAATGATCGTCTACTGGCGGTAGTCGGGTTACAGGACGCGGTGGTAGTGGAGACGTCGGACGCCGTGTTGGTGGCGGCGAAGGATCGCACCCAAGACGTGAAGAGGGTGGTCGAACGCTTGAGCCAGCTAGGCCGCGACGAGCATCGCGTCCACACCACCGTCTATCGACCATGGGGTCGCGCCGACACCTTCAAATCCGGCGACGGGTTTCTCGTCAAGCGCATCACGGTGGCGCCCGGCCAAGCGTTGTCGCTGCAAATGCACCGCCATCGCTCCGAACACTGGGTGGTGGTGCGTGGCGAAGCCGAGGTGCGGCGCGGCGACGAAACCTACTTCGTGACCGCGGACGCTTCCACCTACATTCCAGTCGGCGAGCGCCACCGATTGACGAACCGTGGCCCCGAACCTCTGGAAGTGATCGAAGTGCAAGTGGGCGAGCACATCTCGGAAGGCGACATCGTCCGCTTCGACGACCGCTACGGCCGCGAGTGAACCGGCAAGGCTGGCAGATGGTGGCTGGGCCTACTTGGCCATGCTCAAGTATCCTAAGGACAATATGGCCACCAGACCAACCGTCATCGACCTCTTCGCCGGTGCCGGCGGACTCTCGCTCGGCTTCGCCCGCGCCGGTTTCCAGTTGGCGCTCGCGTTGGACAACCGCACGGCGGCAGTAGAGACGCATCGACGAAATCTTGGCGACCACGCGCGAGCCATGGATTTGGCCACCGCCGATCTCGCCCTCCCGCCTGCGACGGTGGTGGTTGGCGGGCCGCCCTGTCAGGGTTTCTCATCCGCAGGGCTGCGCAAGTGCGGCGACGACCGCAACACGCTCGTTGGTCGGTTCGCCCGCTTGGTGGTCCGTCACCGTCCGGCGATGTTCGTGTTCGAGAATGTCGAGGGGTTCTTGACCGCGGAGGGCGGATCCAAGGTTCTTGAGTTGCTGTCGCCTTTGATCGAGACCGGCTACCGGGTTCATCTTCGGAAGATCAACGCCGCCAACTACGGGGTTCCGCAGCACCGAAAACGAGTGCTCGCCATCGGCGCCGCCGGTTGGGATCCGCCGTTTCCAGCGCCGACTCACGCGGCCTACGGCGCCCCGGGGGCAAGTTTGGCCGGAGCGCTGCTGCCACCGACCCCAACCATCGGCGAAGCGTTCGCCGATCTTCCAGCGGCCAAGAGGGCGGCGCCGGGCGAACCAGAGGATCACTACTACATCCCGCTGACGGGGACGGACCTTAAGAGGGCCCGAGCGCTCCGGCCGGGCCAGACCATGGGAGACTTGCCCGAAGCCTATTGGCACGCAAGCTATCGGCGCCGAGCGTTTCGCCGCGTGATGGACGGAACGCCGACCGAAAAGAGAGGAGGGCCGCCCGCCGGACTGCGACGGCTGCGGTTCGACGAACCATCCAAGGCGGTCACCGGCGGGGCACGAAACGAGTTCGTCCATCCGAGCGAAGACCGGCGTCTGACCGTACGGGAGTGCGCGCGACTACAGACGTTTCCAGACGACTTCTCCTTCTTCGGCAGCGCAGCGCAGCGAATGCAGTTGATAGGAAACGCAGTGCCGCCGCTCTTGGCGTGGAAGATCGCCGAAGTGGTGCGGGAGAGCTTGAGGTACGCTAAGGTCGGCGCGAAACCGGGGGCCCTGCTGACTTTCGTGCCAACGCTGTCGGGCATGAGCCCGGCACTGGCAAGGGTTTCGCGGTTTGGTTCGAGCGCGCTTCCCGGAACCACTTGGGCAGGGGCATCAACCAAGTTTGTGGCCTTAACGCAAAGTCAGAAGGCGATTGTCGCCCGCGCCAAGTCCCTCGGGACCGGTGGGCAAGCTGTGGCGTTGAGCGACGATGTGTGCGCGTACTTGGTCGCAGTGATCGTGCGCGACCTCCGTCTGACAGAACACTTCCCGGAGTTACCAGAAGTGCAGGGCGTCTTCAGTCACGGCCCCTTGTCGCGTTTGGCGCTCGCCAATGTTCCGTTCCTAGACACGTTCGACGGAGTTCGTGTTCGCTGCCCTCAAAGGCGAGATTGCCACTTGCGAGGGCGGCACAACATTGGCACGGCCAGCCCGACCCAAGCGCGACCGCCTATGCGGTGGCGGCGTCGGACGGGTCGGCGTGCCGCTACCGCATACGCCACTCGGGTGGCCGCTTCTCCGCAAATGCCCGCGCACCCTCGACCGCGTCCTCGGACGACCATACGGACTCGATGAGCATGGCGCCCATGCGACGGGCGTAGTCGAGCGGCATTTCCAGCCCCAAGTGCGCGAGTTTGCGCGTCGCTCGCACGGCAAGGGGCGCGTTGGCGGCGATGGTCTCGCCCATTTCGATCGCCGTGTCGAGAAGCGCGGGCAACGGCGTCACCCGCGTCACCAAGCCCATGCGCAACGCCTCTTCGGCGTTCACCGGCTCGCCCGACAGCAGTAGCCACATGGCGTTGGACAGCCCCACCAAGCGGGGCAAGTTGAACGAACCGCCCGGAGGACATAGCCCTACCTTCACTTCCGCCAAGGCCATGCGGGCGTTTTCCGAGCAGATGCGGATGTCGCAGGTCAGCGCCTTTTCCAAGCCTCCGCCGTAGGCGGCGCCGTTGATCGCGGCGATGGTGATTTTGCCGTGGTCGCCAGCGATGCGCTCGAAGCGCGAGATCGGCGGCGCAGCGGGCGCGGTGTCGCCCGCCGGCGCACTCGCCTCCGCTTCGGCGGCCTCTTTCAGATCCCGACCGGCGCAGAACGCCCGCTCTCCGGCACCGGTGTAAATGCCAAGCCACACATCGTCGTCGTTTATGAACTCCGCTTCCGCATCTCGAAGCTCGGCGCTCAGTTCTCGGCCGAGCGCGTTCATGCGCTCCGGACGGTTCAATGTGATGATCGCGATGTGACCGCGCTTCTCGTAGTTGACGTAGGCCATGCGGGATCCTCAAGTGTCGTCAGAGTCGTAAGTCTCTCACGTCTGAAGGCAGCCCAAACGGGCCCGTGTCTCAAGTCCTCAGCGGATTTCGACCGCCAACGCCTCGTAGCCAGCCTCCTTGACCGCGGCCGCCACAGCCTCGGGACCGTCCGGGCACAACGCGACGATGGCGCCGCCACCGCCGCCGCCCGTCAACTTGGCGCCCGCGGCACCGTGACGGCGGGCGATATGAACGAGTTCCTCCAACTCCCGCGTGGACACCTGCAAGGCGTTCAGGTAACCGTGGCAGAGGTTCATCAGTTCGCCAAGTTCGGCCAATTCTCCCGCTCGGGCGGCGTCGGCGCCGGCCCTAGTCAGCGCCTCGATCTGGTCGAAAATGCCGTCGTAGCGCGGACGGTTGCGTCGCCAAGCGTCGGCCACCCGGGCCACGCTTTTGGCGGTAAGGCTCTCCTTGCCGGTTAGCCCGATCACTATCGGCAGCGGTCTCGCCAGCATCAGTTCCGTGAATTGGGCGGGGTTGCCGTTCGTCGCCGCGCGAAAGAGCATGGTCGTACCGTAGGTCGCCAATGTGTTGTCCACGCCAGAAGGCGTGCCGTGCGCGGCGCGTTCGCACTCGAAGGCGTAAGCGTTGATTTCTTCGGCGCCCAAGCGCAAACCGAAGTGGGTGTCCAAAGCGCGGATTACGCTCACTGCCAACGCCGAGGAGCCGCCGAGGCCCATGGCGCGGGGTACGTTGGGGAATACTTCTATGGTCATGCCGCGGTTGGCAAGCCGCAGCTTCTCAAGCAGTAGCGCCAAGATGCCGGCGGCCCCGGCCGGGCGTTCGTCCACCGGCGGCACGCGCTGTTCCACGCCCCACCGCGGGATCACCAGCGTCACGCCGTGCGCGGCATCCACCACTCGCGCTTCCACCGCCAAAGGAATCGGCGCCGCCAACGCCGACCGGCCGTACACCACCGCGTGTTCGCCGAGCAGGATCACTTTGCCACAGGCCGAACTACGTGGCTCGGCTGCCGTGACCGACTGGGCGTATCCCGTACGGCGGGCGAGTTCTTTGGCTTTCCACACTTTGATGTCGCCGCTTTCGATCAACGCCTCGACCACATCGTCAAAGATGTCTTCCGGCACGCCAGCGGCGGAGGCGACGCTGCGGGCGTGCAGCGTCATATGGTTTTGCTGAATGCCGGCGGTGGAAAGCGCGCGTAGCGCCGCGTAGTTCTGCGCCAAGCCCACCGCGCCCATTACCCGCGCCAGCTCGGAGGCGTTGGGAGAACCGAGTAGACGATGGTTCAAGCGAACCGTCGGGTTGGTTTCCAGCGAGCCGCCGACAGTGCCCACCTTCATCGGCATCTCGATCTCGCCGATCAGGTCGCCGTCGTCGCCTTTGCGCCAGCGCGTCAGCCCTCGGTAGCGGCCATCCCGAGCCGCGTAGGCGTGGGCGGCGGCTTCGATCGCGCGGAAATCGTTACCGGTGGCGATGGCGATGGCATCCACGCCGTTCATAATGCCTTTGTTGTGCGTGGCGGCGCGGTACGGGTCCGCCAGCGCGAGATCATTGGCGAGCACGATGCCGTCGCGCACCTCCGCCCCCGAGAAGCCCTTGACGGCGAGGTTCTGCACCGGGACGCGCAGGCGCGCCCGCACCAACGCCCGATCCGTGAGGTTGGAGAGAATGCGCAAGAACACCTTGCCGCCGCTAATCGCCTCCACGAGGCTCGCCACCCCTTCGCACATGCCGTTGACGATGTTGGCGCCCATGGCGTCGCACGTGTCCACGAGCAGGTGCAGCACGAGCATGTCGGTGCTCGCGCCGCCGTCCTCCGGCGCCGGATGGACGAACGCTTCAATGTCCCGAACGCCGCCGCCCCGGGCCACCATTTTCGGGTGCAGGCTGTTGGCGAGGTTGATGATCTCCGCCCGCCGGTCGAGCAGCGCCTGGCGGGCGCCGTCGATGTCGGGAACATGCACGACCTGCACTTGGCCAATGAGAATGGGCGCGGTGACGCTCGTCTCGAAGCCGCCGGACAGGCGCGCCGTACGAGCCGCGCCGGAGAGACCGGCGACTATGGAGGGCTCCTCGACGGCAAGCGGCACGACGTAATCCCGCCCGTCGACGAGGAAGTTCAAGCCAATCCCCAACGGCAGGCCGAACACGCCAACGACGTTCTCGATCATCTTGTCCGCGACGTGCAGCTTCAGCGTGTGCTCGCCGGATTTCAGGGCGCGAAGATCCCCTTCCGTCAACAGACCGCGTTCGCAAAGCGCGTCGACGCGGGCCTCGACGCCCATCTTGAAGAAGTTGGGAATGCGCGACCCCCCGGCGGGGGGGCTAGCCGCTGCGGACCGTGAGGCCATCGAACGAAATCTCCATCGCTAACACCGTCAGCCCGGTGGCGCGCACCTCGCGAACGAACGTCGCCACCGCACTCGCATCGCGCGCCACCGCCACGCCGGTGTCGCCACCGCCGGCGCCGCAAGGCTTGTAGACCACCCCGCAACTCGTGGCCAGTGCGCGGGCCAGACGGTGGCCGGGGCCGAAAACGCCAATTCTCGAGATGCGGTCGAAGCGGTGCAGCACATCCGCATATTCGCTCAAAGCCGCGATCCAAGTTTCCGCATTTCCTGTGCAATCGGCGACCGCGTGCGCCGCATCCGCCAAGCGTTCCAGCGCCGGGGGCGAGCCGCCATCGCGCCAGCGCTCGAACTTCGCCAGCAAGTCCGCCGTGCGCGTACCGGACCCGGTGAACACGAACGCCTTGGCCATCGGCGGCAGTCGAACCGGGGTGATCCGGCGCTGCCGAAAGCAAATGACGCCACCGGTCACGGCGGCCGCCACGTCCAAGCCGCTGCCGCCGCCGTGGAGTGCGCTGTGGATGTCGTAGAGCGCCTTCAAGCCCGGCGACTCGCCGGCGTACGCGGCGAAGGCGGCGGCGACCGCCGTCACCGTCGCGGCGCTCGAGCCGACGCCGAGCTTGACGCCATCGAGATAGCACGGCGCCGAATCGACGGTCACGGCCAAGTGGTCGGGCGCGGCGACCTTCTCGATCACGCGACGAACGATGCCCGCCAAAGGCGTGGGCGAAGTTTCTCGAAACACATCCGCCTTGGCCAAGGTCAGGTCGCCTTCAAAGCCGCGGCTGACGATCCGCCAACCGCCCGTGGCGCGCGGCTCAAGCGTACAGGTGACGCGCCGATCCACCGCAGCCACGAGCGCCGGCGCACCGGCGAGCACGGCGTACTCGCCGCTCAACACCAGTTTGCCCGGTGCCGAGGCCTCGATACGCCAAGAATCAGCCATTTACCAGCGCCTCAGCAGCCAATGGTAGAAGTCCGCGTCGCACCGCCAAGGCGCGACGAGGGAGCATATCCGACCATATGCGACCGAGACGCGACGATGCCGGGCGGGATGCATGGCCGTTCGAATGCCGCGTGACTTTCAGCACGGGCGGCCACTCGCCTTGTCGTTCGCCGATGACCACGCCGCCCCTTCGACGAGCCGAGCGCCATCGCCGAGTTCGCTTTCAATCACGCGAAGTACGCCCGGCGTCCGCCGCAGCGCCGCCGCGACCAAGCCACCGCTGCCGGGAGCGCAGACGGCCTTCACCTGCGGCCCGGCATCGACCGTGTAAAAGACCGGAACGGCGCTGTCCCGCAGGTTGCGGACCACCTCGATCGCGGCCAATGTCGCCGCATTCCAATACAGCAGCGCCGGCCGGGTGGACAACATGAGCGCGTGCAGCTTTAGGCAACTGTGTTCGGCGACAGCCGTGAGCGCGTCGAAGTCGCGCTCGACGACGGCGCGGCGGGCCGCGTCGAAGTCCTCCGCGGCGGACTCGAGCCAAGCGCCGTAGAACGGCGAAGTCGTCCGCGACAGTTCCATGCCGGCAGTGGACGGCACCCGCTTCGCCGCTTCCGACGTGACGGCGATCACCACCTCGAGCGGCCACTCGCCTTTGTCAAGCAAGGGGGCCGCCGTCCAATTCGATGTCGCTGCCAAGGTGGCGAACCCGCCGTAGATGGAGCGCGCCGCGGACGCCGAGCCCGAGCGCGCCCAAGCCGAGCGGTCGCGCGCCGAAAGACCGAGGTCGAAGGCGCCGTCGATGGCAGTGACCAAAGCCGCGAGACCCGATGCGGACGAAGCGAGGCCCGCCCCGGTGGGAAAGTCGTTGCGCGTCGCGACGGCGATCGGCGGCAACTGATGCGCAGCGCGCATCCGGGTGATGAGACCTTGGACCTTCGCGTCCGCCGAAACCGCGCCGTTGATGCGCAGCTCTTCGCACTGCGCCGCCGCTACCGTCGTTTTGGTGGTCAAGGCGGCCAAAGAAATGGACAACGACGGCGTCGCCGGGATATTGCCAAGGCCCGGTTGCTTACCCCAATACTTGACGAGGGCGATGTTCGGATGGGCGACCGCTGTGGCGTTTGTCTGCATTGTGACATCGTCGGGGCAGCACGCACCTTAATGCCGCACATGGGGCAACCGCCACACCCCCAAGGCAGCGCGCGTCGTATGCGCTAGCGCCTTTGCCAGTCTTCGTTCAAGTCCTCTGTCGCCACGTCTTCGAGCGGTTCGCCCTTGATCCGATAGCGCTCGCTCGCCCAGTCGCCGAAGTCGATCAGGCCGCAGCGCTCGGAACAAAACGGCCGGAACGGGTTGGACGGCGTCCAAGGCGCGGGCTTCCGACACGTCGGGCAAGGCACGATGCGGGCGGTTTCGGCCATCAGAGCTGCCAAGGCTGTCGGCTGCAAGAGACTACCACCGCTCCGGTCCGCATGGGAATCAGCCGCCGAGCGGTGGTGTATGCTAATCACGCTACGTCTTGAACGGCGGGTAACCCCTTTCGCGACCACCCTTGGACGAGGCAGAACATGTCCGAATCTCAACCCAATGTGCTGCTCTTCTTCACCGACGATCAGCGCTTCGACACCATCCGAGCCCTCGGCAACGACGCGATCCACACGCCGAATATCGATCGCCTAGTGGCTCGCGGCACGACATTCACCCATGCCCACATCCCTTGCGGCACCCACGGCGCCATTTGCATGCCGAGCCGAGCCATGCTGCATACCGGCCGTACGCTCTTTCACTTGGAGGACTCGGGCAGCAGCATTCCCCGCGAACACACCATGCTCGGCGAAACGCTCCGCGAAAACGGCTACCGAACTTGGGGCGCCGGCAAGTGGCACAACGGGCGCGAGTCGTTCAATCGCGGTTTCGACGACGGCGACGAGATCTACTTCGGCGGCATGGCCGACCATTGGAACGTGCCCGCCTACCACTACGACGCCAGCGGCAAATACGACAAACGGCTGGCCTACATTCCCGATCCGCCGTCGTTCGGCAACAACGAAGTCGCTTGGCGGGACTGCGACCACATCCACGCCGGCCGTCACTCCAGCGAAGTTCTCGCCGATGCGGTGATCGACCACATCCGTGGTCAGGATGGCAGCACGCCGTTCTTCGCCTATGTCGCGCTGCTCGCGCCACACGACCCACGCACCATGCCGCCGCAGTTCTTGTCGATGTACCCGCCGCAGGATGTCGAACTGCCGGCGAACTTTCTCGGCGGTCACCCGTTCGACAACGGCTCGCTTCGCATCCGCGACGAATTGCTGGCCCGGTTTCCACGCACGCCCGAGGAGACACGCCGCCACATCGCGGAGTATTACGCGATGATCAGCCACTTGGATCACGAGCTCGGCCGGGTGCTCGCGGCATTGGACGAGCAGGGTTTGAGCGAAAACACCTTGATCGTGTTCGCCGGCGACAACGGCTTGGCGGTCGGTCAGCACGGCTTGATGGGCAAGCAGAACTGCTACGAGCACAGTGTGCGCGTGCCGCTCATATTCGCCGGTCCCGGCGTGCCGCAGGGCCAACGGAGCGAGGCGTATGCCTACTTGCTGGACATCTTTCCTACGCTGTGCGAATTGACCGACACACAGGTGCCGGCGAGCGTCGAGGGCAAAAGCCTCGTCGCCGCCATGCGCGACCCGACGGAGACCGTGCGCGACAGTCTCTACTTCGCCTATGTTTCCTCTCAGCGCGCGGTGAAGAACCGCACCCACAAACTCATCGAGTACGCGGTGCGCGATTGCGAGCGCCAAACGCAGTTGTTCGATCTTGAGCGGGATCCGTGGGAGACCCGCAACCTCGTCGGCACGCCGGGCGCGGACGAGCTCATTGTCGAATTACGGGCTGAACTCGAGCGCTACCGACAGGAGTGGGAAGCCGGCCACACCGGCCGCGGCGCACGGTTTTGGGAGCGCTACGCCTAAGTCGGCAACAACGAGCGGCGCCATGCCGATCCCACGCCGTGAATGAGGGCGACGACATGGTCGCCCTGCCCGGCGGCACCTTTCTGATGGGCGCCGAGGATCCGGACTCCCGCACCGAGGACGGCGAAGGCCCGGTGCGCGAGGTGAAGGTCGAAGCCTTCCAGATTGATCGAACTGCGGTCACCAACGCGCAGTTCGCCAAGTTCGTGGACGCCACGGGCTACCGCACACAGGCGGAAGTGTTCGGTTGGTCGTATGTGTTTCGCGGCCTGCTCAGCAAACCACGACTTCGTCGATGGGCAAACGCGGACAAGGTTGCTGCAGCGCCGTGGTGGCTGGCCGTCAACGGCGCTTGTTGGCGTAAACCGGAAGGCCCGGGCTCCAACCTCCGAGGGCGTCTCCACCATCCGGTGGTGCAAATATCTTGGCACGACGCGGTGGCGTTTGGCCGCTGGGCCGGCAAACGCCTGCCGAGCGAGGCGGAGTGGGAATACGCGGCACGCGGCGGCTTGACCGGCAAGCGGCTGCCTTGGGGCGATACGCTACTGCCCGGTCGCAAGCATCGCTGCAACATCTGGCAAGGCAGCTTTCCGGAGGTGAACTCGGTGGCGGACGGCCATTACGGCACCGCGCCGGCGGAGTCCTACCGCGCCAACGGCTACGGCCTGTACAACATGGTCGGCAACGTCTGGGAGTGGTGCGCCGATTGGTTTAGCGTGGACTGGCACCGCCACCACAGCCTCGACAACCCGCGCGGGCCGGACAGCGGCGAGGGCAAGGTGCTGAAAGGCGGCTCCTATCTTTGCCACGACAGCTACTGCAACCGCTACCGCGTCGCCGCCCGCTATGCCAACACGCCGGAGTCGGCCACCGGCAACGCCGGTTTTCGTTGCGTTCGTTAGTTCGGCGGCAGCGTCATCCCGGGACCGGATTCGAGTTGGTAGGCGAACTCGGTGCAGCCCTCCTGGTCGAGGAAACCGTATACCAGCGCGGCGCTTTCGCGAATGTCCTGACTCGACGTCCAGTTCAGGCGCAATCGACCATCGCCATCGGGGGCAACAGCTACGCCGTCGCTCGCAAACCCTTGGCCCGCGTTCAGCGTTTGCACTGCCCTCGCGAGTTTGGCCGCCTCGGCCGCATCCGTCGCTCGACAGATTATCGTCACCGAAGCCGGCAGATTCGACGCCTTATCTTGGAATGGCAGGACGTTCGGCGACACTACCACTTCGGTAGTGAGCTTGAGCGGCGTCACGGCCCCCACGTCGTAGGCGAACTCCAAGAACCAAGCCGTCCAGCCGGACTCGGGCGCCGGCACGTTGGCGCGGTAAACGCCGGAGTCGTTCACGGCAACCACGGAACTCGTGTAGCCCGGGCCGAACGTCTCCATGCGAAAGTCACGGGCATGCGGATTGGTCGCCTGCCACAGGCGGACCGCGTTCGGTTTCGTCCGCGTCCGCACCTGCAACGAACCGTCGGCAGCAAATGTCCACGACAACGTCGGCGGTTTTTCGCCCCGAACCATGAGCGTGTGGAATGCCACGATGGTGTCCAGCGCGTCGCTGTCGCCCAAGCCGTGGTCGGTGTTCGGCACATAGCGCAGATAACTCTCGCCGCGCAGATCACGCCAATAGAACTGCGACGAATCGGGGAGGAAGAACTGATCGCCAGCGGCGTTCAGCACCAGCTTGGGCAGCGTCAGGCGATGCAAATACTGGTAAGGGTCCACCAACCGATAGATGTCCTGAAGCCTAGGATCGTCGAAGCGCTGCATGATGTCGTGCGCCACATAGTCGCCGATCGACGGCGCCCAAAAGCCGTAGGCGGCAAAGTGGTGGCGCATCGACGCATCCACATTCAAGACATCGATAACGATGGGAATAATGCCGATCACGCGGTCGTCCACGGCACCGGTCAGCCAAGTCGTCCAGCCGCGCTTCGAGCCGCCCGCAACCACGAACCGGTCCACGGCAAGACCGCCGCCAGCCTTCGTCGCCATGAACGCGGTCACCGCATCCATCGCCCGAACCGCGCTCTTGACCATCGCGTTGCGGGGCAGCCAGCGGGTTTCGCCGGTTTCGATGAACTGATTCCAAGCGTAGCCAATCAGATCGTCCTCGTAACGGGGCTTGCCGTCGCCGTGGAAGATCAGCGGTTGATTGGGAACCATGCCCAACTCGGCCACCACGGTGCCGGTGGCCTTGGCGATGGCGGCGATCCGTGCATTGGCTTGCGCCGGCGCGTCGCCGCCATTGCTGCCGCCGCCGATGTACAACATGCCCACATCCGAAGCGGTCTCGGCGGGGACGGCTAACGTGAGCCAATGCCGCCACTCGGTGCGGTTCACGTCTTCGCTGGTCAGCCAATTCTGGGAGACCAAGTCGATGACGACGGTGCGAATACCATCCGCTTCGCTCGTGTTGACCACCCGCCACGAGAAGCTCTCATCCGCACGTGCGACGTAATCGTCGACGGCCGTCCTGCGCGGCGGCTTTTCGGCGAGCGCAGGAACGTTGACGGTCATCGCCGTCAGCGCAATCACCAACGACGTAAGCGTATGCCTCTTATTCATGTACGATGGCCCTTCCTCGTTGTCGTGTGGGCGGAGGGGCCACCATGACAGATCGCCCTGCCGCCAAGCAACGTTGGCAACCGCGTCTCGGACGCCTGTGAGCGCGTCAAAGTTCCGCGCCTGCCGCACGCTCGGCTCGCTTCGTCGCTAGGGATATTCATGTACGCCGAGCGCATATCCGTCAAGTGGAAGCTGTGGCACGGCGCCGGGGAAGCTGGCCAAGCCGTACAGGGCTTCGCACTCACCTTTCTATTCCTCTACTACAACCAAGTTCTCGGTCTGTCCGGCACCCTATCGGGATTGGCGGTAGGCATCGCCGTGGTGGTCGACGGCATTTCCGACCCCGTCGCCGGGTCTTGGTCGGACGGATTTCGCTCCCGTTGGGGGCGTCGCCACCCGTTCATGTTCGCTTCCATCCTCCCCGTTGCCGTCCTCTTCTTCGTGCTCTTCGCGCCTCCGCCGGACCTAACCGAGTGGCAGCTCTTTTGGTGGTTCACGGTGTTCTATTCGCTCATGCGCACGGCGCTCACGTTCTACAACGTGCCTTATCTGGGTTTGGGCGCCGAAGTGAGCCAAGACTATTTGGACCGTACGCGCATCGCCGGCTATCGCTACATCATCGGCGCCGCCGCGACGTTGCTGGTAACTGCGGTAGCGTGGAACTTCATCTTCGTCGCCACGCCGACGTACCCGGATCCACAACTCAATCCCTCGCTCTACCCGCCGTTCGCCGGCGTCTCCGCCCTAGTGATGGCATTGCTAATGGGCCTTTCCGCCTGGAAGACGATGGACGTGATTCCGCGACTGCCGAGCATGGGTGCCTCGGGCCGGGCCTTCCACATAGTCCATGTGTATCGCGACCTGTTCGAGGCACTAAAAAGCGTCTCGTTTCGGTCGCTCTTCCTAGGCCACCTCGTCTGCACGGTCTATTGGGGCACCACCGGCAGCTTGGCGCTCCATCTCAAGACCTTCTTTTGGCAACTCGACACCTTCGGCATGCAGTGGTGGCAATACGCGGGCACCGTCGGCGGCATCGTTGGCGTGCCGCTAACGCTGTACTTCAACCGCCTGTTGGACAAGAAGTGGACGGTCATCACCGGCGTCGTGGTTTGCGTTCTCGGCGCAACCGTCCCAGTGATGTTGCAGTTGGCGGGGCTAATGCCGGGTGCGGGCCTGATCTTGGTGTGGCTCTTGGTGGCGATGGCGTTCTTGAGCACTTTCGCCATCGCGCCGGTCTCGGTGACAGTGGCGTCAATGATGGGCGACATGGCCGACGAGCACGAGTTGCGCAAGGGCACGAGGCAAGAAGGCGTATATTTCGCAGCGTTCAACTTCGCCCAAAAGGGCACGGGCGCCATCGCCCCGTTCGTCGCTGGGATCGCCGTGGACCTCGTCGGCTTGGATCCGCAGTCGAAGCCCGGCGAAGTGCCAGCGGCCGTGCTGTTCGACTTCGGCCTGATCTACGCGGCGCTCGCCGCCTTCGTGATGCTGGCGATCTGGGTGTTCTGGCCCTACAACCTCAACCGAAGGCGGCACGGCGAGATCGTCGAAGCGTTGCGGAGACGACGAACGAGTGACGAGGAGCACCGCTCCGCTGAAGAGAGCAAATCGTCCACTTCCGAGGAGTCGGCTGAAAGGCGGACGAAGAGAACGTATCTTAGCTAGAACATGCAGCGTCCCGGTTAACCTAGGAACCATCCTAAAGTCAGCCAATGGCCCCTCTGGGCATCTGGAGCCTCACGCCCTTCTCGTCCGCAACCGCATCGCTGTCAAACGCGTTGCACGTGCGAAGCTGCTGTTCCGTCGCATCCATGCGCCCCCACGAAATCGCCGATGTCCAGCGCCAAGCGAATGCCAATGTGCGGACTAAGGGCTCGGCGCTGTTGCCGGACGACAGAGCCCGTTGCGCGGCAATGTAATTGCCACGATATATGGTCGGAATCACGATGCGTTCCTCGTTTGCGGAGACAAGCTCCGCGTTCATCATGATGCGTGCTAATCGCCCATTCCCGTCCGCAAAGGGATGGACTTCCGATACCAAAAAGTGCATGAAGACCGCGCGGTGAAATGGCGAGTCCAGCCCGCCGTAGATGTCGAAGCCCCTGTCCAAGGTGCCGAGGATGGATTCCGGTGCCACAAACTGGATTGGGCCGACTCGGTTAGGCTGCGTCTTGAACCGGCCCGGGGCCTTATCGGGGCGTCTTGCGAATACCGTCCCGTGGCGGCTGCGGAGCATTTCGATCAAATCGCCCGCAGACTCCGGCACGCGCCGCATTTCCGATGAGTCCGACGCCACGCGCCACACGCCGAGGATGTCGTGCGCATCCGCGGGGCGTAGCCGCGGAATGCGCCCCTCGAATACGATGTCGGCCGCCTCGTCGACTTCGAACTCCGTGCCCTCGATGTAGTTGGAGAAGTACGCGTCGAAAAAGGCCAAGGTCGCATTGCCAACACCATCACGGGCGGCAGGCCGGCGCGTCGGAGCGGGCGTTCGCCGCAATGTCCGAAAAAGGTCTTCGAACAGCGCGATTCTGTTGGGGTCATAGGGACGCCCCTGTGCGCGGGCGCGGGCGGTTGGGGCCGACAGCCTCTCGGTGCGGGTTCCCGCCATCGCGCCAATGATCGCGTCGAGTTGCCTGAACTCCGAGGCCCTATCGACATCCCCGGCAATGTGTCGCGCTTGATCCCAGAGTCGGTTGCATGCCTCGATGCCGGAAGAAGCCATCAACTTCTCGATGTAATGCTCCACTTCAAGCCGCGACAGCGTTCGCGGCACCCTGCCACGCCTCGCTCGCGAAGCACGAAGGTTGTCGAGATAAGCCCTAGCGGGCGAACTCAAGCGCAGGCGACCATTCATAAAAGGAAGGTCGTCCACCTGGGGGTCGGCGCCCCGGCGCGGGCGCAGGACAACGCCCGGCAACTCCACTTCAGCGCCGCGACGCGCGACCAGACACACCGAACCATCGGCTGCCGGCTTGAATTCGAACGCCGTGCGATCGGCGATCAAGGCGCCGGGGAAATAGCCGGCAACGATGTCCCACAGGTTGCGCCGAACGATGTCGCGCGCGTCGTCCTGTAGATTTCGCGTGTATAGGCGCGTTGCGAGTTTTCGCAGTCGGCCGCCCGCCACCCTGCGCGAAACCTCGCTGCTGATGCCCGCATACGACACAAACGCCTCTGGCATTGCGTCCACCGCTTCGGCGGGCGACTTTCTTGATTTATCGGGCATTGAACCGGCCATGTAGAGAGAAAATCAGAAATAAGAGGATGAAAACGGCTATTTTTGTAAGGTAAGGACAATAGGGCAAGGCGCACAAGCAGCCATCCCGGTATGCGAACCTCTGGCGTAATCCGCGGAGTTCGATCTCCCGTGGCGGCATCGAGGATATGCTGACACTTAGTCACCTAGCGCGAGAGTGTCACGGTCGATAGGCCGCTTGTCTTCGTCAGCGGCTTGCTGAGATGTGCGAGTCTCTCGCATGCCATCACGGGGTTCCGCGGCTGACTCCGAAGCTGGAATCCTCAAGGAGACATCCATGGACCTCATCACAATGCTGCAACGCGATCCTGAGCCGCTTCCCGAGTGGCTGCGGGAGCCGGCGCCGGCATTCGACCGCACCAGCTTCTTCGGCTCGCGAACCGTTTACTACCCGGGAGCGGGAGCTGATGGCCAACCGGTGAAGCTCTGCGCCCGAGCGCACGCCGCGCACGCATTCATCTATGTCGACTACGGCGTCTCGATGACGAGAATACGCGACCGGGTACGCGGAATCGAAGACCCGGGGTTTCGAGGTTACGACGTCGAGCACGAGGAAGAGGTCGAGGAGTCCGTCCTGCGTCCCGGCGGGTGGACACCGCATGTACAGTCGTCAGAGCTGAGGCAAGATGCTTACAGATTCGCCCACGTCACGCCGTTCGGCTTGTATGTGGTCTTCAGGCGCGACGAGGACCACGACGATGCCCACGGCCCCAAGCGCTTCGCGACGCTGTTCATTGGCGGCGACGGTCACGCAACGTACGACGCGCTCTACTGCCAAAACGACGGGACACCCACACCGTTCCTCGTCGTGGTTCAGGATCACGGGTTGTTGGGGGGAGACTATGGCAAGTTCGCCGCGGGTGGGCTCATGGAGAAAATTGCTCGTAGAACTAGTGTCTACCCGAAGTATCTCCTCGTGGGGGAACACGGAGAGTACGCACCTTGGGCCGGCTATCGGGACACCGGAGCTACGCCAGAGCGCGGGGGCAGGCACAGTTTTCTGCGCCGGCTCTACATCCGTGAGGAAGCGAACCCGTATCGTTCAGGCTCATCTTTCATGGGCCAGCGGGGACATTGACTTTGAACGAAAACCGGCGTAGACACTGGCCTAAGAACCAGTAGCCGTCGCTAGGCGGTTCTGGAAATGTCAAGTCCGGTGGACGGGTGAATCCGTCACCGTAGAGGGAGATAGCGAAATGGCAGATAGCGTGACAGGCGACTATGTCCAAATGGACCAAGTGGACTGGGTGGACTTCCCCCAAGGGCTGTGCCAAGGCGACGTCAAGTGGAAACTGTTGCACGTCTCTCCCGAGTCGGGAGCTTGGACGGCGATCTTCGATTGCAAGGCAGGATCCTCATTCGCCAAGCACATTCACATGGGCCCCGGCGAGTACTTCCTGACCAAGGGCAAGATGCACGTACGAGGTGGCAGCGAAGAGGGCGGCGCCACGGCGCTGGCGCCCGGCTATGGGTACGAAGCCTGCAATGCCCAGCATGACCATACGGAGTTCCCGGTGGACAGCGAGTTCTACATGACCTTCCTAGGGCCGCTCAACTTCATCGACGACGATGGCAACACGATCGCCCTCGTCGGCTGGCGACAGGTCTACGACGCCTGGCAGGCGACACAGGACGCTTAACAGCTTCCCGGCCCGGGCCGCCCTATACGGCGGCCGCCCAAGAGTTCGACGACGCCTCGGCTATCCGGCATAGGGCGGCGGTTCGTGTTGGCGGTATCAACGCGAACCGTCGCGGTTGCTTCCTGACCGCCGAGAACGGCCGGGCAACGTGCGCCGCAGGGCAACTCCTAGAAGAAGTAGCTCAGGCTGGCGGTGAACAGCCGAGGCTGCCCCAGCGTACCGATGACGACGCTGTCGCCGCCGTCAAGCAGGTAGAAGTTGGGGAAGTGCTGCACATCGGTGTAGTACACCTCGTCGGCAATGTTCTCCACGTTCAACATGAGTTCCCAGCTTTCCCGTGCCAAGCCAACCTGCGCGTTGACGACCGTGAAGTCGGGATTGGTGACGGGATTCCACGCCTGCAGTCCCTCGTACTCGCCGTTGTGGCTCACTTGGACGCCCGCCACAAAGTCCATGTCCGCGCCGGTTGTTGCCCGATAGTCGAAACCTACGTTCCAACTGAAGTCGGGAACGACTGGCGGCGGTTCCCCGCCCAAGTCGACGCCTGCGGCCTGCACGCCCGAATCCCACTCGGCATTGATGAGCCCGACCGCCGCGTACACCGTTAGCGATTCGTTGACGCGCACGTCGACGGCACCCTCGATGCCGGACTGCGTGGAGTCGCCGAGGTTGATGATGCCCTCAACGACACCTCCATCGGCACCAGCAGCTTGATACTCGACTTGGCGACTGTTGTAGTCGATGAAGAATGCGGCCACGGACGCGGTGACCGTCCCTTCAGCGAGGCGGCCCTTCCAGCCACCCTCGAGACTGGTGGCTTCCTCGGGACCGAAGCCGAACAGTTCGTTCTCCCCCTCGAAGTTGGCGAGGTTGAACCCGCCCGGCTCGTAGCCTTGTGCCACGGTCGCATACACCATGACGTCGTCATCCAAGTAGTAGCTCACCGACACCCGCGGCAGGACTTGCGTGCCGGACTCGTCGCCGCTGAACCCGGTGTCGAAGTTCTCGGTTTCGTTCGACCACTGGTCCAAGCGTAAGCCGCCGCTGATCTCCCACTGGTCGACACTGTAGGTTGCATTGGCGAAAGCCCCGAAGTGGCGCTTCTCGCGGTTGCGTTTCTCGAACGGCGTTCGGACGCTGCGTCTCTCGACATCGCGGCCGATGATCTCGCCATCCCACACGCCGGAACAGGTCGGCATTCCCAGCGCACAACCTAGCGGGCCCGTGAAGTTGCCATCCGGCGTCGCCTCGGTTCCCCACCAGATCAGGTCGGCGTCCATATTCTCGTCGTAGCGCGAGTAGTACACGCCGCCGAGCCACTGCACCGCACCTTCACCGGTCGAGGCGAGGCGGATCTCCTGAGTGACCACCTCCATTTCCTCCGGTCGGAAGAGGTCAAGCAGCCACTCTTGGCTGATGTCTAGGTCGCTGTACCGGTCGCTGTCCGTTCTCGTGTAGGAACTCACGGATACGACATCCACCTTGTCGAGTTGCCACGTCAGTTCGAGCATGGCCGACTGGGTCTTGCGCTCGTGCTGCGCATTGGTGCTCGTGTCGACCACGTTGGGATGCGCCAGAGACGTGTCCAACTCCCGGATCCAAGTGTTGTTGGGTCCCTCGAACTGGTTCCAGCGAACCGACGTGTAGACCGACAGCATCTCCCCGACCGGGCCGCTCAGCGAGACTCGGAATCCCGACTCTTCCGATGCCCCAATATCCGAATCGTTGTCGTTGCGCATGCCATTGACGCGCGGGCTGTTCGGATTAGTGAGGTAGCCATCGTTGTACGCGGTGAACCCGAATGCGCGCAACGCCCAGTCATTATCGAGGGGCTGGTTGAGGCTGCCCTCGTAATCGACTACCCCCTGTTCGCCCAAGATCGCCTTGACGCGCCCGAACCTATCCTCCGAGTCCGGTCGCGCACTGACGAACTTGACCGCACCGCCGATGTTGCTGCCACCGTAGAGCGTGCCCTGCGGGCCTTTCAGTATCTCGATCCGATCAAGATCGCCGAACCGCGACGACGCGTCGGAGAATATCTGTACGTCGTCGAGGTAGAACCCTGCCCCCTGCGTGTTACCGAATGCCCCCAAGCCCCGGATGGACACGTTCGGGAAACCGTCCAATCGAACCGAGAGGTTTAGGTTGGGAACTTGGAATCCGATGTCTTCGAGACCCTTCAGTCCTTGGCGGTCGATGTCGTCACCCGAGATCGCCACCACCGATTCCGGAATCTCAAGCAGGCTTTCCTCCCGCTTGCGTGCTGTGACCAGCACCTCTTCGACCTGATCGTCAGCCTCCGCTTGCTGGGCCACCACATATTGCGTGGGAACGGAGAGTATTGTGAGCCCTATCCAAGAAACGAGCGTACCTGACAACGACAGAATGTGCTTTCTCATTGCTGATCCCCCTCGTATTGACTCGATTCGCCCCAATGGCGAATGCACCGAGTATACTCCCCGGAATTGGCGTCCGGCCCACGTTCGTGGGCGATCTCTAAGGGGGATGAACATCGTGGCCAAAGCTATCCACACCATGATCCGCGTCCTAGACTTGGACCGGTCGGTAGATTTCTACAAGCGCGCTTTCGGACTAGAGGTCGCGGACCGGTTCGACTTCGACGACTTCACGCTGGCGTACCTACGCAACGAGGAGAACGACTTCGAGGTGGAGCTGACTTGGAACCACGGCCAAGAGGAAAACTACACGCACGGCAGTGGCTACGGCCACGTCGCAATGTGCGTCGACGACTGCGCCGCCGAACGGGCGCGGTTCGAGGCCGAGGGCTTCGACCCCGGCGATGTCGTGGAGTTTCACCGGGACGGCGGCCTGATGGCCCGCTTCTTCTTCGTTCAAGACCCGGACGGCTACAAGATCGAGGTCTTGGAACGCCACGGCCGGTATTTATAGGCTGACGCTTGTCGTCGCCCGGATTGGCGGGCGAGGCCTGTTGTCGCCGTTTAGGACGTGCGGGCGTCGAACGGGACGCCCACCGAGCTGACGAAGCTTAGTGGGCAGGGCTAATTCCCGCGCGGCTTGGCCTCGTAGAGTAGTGATCGTCACCGTGTGCCTCGGATGACACTTAACTCGCTACACTCTCGCCTATTCAAACTAGGCTTCTCCTATGCCCAACAAGAGAGCGATTCTCTCGAAACTGACCGCGAAAGAGCTCCGTAAGGGTGCCGACCTCTTCGATCTCGATGGGTTCGACCGACGAATCAAGGCCGAACTGATAGATGCGTTAGCGCGGTCTCGAAAGACCCGCATCGACGAGTTCTTGAGTCGGGATCGCCTAAAGGAACTGTGCCGGAAATTCAACCTCAGTGACGCGGGAAGGCGGAAGGTGGACATTGCCGCCCGACTTCTGAGTCGGACGGCAGAAACGAGAGAGCGGGCCAACACGGACAAGCCCGTCGCTAGCAAGCCTAAGCTCGCCGCCAACAAGCCGAAGCCCGCTGCCGGTAAGCCTAAGCCCGCAGCCAGCAAGCCGAAACCCGCCGTCAGCAAACCGAAGCCTGCATCCGCCGCCACCACGGGCTACGAGGCCGAGTTGTGGGCAGCCGCTAATGCCCTGCGCGGCTCAGTGGATGCCGCGGAATACAAGCACGTCGTGCTCGGACTCATATTCCTGAAGTACATATCGGATGCGTTCGAGGAGCATCACGCGGCGGTGCTTGCCGAATACGGAGAGGAAGAGGCGGAAGACCGCGACGTGTACACTGCCGACAACATCTTCTGGGTTCCTCAAGCGGCCCGCTGGGAGCGGCTCAAGGAGCAGGCGCGGCAGCCCGACATCGGGCGCTTGGTCGACGATGCAATGACAGCCGTCGAGCGTGACAACCCCGCGATCAAAGGCGTCCTCCCCAAGGTCTTCGCGCGCCAAGGACTGGACAAAACACGTCTTGGCAGGTTGATCGACTTGGTCAGCAATATCCAGGTCGGTGATGCCGACGCGAAATCTAGGGATGTCCTTGGGCGCGTCTACGAGTACTTCCTAGCGCAGTTCGCCAGCGCGGAGGGCAAGAAGGGCGGCGAGTTCTACACGCCACGCTGTATCGTCAAACTACTGGTCGAAGTGTTGGAGCCCTACCGCGGCCGCGTCTACGACCCCTGCTGCGGTTCATCCGGCATGTTCATACAGTCGATGGCGTTCATCCGTGCCCACGCCAGCGGCAACGGGAACGGCGGCAAGGCGCGCGGCGACATCAGCATTTACGGGCAGGAGTCGAACTACACGACTTGGCGGCTGGCGAAGATGAACCTCGCCATACGGGGTATCGAAGGCAAGCAGATCGCACATGGCGATAGCTTCCGCAACGACCACCACCCGGACCTCAAGGCCGACTTCATCCTCGCCAATCCCCCATTCAACGTCTCGGACTGGGGCGGCGAGCGGCTCGCCGAGGACAAGCGCTGGCGCTACGGCGTACCGCCGCGACGCAACGCCAACTTCGCTTGGGTGCAACATATGGTCCACCACCTCGCGCCGAGCGGCATCGCCGGCTTCGTGCTCGCCAACGGCTCGATGTCGTCGAGCCAATCGGGCGAAAGTACTATCCGGAAGAGCCTGATCGAAGCAGACTTGGTGGACTGCATCGTCGCCCTACCGGATCAACTCTTCTATTCGACGCAGATTCCGGCCTGTCTCTGGTTCCTAGCCCGAGGCAGCCGGCGGCAACGCCGAAGCGAGGTACTGTTCATTGACGCTAGCAAGATGGGTCAGATGGTAGATCGCACCCACCGCGAGCTGACCGACGAGGACATCGCCCGCATCGCCGATACCTGCCGCGCTTGGCGCGACGGTGCCCGGACTTACGCGGACGTACCGGGCTTCTGCAAGAGCGCACCGATCAGCGAATTGCGCCAGCACGGCCACATGCTGACTCCTGGCCGCTACGTCGGAGCGGCACCAAAGCCCGACGACGATGAGCCGTTCGATACGAAGATGAAGCGACTGGTCGAGGCGCTGCACGCCCTACAGGCCGAGGGCGCCCAGCTCGACGCCACCATCGCTAAGAATCTCAGAACGTTGGGATTCCAACCAACAGGGAATACCGATGAGAGCCGATGACATGTTGGCGCACCTTGCGAGGATCCTCGACGCGCTCGTGCAGCGTCGCATGTTGTGACCACTCTCACTTCGGGCCTGACATGATCGACTACAGCAAGTTCCGATTGGCGCTCAAACGCTTGGAGGAACAGCACGAGAACTATCGCCACGGCAACCCGGCTCTATCAGAGCTGGACCACGAAGGCATCGCGGAATCCGTCATCCAGCGTTTCAAGACCTGCTACGACTGCCTGTGGAAGGTGCTAAAGAGGTATCTGACCGAAGTGTTGGGCATCACCGACATTCCAAACAGCCCCAAACCCACGTTCCGGAAAGCCAGCGAGAACGACCTATTCGCCGCGCCAGTGGCGCGTTGGCTGCGATACGCCGATGCCCGCATCGACACGTCACACGACTACGACGGCGAGAAGGCGAAGACCTGCCTCGTGTTAGTGCCCGACTTCGTCAACGACGCCATCGGTCTCTTTCAAACCATGAGTGGTACGACGTGGGAATAAGACAGGCCATCGATCTCCCGGGCGAGGAGCGCAAGACCTTGCTGACGTTACTCAATACCACCTGCTGAACACCGAAGCTTGGGTGTTTGGCTCCCATGTGAATCGGACTGCGTATCTGAATCCAAATTAGACATGGTCACCACTCCAGATCAACACCAATTGGTGTCTAATCTTAGGAGTGCCTTCGAAGAGAGCAATCTGCCCTTCCGAGTTGATCTGTTCGTTCGTGTGGGATAATGTGCCGGAGTTGCTTCGGAGGCAGATCGAGGCGTACATAGCGTTGGCGAGTGGGACTAGGCAACGAGGTGCCGATTGGCGCGACGTGCGAATAGGCGAGATTGCAGACATCATCGGAGGCGGAACACCTTCGACAAAGGACCAAAAGAACTTTGACGGGACCGTCCCTTGGCTGACACCAAGAGATCTTTCGGGGATTCATGATCGATACGTTCGGCGTGGGGAACGGAACTTATCGCAGCAAGGTCTTGACCACTCTTCGGCTCGCTTGCTTCCTGCAGGAACGGTGTTGCTTTCTACCCGTGCACCAATTGGGTATGTGGCACTTGCAAAGAACCTCATTGCGACCAATCAGGGATTCCGCAACCTTATCGTACGAGACGGAGTACATCCAGAGTATTTGTACTACTGGTTGATGGAGAACACCAAAGAGCTGGAACGTCACGCCTCTGGATCGACGTTCTATGAGCTATCTGGTTCTTCACTCAAAGAAATTCGGCTACTTCTCCCACCCCTCCCCGAACAACGCGCTATCGCGCACATCCTCGGCACGCTGGACGACAAGATCGAGCTGAATCGACGCACGAACGAGACTCTGGAAGCGACGGCCCGCGTACTGTTCGAATCTTGGTTCGTCGATTTCGACCCTGTGCAGGCGAAGGTGGCCGGGCGCAACACCGGAATGCCTAAGGAACTCGCCGATCTGTTCCCCGACCAGCTAGTGGACTCGGAGTTAGGAGAAGTTCCAGAGGGCTGGAAATTAGTGCATTTGGACAGGGTCACCACTCTTACGAAGGGACGGTCGTACAGGCGCCGGGAGCTAGTTCCTTCGGACACCGCGCTCGTGACGCTGAAGTCCTTCGTTCGCGGTGGTGGATATCGTGCTGAGGGACTAAAGCCTTTCGGCGGTATGTATAAGAGCGAGCAAATAGTCCAGCCTGGTGAGGTGGTCGTGGCATGCACGGACGTGACACGGGCAGCGGAGGTGGTTGGGCGGTCCGCCGTCGTTGAAAAGTCATCGTTTCTGACGCTGGTGGCATCCTTGGACACATTAATAGTGCGACCGAAGAACGCCGCCTTGGGAAGTGAGTTCGTCTACTACGTCACCGGTACCGAGAGTTTCGTAGCGCACGCCCTCGCACACACTACCGGAACGACTGTCTTGCATCTCTCCAAAGATGCAGTCGCGTCCTTTCGGTTCGCCCTGCCGCCAAGTCGGTTAATGGAAAGGTTTGGACGCATTGCGGACTCGCTGCGCCGCCAGATCCAAGCCAATGCATCCACAATTCGGCTGCTGACAGATCTGCGGAATACGCTGCTCCCGAAGTTGGTTTCCGGCGAGTTGCGAATACCCCGAAGGGAGTGGGAGGGGATGCACCAAGATCGCCCGACACCAGTCGTCACTCATGACGCCTGACGGAACCCCGCTCGTGGGGCCTACATCCCTATCGGAATCGACCGTTGAAGGCGTCGCTCTCGACTGGCTGGCATCGTTTGACTGGGCGATCGTCCACGGCCCAGACATTGCACCCGACATGCCGGGTGCGGAACGCGCTGACTACAGCGAAGTAATCCTAGATGCGCGTTTGCGATCCGCGCTCACTTGGCTCAATCCAGACCTTCCCAGTGATGCGGTCGATGAAGCGCATCGTCAACTGCTCCAACCCGCCGGCACGACTCTGGAGGCCCGCAACAGGACCGTCCATCGCATGCTCATCAACGGCGTCACGGTGGAATATCGCACCAAAGATGGAGCCATCCGCGGTGCCCAAGCCCGCATCTTCGACTTTGACGACCCTACCAGCAACGATTGGCTCGCGGTCAACCAGTTCACCGTCGTCGAGAACAAGCACGAGCGTCGTCCCGATGTCGTGCTGTTCGTCAACGGCCTGCCGCTCGGGGTGATTGAGCTCAAGAACCCTACGGACGAGAACGCCACCATCCAATCCGCATTCCAGCAGCTTCAAACCTACAAAGCGGACATCCCGTCGCTGTTCGCGTTTAACGCGGTGCTTATCGTGTCGGACGGGCTGGAAGCCCGCATCGGGACATTGACGGCGACATGGGAGTGGTTCAAGCCGTGGCGTACGATCACGGGCGAGACACTGGCAGACCCGAAGCTGCCGGAGATCCAAGTGTTGCTTGCGGGTGCCTGCGCCCCGCACCGGCTGCTCGCGCTGTTCCACGACTTCACCGTGTTCGAGGACGACGGGAGCGGAGTGCTCGCCAAAAAGATGGCGGGTTATCACCAGTTCCACGCCGTGCAGAACGCGGTCTCCGAGACACTACGCGCAGCGGAGCTTAAGCGGCAGTCGGACGGCGTGGGGGAAGAACGCGGTCGCTACGAAGCTGGCATCAAGCCCGGCGGCGCACCGGGTGACCGGCGCATAGGCGTCGTCTGGCACACCCAAGGGTCGGGCAAGAGTCTGACGATGGCGTTCTACGCCGGGCGCATCGTGCGCGAGCCGGCCATGAAGAACCCAACGATCGTGGTTCTTACCGACCGCAACGACTTGGACGATCAGCTATTCGGAACTTTCTCGAGGTGCGCAGAATTACTGCGTCAGCCTCCCGTACAAGCCAATAGCCGAGCGGATCTGAGAGCAAGGCTCAAGGTGGAGTCCGGCGGCGTGGTCTTCACCACCATCCAGAAGTTCTTCCCCCAAGGGAAAGGCGACCGACACCCGCGTTTGTCCGACCGGAGGAATATCGTCGTCATCGCCGACGAAGCGCATCGCAGCCAATACGACTTTATCGACGGGTATGCCCGGCACATGCGGGACGCGCTGCCGAACGCGTCGTTCATCGGGTTCACCGGGACACCCATCGAACTGGAGGACGCGAATACCCGAGCGGTATTCGGCGACCACATCAGCATCTACGACATCCAGCGCGCTGTCGAAGACGGTGCCACCGTTCCGATCTACTACGAAAGTCGCCTCGCGAAACTAGCGCTGGACGAGCAGGAGAAGCCGACTATCGACCAAGATTTCGACGAGGCGACGGAAGGCGAAGAGATTGCTCGCCGCGAAAAGCTGAAGACGAAGTGGGCGCAATTGGAAGCCATCGTCGGCACGTCGAAACGGCTCAGCTTAATTGCTGAGGACATCGTCGACCACTTCGGGGAGCGCTTGGAAGCCATGGACGGCAAGGCCATGATCGTCTGCATGAGTCGTCGAATTTGCGTTGATCTCTACCAAGAGATCGTGCGTCTGCGTCCCAATTGGCACGATGACGATGATAGGGCCGGCACTTGCAAAGTCGTCATGACGGGTTCCGCTTCCGACCCGGTCGACTGGCAGCAGCACATCCGAAACAAGCCACGCCGGGAGACCTTGGCGAAGCGGTTCCGGGACGCCAACGACCCGTTCAAGATCGTCCTAGTGCGTGATATGTGGCTGACGGGGTTCGACGCGCCGAGCCTGCACACGATGTATGTGGACAAGCCAATGCGGGCCCATGGACTTATGCAGACCATCGCCCGGGTCAACCGCGTGTTCAAGGACAAGCCCGGCGGATTGGTCGTCGACTATCTGGGGCTTGCCCATGAACTGAAGAAGGCGCTCAAGACCTACACCGAGAGCGGTGGCACCGGCGAAACGGCGCTGGATCAGGATCAGGCGGTGGCTGTCATGCAAGAAAAGTACGAGGTCTGCTGCGGCCTCTTCCACGGTTTCGATCGGACCGCTTGGGTCAGCGGAACGCCGGCGAAGCGCCTAGGGTTGCTCCCGGGTGCTCAAGAACATGTCCTACAGCAGGATCAAGGGAAGGACCGGTGTCTGAGGACGGTCCGGGAGCTATCGCAGGCGTTCGCGCTTGCTGTTCCTCACGAGGAGGCTCTTGCGATTCGCGACGAGGTCGCTTTTTTCCAAGCTGTACGGTCCGCATTGGCCAAACGTGCCGTGTCGGGAGGCAAATCAGAAGAAGACCTCGACCACGCCATTCGGCAGCTTGTCTCCCGCGCAGTGGCGTCTGATGAAGTCGTAGACATTTTCTCGGCTGCGGGAATCGGCAAGCCCGACATATCGATTCTGTCCGACGAGTTTCTAGCCGAGGTCCAAGGCATGCCGCAACGTCACTTGGCAGTTGAATTGCTGCGGAAGCTGTTGACGACCGAGTTAGCCGCTCACCGAAAGAAGAACGTGGTACAGGCTAAGTCGTTCGCGGAGATGCTCGAGCAGACCATCCGGCGGTATCAGAATCGCGCAATCGAAGCCGCTCAAGTTATCGAGGAACTGGTCGCACTGGCGAAAGAGATGCGCGAAGCGGACGCTCGCGGGGAGAAGTTGAGTTTATCGACCGATGAACTCGCGTTTTACGATGCTCTTTCGGTCAACGACAGTGCCGTCAAGATCCTCGGCGACGACACGTTGCGCGGAATTGCGCGAGAGTTGGTCGATACAGTGAGGAAAAACGTATCGATAGACTGGACGATGCGGGAAAATGCTCGCGCTCGGATTCGAGTATTGATAAGGCGCATCTTACGCAGGCACCGCTATCCGCCGGACAAGCAAGAGAACGCTACGCAGACGGTGATCGAACAGGCGGAGATGTTGTCGGCCGGTTGGACGGTTTGACACTATTACGCATCGCTACCAACACGGCGCAAGCGCCGCCGAGTTCCTCGCGCAAGCATTCGGGACTCCCCAGCTAGGATCCCGCGCCTTGTCAACGGCGCTAACGCGCCGTTCTGCGGCGCATGTCCTTGGGCCACCTCCGCGCCAAGCGCCTTATACTGCGGCTCAAACATGTAGGCCACTTGCGTCATGCTGACCGAAGAACAGATTCGCCGCTACCAAAGGGACGGCTACGTCACTCCGAACTTCCGGCTCGACGACGAAGCACTCGCCGAAATTCGCCGTCGCCATGACCGTTTGCTCGCCAAGCACCCGGAGTTCGCCGACTACTGCCCGGCGGTGCTGGCGTTCGACGCCGGCTTTCTCGACATCGCTCGCATACCGGCAATCCTCGATATGGTCGAGCAGCTCATCGGTCCAGACTTCGCGCTGTGGAACTCAAGCTTCTTCGCCAAACCAGCGCACATCGGCAGCAAAACGCCGTGGCACCAAGACGGCGAGTATTGGCCCATCCGGCCGCTGGCGACGTGCTCGGTGTGGATTGCCGTCGATGCGGCGACGCCGGAGAACGGCTGCCTGCGCGTAATCCCCGGTTCGCACCGCCGCCGGCAACTCGGTAAACACGATTTCAACGGTGCCGACGGTCTGAGCCTGCCGCTGGAGATTCGAGCGGATGAATACGACGAATCCACCGCTAAGGACATCGTTCTCGACACCGGCCAAGTCTCGCTGCACGACATCTTTCTGATTCACGGTTCCGAGCCGAACCGCTCCCCCAAACCTAGACGCGGCATGACCCTGCGCTATATGCCCACTACCTCGGTGTACCGTCGCGACTTGGCCGACGGCCGACGTGGCGGCCCGCTTTCCATGTCCGAGCGAACGCTTTATTTGATGCGTGGCGAAGACCGCACCGGAGTGAACGACTTTCGCATTCGCCACTGACGCGACGCTTTGGGTTCGCCGCGACGCGACGACTCGCGTTGATCGCCTAACTCGCCACAGCCAGTTCGTGCGCGAAGGAGAGCCGCTCGCCGTATTCCCGCTCGCCGCCGCTGGCCCGTTCACCCGTCAGCACGACCTGCTGCCAGCGCTCTGCTGAGCGCATGGCGTCGTTGGCGTAGTCGAAGTTGACGAAGTGAATGCCGACGCCAGTGCGGCCGCGCTCGGTCGGATTGGCGCCCGTGGCATGGGGCGTGCCGAAGCTGAAGAACACCACGCCGCCGGCGGCGAGTTCGCAATGCACGGCCTCGCCACCGTTGAGATAGGTGCGGATGTGGTGATCGCTGTCCGGATCCCGCTCGTGCAGGAACTCGCGATCGAACGCTCGCGGCAACACCTTCAGCCCGCCGTTGGCCCGATCCGCGTCGTCAATGGCTACCCACATCGCGCATCCGCGCAACGGTTCGGCGATCTTGAAGTAGGCGTTGTCGGTGTGCCAGTTGGTGCCCATGCCGTCGCGGGGCGGTTTGTAGAACATCTGATCGAGGATTTTCACCACCGGGTCACCGAGTAGCGCGGATACCGCGACGGCGACTTTGGGATGAAACGGCAAGGCGCGGAACAAGCGGCTGTGCGGCCACAGCGGAATGAGTTGCAGGTTGCGTTTAGACTCCGGTATGGCGACGTCGCGCGGCAGGCCCTTGGCAATCCAGCCCCGCACTTCTCGCGCCAGTGCGGCGACTTCAGCCGCTGCGAAAAAGCCGGGAACGATGGTATAACCCGTTTCCTTGTACTGAGCGACCTGTTCCGGGGTCATCAACGGGACTCAAGAAGCCAGACGGCAAGCATAACGACTCGATAGCGAAAGAAGCGAGAGGACACTATGAGCGAGTTACTAGACAGCGAGTTCAACGGCAAAGTGGCGGTGGTAACCGGCGCGGGAGGCGGCATCGGCCGCTGCCACGCCATCGAGTTCGCCAAACGCGGCGCCAAGGTGGTGGTGAACGACTTGGGCGGCGCCGTAGACGGCACTGGCGTCGGCGACGCGGCGGACGCGGTCGTCGACGAGATCAAGGCGTTTGGCGGCGACGCGATCGCCAACAAGGCGTCGGTCGCTGACCGGGACGGTGCCAAGAGCATCGCCGACGACGCCGTCGCCGCGTTCGGACGCGTCGATATCCTCGTCAACAACGCCGGCATCCTGCGCGACCGCACGTTCAAGAACATGACGCTCGACGAGTTCGACCTAGTGATGCAAGTGCATCTCACCGGCACCGCCTACGTCATCCACGCGGTTTGGCCGCACATGTACGAACAACGCTATGGGCGCATCGTGCTCACCAGTTCCGGCTCCGGCATCTTCGGCAACTTCGGCCAAGCCAACTACGGCGCGGCGAAGATGGGCATGCTCGGCCTCGCCAATGTGCTTGCCTTGGAAGGCGCCAATCGCAATGTGCGGGTGAACTGCCTAGGGCCGGGTGCGGCGACGCGGATGACCAATACCGTGCCGGGACGCAGCGAGAACTTGGACGAGCCCGACCCGATGCGCCATCCCGCTCTGGTGAGTCCGGCGGTGCTGTACATGTGCAGCGAGGACGCCCCCAACGGCGCGGTCATCCACGCCTCCGGCGGCAACTACAGCCGCAGCGAAGTCTGGGTGAACGACCCGGTGCAACTCGGCGCCGGCGCGACCTACGAGGACCTGCTGCCGCATATCGACAGGCTCATGGACATGTCGAATGCGCATCCTCGGGCGCCGCGCACGCCGAGGCCAAGACGTTAGGCGCGCAAAGACCCCAGTGGGCCACCCCGACGGCCGCCACAGGTGGGCGGTCGTCGAGCACATTGTCTGTAGTCTTTAGAGGGAAGGCGAGAAGATGACCAAACAGCCCATGCCGCAGTCCCAGAGGGAACGCGTGCGTGCGGCATTGCTTGAAGAGGCGCTCAAGCAGCCGGGCGTGCGCGACGTAATGGAGGTGTATCGGAATTGGCAGCGTGCGGATGAGGGTTTGAGTGCTTACCGCGCCGCAACGAAGGAATCGGCGAGAATCAGGACCACGGACCATGCCAATGTCGGCTAGTCGCGAAAGCATACCCGGACATTGCCCATCTAGAGCGACATTCTCAGGGCATTGAGGCTCAGCCCGGACCGTTCAACGCATCGGCCAAGAACATCGGCGGCGCACCAAGGACTCGCGGGGACACCGCGTCAATCCCCATCGCACACCGTCAATTCGGCATCGCTTTCGCCAAGTCGAGGCCCGCCTCCGCCGCGAACGCCAAGGCATCGCCAACCGTGCCCTTGTTCGCCTGCGCCAAGGTCGACAGCGCGGCGAACACCAGCCATTCGCTCGATACCTCGAAGTAGTCCCGCAGCGCCTCGCGTGATTCCGACAACCCGTAACCGTCCGTGCCGAGCACCGCGAACGGCCCGGGAAACCAGCGGGCGATGGAGAGCGGCAGCGCTCTCATGTAGTCCGAGGCGGCAACGAAGACACCGTCTTGACCAGCGAGCAGCGTCTCGACGTAGGGGAGTTCTTCGGCGTCGCCGGCGGCAAGCATTCGCGCTCGTTCGGCGGCGTTGCCTTGGCGGGCCAGTTCCGTGTAGCTGGTGACGCTCCAGACATTCACGGTCTTACCCATCGCCGCCAAACGGTCCGCGGCGGCCAGCACTTCCGTCATGATGGCGCCGCTGCCGAGCAGGTTGACGGTCGCGTTGGGTTGCCGGCGCAAGGCGTACATGCCGCGCACGATGCCTTCCGGCGCGTCCTCCGGCATCGGCGGCATGGCGTAGTTCTGGTTGGTGAGCGTCAGGTAGTAGAAGACGTCCTCGCGCTCCAGATACATACGGCGGATGCCGTCGCGAACGATGACGGCGACCTCGAACGAGAACGCGGGGTCGTAGCTGACAAGGTTCGGCACCGTTGCGGCGATGATGTGCGAGTGGCCATCCTGATGCTGCACGCCCTCGCCGTTCAGCGTGGTGCGGCCGGAGGTGCCGCCGAGCAGAAACCCCTTGCAGAGCATGTCGCCACACGCCCAGATCATGTCGCCCACCCGCTGAAAGCCAAACATCGAATAGAAGATGTAGAACGGCACCATGGGCAGGCCGTAGTTGGCGTAGGCGGTGCCGGCGGCCAAGAAGGACGCCATCGCGCCGGTCTCGCAGATGCCCTCCTGCAGTATCTGGCCATCTTCCGCCTCGCGGTAGGGCGCGATGGTGCCGGCGTCCACCGGTATGTAGTGCTGGCCGGCGGGGGAGTAGATGCCCGCCTGCGGAAACAGCCCATCCATGCCGAAAGTGCGCGCCTCGTCCGGCACGATCGGCACGACGTAACGGCCTAAGTGCTCGTCGTGCAACAGCTTTTGCAGCATGCGCACCATCGCCATGGTGGTCGAAACGGTGCGCTCGCCGGAACCGTCGAGCATGTCTCGAAAGAACTCGAGCGGGGGCGGCGTGAGCGTTGGACAATGCACTTGACGCACCGGCAACGGGCCGCCCAAGGCGGCGCGTCGTGCCTTCAGATAGCGCAACTCGTCGCTATCGTCGCCCGGGCGGTAGAAGTCGGCGCGCTCGGCGGCCTCGGGCGAGAGCGGGATGCGCAGGCGTTCCGCCAACTCCAAGCGCTCGTCGGGCTTCAGATACTTCTTCTGATGGACCGTGTTGCGGCCCTCCGCCGCCGGTCCGAGGCCGTAGCCCTTGACGGTCTTCAAGAGCAAGACGCAAGGCTTGCCAGTGACCTCCTGCGCCTCCTTGAAAGCGGCGTAGATCTTTTTATGGTCGTGACCGCCACGCTTGATAGAGCGGATCTCCTCGTCGGTGAGCGCACTCATCAACTGCTGCAAGGCCGGGTTGTTCTCCACCCAATGCTCGCGCACCACATCGCCCGGCGACACCGTGTACATCTGATAGTCGCCATCCACCGCCTGTTCCATGCGGGCTTGCAGAATGCCGTCCGCATCGCGGGTTAGCAGCACGTCCCAGCCGCCGCCCCAGATCACTTTGACGACATGCCAGTCCGCGCCGCGGAAAGCGCGTTCCAGCTCTTGGATGATCTTGCCGTTGCCGCGCACCGGCCCGTCCAAGCGTTGCAGGTTGCAGTTCACCACCAACACGACGTTGTCGAGCTGCTCCCGAGCGGCGATATTGATAGTGCCCAGCACTTCCGGTTCATCGGCTTCGCCGTCGCCGATAAACGCCCAAACCTTGCCGCCGTTGGCGGGCTTCAGGCCCCGATGCTCCAAGTATTTGGCGAAGCGAGCTTGATAGATCGCGCTCGGCGTGGACAACCCCATGCTGGCGCAGGGCATCTGCCAAAACCATGGCAAGCGGCGCGGATGCGGGTACGAAGGCAACCCGCCCCCGGCGCCAAGCTCGCGCCGGAAGTTCTTCAGTTCCGCTTCCGAGAGGCGACCTTCGAGGTAGGCGCGGGCGTAGACGCCAGGCGCGGTGTGCGCTTGAAAATGCACTTGATCCCCGCCGTAGGTCTCGCTTCGAGCGCGGAACACATGATTCAAGCCCACCTCCATCATGGTGGAAGCGGACAGATAGGTGGCGATGTGACCGCCCACTCCCGAACCGTCGTCGTAGGCTTGCAGCACCATCGCCGCCGCGTTCCAGCGCAGGATGTTCTCGATCCGGGTTTCGAGTGCGATATCGCCGGGGTAGGGCGGCTGTTCGCCGAGCGGAATGGTGTTCTTGTAGGGCGTGTTGAGCGCGGCGTCGGTGAGCACGATGCCTCGCTGGGAGAGTTCGTGCTGCAGCCGCGTCAGCAACGATTTGGCGCCCTCGCCGCCGCGCTCGTCCAACACGCTCGCCAGCGCGTCGATCCACTCGCGCTGCTCGAGTTCCCAGTCGTCGGCGACATCACGCATCAGTTGGTCGTATCCCACAGGCGCTGGGGCGATTATAGCCACGCCAGCACTTGCACACGCCCGAACCGGCATTACACTGCCGCCCTCTTCGTTGCCAAGACCTCGTCGTGACCCACCCCTTGGACGGCACCAAAGTTCTCGACCTGTCCCGCGTGCTCGCTGGGCCGTTCGCCGGGCGAATGCTCAGCGACCTCGGCGCAGATGTCGTCAAAGTGGAGCCGCCGAATGGCGACTTGACGCGCCTATGGGGTGCGGTGCGCGGCGGCGTGCCGGGCTATTTTCACCAGCAGAACGTAGGCAAACGGGACATCTGCGTCGATCTTGCCAAACCGGCCGGCGTCGCTTTGGTGAAACGTTTGGCGGCAAAGGCGGATTTGGTCATCGAGAACTTCCGCCCCGGCGTGATGGCGCGGCTAGGCCTCGGCTACGAAGTATTGAAAACGCTACGCGAGGACATCGTGTTGCTCTCTATTTCGGGCTTCGGTCAAGACGGACCCGAGTCCCGGCGCCCGGCGTATGCGGCGGCGATTCACGCGGAAGCCGGGCTGGTCCGGCGGCAAGCGCGCGACGGTCGGCCGGCGACGGATATTCAGATGTCCGTTGCCGACACCAACGCTTCGCTGCACGGTCTGGTGGCCGCGTTGTCGGCGTTGCTGATGCGCGAGCGCACAGGGCTCGGTCAGCACATCGACATCGCCATGCTCGACACCATGCTGGTCACCGACGATCAACTGCACTATGCGATCGAAGACTCTCGACACACCGCGCCGGCGCTATCGGAAATCTGGCGTACCGGTAGCGGCGAGGTGCTCATCGCCGGCGACTTCCGGCACGTTTGGCGACAACTGACCGGCCGGATGGGTGTCGCCGACCCAACGCCGCCGGGCGCATCGCTGGCGGAGAAGATCCGCGTGCGACGTCAGGCCGCGGCGACGTTCTTCGCCGGCTTGACCTCGAAGGCGCAAGTGCGAGACGCGATGGAAGCCATGAATCTGGCGTGGGGCGACGTTCGCGATTCCGCCGATGTGCTGGCGTCGCCAACCGTCCGCCATCGCGGCAGCATCACTCACATCGACGACCGCGCCGGCGCCACGCGCCCGGTTACGCAGTCGCCGTACCGCTTTTCCAACGCCGACGCCGGCGTGCGAGGCGTGGCGCCCCACCGCGGCGAGCACAACGCCTCGGTGCTGAAGAGCTGGCTCGGCTGTGCCGACGAGGAGATCGCCGGTTGGACCGCCGCCGGCGTACTGCTTGCCGAGACGGAGGAAGAAAGTACACGAGATGCCCGCTCGTCGACGGAGCGAACCGAGTGACCGAAAGCGCACGCCGCATCGGTGTGGGCATCGACTTCGGCACCAGCAACTCCGTAGCCGCCACCTACGACGGCGACCGCGTGAGCCTAGTCTCGCTGCGGCGAGACGACGCATCGGCGAGCGGGCCACAGGATCGAACGCGGCGTCGTAGCGCCCAAGACGACCTGCCGGGAATGCCGGCGACGGACCCCGCACGGCGCTTCGACGCCGGCGAACACGCCGGTGAGATCATGCCGTCGGCCACCTATATCGACCGCTCCCTGCAACCCCGCACCGGCTGGGAGGCGGTGCAACGTTATATCGCCGACAACACCGGTCGCAAAGTGGAGCTGGTGCCCGAGGTGATCGGCAAGGCGACGCTGTCGGTGGGAAGCGCGGGCGCAGGTTCCCGCAATCCCGGTGATTCGCTGACGGAAGACGTCTACAGCGCCCCCATGACCGACACTGGTACGCAGGGGCGGTTGTTCCGCGGCGCCAAACGTTTGCTCGGCAAGCAGGATGTGCGCCGCTTGATGGTGTTCGACCACCCATTTCGCTTGGTGGCCTTGATCACGCCGATCCTGCTGCGAATGCGTAAGGCGCTGGCTCGTCGGCAAGGCGAGATCGGCGCTTGCGGCGCGGGACATCCGGTGAACTTTGAAGGTCGCGACCGTTACCGCAACCAATTGGCGCTCTCCCGCCTTGGCGAGGCCTACCGCTACGCCGGCATCGCTCGGCCGCGCTTCTATCCAGAACCCATCGCCGCGGCGGTGAGTTACTTAGACGCCAATCCAAGCGCCGCCGGGGAGCGTTTGCTGACCGTCGACTTCGGCGGCGGCACGTTGGACTTCTGTGTGTTGGAACGTGTAGCAGGGAAGCGAGCCGCCTCGGTGGGCGCCGGTAAGCACCGTTTTCGCGTAGTCACCACCCACGGCATCGCGCTTGGCGGCGACCACATCGATCAACGCTTGTTTCGTGAATTGCTGTTTCCACTGCTTGGCAAAGGCGAGCGGTGGAAGCGCCGGGGCGAGTATGGCGAAATCGACACGCTGTTCCCGTTCGAGGACTACGAAGACCTCCTAGTCAACTGGGCAGTGACCTATCTGCTCAACCAGAACCGCTATACCGAAGCGGTACAGAGGCGCATCGACCAAGGCGGCGAGGCGCGCATCAAGTTCCGTCGCCTACGCGAGTTGATCCAGCAGAACCTAGGCTACCTGATCTTCCAAGCCATCAAGGACTGCAAAGCGCGGCTCTCCGAAACTGACGAGACGACCTTGGATATTCCCGAGATCGACGTCGAGGTACGCGTCACGCGCCGAGAATTCGAGGGAATGATCGGCGACATGCTGAGCCGCTTGGACGAGGCAGTCGCACGCACGCTACAGCGGGCCAGATTACCGGCGCAGGCGATCGACATCGTCCTACGCACAGGGGGCTCGTCGCTGATTCCCGCCGTGCATCGTCTACTCGACCAGCGTTTTCCCGGTCGCGTCGTGGATCACGACCCATTCACCAGCGTTGCCGCCGGCCTCGCCATCGCGCATTACCACAATCTGTCGGCGGACTGACTCAGCCAGGCATAGCCCACGACCGGCAAGCGAGTGAGCGCTTACTCCGACATACGTTGGTAGTGCGGATCGATGGTCTCGAAGAAAGTCTGCACCATACGGTAGGTCATGCCCCACACGAAGTAGCCGCCGGCCAAACGAAAGCCGCTAAAGGCGCCGGGTTCGCCGTTGGGGCTGTCCACTTGAAACGGCGGCTTCGAGCGCACGACATTCTCGCCCCGGTGCATCGGCGCCACTGGCGCCCAAGCCGTAGCCGCGACTTCGTGATTCAGCGTCAAGGGCGGGTCTCCCTCGATTTCGAACACGAAGGGGGCCACGAGCATGTTACTACGCACGCTCATTGGTCGCTGTCGCGGCAACTCGCCCAACATGGTCGCGGTGGAGATGTCGAGGCCGATTTCCTCTTGCGTCTCGCGCATCGCGGCGGCACGCAGGTCCACATCGCTCGGATCCCGGTGGCCGCCGGGAAACGCCATATGTCCCGACCAAGGGTCGCCGGCTTTTTCGGCGCGTTTGATGAACAGCATCTCCGTTCCTTGGTCCCGGTCCCGCAGCACCACCGCCACGGCCGCCTGCCGAGCACGGGCGTCGTTCGCGTCACGCCGCGGATTGTGCGCCGCAAGGCGGCGGCGGATGGAGGACAAGCCAAGCATTGGCCGCGTATGGTAGCGCAAGCGAGGCGACGACGAGTGGCGCCGGAAGACTCGCGCAGCGCACCTAATAGTCCGACAGGATCCCACCCCGGCGTGGGATAAGCAGCACGTGGTGAAGTCCGCGTCGCACCAACAACGGTCGGGCACCCGCCCCGGCAAGGCGCGATGAGGGAGCATCGAGCAACATGCGGGATGCGTGGCCGTTCGAATGCCGGGCTGCTAGGACAGGTGCGGAGACACCGCGGAAATCACCCCGGATTTGTGTAAGCCGCTGACCGTAGCGCCCGACCCGTTTTCCGTCCCAAGATGGCTGTTTCGCCATGCGCCGTCTGGACATGATGATCCACGATCCCTTCTACAAGCGCCTGCTCGGCCACAAGCGCGTCGTGAAAGACGTCGTCGAGGCCGCGCTCGCGCCGCGGCGGGGCGCGGCGTGGCTCGAATCGCTGGACTTCGAGACGCTGAAGCGTCAGCCGACCGAAGGCGTCACCGAAGACCTCAGGCGGCGCCAGCAGGACATGGCGTGGTCTGTCGACATGGTCGGCGCCGCCGGCGAGCGTCGCCGTCTGCACCTGCTGATCGAACACCAATCGACGGTCGACCGCGCCATGGCGCTGCGGTTCCTCAAATACGGCTACTTGCTGTACCAGCGGTTGTACGGCGACGAACGCGGCCGCTGGCGCGCGGGCGAGGAGGCCGATGCCGTCGAGTGCGTAGTGGTGTACAACGGTGAGCGCGAGTGGACGGCGGCGACGAGCCTAGCGGGCGCCGGCGGGCTCGACCTGCGCTACGCCGTGGTTGACATGGCGCGCTTGGCGGCCGACGATTCGTTTCGTGGCCGGGCGCTGTGGTGGGCGGCGCGGCTGGAGAGCGTCGAGCTGGCGCGGCTGCCGGAACTGGTGGGCGAGCTCGGCGCTTGGCTGGCGTCCGAAGGCGAGTCGGAGTTGACGAGATGCTTGGATTTGCGGGTGGGGCAGTTGGCGGACGAATGGGGCCTGCCACTACCATCGCTCGCGTGGTACGAGGAGGAAGGCGTCATGTTGAAGGAACGGTTCGACCGGTGGGCAGCGGAAATCCTGCAGCGGGGCGTGGAGCAGGGACTGGAAAAGGGTCGAGCGCAAGGCATTGAGCAAGGCTTGGCGCAAGCGGCCGCCCACGAAAAGGCGCTCCTGCGGCGCCAAGCCTTGCGCCGGTTCGGGGCGACGGCGGCGGAACGGCTGACCGCGGCGCTGGATGACGTCCACGACAACGACCGGCTCTTCTTGGCGGGCGACTGGATCGCGGACAGCGTCAACGCCGAGGACTTCCTGGCCCGCGTCGCACGGGGAGCCGGCGGGTAGGGAATCCCGCGCCGAAACGGCGAAGCATTGGAACTGCGCCGGCACGACGGGAACCAGCGCACGCCCATTAAGGCGTCGTGACGAATGCCCCGGTCGACGGTGGTCGGGACGAAGTGTGCGGGAGATCCACCCGGGTCCGTGTAAGCCGTTGGCCGTAGCGCACCGCCCGTCCTCCGTCCCAAGATGGTCGTGTTTCGCAGCACGCCGTCGGGACATGATCCACGACCCCTTCTACAAGCGCCTGCTCGGCCACAAGCGCGTCGTCAAAGACGTCGTCGACGCCGCGCTCGCCCCGCGACGGGGCGCGGCGTGGCTCGAATCGCTGGACTTCGAGAGCCTCAAACGCCAGCCGACCGAAGGCGTCACCGACGAACTCAGGCTGCGCCTGCCGGACATGGCGTGGTCGGTCGACACGGTCAGCGCGGGCCGCCACCGCCGCCGTCTGCACCTGCTGATCGAACACCAATCGACGGTCGACCGCGCCATGGCGCTGCGGTTCCTCAAATACGGCTACTTGCTGTACCAGCGGTTGTACGGCGACGAACGCGGCCGCTGGCGCGCGGGCGAGGAGGCCGATGCCGTCGAGTGCGTAGTGGTGTACAACGGTGAGCGCGAGTGGACGGCGGCGACGAGCCTAGCGGGCGCCGGCGGGCTCGACCTGCGCTACGCCGTGGTTGACATGGCGCGCTTGGCGGCCGACGATTCGTTTCGTGGCCGGGCGCTGTGGTGGGCGGCGCGGCTGGAGAGCGTCGAGCTGGCGCGGCTGCCGGAACTGGTGGGCGAGCTCGGCACTTGGCTGGCCGCAGAAGGCGAGTCGGAGTTGACGAGATGCTTGGATTTACGGGTGGCGCAGTTGGCGGACGAATGGGGCCTGGCGCTGCCGTCGCTCGCGCGGTACGAGGAGGAAGGCGTCATGTTTAGGGAACGGATCGACCGGTGGGAAGCGGAAATCTTGCGGCGGGGCATGTCGCAGGGTCGAGCGCAAGGCTTGGCGCAAGGCATGGAACGAGGCTTGGCGCAAGCGGCCGTACGCGAAAAGGCGCTTTTACAGCGCCTCGCCTTGCGCCGGTTCGGGGCGACGGCGGCGGAGCGGCTAACCGCGGCGCTGGACGACGTCCGCGACAACGATCAGCTCCTCTTGGCAGGCGACTGGATCGTGGACAGCGTCGACGCCGAGGACTTCCTTGCCCGCGTAGCGCGGGGGCCGAGCACATAGATATCCCGCTCCGAGCCGAGCCGCCAACCATTTACACACTCGTCCCTACGCGCAAGTTCAAGGTGCGCCAGTGAACCCACTCGACTCAAGCGCCAACCGCTGCTTCGTCTGCGGGCCGGGCAACCCGGCCGGGCTGAACGTTCGTTTTCACCTTGACGGCGATGTTTGCCGGGCGGAGTTCACGCCGGGAGAAGCGCATGTCGGCTACGACGGAGTCACTCACGGCGGCATTCTATTCAGCCTACTCGACGACGTGATGGCCAACGTCGTGTTCCTGCGCGGCGAGCGCTGCTACACCGCGAAGGCCGAAGTGCGCTACCGCCAACCCCTGCCGGCCGGCACGCCGGTGCGCCTCGAAGGTCGTCAGCAGCGTCGCAAGGGGCGTCTCGCCATGCTCGAAGGCCGGGTGATGCGGGCGGACAACGGGTCCGTCGTGGCAGAGGCGACAGGCAGCTTTATGATCGAGGCGCGGTGAACTGCGCTATCAGGCGTTCCTGACCGTCAGACCGCCGTCCACGGGCAGCGCCACGCCGGTAATGAATTGTGCCGCCGGCAGTACCAAGCTCAACGTGCCGTGCGCGACCTCCTCCGGATCCGCGTAGCGCTTTAGCGCTACCCGCCGACGAGCGTACTCGCGCTTGTCCTGCTCGGGAATTGCGTCGGTCATGCCGGTACGCACAGGCCCCGGGCAGATACAGTTGACGGTGATGTTCTCGGTGCCGAGTTCCACCGCGAGCGAACGTGTCAGACCGATGACACCGGTCTTGGCAGCGGTATAGGGACTCGCGTACTTGGTGGCGCCCAACCCTTCCGTGGAGGCGATGTTGACGATCCTGCCACCGTCGGATTTACGCAGGTAGGGCAGCGCGGCGCGAACGATACGCACATGAGCGGTAATGAGCACATCGAAAGCGCGCCGCCACTTTTGTTCGTAGTCGTCGCCGTCCACCGGTCCGCCGGCGCCAACGCCGGCGTTGTTGACCAAGATGTCGATACCGCCGAAGTGATCCGCGACCTCGGGAATTACGCGGTTGATCGCAGCCAAATCGGCGACATCCAGCGGCCAGCCGCGCACCGGATAACCGGCACCGGCGATTTCACCCGCCACGAGCTCGAGGGACGCCTCGTTGATGTCGATAACCGCCACCTTCGCGCCCTCGTCCGCGAACAAGGCCGCCGTAGCTCGTCCCATGCCGCTCGCGGCCCCGGTAACCACCGCTACCTTGCCGGCGATGGAGCGGCTAAGTTTGCTGAGTCTCATCTGTCCTCCTGTGAGAGCGCAGGATTTTCGCGCAAGGGCCTCCGCCGCAAAACCGCTCGTCAGCTTGTCGACCGCCGAAGGTGCGGACGATAGCAGGTGTGGTGGGCCGTCTGGGGCTCGAACCCAGGACCAACGGGATAAAAGCCCGCTGCTCTACCAACTGAGCTAACGACCCGGATACGAAGATCGAGGGGCGCGAATTGTAGGCCCGCCGGCGCCGTCAACGCAATTCCGCCGCGTAGGATTGCGCCAAGCTCGCCGCGGCGTGTGCCGGATGCTCGGCGATGACGCGGTCGAGATACTGCAAGGCCCGGTTGTTTTCGCCCAAGCGGTGGTAGACGACGCCTAGCTTGTAGAGCGCGTCCGGCACCTTGTCGTGGTTCCCGTAAAGCGTGATCACTTGCATGAATGCTTGGCGCGCGAGCTCCGGTTCGTCGGTGTAGAGGCGGATTTCGCCTGTCCAGTAGTAGGCGTTGGCGACGAGCTGGCTGTCCGGGAAGGTGGCGATCAGCCGATCAAAGCGCGTCAACGCCTCCATGTACGCCGCGCGCCGTTCGGATGGCGGTAGGCTGCCTGCGTCCTTGACGATACCGTAGGCGGCGTTGTAAACGCTCCGTTCCGTCGGAACCGCGAGAGAGCCGTCGTCGCTTGCGTTCGGCGTACCATCGCCTAGGTCGCCCGTCGGCGGGGTGCCGAGTTCGACCAAGCGACGATCCAGCTCGATATAGCGCTCGCGCTGCTCTTGGGTTAGCCGCTCGATGCGATAGTTCTGTTCTTCAACGATACCCTGCAAACGGCGAACATCGTCTTCGAGAATCTGTAGCTGGTAATAGAGCGCGGCTATTCCACCCCCACCGTCCCCACCGTCGCCGTCATCTCGATCATCCGTCTCTTGGGCGTACTCGCCCAACGGCGGGCGAACTTGGGCTCCGGCTTGCTCCGCGGCTAGCTCTTCAACCGGTGCCGCCGCCGACCCTTGCAAGGCGTAAGCGACAAGGGTAGCGGCAGCTAAACCGCGAACATCGGACAGACGAGCACGTTTATCGGCCATTCGCGCTCGTCCGCCGAAGACACCCTCAGCGGTAGACCAACACGGCCCGCCGATTCTTACTCCACGCACGTTCGTCGTGGCCGGGGTCCGCAGGACGCTCCTCGCCGTAGCTAACGGTTTCGACTTGCGACTCTCGCACGCCGGCGGATACCAAGTAGCGCTCCACCGCTTGCGCACGTCGCTCGCCCAAACCGAGGTTGTATTCCCGCGAGCCACGCTCGTCGCAGTGTCCCTCTATCGACACGCTGCGGTTGCGGAAGTCGCGCAGGTAGTTCGCGTGCATCGCGAGCACTCGCAGGTCGCCTTCGGAAAGCCGCGCTTGGTCGAACTCGAAGTAGAAAGTGCGGCTCAACGGCGTGCCGGAGGCGTCCAACGGGTTGCCTTCGTCATCGACTCTCGGCGGTGGCGGAGGTGGTGGCGGCGGCTCGGGGGTCACCACAGGCGCTGGCGTCTCTACGGGTTCCGGGGGTGGCGGCTCCGGCCGGCTCTTGCAGCCGGCGATCGCGAGCGCGGCCAAGGCCAGCACGATCAGCGCCCCCGGTCTGACCGAACCGAGAAACGCCCCGCCCGTCGACTCTCGAACCGCCGGCGCGTCGCTCGCATAAAGCTCCGCCCGTGGCATGTTCATCTCACGCAACTTGTGATCCACTTTCATCCCCTCAAAAAAGACCCTTTACAGCTAACCCCAACGCCGTCAGCACTTCAACTCCGATCAATCGCCAAGTCGTCGATGAACGATGACCAAGCCGGCTCACGCACATCGCCTGTTGCCGACGGCAAAAGGTACTTGACGCGCCCGTCGATGGAAACCACGGCGAGTATACCCCTGCCTCGGTTCTGTGTGGCGTAAATCATCATCATACCGTTGGGTGCCAAGGACGGCGATTCGTCCAAGGACGTTTCCGTCAACTCGCGTACCGTACCGCGTTCGAGATCCTGCCATGCGATGTGGTAGGCGCTGTCGCTGCGATGGATATAGACCAAATGCCGGCCATCCTGCAACATCCGCGGGCGCGCGTTGTAGTCGCCCTTGAAGGTGAGCCGGTCGACCATCGAAGTGGCGAGATCCTTGCTGTAGATCTGCGGCTGGCCGCCCCGGTCTGAAGTGAAGATCAAACTGCGGCCGTCCGCACTCCAGGTAGGCTCGGTGTCAATGGCGGACGGGCGCCTCGTTACCCGCCTCAGTTCGCCACCGACGAGATCCTTGATGTATATCTCCGGGTTGCCGTCGCGCGAAAGCGACATGGCGAGACGACTGCCATCGGGCGAGAACGCCGGCGCGCCGTTGATGCCGCGGTAGGCTGCGACCCGCTCCCGCTCGCCGCTTTGCAGATCCTGCACGACGATGGTGGAGCGCCCCGTCTCGAACGAAACATACGCGACGCGACGAGCGTCCGGTGACCAACTCGGCGACAACAGCGGTTCGCTGGAGCTGAACACCGTTCGCTCGCGTGCGCCGTCGGCGTCGGCGACGACGAGCCGATAGCTGGCCGCAGCGGTGCCCGGGTTGTCCACCAGCACGTAGAGGATCTTGGTCGAGAAAGCACCGCGGACGCCGGTAACCTGCTCATATATCTCATCGGCAATTCGATGAGCGACGTCGCGAATGCGCACTGCCGGCACCGTCCAGCTCGACGCCTTGACCTCGCGCTCGGAATTGACGTCCAAGAGCTGATAGGCGATGGTCAAGTCGCCGGATGCCTCCTGCCTAGCGCGGCCGATGACCAGATAGTCCATATCCAAGATGCGCCAGTCGCGGAAGAACACCTCGTCCGCGGCGGTGGGGTAGGACAGCATGTTGTCGCTCGCCAACGCGTCGAATTGGCCGCTGCGGAGCAAATCGAAGGACACGATGTCGGCGATCTCCACCGTCGCCACGGGGCCGGGCTGGTCGCGCAGGGGCGGCCCACCGAACGGCACCACGGCGATGCGGGTGGGACTATCCCAACCTTGCGAGATTACGATCTCCAAGCCGTGGCCAGTGCCGGCGACGAGACTCGCGCAGCACAAGAGCGCTCGTGTGACTCGGCGCCAACACCGGTAGACCGGTGACGTGTGGGACTTCTTCAACGCAACAAATCCGTCGGTTTGAACAACAGCGTGAGATGGCGGAACTCTGCCTCGAACAGGCCGTGATCCGCCGGCACCGGGAACCGTCCCAAAGTGCGCGCGGCCTTGTGTACCGCCGCTTCGGCGGAGCGGTCGAAGGCGTTGTTGCCACTCGATTCGAGCACCAACACGCCGAGCAAATCGCCGGACGGGGTAAGGTCCACCTGTATGCGCGCCGCCATGTCGTTGCGGGCGCTCGGCGGTCGCGACCACTCGGCGACGATGGCGCGGCTGATCGCGTCCACATACGTCATGGTGCTCGCTTGCGCTTGGCCAGCGTCGACGACTTCCTCTTGCAGCGCAAGCGCAGTGGAGCTTTCGTACAGTTCGCGCAACCGTTGCTGCCGGCGCGCCTCGGCTTGAGCGCGACGTTCGGCTTCCGCGTCTCTCTGCACAGGCTTAGGCGGTGGCGGTTTGGGCGGCGCGGGCTTCGGCGTGGCGACTGGCTTCGGTTGCGGTTTCGCGGGTGCGGGTTTGGCGGGCGGCGGTGCGGGTTTGACCTGCGGTCGCGATGCCGATTGGGGCGCGGGCTTATCCACCACCAAGAGTTGCGCGTGGATGATGCGCGGCACTACCACCCGTGGATCATCCCCGGCGCCGGATTCCCAGCCACGCACCAACGCCGCCGCCACCCCGGCATGCACCAGCAGCGCGAGAATTAGCGGCAATCCGTATTGGCGTAGCAGGATCAAACGTCGCTCCTTGACATCCGCTCGTATCCTAGCAGACCGTTCGACTTGGCGGCGTAGTCGCAAAAGCCGACGCCAAGGGCGGCTTGGCTCAAGTCGAAAGACGACCGCTTTTCATAGCGCCAGCAAGTCTCTCGGCATAGGCGCACGTCGTTACGATCCAGCTTCGAGATTTTCCACCGGGTCGGTAATCAAACCGACGCTTTGGGCCCCTGCGCGTTGCAGCACGGTCATCACCTTGATGACTTCGCCATAGGCGATGTTCTCGTCCGCGCGCACGAACACCGGGATATCCGGGCGGGCGGCGATGATCTTCTCCGCCTGATCGGCCAGCGAGAAAATCGTCGCCCGCGTGCCCTGCTCGCCCGGCCTCGGCAGGCCGGTGTTGACGAAGATTCTGCCTTCGCCGTCCACGCTCACCACCAACGGATCGTCGTCTTCGTTAGACAGCGGCCGCGAGTCGGTGTTCGGCAAATCCACTTCCACCCCTTGAGTGAAGAGCGGCGCCGTGGCCATGAAGATCACCAACAGCACGAGCATGACGTCGATATAGGGCACGACGTTGATTTCCGAAATAGAGCGGCGGCGTGTGGCCATGTCAGGTCGCCAAATTGGGTCGTGGGGTCAGGGCGTGGCGTGAGCCGCCCGGTGGAGAATGGACGTCAGTTCGTCGGCGAACGCCTCGTATCGCTTCATCAGCACTTCCACGCGCGCTGCGAAGCGGTTGTAGCCGATAACCGCCGGTATGGCGGCGAACAATCCCATGGCGGTAGCCACCAACGCCTCGGAGATGCCAGGCGCTACCGCCGCCAACGTCGCTTGCGTCATATTGGCGAGACTGCGAAACGAGTTCATGATGCCCCAGACGGTGCCGAACAGGCCCACGTACGGACTGGTCGAACCCACCGTGGCGAGAAACGGCAAATGCCGGGAGATGCGCTCCTCCTCCCGGTTCAGCGCCACGCGCATGGCGCGTTGCACGTTTTGCATGACCGCTTCCGGGTCGGCCCCCGATTGGCTGGCTAGGCGCTGATATTCGCCGAAACCAGCCGCGAATATCGATTCGATGCCGTTCGGCTCACGGTCGGCCTGTCCCTCGATATCCGCCTTGAGTTGGCTCAGTTCAACGCCGCCCCAAAACTCCTCCTCGAAATCGTCGATTTCGCGCTGCACGCGATTCAGCGCGAACCAGCGCTGAAAGATCAGCACCCACGACGCGATCGAAGCGACCGCCAACACGAGCATGACGAACTGCACGAGCGGGCTCGCGTTCTTGATGAGATCGATGATGGAAATCGGTTCCGGCATCGTCAGAGCTCCAGTTCCGCCTGTGCATCGTCCAGGCGCTTGCGCATCGCACCCAGATGGCGATATGCGGATTCCGTGGCGACGCGACCACGCGGCGTGCGCATGATGAACCCTTCTTGGATCAAGTACGGCTCGATGACGTCCTCAACCGTATCACGCGCTTCGCTGATGGCGGCCGACAGCGAATCCACGCCCACCGGGCCGCCGTCGAACCTGCTGACAACCGCCCGCAGCACCCGCCGGTCCATCGCGTCGAGACCACGTTGATCCACTTCCAGCATGACCAGAGCGGCATCGGCGGATGCCTTCGTCACCCGCCCGTCGCCCTTCACTTGGGCGTAGTCGCGCACGCGACGCAACAGCCGATTGGCGACCCTAGGCGTGCCGCGCGCCCGGGCGGCGACTTCCCGGGCACCGTCGTCGTCCACCGGAATACGCAGCTTGGCGGCGGATACGGCGACGATTTCCGCCAGTTCGTCGACGCTGTAGAAGTCAAGCCGCTGCACGATGCCGAAGCGGTCTCTGAGCGGCGAGGTGAGTAAACCGGCGCGCGTGGTCGCACCCACCAAAGTGAACCGCTGCAACTCAAGCTTGATGGACTTGGCGGCCGGCCCGTCGCCGATGATGATGTCGAGCTTGCCGTCCTCCATCGCCGGATAGAGGATTTCCTCCACCACCGGCGACAGCCGGTGGATCTCGTCGATGAAGAGCACGTCCCCGGCGTCGAGATTGGTGAGTTGCGCCGCCAGATCTCCTTGCTTTTCGAGCACCGGCCCGGACGTTCCCTTCAACGCCACGCCCATCTCGTTGGCGACGATGTGCGCGAGCGTCGTTTTGCCGAGCCCCGGCGGGCCGAAGATCAACGTGTGGTCGAGGGTATCGCCACGCTGTCGCGCCGCCTCGATAAAGATGGCCATCTGCTCTTTGACCGCCTGTTGGCCCACGTAGGCGGCCAAGCGCGTGGGGCGCAGCGCACGCTCGAACGACACGTCGTCGCCGTTGTCGACGACGCCGGACGTTATGCGATCGCGTAACACGCTCACGCCGTAGCCGCCGCGCCCTGCAAGGCCTCTCTCACGATGTCTTCTACGCCGGCATCCGCCGCCAAGGCCGCTGATGCTTCGCCGACCATACGCGCCGCAAGCTGTTCGCGATAGCCTAAGCTGACCAGCGCCTGCATGGCGTCCCGGGCGGCCTGGCTGCCGTCGGCGACCGCCGCCGGCAACGCGTCCAGCCGGTCACGCAATTCCACCAGCAGGCGATTGGCGGTTTTCTTGCCGATTCCCGGAACACGGGTGATCGCCGCGATGTCGCCGTGGTCGACCGCGGTGGCGAACTGTTGCGGAGTAACGGCGGACAGCAAGGCGAGCGCCAGCTTGGGGCCCACGCCCGAGATCTTTATCACCGAGCGAAACAGGTCCCGCTCGGCCGCATCGGCAAAGCCGTAGAGCGTTTGCGCATCTTCCCGGGCGATGAAGTGCGTATACAGGTCCACCTGCTCCCGGGCAGCGGCAAGCGCCGCGGCGGCGCCGGTGGTGACTTCGACTTCGTAGCCGACGCCGCCGACGTCGATAACCGCGACGGTTTCGTTGAGTTCCAGCAAGCTGCCGCGCAGACGACCGATCACTTGGCGAACGCACCCAAAAAGTTCGAAGACGGGCCAAGCGCCGGCAAGAACTCGCTTCAGCCAACGGCCATCAAGAGTCCGCGCCAGTCCTTTCGCTTGGACTCCGGCGAGTATTGACGTGACAGATGGCAACTGCAAGCGCGTCGGCGGCGTCGGTTGGCGGGGTCTCGCTCAACCCCAAGAGCGTGCGCACCATATAGGCCACTTGCGCCTTGGTCGCCTTGCCGCTGCCCGACACCGCCTGCTTCACCGTTCTTGGCGAATATTCGTGAACCGGCAAGTCCGCGCCGACGGCGGCCGCGATGGCGACCCCCCTCGCTTGGCCGAGTTTCAACGCGGATTGCGGATTGCGGGCGAAGAACACTTCCTCGACGGCGACTTCGCCCGGGGCATGTTCGGCGATCACCTCGCTGACGCCGCGGTATATCTCCGCCATCCGCTCGGCGAAGGGACCGCTGCGAGTGTCGATGCAGCCGCTGGCGACATAGCGCAATTGCCCTTTGCGAATGTCGATCAGCCCGTAGCCGGTGGTGCGCGACCCTGGATCCACGCCCAAGATACGCTCATCGCGCGAGCTCGCCATCGCCTAGTCGCTCATCGGAAAGTCGGCGTTGGCGTGAACATTCTGCACGTCGTCGAGATCCTCCAACGCATCGATCAAACGCAGCACTTTCTCGGCGGTCGCCTCGTCGCAAGCGCTAGTGGCAGACGCGACCATCGTCACCTCGGCGTGCTCGGGCGCGAGGCCGCCCCCTCGCAGCGCATCCACCACCGCGCCGAAGCTCTCCGGCGACGTGATCACCGAGAGCATCCCGTCGTCGCTCTCGATGTCTTCCGCGCCGGCGTCGAGGGCGAGTTCCATCACCTCTTCCTCGTCCGCGCCAGCCGGCAAGCCGATCACGCCTCGCTTGCTGAACAAGTAAGCGACGGAGCCGTCCGTGCCCAAATTGCCGCCGTGCTTGCTGAATGCGTGGCGGACCTCCGCCACCACGCGATTGCGGTTGTCCGTCATCACTTCCACAAGCACGGCTACGCCGCCGGGCGCATAGCCCTCGTAGACCAACTCTTCCACGTCGCCGCCGGCGAGCCCGCCGGCACCTCTGGCGATGGCGCGGTCGATGGTGTCGCGGGGCACATTGACCGCAAGAGCCTTGTCGAACGCCGCCCGCAAACGCGGGTTGTCGTCTGGTTCGCCGCCACCTAAACGCGCGGCGACGGTGACTTCCCGTAGCACCTTCGTCCACACCTTCGCGCGCTTGGCGTCTTGGCGGGCTTTGCGGTGCTTGATGTTCGCCCACTTGGAGTGACCGGCCATTTGCTTGCTTCCCGCCGAGCTGGTGCCGATGAATGGTGTTCTAGCGAACGCGGATGTGCAATTCGCGCAACTGATGCTCGTCCACCGCACTCGGCGCGGAAGTCATCAGACAGGTCGCGGACTGGGTTTTCGGAAACGCGACCACATCGCGAATATTGTCGGTACCTGCGAGGTGCATCATCAACCGGTCGAAGCCGAATGCAATGCCACCGTGCGGCGGGCAGCCGAGCTTGAGCGCATCGAGCAGGAAGCCGAATTTCACCGTCGCCTCTTGGCCCAGCCCAAGCACATCGAACACCGCCTGTTGCATGGCCGGGTCGTGGATACGGATGGAGCCCCCGCCCACCTCGGTACCGTTCAACACGACATCGTACGCGCGCGCTTTCGCGGCGCGCGGGTCTTCCCGCAGCGCGGCCACGCCGCAGGCCGGCTGCGTGAACGGATGGTGCGCCGGGGCGAGGGTCTCCCGCCCCGGCTCGAACATCGGAAACTCCGTCACCCACAGCGGCGCCCAACCCGGCGCCACCAAGCCGAGGACACGCGCCAACTCGTCGCGCAACGCCGCCATCGAGTCGTTGACCACTTGGCTTCGATCGGCGCCGAAGAAAACGATGTCGCCGGTTTTCGCCCCGACGCGGTCCAATACCGCCAGAACCGTCGCCGGTTCCAGGAACTTGAGTATTGGCGACTGCAAGCCGGCGCTGCCGGCGCCGCGGTCATTGACTTTGATATAAGCGAGGCCCTTGGCCCCATAGCGACCTACGAAACCGACATAGTCGTCCAACTCGCGGCGCGACAGCACATTCGCCGCGCCGGGACCGTTGAGCGCCACCACGCGCCCGTCGCTGTCGTTGGCCGGGCGGCTGAACACCTTGAATCCAACGCTCGCCATCAGGTCTGCTACGTCCACTAACTGCAACGGATTGCGCAAGTCGGGCGCGTCGGTGCCGTAACGGGTCAACGCCTCGGCGTGACTGATGACCGGAAAATCCGGCAGCTCGACACCGATTACTTCCAAGAACAAGGACTTGAGCATGCGCTCGGCCAAGTCCATCACATCGCGCTCGGCGACGAACGACTGCTCGATGTCGATTTGCGTGAACTCCGGCTGGCGGTCCGCGCGCAGGTCCTCGTCGCGATAACAGCGCGCGATTTGGTAGTACTTGTCCACCGACGACATCATCAGCAGTTGTTTGAAGAGCTGGGGGGACTGGGGCAAAGCGAAGAACTGCCCGGCGTGCGTGCGGCTTGGCACCAAGTAGTCGCGTGCGCCCTCGGGGGTAGTCTTCGTCAGCGTCGGCGTCTCCACATCCCAAAACCCCTCGCCTTCCAAGAACCGGCGCACATGGCTGGTGGCTCGCGCCCGCAGCTTCAGGCGCTCTTGCATTTCCGGACGGCGCAAGTCCAGGAAGCGGTACTTCAAGCGCACTTCCTCACCTGCATCCGAGTATTCGTCGAGCCGAATCGGCGGCGGCTGGGATCGGTTCAGCACGGTGAGACGTTCGCCTAGCACTTCCACTTCTCCGGTTTTCATCTCCGGATTGATCGTGCCCTCGGGGCGGGGGCGGACGCGGCCGCGAATATGCAGCACGTACTCGTTGCGTGCTTGATTGGCGACGGCGAAACTCTCCGCCGCATCCGGGTCGTACACCACTTGCACGATGCCGCTGCGGTCCCGCACATCGAGAAAGATGACGCCGCCATGGTCCCGGCGATGATGCACCCAGCCGGCGAGTTCGACGGTTTCACCGATATCGGCGGCGCCAATGTCGCCGCAATAGTGCGTGCGCATGGCGCTATTGTTTTGCCCGCGAGGCGGCCTGCTTGACTCCGGCGCCTTTGCTTTCGGTCTTCTTCTCCCGCTTCTCGCCGGATGGTCCGCCGTTCTTGCCGGCATCGGCCGCCTTGCCTTTAGCACCGTCGCCAGCCTTGGAGGAGTCGTCGCCGGATGCGCGGTCAGGCGCATCGGACACGTTGCGCTTGTTGGCGGTTTTGAAATCCGTCTCGTACCAGCCGCTGCCCTTGAGCCGAAACACAGGTGCCGAGAGCAGCTTCTTCAATGTCGTCTCGCCGCAGGACGGACAGTCCCGCAACGGCGCCTCGCGGGCCCGTTGGATGGTCTCGAACCGATGCTCGCACGAACCACATGCGTACTCGTAGATGGGCACTGGGCAACTCCGCTCGCTCGACGGGGTGCGAAGCATATACGATGAGGCCGCCGCTGTTGCCGAGGACGCCACGAAACGCAGACCAATCAAGTACGCCGATTTCAAGAGGAGCGTACCGCGGGCCGGTCTGTTGTACGCTCGCGAGAATGCGAGAAGAGGCGCAAGCCTGAAGAATGTGAAGTTCAGCGAGCTACTTATCCCCACATTGCGCGCTCCGCCGGCGGATGCGGAAGTTGCCAGCCACATCCTGCTGACGCGCGGCGGGTTCATCCGCCGTTTGGCGTCCGGTTGCTACCACTGGTTGCCCTTGGGCGTGCGCGTGCTGAAAAAGGTAGAGCGCATCGTGCGGGAAGAACTCGACAAGGCCGGTGCCCAGGAAATCCTGATGCCGGTCGTGCAGCCAGCGGAACTGTGGCAGCGGAGCGGCCGCTGGCAGGTGATGGGGCCCGAAATGCTGCGGCTGCGTGATCGCCATCAACGGGAGTACTGCCTAAGTCCCACCCAAGAGGAGGTGGTGACCGACCTCTTCGGTCGCACGATCAGCAGCTACAAACAGTTGCCCTGCAACCTCTATCACATTCAGACCAAGTTTCGCGACGAGATCCGGCCGCGCTTCGGCCTCATGCGGGCACGCGAGTTCAGCATGAAGGACGGTTATTCGTTTCACTTGGACGACGCGTCTCTGGCGGAAACCTACGCCGCGATGCACGCCTGCTACACGGCGATCTTGACGCGCATCGGGTTGAACTTTCGCGCCGTGGAAGCGGATCCCGGCACCATGGGCGACGGCGATTCGCACGAGTTTCACGTGCTTGCCGAAGCGGGCGAGGACCGGCTCGCATACAGCCCGGCAAGCGACTACGCGGCCAACGTGGAAAAGGCGGCCGCCGTCGCGCTAGCCGACGACGCCCAAGAGGAAGCGCTCGCCAAGCGACACACCCCCGGCATGAAGACGATCGCCGCCGTGTCGGGCTATCTTGGCGTCGAGGCGCGGCGATGCATAAAAACGCTGATTGTCCACGCGGCCGCTGACGGCCAGCCATCCGGGCCAGCGCCCTTGGCCGCCTTGGTTCTACGCGGCGACCACCAACTGAACGAGGCCAAAGCGGCGCGCATCGAGGGCGTTCACCGGCCGCTGACGTTCGCCAAGGACGAGGAAATCGAAGCGGCGCTTGGCGTCGGTGCCGGCTCGATCGGGCCGGTGGGGCTGGACCTCCCGCTCTATGTCGACGCGAGCGCCGCGGCTTTGGCAAGCTTCGTTTGCGGTGCCAACGAAGACGACTATCACCTGACCGGAGCCAACTGGCGGCGCGACGTTCTCGGCACGGCCCGCACGGTGGATATTCGCGACGTCGTGGCAGGCGAACCCGCCGCCGACGGCAGCGGCCCGCTGGCCTTCATGCGCGGCATCGAGGTCGGCCATATCTTCAAGCTCGGCACCAAGTACACGCGGGCCTTGAACGTCACCGTCCAAGACTCCGGCGGCCGCGACGTGGCACCGCTGATGGGCTGCTACGGTTTCGGCGTTTCGCGCTGTGTCGCGGCCATCGTCGAACAACGCCACGACGACGACGGTATCGTGTGGCCGTCGGCGGTCGCGCCATTCGACGTTCATATCGTGGCCGTGAACAACGCGAAATCGGCCGAGGTGCGCAGAGTCGCTTCCGAGCTTTACGACCAACTGCGAACGGAAGGCGTCGAAGTATTGTTCGACGACCGGGACGAACGCCCGGGCGTCAAGTTCGCCGACGCCGACCTGATCGGCATTCCCCACCGCATCACGGTCGGCGAACGGGGTCTCCGACAAGGCGTGGTGGAATACCGGCGGCGTGGCGCACCGACGACGCAGACGCTGCCGCCTGCCGACGTGCTGCGCAAGATCAAGTAGCCGCGAGCGCCACGAATGCCGTCGCCTACGGCACCGCCTTGCGCCTTACCACAAGCCCGTGCGGCACGCTGCGGTACAAGAAATCAACCGGACAGGACACCAACTGCCCGCGGAGCGCCTGCACCGCAGTTGACATCCGCCATCAACGCGACCAATATAGCGCCGTCACTAAGGGGCGGCCGATAAGGCCTGAGACGCGCTACGCGGACCCTTTGAACCTGATCCGGACAATACCGGCGGAGGGATGGGTGAATGCTCAGGTCGACCACATCTGCCCTCCGCAAAACGAGGAGAGCACAGATGCCAAGACCTGCCGTCGCAATCGCCCTTTCAATCGCACTAGCAGCCGTTACCGTTCCCGCCGAGGAAGACGACGACTTGATCGAGGAAGTGGTCGTCACCGCCACCTTGCGCGGCGATGACCTAAGCCGGGTTCCTTCGAGCATCAGCGTCGTGACGGATGCGGAGATCGCGGCACGGGCGGCCTCGCATCTCGACGACCTGCTCGGCGCCGTGCCCAATCTGAACTTCGCCAAAGGCGCATCGCGAGCGCGCTTTCTGCAAATTCGCGGCATCGGTGAGCGCGGACAGTTCGAGGAACCGCTGAACAGTTCCGTCGGCTTGATCGTCGACGGCGTGGATCTATCCGGCTTAGGCACGGTCGCAAGCCTGTTCGACGTCGAGCAGGTGGAGGTGCTGCGCGGCCCGCAAGGAACGCTCTACGGCGCCAACGCCTTGGCCGGGCTAATCAACGTCGTCACCCGCGCACCGACCGACAACCCCGAAGGTCTCGTGGAGTTGACGGGCGGCAATTACGGAACCTACGGCCTTGGCGCGGTGGCGTCCGGCGCGCTTTCCGACATCGCGCGAGGTCGTCTAGTCGTGCGTATCGACGAGAGCGACGGGTTCATCGACAACGCCTTCCTGAACCGGGACGATACGGACAATCTGAGCGACAAGACGGTGCGCGGCAGGCTTGTCGCCGACATTTCCGAAGCAGTGCGCTTGGACCTCGCCGGCGGCTTCCTCGATGCCGACAACGGCTACGACGCCTTTTCGCTCGACAACGTGCGCACGACATTGGCGAACGAACCCGGGCAGGACACCCAACAGACCGTCTACGGCACCGCCAGCCTAACCGCGGACGGCAACGCCGCGACGACGCGCGCCCACGTTGGCTTGGCGACTTCCGACTTGGCCTACGGATACGACGCGGATTGGGTGTATCCGAACTTTCATCCGTGGGGGTATGCCGGCACGGACGACTATCTGCGCGACCGCGACACGCTGACCGCCGAGGTGCGCTTGGTCTCGAAACCCGAGCGGCGCATTCTCGGCGGCGCCACCGATTGGCTCGCCGGGGTCTACTTGCTCGATCAAGATGTCGATCTTCGTCGTCAATCGACCTTCATCGACCAAGATTTCACCAGCGCCTTCGGCATTCGCCGGCTCGCCTTCTTCGGCCAGACGGAAACGGCCCTCGACGACGCCAGTTCGCTCACCCTGGGGGTTCGAGTGGAGCGCCACTCTTCCTCCTACAACGACAGCAACGGCATCGATTTCGACCCCGCAGACACCATGGTCGGCGGTCGTATCGCGCTGAATCGGGAGCTTGCCGCCGGCGCGGTACTTTACGGGTCCATCGCCCGAGGCTACAAAGCGGGTGGTTTCAACGCCGACGGCACCTTGGCGGCCGATCTGCGCGTGTACGACCCGGAGACGCTGGTCAACTACGAAGCCGGCGTGAAGACCTTGGCCCGCCAAGGACGCCTCGCCTTGCGGCTCGCGCTGTTCCACATGCGTCGGCAAGACGTGCAAATCGAGAGTTCCCTCGTGCGCCGCTTAGCCGATGGCAGTTCCGAGTTCATCCAATACGTCGGCAACGCCGCCGAGGGCCGCAACAGCGGCGTGGAAGTCGACCTCGAGTACCTCGCTACCGAAAGCGCGACCTTGTTCGCCCGCCTCGGCGTGCTGCGCACCGAATACCAGGACTTCATCACCGGCGACGGCGAAGACTATGGCGGTCGCGACCAAGCCCACGCGCCCGGCTATCAGTTCAACGTGGGGGGCGAGATCACTTTCGGCGCACGGGGCGCCTTCTTCGCCCGCGGCGAGTGGGAAGGACGCGACGACTTTTACTTCTCCGACAACCACAACTTGCGGTCGAAGGCGTATCAACTCCTGCACTTGAGCGCCGGCTACCGGGACGACCCTTGGACAGTCAAGATCTGGGGCAAGAACCTAGCCGACGAGGACTATTTCGTGCGCGGTTTCCTCTTCGGCAACGATCCGCGCGACGGCTACACCGACCGCGGCTTCACGCAACTCGGCGCACCGAGGCGGTTCGGCATTACTGCATCGAGATCCTGGTAGCTCAAGGACGAGCCTGCGACGATTCCGCGCAACGCCAGCCGCGCCACATGTCGGCGCTGACGCAGAAGTCGTCGCGGAACAGTTGGGTGTCCTTGAACCACTCGAACTGACCGAGGCGCCTATGCTCCTCGGCGGATAGCGTCTCGCGATCATGCGTGAAGTCCGCGAACACCGCCCAGCGAATGCGCTCGCCGGAGTTGACGCTGGGCGAATGCACCAAGCGGCCATGCCAAAAGATCACGTCGCCCTTGCCGCCGACGAGTTCGAGCGGCACGACTTCCGCCACGACTTGCGCCAGCGCATCACGGAAGGTTCCGAGCGGCGACCAATTGGCTTCGTACCGATGCGCGTGAAACAGACGCTTGTGGCTGCCGGGATAGACAGTGAAGGCGCCGCCATGCGGCGGCACATCGTCCAGATAGGCGCAGGCGTTCAGTTGCTGGCAAACCTGATCCGTATGCGGCACCAAGGCGGCGACCGAGGACTTGGCTTCGCCGCCCTCGCCACGACTCGGAAACACCGCGTATACGCCACGCGTCCTTTCGCTGCGGCGAAGGTTGTCACCGAGCAACGCCGCCGCGACGCGCCGTACGTCAGGGTTGTTGGGCAAGAGGTCCAATAGGTAACTCGCGGTACCGAGATCGTGCAGCTTGACCGTGGTACGCGCATGTACGATGCGCTGGCGTCCTTGGTGAGGGCCGGCCTTCGGCGCCGGCGGCATCGGCGCCCAACGCGGGTTCGTCCAAGTGGTTTCGTCGTCCGGCGCCAGCGACCAATTCGCGCGGCGGTCGATGGCTACTCGGTCCAGAAGGTGCCGCCAAATACGCGCCAGCGCCGTGGCGAGCGGCTCGGCGTCGAGCAGCCCCCGCTTGACGAGGAAGCCATGGTCTTGGAAGAAGCCGATTTCGGCCGCGGACAACGCCTGCCCCGGCACCGCCAAATCCGGCGTCTCGTAGACGACGCTTGGCATACTGCGAAGCGGTGCCGCCGGCAATTCCCCTCTCCCATGCGCAGCGAACTCGAACCGAGCGCTGATGTTCCGTCGGGTTGATTCTCGCATTTCAGCGCTCCCTCGTCGCGCCTTGCCGGGCGGTCGCCTGATCGTTCTCGTGCGACGAAGACTTCACCACAGGCCGCTAGTTCTTTGCGCCCGAACCCGCCAAACTAAAGGCGACACTTGCAGGAGAGCGCCGTGACCAATCTACCCGCCGACTACGAGGAGCGCGTATACGCCGGCGTGCTCGGAAAAATCATTGGCGTCTATCTAGGGCGACCGTTCGAGGGTTGGACCAACGAGGCCATCGAGAAGCGCTTGGGCGAGATCGACTACTACGTCCACGACAAGCTCGACGTGCCGCTGATCGTCACCGACGACGACATCAGCGGCACGTTCACGTTCATCCGTGCCTTGGAGGACTACGGCTGCGACCCTAGGCTGACGCCGCGGCAAATCGGCCAAACGTGGCTGAATTACTTGATCGAGAACCGCACCATCCTGTGGTGGGGCGGGCTAGGCAACTCCACCGAGCACACCGCCTTCATGCGTTTGGCGTCCGGCATCGAGGCGCCGGCGAGCGGCTCGATGGCGACCAACGGGAAGGTCGTCGCCGAGCAAATCGGCGCGCAGATCTTCATCGACGGCTGGGCCATGGTGTCGCCGGGCGACCCGGAACGCGCCGCGGACCTCGCCCGGCGGGCGGCGAGCGTCTCGCACGACGGCGAGGCCATTTACGGCGCGCAAGCATTGGCGGCGATGGAGGCGGCGGCGTTCGTCGAGTCGGACACCAACAAGCTCATCGACTTAGGCTTGGCGCAGATTCCGAACGACAGCGTCCTCTACCGCATGGTCGGCGACATCCGCGGCTGGCACGCCCGCCACGGCGACGATTGGCGAGCGACGTTCGCCGAAATCAAAGCCAACTACGGCTACGACAAGTACGGCGGCAATTGCCACATGGTGCCCAATCACGGCCTGATCGTGCATTCGCTGCTGCACGGCGACGACGATTTCCAGAAAGCGTTGAAAATCGTCAACACATCCGGTTGGGACACGGACTGCAACTCCGGCAACCTCGGCTGTCTGTTGGGCATTCAACACGGCTTGGACGGCATCGACGCGGGACCGGACTGGCGCGGCCCGGTGGCGGACATCTGCTACCTGCCGAGCGCCGACAGCGGAGGCGGCGTCAGCGACGCCGCGACGCAGGCCGACCGTATCACGCGCATGGGGCACGCGCTGGCGGGTTCTCGCTTCGAAGCACCGAAGAACGGCGCCCGCTACCATTTCTCCTACCCCGGTTCGGTGCAGGGCTTCACTGGTCACGAGTGCGTCGTAAACAACCGCGCCAATGCGCGTGGCGAACGCTGCCTAGCCATGCATTTCAATCGTTTGGAGCCGGGAACCACCGCCCGCGCCACCACCTCGACGTTCGTCGACTCGCTGGCTACGGCGAAGTACTTCGAACGTCGCGGCTATGGCTTGATGACCAGCCCCATGCTGTCGCCCGGACAGACCATAGAGGCCGCCGTGGAACTCGCCAAACACGCGGACGAAGCGGTCGAGGCCGCCGTCTGCATCCGCGTATTCGATGCGGACGACAAACTGATGACGTTGCGCAACCCCGCCACCGCGATCGAACCGGGCGACCGGACAACCTTGACTTGGCGAACGCCGGACTTGGGCGGCTACCCCATCGCGGCCGTGGGCGTGGAAGTGGTGACCGCCCCGGCAGGCGGCACGCTGTACCTCAACCACTTGGATTGGCGGGGGGCGCCGGAGGTTACGCTGTCGCGCAAGCCCGGCAGCATGTGGAGCCGCGCGTGGGTGAACGGCGTGGATCAATACTCGCCGCGCTATCCCGAGTCGTTCCGCCTAGTACACAACCGGGGCACCGGCTTGTTGCTGCACGGTGCGCGGGACTGGGCGGACTACCGCGTTCGCGCCGACGTCACGCCGCACTTGGTTCGCCGGGCCGGCGTCGCGGCGCGGGCGCAGGGCATGCGCCGCTACTACGCGCTGGTAATGACCGACGCCGGCAAAGCGCAGCTCGTGCGCGAGTTGGACGGCACCGAAGTGCTTGCGGAAACTTCATTCGAGATGGCGCTCTACCAGACCTACGAACTCGAACTGACCGTCAGTGGCGGACGCTTGGCCGGCGCGATCGACGGCGAAACGGTGCTCGCCGCCGAGGACGATGCGCTGGCAACCGGCGGCATCGCTTTGCTGGTGGAGGAAGGGCGTACCGCAACCCAGACGGTATCCGTTTCAACCGTGAGCTGAAGAGCGCACCAAGCAAACGCCGCCACGGTTCCGCACGGCGCGCCCTCCGGGAGCGCGCTTGGCGGCGCCAGTCCGTCAGTGCATCTCAAATGCGCCGGCGACGTTGAGCGCGATGCCGCTGACGTTTGGCGCGCTGGCGAGGAACACGGCCGCCTGCCCCATGTCCTGCGCGGTCTGTGGACGGCCGAGCGGGATCAACTCTCGCATGCGCTCCTCGAAGTCGTCCTCGCGACGATTGGCCATCAAATGATCGTGCCACATGGCCGTGCCGACCATCCCGGGGCAAAGCGCGTTGACGCGAATGCCGTCGTCGGCCAGTTCCAGCGCGAACGACTGCGTGATGCCCACCACGGCGAACTTCGAGCCGCAGTACGCCGCCATGCGCGGTGCGCCCCGTTTGCCGGCGATCGACGCGGTGTTGACGATGGCCGCGTCGTCGGAAGCGCGCAGGCTGCTTACCGCGGCGCGAGTCATAAGAAAGACGCCCTTGACGTTGACGGCGAAGATTTGCTCCCAGCGATCTTCGCTGAACTCGTCGATGCCGCCGCTGTCCACCACGCCGGCGTTGTTCACCAGCACGTCGAGGCCGCCGAATGCCGCCACGGTTTCGGCCACTGCCGCAGCACACGACGCCGCATCCGTCACATCCACCGGCGTGCTGCGCACATCGCCGATCGCGGAGAGTTCTTCCACCGTAGCGCGCATCTCCGCGTCGGTGCCGAGCGGATAGCGCCAGTCGCCACCCTGTGCCAAGTCGGCGATCACCACATTGTGGCCCGCTTGGAGAAAGCTCTTGGCGATGCCTTTGCCAATGCCGCGGGCGCCGCCAGTGACGAGAACCGTGCGCTTGCTCATGGGTGACTCTCCTAAAGAAGTCGCGCTAACCGAGCGGCCATTATAGGCAGCGCAGTTCGGTCGGCGCTAAACGCCTTAGACCCCGAGATCGGCCCACGACAAGCGGCCCGTCATGGCTCGAACTTCGCCGCCTCGGGCGATGCCGAAGGTGCTTTGCAGGGTCGCCGTGGCATTGCCGGGGCCGGAACCTCGGGCGGTGACACGGAAGATGTCGACGGTCGCCGGTGGCAGAGGAGCGTCTGGAGTCCCGGTATCGGAGAACGTGGCCAGCCACTCGACGATATAACGCGGCCGCGTCGGGGTGCCCGGCACGGCGCTCGCGACCGCGCTGTTCGCGCCGCGCCACGCTTCGGCCCGCCGCCAAGGGGCGGTCTCGCCGTAGGCGACGCCCGCGTACAACCCGTTGCCCTCCGTGGCGAACAAAGTCGGCGGGTCGGTGGCATTGGCCGCCAACCAAGCTTGCGCCTCCAGCAGACCCGCCTCGGCAGCATGGAACGCCAGCGTCGCGTCCCGCTCGTTACGAGCCATGCGCAGTTCCAGAATCGTGGTCTGCGCCGCGGTCAGACCGCCCACGCTCAGCGCCAACAGCAACGCCAAGCTGACGTACAAGACGATGCCCCGCGATGCTTCGCGGCGCGGCGGCCTAAGGCGGACACGACCCGGCATCAGTTGCGCAACGCCACCGTGCGCGAGAAGGTTCGCCGCAATACTTGATTATCCGCCGTGACCGCGTTCACGCTCGATGCGGTTACGGAGATGTGTACCGTGCGTACGACGCCGTCGCCGATGCCCCCCGCTTGGACGTAACGCTCAGGCGCGTCCACGGCGTCCTCCGGGGTGGTATCGATACCGAACAACAACTGTAGGTCATCAATGCCTTGCACCAGTTCGGCCGGCGCGGCGGCCGAGGTCTTGCGCCACAACGACCACACCGGTTGGCCGCGGTTGTTGTCCGCCCTAGCACGGGCGACGAAATACACCTCCGTGAGCATGAGCGCAGCGGCGGCGCCTTCCGCACCCGCCGCGCCACCGTAGGGCTCGGTGCCCGCCATGAGGCTAACGCCCGCACGGTTGCCGAAAATCCCGGTGCCGCCGGCGCGCGCCAAGATCCTGGCGCCCGCCGCGCCTGCTGCGGACGTGACCCGCAGCAGGGCGGCTTGACCGCAACTGCTGACGACTACGAAGTCGTCGGCGTCAAAGAGGTCCGCGTGGTCAGCCACCACCAGCGCGTCCGTACGGCTTTGCAGGGGACGCGCGAGGGGGGTGCCGCGGTCCGCACGGCGAAAAACCACCACATCGCCGTCCCGCGCGAGCCGTCTCGTATCGATGCGGTTCCTAGACGAGAACGCTTCGCTGCCACTGCCGTCCCGCAAGGGCAACGCCGCCAAGCTCGGCGTCCATACCCCGCCGACGCCGTCAAAGGCCTCGATGGGTGTCGTCAGATCGAACTCCACCACTTGCCGCCATTCGCCGTTCAAGCCGTTGACCAAGTTCCCCGCCGCACCGCAACCGAGAAAGCCGGCGCCACGGGCCGAGCGTGCGAGGAAGTCCAGCGCATGCCGCGCCGCCTCCTGCATCAGGGCTTGGCCGCCGAGTTGCGCCTGCGCACGACTGGCGCCGATGAAAAGCTGTGCGACGGCGGCGGCGATGGTGACGCCGAGCGCCATGGCCAGCATGAGTTCCAGGAGCGTGAACCCCTGACGCCGGCCGCTTGCGTACCCGGTCATCGTCACCTCAAACCGCTCACCGAGATACGAGTGGCGTCGGACCCATTCCACGCGACGGTCACGGTCGCCACCCCGGCGTTCACGCTCAACGCCCCGTCGCCACCCGGCAAGCCCGGCTGGCGATCCGGCGGCGCCAGCGCCCCCGCGGCGCGTGCGGCTCGGCACTGGGCGTCGTCGTGCCAGTTGCCCAACGAGCACTTCCACACCGTGGCATCGAACGCCGCGATTTGCTGCGGCGTGCAGGCGGCGCTCAGGCAATCGACGAACGCCGGCGGCGCATCGCCGAGAGCCATCGCCGGATAGGCCGCGGAAGGATTGGCGCGCAGTCGCTCCAGCATGTCGTCCGCCAACATCGTGGCAGTGCTGTGGTGCAGCGCGGCACGGTTGTTTTGCGAACTCATGAGTTGCAGCTTGGCGACGCCTAGCGCACCCACACCAACAACCAGCACGGCCACCAACAGTTCCATAAGCGTATTGCCCCGTTCCCTCAGCGCCATGTGTTTTCGTCCGAGTCGTCGAAGTCGCCGTCGTTGTTGCGGTCCCAACGCCTGGCGCCCGTGCTATCGATCTCCAACATGCCGTCGTCGGCGACCCGACTGTTGGCGTTCGCGGTCGCACGCAACACGAAGCCGCCCGCATCGGCGGAACGCACGGTGAACTCGTAAGGCCCGGCGCCCAACACGCAAATATTGTCCGAGAGCGCCCCGGTGGACGCGTCGCCCACGCCATCGCCGTCGCTGTCCACGGCCAGTTCATACCCCAAGCGGATGTTGGCGTGCCGCTCCATGCCTTGGGCGCAACGCATCAAGTCGGTTTGCGCGGCGGCGCGTTCCGCGCGAATGCCATAGCCCCGGTAGACGGGCAGCGCGACCGCGGTGATTATGGCGAGCATCACCAACGCCACCATTAGTTCGATCAGGGACAGACCACGCATCGACGCCTCCGAGCCATGGACGCGATGCCTACCACCGCGCCGTTGGGCGCCATCATCTCGCTATGAGGCCGTGTCGCGTTAGCGACTCTTGCCCTTCAAGATGTGCGAAATCGACGTTTGTTCGTGCGCGAGAACGGCCCCTCGGAGCGTAGGAGCGGGCTAACAGTCCGTCGGACTTGGCGGCGTCAGCCGCGAAGTCCGACGGGGTGCTAGCGCCACGAAAGCCGTCGCCGTTCGGCGCCGCCTTTCGCCCCAGCCCAAGCCGCACTATCACTCCGTTGGACTTCGCGGCTGGCGCCGCCAAGTCCAACGGACTGCTAGCCCCTGCTTTCGACTTTGCGCCGCCGCACGTCCCACAGCACGAGGCAGATCCAAGCCGCCGCGCCGGTGGTGATCGCGCTGTCGGCGACGTTGAACACCGGAAAGTTGAACCAGCCGTAATACACATGTACGAAATCCACCACACAGCCATGCTGCAGGCGATCCGCGAGATTGCCGAGCGCACCGCCGAGGATCAGGCCGTACGCCATGCCTTCGAGCCAACCGCTTCGCCAACGGTAGATCTCAAACGCCAGATAGCCGGCGATCACCACGGCCACCGCCGCGAAAACCCAGCCGTAGCCCGTGAACAGGCTAAAGGCGACGCCGGTATTGCAGGTGTATGTCCAATACAGGAAGGGCAGCACCTCCACCGAGTAGCCCTCGCGCATTTGCGCAACCACGGTCCACTTGGTGGCTTGGTCGAGGGCCAGCACCGCCGCCGCCAACGCGAACCAGCGCATCCGCTTTCGCTCAGTGCTCGCCGGCAGGCGCGTCGGGGTTCCGCTCGCGCGCGCCTTTGGCGAAGAACGCCCGCGTCTTCTCGATATCGCGGTCGATCTCCGTCTTCATCGCGTCCAGAGACGAAAACCGCCGTTCGTCGCGGATCTTCCATTGCAGGGTCACGGTCAAGAGGCGCCCGTAGATCTGCTCGTCGAAGTCCAAAACATGCACTTCGAGCAGCGGCTCGTTGCTTGGGCTGCCATCTACTTCCACGGTCGGACGTACGCCGATATTGGCGGCGCCGATACGAGTCGCGCCGAGGCCATCCACGGTGACGGCGAATACGCCTTCTAGCGCCGAGCGGTAGCGTTGCAGGCGAATATTGGCGGTCGGCACGCCGATGCTGCGGCCGATTCGCCGACCGTAGACCACGCGCCCCATCATGAAGTAGCGCCGTCCCAAGAGCTTCTCGGCGAGCGCGAAGTCGCCGTGGTGCAACGCATCCCGAATCCGGGTGCTGCTGACACGGCCGTGCTCGAACGTCAACGTGCCCATATGGCTCACGCCGAAGTCGAAACGGTCGCCGGCCGCTTTCAGCGTTGCGTAGTCGCCTTCCCGATCTTTGCCGAAGCGGAAGTCGTCGCCAACGACCAAATAGCGCACGCCCAACATGTCCACCAAGAACCGCTCCACCACCTCGCTGGCCGAGATCAGCCGCGTGCGCTCATTGAAGGGGATGCACAACACCCGGTCGATGCCGGTGTCGCGTAAAAGATGAACTTTCTCCCGGAAGCGGGTGAGGCGCGCCGGCACAGGCGAACGGGCGCGTCCGTCGCCCGCCGGACGCGGGGAACCGGCGTCGGCGGGTGCCGCTCTCGCCACGAAGTACTCGCGCGGTTGCGGCTCGAAGGTGACCAACAGACTGGGCGCCTTGAGTTCCGCGCTCTTCGCTTTGAGATGCGCCAACAGCATCCGGTGGCCGTGGTGAACGCCATCGAAGTTGCCGATGGTGGCCACGCAACCAGAATGGCGCGGACGAATATTGTGCAGGCCACGGATGATCTCCATGCGTACCGAGTGTGTCGAAGTGCGCTAGGGGCGGCAAGTGCAGAGGGTGCGGCGAGTGTCGCTGCTAACGTGTAAGCTTGGCTGCTTGCGTCTGCTTTGGAGAGAACTCATGAAGCTGGGGTTGGGCATCGGTCCGTTCGGGCCACCGGGAGGCAAGCGCCTCGTCGAACTGGCTAAGGAGGCCGAGAACCTCGGCTACGACACCATTTGGGCACCGGAGATCTACGGCGCGGACTGCTTTACGCCGCTCACTTGGATCGGCGCCAACACCGAGCGCATCAACTTGGGCACGTCCATCATGCAGATTTCCGCGAGGACGCCGGCGAGCGCTGCCATGCACGCCGTCTCCTTGGACTATCTATCCAATGGACGACTGATTCTCGGCATCGGCGTATCCGGGCCGCAGGTCGTCGAAGGGTGGTACGGGCAACCCTATCCGCGACCTTTGCAGCGCACCCGGGAGTGGGTCGGCATTTTCCGCAAGATCGTCTCTCGAGAAGGGCCGGTGGCTTTCAACGGCAAGCACTACCAGATGCCCCTGCCCGGCGGCACCGGGCTTGGCAAACCGCTGAAGCTCATCCTGCACCCGGTGCGCGAACGCATCCCGGTTTATCTCGGCGCCGAAGGGCCGAAGAACGTCGCCTTGGGGGCGGAGATCTGCGACGGTTGGATTCCCATGTTCCTTTCGCCCTATCGCATGATGGACATGTACAAGGAGGCGATGACCATCCGCAACAAGGATTTCGAGATCGCCGCCTCTCTGCCCGTGATCATCAGCGACGACGTGCAAGGCGCACTCAATCAGATCAAGCAGAACGTCGGCTTCTACGTTGGCGGCATGGGCGCCAAGAGCTTCAACGTACACAAGGATCACATCACGCGGATGGGCTTCGGCGCCGAAGCGGACCATGTTCAGGAACTGTTTATGGCCGGCCGTCGCGATGAAGCCATGGCTGCCGTGCCCAACGAACTGTGCGACGAGATTTCGCTCGTCGGCCCCAAAGAGCGTATCCGCGAACGTCTCGCCGCATGGCGGGAGAGCCCGGTGACGATGCTCAACGTGGGCACGGCGAATCCGGACACGCTGCGCTTCATGGCTGAAGAACTACTGTAGGGACATTTGGAGGAAATGCGATGCGCGACATGAAATTCGGCGCCTTCTTAGCCCCCCACCACCCCATCGGCGAGAACCCGACGCTGCAACTGCGCAGCGACTTGGATCTGGTCGAGCATATGGATCGCCTCGGCTTCGACGAGTTCTGGTGCGGCGAGCACCACTCCACCGGCTGGGAAGTGATCGCCTCGCCGGAACTCTTCCTCGCCGCCGCGGCGGAGCGCAGCCACCGCATCCGTCTCGGCACCGGCGTCGTGTCGCTGCCCTACCACCACCCGTTCATGGTCGCGCAACGCCTTGCCCAGCTCGACCACCAGAGCGGCGGACGGCTGATCTTCGGCTCCGGGCCGGGCGCGCTGCCATCCGACGCGCACACGTTGGGCGTGGACCCGATGGTGTTGCGCGACCGGCAGGACGAAGCCATGGGCGTTATCCGCCGGCTCTTCGCCGGCGGCGAACGGTTCAGCTACGAGTGCGAATGGTTCCGGCTGAACGAGGCCAAGCTGCAACTGCTGCCGTTGCAGCGGGACATGGAGTTCGCCGTGGCGTCGATGGTAAGTCCCTCCGGCATGACCTTGGCCGGCAAACACGGCGCCGGCGTGCTATCCATCGGCTCGACGACCAAGGCCGGCCTGCAGGCATTGCCATTGCAGTGGAGCTTCGCCGAAGAATCCGCCGCCAAGCACGACCGCACGGTGGACCGTCGCATGTGGCGCGTGGTGATGAGTTGGCACATCGCAGAGACTCGCGACAAGGCGCGACGAGAAGCGAAGGAAGGCTTGTTCCGTCACAACAACGAGTACACGGTGGGCACCTTGGCCGCCGGCGAAGGCACCATCTTCAACACCCCGGACGAAGCCGTGGACAGCACGGCGTTTAGCGAAGACAGCGTTGCTGTGATTGGCACGCCCGACGACTTGGTGGCGCGCATCGAGAAGATGATCGACGCGACCGGCGGCTTCGGCACGGTCATTGGTTTCGTCCACGACTGGGCGAATCGCGCCGACACCCTGAACAGTTGGGACTTGGTCGCCCGCTACGTCATCCCGGAAGTGAACGGCATGCTGGACAACTTCCGCGAGTCGAACAAATACGTCATCGAAAACCGCGACACGTGGCTGCGCGCCGGGCAGGCGATCATGAGCAAGATCCAAGAGAACGAACGCGCCCGAGAGGCGATGGCGGCCGCTGCCGCGGCCGGCCCGGCGAGAACGGCGTTGTCGGTGCCAGTGAAGGCTGCCGAGGAGTGACGAGAACCCCATGAAGGTCGCCCTACCCAAGAGCCCGTACAACCGAGTCGATCTTTTCGAGGCGGCCGGATTCGAAGTCGTCGAAGGCCGCGTTCGCAGCACAGAGGACTTCATCGACTTGATGCGCGACGCCGACGGCGCACAAGTCGGCACGCTGCCCCTCACCACGCGAGAAGTGATGGAAGCCTGCCCCAAGCTCAAGGTGGTGAGCCGCATGGGCGTGGGGGTGGATTCCATCGACTTGGACGCCGCCACGGAGCTCGGCGTGCTGGCCTGCAATACGCCGGGCGTGAACACCGCAGAAGTCGCCGATCACGCGATGGCGATGCTGCTGTCGCTGACACGCCATCTGCACGACGCCATACGCACCACCCGCGAGGGGCAATGGCGGGACAACCCACGCACCACCGGCGGCTACCAAACGTCGGTGCGGCGGATCGCCGGCCACGTCGTCGGCATCGTCGGTTTCGGCAACATCGGGCGCGCCTTCGCCACCCGCGTCCGCGGCTTCGGTCCCGCGGAGATCATCGCCCACGACCCCTATGTGGAACAGACCACCGGCGACCTGTACGGCGTCCGGCTGGTCGATTTCGAGGAGCTACTGACCCGCGCCGACTACATCACCATCCACTCCGCGGCCACGCACGAAACCCGGCACATGTTCGACTCCAACGCCTTGGGCAAGCTGAAACCGACGGCGCTGTTGGTGAACACCGCCCGCGGGCCGATCATCGACGGCGGCGCCTTGGCCGCCGCCTTGGAAGCCGGACAATTGGAAGCCGCGGCGCTGGACGTCACTGAAATCGAACCGGTGGAATCCCACGACCCGCTGCTGAAACTGCCGAACTGCATCCTCACACCGCACATCGCCGGCTTCTCGCCCACCTTCCTTGAGGAGTGTCCGATCCGCCAAGCGGAGAACATCATCCGCGTGCTAACCGGCAGCAAGCCACACGGCCTCGCCAACCCCGAGGTCATCAAGACCATCGCCGTGATGCACGCCACGAACACCGGGCGCTGGGCAGGCGTGCCGGACTTCTCCACCGCATTGGCCGTTTGAGGGGCGGGCAGATGACAGGCAAGGTAGCGATCGTCACAGGCGCCGGCACAGGAATCGGCAAACACACCACGCTGGCGCTGCTCAACGCCGGCTATTCGGTCGCCTTGGCCGGTCGGCGATTGGCGCTCTTACAGCAAGTGGCGGAGGAATCCGGGGCCGGCGAGCGAGCCCTGCCGGTGCGCACGGATGTCGCCGACTCGGACTCCGTCGCCACGCTGTTCGCGCAAACGAAGGCGGCCTTCGGGCGCTTGGACCTGTTGTTCAACAACGCGGGCACCGGTACCCCGCCGGTGCCGTTGGAGGACCTCACCTTGGCGCAGTGGCAGCGCGTGGTGGACATCAACCTCACTGGCTCGTTCCTATGCACGCAACACGCCATCCGGCTGATGAAGGATCAAGATCCGCAAGGCGGCCGCATCATCAACAACGGCTCGATCTCCGCCCACGTGCCGCGACCCAACTCCGCACCGTACACCGCCACCAAGCACGCGCTCACCGGGCTCACCCGATCAACCTTCCTCGACGGTCGCGAGCACAACATCGTCTGTGGCCAAATCGACATCGGCAACGCGCTAACAGACATGACCTCGCGCATGAGCCGGGGCATGAAACAGGCCGACGGTTCGACGAAACCCGAACCGACGATGGATGTCGAAAATGTGGCTCGGGCGGTGGTCTACATGGATAGCCTGCCATTGGACGCCAACGTGCCGTTCATTACGGTGATGGCGTCGTCAATGCCGTACATCGGTCGGGGCTAAGACTCGCTGCACGGCAAGCCCCACCCCGCGAGGCGGGCTGCGAGGTATTGGATTCGCCGCCGTTCTCGGCGAGAATCGCCTTACTTCGGAGAGGTGCCAGAGCGGCCGAATGGGCCTGACTCGAAATCAGGTGTGTCTTT
>CAYGBI010000001.1:0-131494 GCA_964348085.1 uncultured Pseudomonadales bacterium | reverse complement strand
TTTTCTCACGACCAAGGGCTTTTGTCTTATCTGTTCGTGAATTATCCGGGCTAGCGGCCCGTGGTGAAGTCACGCGACATTCGAATGGCCAAGCATCCCGCCCGGCATCGTCGCTCCTCGTTGGCGTATTGTCCGATGCTCCCTCGTCGCGCCTTGCCGTAATGGGGCGGCGCGACCGGATGAGCGCCTCGCCGAACCCGCGGCGATCATGCGGCTCCCGACCCGGCTCGGCGCCGCCGGTGACAGGCATCGACCACCAGCAACTCGCCGGTCCCGGACGCGAACCAACATACCGGCAACAGCAGGTTGAACCATGGATACTTCTAGGCGCCGATGAACACTGCGCTGACGATCAGTGACTTACGGCGCGCCTACGCCGAAGCTCGGCTCGATCCGGACACGGTGATCGGCGACCTCCGCCTGCGGGCGGAACAGCAGGACGAGCACGCCGTCTGGATTCACTGTTTGCCCCAAGCGGCGCTCCACGCCCACCTGAGGCGCGTGGCGTCTCTAGACGGGGATGCCGCACCGCTCAAAGGCGTGCCGTTCGCCATCAAGGACAATATCGACTTGGCGGGTGCGCCGACCACCGCCGCATGTCCGGCCTACGCCTACTCGCCGGACCGTTCGGCCACCGTGGTCCAACACCTGCTCGACGCTGGCGCGATACCGCTCGGCAAGACCAACATGGATCAATTCGCCACCGGCTTGACGGGTACGCGATCTCCGTACGGGGAAGTACGCAACGCAATCCATCCAGACTACATCGCCGGCGGTAGCAGCAGCGGTTCAGCCGTCGCCGTGAAGCTAGGGCTCGCCGCCTTCGCGCTCGGCACGGATACCGCCGGCTCGGGTCGCGTTCCAGCGGCCTTCAACGGTCTCGTCGGCTTCAAACCCACGCGCGGTTGGTGGTCCAACTACGGCGTCGTGCCAGCTTGCCGCAGCCTCGACTGCGTGAGCGTGTTCACGCGGACGGTGGCTGACGCACGCGAAGTTGCGAGAGCTGCCGCTGGCTTCGACCCCCGCGATCCCTTCTCCCGGCAACTCGACTTCACCGCTTTCGACTCCCGCAATCCCCGCTTCGGCTACGCGTCGTCGGCAACACTGCCGTTCGGCGACGAGGCCTATCGAGCGTGCTACGCCGCATTCGTTGAACGGCTACCGGGTGCGCCGCGAATCGTGGGCATGACACCCTTCTATGCGGCGGGCAGTATGCTATACGACGGCCCGTGGCTGGCGGAACGCTACGCCGCCGTCGGCGACTTCCTCGCTCGTAGCGGCGACGCGGTGCTGCCCATCACTCGCAACATCATCGACGGCGGCAAGTCGGCCGCCGCAAGCGAAGCCTTCCAAGCGCAATATCGTCTCGCCGCGCTGCGCCGAGAAATCGAGGCTGTGTTCGACGACATCGACGTGCTCGTGCTGCCAACGGCGCCGACCATCTACACTCGCAAAGAGGTGGCGGAAGCGCCGTTCGAGACCAACGCTCGCCTTGGTACGTTCACCAATTTCGTCAACTTGCTGGATCTGTGCGCCATCGCCATTCCGGCAGGCGAGACGCCTACCGGCCTGCCGTTCGGCGTGACGTTGATGGCCTTGGCCGGGCGCGACCACGCATTGCTCAATACCGCGGCCGTTTTGCGCGGAGAAGACACGGCGAGCAGCGGTTTGCCGCAGACGGCAAGTGGTGAACTGCCGCTCGCCGTCTGCGGTGCGCACATGGCCGGCGAACCCTTGAACGGCGAGCTTCGCCGACGGGGTGCGTATCGCATTGGCGCGACGCGCACGGCGCCACGCTATCGACTGTACGCCCTGCCGGACGGAAAACGCCCCGCCTTGCTGCGTACCGCCAAGGCGGGTGCCGCCGTTGACGTGGAGGTCTGGTCGCTGCCGGAGCGCGAGGTGGGCGGTTTTTTGAGAACCGTCGCAGCGCCACTCGGGATTGGGTCCGTGGAGTTGGCCGATGGCACATGGGTATCTGGATTCATCGGCCAAGCGGATGCTGCGGAAGGTGCCGCGGATATCACCCGCTTTGGCGGCTGGCGGCACTATCTGGCGAGTCGGCGGAAAAGCTAGCCGTCCTTAGCGAAATCACGCGGCAATCCAACGGCCCCGCACCCGCCCGGCATCGTCGCTCCTCGGCTGAACATTGCCCGATACGCTCCCCCGCCCCGCCGGGCCGGTGCCTGACCGTTCTCAGCGCGACGCGGACTTCCGCCACGCGCGGTTAAGCGAGTACGCGCTCCGCCAAGACGATAGGTACCATGACCGACGACGTTTCGCGGGGACGGTCCGGGCGTCACGCCGCTCGGGCGAGGGCTTGGCCGGCGTACACGGCGTCTCCTTTGGTCACCAGCACCTCGCCGATCACGCCGGCGGTCGTGGCGGTGACCTCGAACTCGGCCTTCATCGATTCGATGACGAACAGCACGTCGCCCGCCTCGACGCGCTGGCCCGGCTTCGCGGCGACTTGCCAGATTGCGCCGGCCAAAGGACTTGCGACGAACGCCGCTTCGCCATCGTGCTCTGGCGTTACGGAGTCGAATCCGCTTTCGGCCTGCGCCAAGGTCATCAGGCCGCGGGCGCGCCAGTCGTCGAGTTCGGCGGCGAAGGCTTGCTTGCGGCGGGCGGTGAACGCGTCGATCTCCGTCCGGTTGGCGGCGAGGAAGCGGCGGTATGAGGCCGCATCGAAGCTGCCGGTCTCGATATCGACGTCAAACGCGCCGCGGCCGAAGGCGTCGCGCATGGCGAGCAGTTGGGCCGCATCCACCTCGAAAAAGCGAATGCGATCGAACGGTCGCAGCAGCCAGTGCTTCGCGAACGTCCGGCCGCGCGGATAGCGGTTCCACACCTGCACGGTGCGGCCCACGAACTGATAGCCGCCCGGCCCCTCCATGCCGTAGACGCACAAGTACGAGCCGCCGATGCCCACCGAGTTCTCGGCGGTCCATGTGCGGGCCGGGTTGTATTTGGTCGTCACCAGCCGGTGGCGCGGGTCCAAGGGCGTGGCGACGGGAGCACCCAAGTAGACATCGCCGAGCCCGAGCACCAGATAGTCGGCGCCGAAGACGACGTCCTTCACCGCTTGCTGATCGGCCAAGCCATTGATACGACGGATGAACTCGATATTGTCCGGGCACCACGGCGCATCCGCACGCACACTCGCCATGTACCGTTCCACCGCGTGACCGCACGCGGGGTCGTCCCACGACAGCGGCAAGTGGACGATCCGCGACTCGACTTGCGACGGCGGACTCAGGCCTTCGAGAAGCGCCCGTAGGCGTTCGGCGAGGCCGGCGGCGGAGTAACGATCGGCGTCGAAACGAACGAGCAGCGAGCGAACGCCGGGCGTGGTCTCGACTACGCCGTCGAGGCGCGCCTCGGCGATTGCCGCCTGCGCCCCATGCACGCGCAGGCGAAGCGTCAAGTCGAGAGTGTTGGCGCCGAACTCGAGCAGCAACGCTTCGTCGCCGGCGCGCCGAGCGCGAATGTCGCCGAACTCCAAGACGGTGGCGCGTTCGATGTGGTGCCGGCTGGCGCGGACGGGCGGCGGCAGTGTCGTGTGAGTGGCTATGGCGGCGTTCTGCGCCCGCGCCTCCCGGCGCGCTTGGGCTTGCGTTACCGCGCGCAAGCCCACCTTGTCGCCGGCTTTGAGCTGGCCGAGTTTCCAACGATCCGCGCGAATGATCGCCGCCGGGCAGACGAAACCACCGAGGCTTGGGCCATCGGGGCCCAAGATCACGGGCATGTCGCCGGTGAAGTCGATGGCGCCGAAGGCGTAGGGGTTGTCGTGGATGTTGGAAGGATGCAAGCCGGCGTCGCCGCCGTCGCTACGCGACCACGCGGGGCGGGGACCGAGCAGACGCACCCCGGTGCGGTTGGAGTGGTAATGCACGCGCCACTCGGCTTCCAGGAAGGCGCGGATGTCCGCCTGCGTAAGGAACTCGTCGGTGCAGTGCGGCCCCATCGTGATCCGCAGCAGGTGACGGTCGCGCCAGTCCGGCGCTTCGGGCGGGCGCACGCCGGCGGATGGTTCCCTTAGGGGTGGGCGAAAGCGCAACACGTCGCCAGTAGCCAAAGCGCGTCCGTTCATGCCGCCGATGCCGCCGAGGGTGAATGTCGCCGCGGAGCCCATCACTTCCGGCACGTCGAGTCCGCCGGCGACGAGCAGATAGGCGCGTACACCTTCGTTGACTTCACCTATTTCGAGAACGCTGCCAGCGACGACCTCGAATGGCGTCCAAGGCGGCTTTTGGGCGTCGTCCACGGCAATGTCGCAGTAACCGGCGAGGCAAACGGTCGCTCGGTTGTTGAACCGCAACCGCGGACCAGCCACGGTGATCTCAAGCCCGGCGGCGCCTTCGTCGTTGCCGAGCAGCCGGTTGCCGAAGCGGAACGATAGATCGTCCATCGGCCCGGAGGGAGGGACACCCACCGGCCAGTATCCCATGCGTCCGGGCCAAGCCTGCACGGTGGTGTGGGCGCCGGCGGCAAGCACTTCCAAACTGAACGGGCGGTACTTGAGCCTGCTCAAGGTGCCGGTGTGGTGAACACCGGCCGCGAAGGCTTCCGTGGCCAATGCTTGGCGCAGGTAGTCGCGATTCGTCTCCACGCCATGTACCGTCGTCGCCGACAGCGATTCGACGAGTTTCTCGCGGGCGTCGGCGCGGCTTTCGCCGTGGGCGATGACCTTGGCGAGCAGCGAGTCGTAATGCGGGGAAATCTCGGTGCCGGACCGCAGCCAAGTGTCCACTCGCACGCCGTCGCCGCGTGGGAATGCGACCACCGACGCCGTGCCCGGCGTCGGGCGAAAGTCGTGATTGGGGTCTTCCGCGCACAACCGCGCTTCGATGGCGGAGCCGTTGGCGGTGAGCCCCGCGGTCAATTTATCGAGCGGCGGCAACTCGCCGGCTGCGAGCGCGATCATCCACCGCACTAGGTCGATGCCGAGCACCATTTCGGTGACGCCGTGCTCCACCTGTAGCCGAGTATTCACTTCCAAGAAATAGGCGGCGGCGCGCTCGGCGTCGTAGAGGAACTCCACGGTGCCGGCGCTCAAGTAGCGGACACCGGCGAGCAAGACCTCCGCGTCGGCGTGAATCCGCTTGCGCACGGTGTTCGGCAAGTGCGGCGCCGGGCACTCCTCGACCACCTTTTGGTGGCGGCGTTGCAGCGAACAGTCCCGGTCGCCGAGCACCGCCACGTTCCCCCGCCCGTCGCCGAATGCTTGCGCTTCCACATGTCTTGGCGCGGCGACGCACCGCTCTACGAACAGGCGGGCGTCGCCGAAGTGCGAACCGGCAAGACGCTCGACGGCGGCGAAGCGCCGTTCCAAGTGCTTGACGTCGTCGCAGCGCGACATGCCGATGCCGCCCCCGCCCGCGGAGCTCTTGAGCATGACCGGATAGCCGATCTCCTTTGCCCAGCGTCGTGCCTCGCCGATGTCGGCGATCACGCCGCTGCCGGGCAACAGCGTTACGCTGGCGGCCGCCGCCAATTCGCGCGCCTCGTGCTTCAGGCCGAAGCGGCGGATGTGTTCCGGGCGGGGGCCGACGAAAGCGACGCCACGCGCCGCGAGGGCCTCCGCGAAGGCGGCGTTTTCGCTTAGGAAACCGTAGCCGGGGTGTACCGCGTCGGCGCCGCTTGCGGCGACCGCGTCGAGGAGCTTGTCGATGTCGAGATAGGTCTCCGCCACGCCGCCGTCGCCGAGCGGCAACGCCTCCTTGGCAGCTTCGACATGCGGCGAGCCCAAGTCGGCGGCCGCGAACACGGCGACGCTCGATACGCCCATGTCGTCGAGCGTGCGACAGATGCGCACGGCGATCTCGCCGCGGTTGGCGATTAGTACTTTGTCGAACACGCGGATACCGTGGTGGCTGTCAGCCCGTGGTGGAAGTCCGCATCGTGCCGAGAACGGTGGGGCGCGTTCCCGACAAGGTGCGACGAGGGACGGGACACAAGCACTCCGTCGGACTTGGCGGCGTTAACCGCGACGTCCGACGGAGTGATGGGGCGGCTTGGGCTGGGGCGAAAGGCGACGCCGAACGGCGACGGCTTTCGTGGCGCTAGCGCCACGCCGCCAGCTCGATGGGTGTGGGGTTGTAGCCGTTGCAGGGGTTGTTGAGCTGCGGGCAGTTGGAGATGAGCACCAGCACGTCCATCTTCGCCACCAACTCGACGTACTTGCCGGGTGCGCTGATGCCGTCCTCGAACGTCAACCCGCCTTCGGGCGTAACCGGCACGTTCATGAAGAAATTGATGTTGTGGGTGAGGTCTCGCTTGGTGAGTGCCCACTGCTCGTGGGTGTTCACCGCTAGCAGCCAGTTGTCCCGGCAGGAGTGCATGGTCTTCTTGTCCAGCGCATAGCGGACGGTGTTGCTCTCGCCGGCGCACGCGCCGCCCAAGGTGTCGTGGCGGCCACAGGTGTCGGCGACGATCGCCAGCATGGCGTTGCCCTCGTCGGAGAGCAGCGTCGTCCCCGTAGTGAGGTAGAGATTGCGTTGTTCCCGGATGGTGTCCATGGCGCTGTAGCGCTCGTGCGGACTCGCGGCGTTGAAAAACAACGTGTCGACGGCTTGGTTGCCGTTGAGGTCGGTGATGCGTAGCGATTGACCCTTGTGGACGACGTTCATCCAGTATTCGCCGGCGGGCACGGTTTCCAGCCAAAGCGCGTCGGCTACGTTCAGTGAGCTTTCTTTCAACACGTTAGCAATCCCCTTAAGTTCCCAAGGCGTAGAGGTAGTTGTTCGTGAAGCCGCGACCGTTTTCCGGCCTCGACGTACGGCACCGGTCGTCGTCTGCGACCGGATCGGCGAGGCTTAGCTGATAGCCGATCGCCTTGCGCGGATACGCCGTCGCCGGGTTCAGCGGGTGTGGACATGTGTGCAATACCACCAAGGTCGGCATCTCGAAGCGCAACGTCACCCGAGAACCCGCCGGCGAGTGGCCGGTGCGATATTGCAAGGTGCCGTCGCTGCCAGCGTCCACCCGCGAAAACCAGTTGACGTTGGCGGCGAAGTCGCGCCGCCCGAGACCGTACTTGCCGAGTTCCACCAAGAAGCTGTCCCGGCCGTTGCGGTGATAGTCGTTGCGGGCCTCTTGGTACGAGACCGCCCCCCACTTGCGTTTCACTAGGGCCGCGTCGCAAGTGCCGCTGGCCGCGTCGTGCCAGCCCAAGTCGTCTTGGACGACGGAACAGAAGATGCGCCCCATATCCGAGTACAGGCAATGGCCCTGCGTGAGACGAAAGGTGTGCTGACATTTCAGCGAATCCGGCAAATTGAGGCGCTCGAGCGGGTTGCCCGGGTTGTAGGTCAGCATCGCGGCGTTGCCGCCGCCGTCGATGTCGGTGAGCGTGAGCTGCACGCCGGCGTTGGCGACGAAAGACCAATGGCTGCCGCCCGGCAGGATGTCTTCATAGAGCGTTCGGGACACGGTCTCCTCCTTTGTTCAAGCGGTGCTCAAGCCGGGCCTCGCCCGGGCTCGCCTTGGCCGGTTTCTCTCTGGCGACCGGCAAGTCGAATGTGATGGTGGCGCCGTAGAGGTCCGGCTCGTGGGGGTCCACCCGCGGCTTGTCGAACACCAAGAGGCGCGTGCCGAGCTTGAAGCCTTCGCCGATGTCGTGGGTGACCATGAACACGGTCAGCTTCAGGTCCGCGTGCAGTTCCTTCACGAGCTGATGCATGTCGGCGCGGATGCCGGGGTCGAGGGCGCCGAACGGTTCGTCGAGCAACAGGATGCGCGGCTCGGTGACGAGGGTTTGCGCCAACGCCAAGCGCTGCTGCATGCCGCCGGACAGCGCCGACGCGTACGCTCGGGCGGAAGACAGCAGGCCGACGCGTGCCAGCATCTGCTCTGCCTTGGCCACGTTTTCCGCCCGCTTGGCGCCGAAAGTTCGGCCGAGAACCCGCGACGCCCGCAACTCCAAGCCGAGCAGGACGTTGCCCAGCACGGTCAAGTGGGGGAACACCGAATAGCGTTGAAACACGACGCCGCGGTTCGCATCCGGCTCCGCCGCCAACGGTTCGCCGGCCAACTCGATGCTGCCTTCGCAAGGCGCGATCTCGCCCAAGAGCAGCCGCAGGAACGTCGTCTTGCCGCAGCCCGAGGCGCCGACGATGGTGACGAACTCCGTCCCATTCACCTCCAGACGGATGTTCTCCAGCACCACCTTGTCGGTGTAGCGCTTCCACACGTTGCGCACCGAGATGAGGCTCACGAGTCGGCCCCGTACCAAGGGAAGCAGCGCCGGTTCAAGCGCCGCAAGCCTAGGTCGAAGAGGAATGCGAGCAGCGTGATCCACGCCACATAAGGAAGGATGACGTCCATCGCCAGATAACGGCGCACCAGAAAGATGCGATAGCCGAGGCCGTCGGTGGAGGCGATCGCCTCGGCGGCGATGAGGAACAGCCACGCGGCGCCGAGCGACAACCGCACCCCGTCGACCAGCCTCGGCAGCACTTGCGGCAGGACCACGCGGGTGGCGATTTGCCAAGTGGTGGCGTCCAAGGTCTGTGCCTTGATGAGTTGCTCGCGGGGCAGTTCGCGCACACGCTGCTCGATGTCGCGCATGAGAAACGGCGCCGTGCCAAGCGCGATCAGCGTTACTTTCGCCAATTCGCCGATACCGAGGGCGATGAACAGGATCGGCAGGATGGCGAGTGGCGGAATCATCGACAGCGCCCGCACCCACGGCGACCAGAAGGCGCCGAACCAAGGCAAGAGCCCGTTCATCACGCCTACCACCAAGCCAACGAACGCGCCCGCCAAGACGCCGACGACGAGCCGTTGCAGGCTCGCCGCGGTGTCGTTCCAGAACAGATACTCGCCGCTGCGTCGATCCGGCTCGAAGGCCATCCGCTGCACCGCCGCCGCCATGGCAGTGGCACCGGGGAGCAGCTTGTCCTGCGGATTCTCCGCCAGCCGGGTATTGGAAGCCAAGGCGTACACGACTAGGGCGAGCGCAAACGGCACCGCCGCGGCGAGGCCGCTCAAACGTCCCGGATGCCGGTTGATGGCGCGCACGGCGTTGGCTCGCTTTGGTTCTTACAGCTCGCCGTCGGCGGCCATCTCCATGTACGCGTCGTCGAAGCGCAGCTTGACGTTGGCTTTCGAGCCGAGCACTTCGCCGCCCGGGAGTTCGATGCCGATGAAGCCGGCGTCCGGTGCGCCCTCGCCGAGCAGGCCGTGGTCGAAGGAAAACGACGTGACGTTGGCCATGGTTTCGCGCAGGGCCGCCGAGCGGACGAACGCCACCGCCGGCTCCGGGGTGTAGAACATCTGCGTAGCCGCTAGCTGCGCGTTGTAGCCGGCGAGGTCGGTGCCGGACGCCTCGGCCATGTGCGTCTTCGCCGCATCGCCGTCCGGCCCCGTCGCCGACATGACCGCCATGGTCTCGTACCACGCGCCGACCAGCGCCTTGCCGAAACGCGGGTCCTCAAGCGCTTCGGTGCTGACCACCAGCATGTCGATGATCTCGCCCGGAATCATTGACGAATCAAACACCGGGCTGACCGCCGGCATGGCCTGTATCTCGGCGAGCAATGGATTCCAAGTGACTACCGCGGTGACGTCGTCCGCGGCGAAGGCGGCGACGATGTCGGCGTCCGACGTATTCACCACGGTGAGGTCGCGTTCGCGCATGTCCGCCTTGGCGAGCGCGCGCGCCAACATGTAGTGGGAGACGGACAACTCCACCAAGTTGACGCTTTGGCCGCGAATGTCCGCCAGCGTCTTGCCTTCGCCCTTGAGCACGATGCCGTCGTTGCCGTTAGAGAAGTCACCGACGATGAGCGCGGTGGAGTCGCGGCCGCCGGCGGCGGGAATGGTGAGCGCGTCCATGTTGGTCATGGTGCAGCCGTCGAAGGCGCCCACGGTGTACTGATTGATGGACTCGATGTAGTCGTTGAATTGCACCACTTCGATGCTGATGCCGTATTTCTTCGCCCACTTGTCCACGATTCCGGCTTCCGCCGCGTAGTTCCACGGCATCCAGCCGACATAGATGCTCCACGCGATGCGATAGTCGTCCTTGGCGAACGCAGTGGGGCAAAAGAAGACGAGAGTCGCGAGAGTCGAAAGTGCGGCGAACGCTCGCATACGCCGCGCAAAGGAAGTCGAGAATGCTGCCATGATGGCCTCCTAACGGTTGCTGACACGGGGAGGCGGCAAGCTCTCCCGGGCTTTTATCCCTCCGTGTAGCCACGCGATCAGGCGAGGCCGAGAGCTCTCGGACCAGACGCCCCCATTGGCGGGGGCCGGAACCCTAGCTCTCATTAATGCAAGTTCGAGCGTTGCTCTCCCTGTTTATCGGTTAAGCAAGGAAGATGCCAAAGGCAAGAAGGCACGCGACGGCGCGACGTTTGGCGGCCTTCTTGCTTGCTCGCCAAGCTTGGCGCCGGTCGAGCGCGCCTTCTTGGTGCGTTGGGCGTGCGCAAACGGGGCGCAGCCGACCGCGGGGCGGCCGATCAGCGCATGCCATGGCGCTATCGCTTAACCGACGGGTGATTACGACGCTTGCGGCGCATCCACATAGGTCGGCACCCCTTCTTCGGTAAAGATCGCATCGATGGCGCGACGATCGGCGTCGGACAAACGCCAGTCGGCGGCGGCCACGTTCTCCGTCAACTCCCGCTCGTTGCGCATGCCGACCAAGCCGACGGTGACCGCCGGGTTGCCGACCACCCAGGCGATGGCCAGTTGCGCGACGGTCTTCCCGTAGTCGGCGGCGAAAGTCCTGAGCTTCTCGACCACCCGCAGCTCGGCTTGAAAGTGCTCGCCGTCGAAGAGCGGCAGACCAAAGGCCTTGCCGCCGCTGCGCCAATCCCAGTCCACGAACGAGGTCTCCGGGGTGAACGCGCCGGTGAGCAATCCGAACCCCAACGTGCCGTAGGCCATGTAGCCGACGCCGCTCTCTCGGCAGAACGGTAGTACGGCGGCCTCCATGCGCCGGTCGAACAAGTGATAGCCCACTTGGTTGGCGGCCAAGTGGCCGTGCCGTTCGCACGCCGCCATCATCGGCACGTCATAGTTCGACACGCCGTAGTGACGAATCTTGCCCGCCTGCTTGAGCGCTTCGAGTGCGCCGATGGTCTCCTCATGTGGCGTTTGGTGATCCGGCCAATGGATGAGGAGCAAGTCGATATAGTCGGTTGCGAGCCGTGCTAGGCAGTCTTCCGCGTGCGCGGTGATGTGCCCGGGTGAAGCGTCGCGACCGGCCACCGCCCACTTGCCTGGTGCTTCGGGGTCGCGCCGATACTTGAACCCCACCTTGGTCACGACGACGACATCGGCGCGACGGGCGCCCAAGCCCCGAGCAAGTAATTCCTCCGACGTGAACGGGCCGTAGACCTCTGCCGTATCGAACAAGGTGATGCCGTGATCCACGGCCATCTCGACGGCGCGCACCGCATCCTTGATGTCGATCTCGCCGTATTGCGTGGTGCCCATCTCCCATGTGCCGAAGCCGACCACGGAGCAGGCCAAGTCCGTGTCGCCGAAGTTCCGCTCTTCCATCGTTCTCCCCTCTCTTCTCGCTTTCTCTTCTCGCCGTGCCACTCGGTCTCGATAGTAGAGATACCAAGGCCGATGTTGTAGCGGCGTCAGCGTCCCATCAGTTATCGGAAACTACTTATGTGGCGCTCGCTCCAACTCATGTAGTGTGCAAAATGTTCAGGATAAAACAATTCGAAGAAGCTCTTGGGCGCCAAGCCGCCCGTGGACGATCACCAGCGAATGGCTAAGGACACGCACCTCCCAAGCGGGTGCCGGACCGGTGGCGACCGCGGCGAAGGGGACGGCGCCTTGGGTGCGTTGGCGAAGCTGATCGTCGACCTCGGGGCGTTGCGTAGCAACTATCGGTTCATTGTCGATGCGGCCGGCCGTGCCGGAGCCGTGGTCAAGGCCAACGGCTATGGCCTCGGCGCGACGGAGGTGCTCGGCGCGTTGCGCCAAGAAGGTTGCGCGGACTTCTTCGTCGCTACGGTGACGGAAGGCGTTGCGCTGCGCGAGGTCGACGGCGAAGTGCGCATCTACGTTTTTTCCGGGCCGGTGGACGAGGCAAGCGCGGGGGCCATGGCCGAGCTCGATCTGACCCCCGTGCTCAATGACGCCGAACAGGTCGCACGTTGGCGACCACATGCCGCTTGCCCCGTCGCAGTGCATGTGGACACCGGCATGAATCGTCTCGGCTTCACGCACGCCGCGTTGACCCCGGAACTGTTCGCGGGCATGAACGTGCGGCTGGTGCTCTCCCACCTCGCCAATGCGGACGCCCCCGCCGATCCAATGAACGCCCGCCAGATGGCACGTTTCCAGGCGGTCTCGGAGTTGTTTCCCGATGCCGCCACCAGCCTCGGCAATTCCGCCGGGATTCTCTTGGGCGCGATGTCCGATTTGGCCCGGCCGGGCATCGCGCTGTACGGCGGCAACCCTTTCGCCACCTTTCCCAATCCCATGCGCCCGGTGGCCACGCTGGCGGCGAAGGTCTTGGCGTTGCGCGACGTCGCCGGCGGAGAACCGGTCGGCTACGGCGGGGAGTACGTTACGGACGACGCCACCTTGATCGCGGTCTTGGGCATCGGTTACGCCGATGGGGTGCCGCGCTGTCTCGCCAACGCGGAAGTCGCCTACCAAGGTCGCCGGTTGCCGGTGATCGCTCGGGTGTCGATGGACCTCATGCATGTCGATGTCACGACTGTGGCGAGCAGTATTCGCCTCGGCGACTGGATAGAGTTGTTCGGCGGCACGGTGAGCGTCGACGAAACGGCGGCGTGGGCGAACACCGTGAGTTACGAAGTGCTAACCGGCATCGGCCCTCGCGTCGCTAGGTGCTACGTCGACGATTGAGCTATCATTCCGCGTTCTCGCCGTGACAGGCAATGACAGGGGGACGCATGGCTTCGGTCGACAAAGACGGTTTGCTCAAGGGCCAAGTGGCCGTAATCACCGGCGCAAGCCGTGGCATTGGCGAGTCGATCGCCAAACGCTACGCCATGGAAGGCGCGAAAGTCGTCGTGTCGGCGCGTTCCGTGGCGCCGGAGGACCACTATCTACCGGGTTCCATCAACGAGACCGTCGCGGCGATCAAGGACGCCGGCGGTGATGCCATCGCCGTTAAGGCGGACCTGTCGCTCGAGGAGGATCGCCAGAATCTCATCACCGCCACCGAGGCCGCCTACGGCCCGGTGGACATCCTCGTGAACAACGCCGCGGTCACTTGGTTCATGCCGGTCAAGGAGTTCTCCGAGAAGCGATTTCGCATCATGATGGACGTGCAGGTATGGGCGCCTTTCGAGTTGGCGCAGCTTTGCCTGCCGTCCATGCTTGAGCGCGGCAGCGGCTGGATTCTCAATATTTCGTCGCACGCGGCCATCCATCCTCAGGCACGAGCGCCTGGCGGCCACGGCGGCACGGTCTACGGCATGTGCAAGGCGGCGCTCGAACGTTTCACCACCGGCCTCGCCCAAGAGCTCCACGGCAAGGGAGTGGCGGTGAACGTGATCTCGCCGGGCTTGGTGGCGACGCCGGGGGTGGTGCATCACAAGCTCATCAACGAAAGCAATCGGGATCGGGTTACGCCGGTCGAGCATATGGCGGAGGCGTGCTTGCGGCTTTGCCACGGCGATCCCGCAGCAATCACCGGCCGCATCGACTACGCGGATCAAGTGATCGAAGAGTTCAAACTGGATCCAGCGGACATCATCTGAGGTCTAGCCAACGCGAACTCGCACTGAACCGACCTAGGCGCCTCTTCAGTGTGAGGGCGCTAGGTAGCGCCATGAATGGCGTTTCGACATCACGAGGCACGCACCAGTGAGCGCACGCCTGCACAACGAACTGAATCTCGACGCCTACTGGATGCCGTTCACGGCAAACCGAGGCTACAAAGCCAAGGCGAAGCTCTTGGTCTCGGCATCCGGCATGCACTACCGCACGGACGACGGCCACGAGTTGTTGGACGGCATCTCCGGCATGTGGTGCTGCAACGCAGGGCACTGCCATCCGGCCATCGTCGCCGCCATCCAAGAACAAGCGGGGCGAATGGATTACGCGACGGCCTTCCAAGTCGGCCATCCGACGGTCTTCCGCTTGGCCGAACGCGTGGCGAGGATGGCGCCCGGGGATCTCAATGCGGTGTTTTTTGCCAACTCCGGTTCGGAAGCGGTGGATACGGCGCTCAAGATCGCGCTCGCCTATCACCATGCCCGGGGCGAATCCTCCCGCACCCGCTTGGTGGGCCGGGAACGTGGTTACCACGGGGTCGGCTTCGGCGGCGTCAGCGTCGGCGGCATCGGCAACAACCGCAAGAACTTCGGGCCGCTGTTGCCGGGCGTCGCGCATCTGCCGCAGACCCATGGTCCCGGCCAGCAGACGTTCTGTCGCGGGCAGCCGACTTGGGGCGCCCATCTCGCGGACGACTTGGAGCGCATCATCGCGGTTCATCATCCCGAGACGATCGCGGCGGTCATCGTCGAGCCGTTCGCCGGTTCCGCGGGGGTATTGCCGCCGCCGGTTGGTTACTTGCAGCGCTTGCGCGAAATCACCGAAGCGCACGGCATCCTGCTCATCTTCGACGAGGTGATCGCGGCGTTCGGGCGCTTGGGCCACGGTTTCGCGGCGGATCGGTTTGGCGTCACGCCGGACATCATCACCGTCGCCAAGGGCATTACTAGCGGCACCGTGCCGATGGGGGCGGTGCTGGTGCGCGAGGACATCCGGCGAACCATCGTCGACAACGCGCCGGAGGCCATCGAGTTCTTCCACGGCTACACCTACTCGGGCCACCCGCTGGCCGCCGCCGCGGCGATGGCGACGCTCGACGTCTATGCGAGCGAAGACCTATTCGCGCGCGCCGTCGAACTCGAAGGCGTGCTGGAGAATGTCCTGCACGGCCTCGCCGACAAGCCCAACGTGCGCGACATCCGCAACATCGGTTTGGCCGGCGCCGTCGAACTCGACCCTCGGCCCGGCGCGCCCGGCGCCCGTGCGCAGGAAGCGTTCGATGGGGCCTTCGAGAGCGGCTTGCTGATTCGCCATACCGCGGACACCCTCGCCATCGGCCCGTCACTGATCGCCTCGCCGGAGCAGATCGAAACCATCGGCGCCGTGCTCGGAGACGTGTTGGCGATGATCGCCTGACGCCCGTCGTCGAGCGGTAGCGAATTAACGGCCAATAGCCAATTAACGGAAGGTAACGGAAGGACAGCTTCTTGCGCGATCTGCTCCACAACGAGAAGGGCCCCGACACCATCGAGGGCAAGGATCTGGCGCACTTGCTGCACCCGACGACGAACCTCGCGCACCTGCACAGCGCCGGCCCGGAGGTTTACGCCCGCGCCAAGGGCGTATACATATGGGACGCCCGAGGCAAGCAATACTTGGAAGGCATGGCCGGCCTCTGGTGTACCGCCCTCGGCTATGGCGAAGAGGAGTTGGTGCGCACGGCCGCCGAGCAAATGCGCAAATTGGCGTTCGGGCATCTCTTCGCCGCCAAGACCAACGAACCGAGCGTGCTCTTGGCCGAGAAGCTCAAAGCCATGATGCCCTTCGCGGCGGGACGGGTGTTCTTCGGCCTTTCCGGGTCCGACGCCAACGACACGCAAGTGAAGCTCATGCGCTACTACCACAACCTAGTCGGCAAGCCCGAGCGCAAGAAGATCATTTCCCGCCGCTCGGGCTACCACGGGGTCACGCTCGCCGCCGGCAGCCTCACGGGCTTGGCGCCGTTCCACAAACACTTCGACTTGCCCATACCGGGCATCCTGCACACCGACGCGCCTTACTACTATCGCGACGCCCGGGAGGGGGAGAGCGAGGACGACTACACCACGCGCTTGGCGAACAACCTAAGCGACCTCATCGCCGCCGAAGGCGCCGAGACCATTGCCGCCTTCATCGCCGAGCCCGTGCCCGGCGCGGGCGGGGTACTGGTGCCACCTGCCGGCTACTACGAGAAGATTCAATCCGTGTTGCGCCGGCACGGCATTTTCTACATCGACGACGAGGTGATCTGTGGCTTCGGCCGCACGGGCAACCCGTTCGGCGCCCAGACCTTTGGCATCGAAGCCACGACCATGAGCGTCGCAAAGGCGTTGTCCTCGGCCTACCTGCCGATCAGCGCCGTCGTGATCCCGGAGTTCATGTACGAACCCTTCGTCAAAGCCAGCGACGACGTGGGCGTCTTCGGCCACGGCTTCACTTATTCCGGCCATCCGGTGTGCGCGGCGGTGGCGTTGCGCACGTTGGAGCTCTACGAGGAACACGACGTATTCGCCCATGCCGCGACCATGGGCGAGGCGTTTCAACACCGCCTGCGCGCCTTTGCCGACCACCCGTTGGTGGGCGATGTCCGCGGCGTCGGCCTGATAGGCGCCGTCGAGCTGGTGGCCGACAAAGGCGCCAAGACGCCGTTCGCGCCGGCGGCCGGCATCGGCGCCTACTGTACGCAGCGCGCCCATGAACATGGCTTGATCGTCCGCAATCTAGGCGATAGTTTGGCGCTTTGTCCGCCGCTCATTATCGATGACAAGCAGGTGGACGAACTGTTCTCGAAGTTCGCTAGGGCGCTCGACGATACGCTGCGCTATGTGAATAGCTAGCGGGGAAGTCGACCTGTCGCGCTAGCGGTGAAGCCTACGGTTCGCGGCTGTTGATCGGAGCCCTCTCGGATCGGCGCGGCGTCGCGAGAATCGATCCGATTCATCCTCGACGAATACGGTTCGCAGTGCGTCAATCGACCTCCCAGGCGTTCGGCACATCGTTCATACGTTCGAACACCAGCGTTTCAGCTCGGAGGTCCACATTCCTTGTCCGCCAGCCCGCCTCCTGCCAAGCGCGCGTATGGGTGTGGCCGCCTCCGCTTTGGTTGGCCCACCATGCTTGATGGCGGCGAGCAGAAGCCGGCAAACCAAAGCCGAGCACGGTTTCGATCTCGCGAAAAGACGTCGGCCAACGGAACTCCGTCATCTTGGTGAGGTGGTGGTAAAGAGGAGCGTATTTGCCGCTCACCGCTCGGTTCGTGGGCGGCCGCTTTTGGCGAGAAGGGACGATGTTCGGCGGGACATTGTTCTCTGCGTCGCGTTGCTGGTTGTACAGGCGTTCGACAATGCGAGCCTCCGCCTCGGCTCCTACCTTGGTCAAGAGCTCGTACATGGCGTCGAGATAACGAAGCGCCTTCCTTTCGATCATCTCGCCCGCGTAGTGCGCGGAAGCGTTTCGCGCGTCCAGCGAGGTTTCAACGAAACTCCGTGCGCCGCGTAATTTCTCGTCATGGCGGAAGAGCGCGTCCCATTTGTCGCGCATCGTCTTCAGAAGGGCATAAGCATCCAGCCCTGCATCGTCCGGTCCGCCCCGCGCCTGGCTAACGTGCTTGAGCCAGTTCGGTCCGAAACGGGCCCGCATTTGCTCTTCAAGATAGGGATAGAGGCCCGTGCACAGGGCCTCCACGGCTTGATCGACGCGATTCCTCGCCGCCCGCGCGCTCGCGCTGGCGATTGCTTCCGTACTCCGGCGGGGCGGCGTAAACACCCAATTACTATAGCATGCGACCAGCCACGGCCCACTCGACCACGCTGGTTCGCCTGGTCCGCACACCTCGCGCGCCAGATATGGCGTGCGACTGTCACGGGGCGATATGCCACAATGCGGGCAAGGCGTGCTTGGGGCTTGGCTGTGCGCATGGTGGCGGAGCTGGCGCCCCATGTCGTGGCTAACACATAGTCGGGCCGCCGTTATTCAGCCAGTTCGTCGCTGAGGAGCGGGGTTCACCCCTAGCATCGAGGATGCCCTTGGTGAGCAACGCAAACGCACAGCGTTCAGCCGTCGTATTGGTTGGCCGACCCAACGTCGGCAAGTCCACGCTGTTCAATCGCCTTTGCGGCGCTCGCGACGCCTTGGTCGCCGACTATCCCGGGCTCACCCGAGATCGCCGCTACGGCCGGGCCGACATTGGTGAACGCGCGGTGACCTTGATCGACACCGGGGGCTTGGCGGAGGTGGATCGAGAAGACGGCGCCGTGGCCGAGGTGTTCTTGGCGCAAGCCGCCCAAGTCGAAACGGCGCTTGACGAAGCGCAATTGGCGCTCTTGGTGGTGGACGCCCGCGAAGGCCTTACGGCGGCCGATCAACACATTGCGGAGCGGCTGCGACGGCGAGGCGCCCAAGTGATCGTCGTCGTCAACAAAGTGGATGCCGCAGCGCGTCATGCGCCGCTCGAGTTCGCGTCGCTCGGCTTCGAGTGCATGGCGGTGTCCGCGGTGCGCAGGCAGGGGTTGGCCGCTTTGGGGCGAACCGTGGCGGCGCGGTTGCCCGCCGAGAGCGGCGAACCCGCCGTTGCCCAACCCGGCATCAAAGTCGCGGTGGTGGGGCGGCCCAACGTCGGCAAATCGACTTTGGTGAACCGCTTGGTCGGCGAGGAGCGGCAAGTGGTCTGCGATCAGCCGGGAACGACCCGCGACGCCATCGACATCGCCTTCGGCGACTATGTGCTGATCGATACCGCCGGCGTGCGCCGCAAGGGGCGGGCGACTTCCATGATAGAGAAGTTCTCCATCGTCAAGACCTTGGACGCGCTCGACCGCGCCGAGGCGGCGGTGTTGGTGGTGGACGCCCAAGAAGGCGTGGTCGATCAGGACTTGCACATCCTGAGTTATGCCGTGGAGGCCGGCGCCGGCCTCGTGCTGGCGGTCAACAAGTGGGACGGCTTGGACGTTCCCTCACGCTCGGCCGCCAAGACCTCGGTGAGTCGGCGCATGGCTTTCGCCCCGTGGATCCCGGTGCGCTTCGTGTCGGCGTTGCGCGGCTCGGGCGTGCAGGCGTTGCTCAAGGATGTCGCCGCCATCCACCGAGCGGGGGCGTTCGACGTCAAGACCGCGGTTCTCAACCGCATACTTGCCGAGGCGGTGCGCGACCACGCGCCGCCGGCCGTCGGTGGCCGCCCCATCAAACTTCGTTTCGCCCATGCGGGGGGAAGCTATCCGCCGGTGGTTGTCGTGCATGGCAATCAGACCGAGTCGCTGCCGCAGAGCTATCGAAGGTATCTCGCCAACCGTTTCCGCGACGAGCTGCGACTGGTTGGCATGCCGGTGAAGATCGAAACGCGCACCAGCGAGAACCCGTTTTCCGGTCGCCGCAATGAACTCAACCGGCGTCAGCTCAAGCGCCGCGAGCGCCTCATTCGCCACCGCCAGGATCGGCATCGGCGAGGGCGTTGAACGTCGCCATCGCGCTGACCGGGTCGACCCGCACCTCGTTGATGCTCACCGACCAGTGCAGATGCGGCCCGGTGGACCGCCCGGTGTTGCCGACGGTGGCGATTACGTCGCCCCGGGCGACCTCGGCGCCTTGCTCGACGTCAATGCGATCCAAGTGGCAATACATGGTGACCAAGCCGCCGCCGTGGTCGAGCAGAACGGTCTTGCCGTTGAAGAAGTAGTCGCCCACCGCGGCGACGGTGCCCGGCGCCGGCGCTTGTACCGGCGTGCCCGTAGCGGCGGCGATGTCCAGCCCGGAGTGCCGCGCCCGCGGTTGGCCGTTCAGCACGCGGCGGAAGCCGAACGGGCTGGACACGATGCCCTGTACCGGTTGCGCGAAGGGCGTCAGACCCTCTCGTTCCGGGGTGCGTCGCGCATAGACGGCAAGTTGAATATCCCGCTCGCGACCGATGCGCTTGAGGTCTTGCGGTAGCGGGTCGACCATCCGCTGATTGGGGATGGTAAGTCGTTGTTCGGGGAACTCCTTGGCGAGCACCTCGAAGCGCAACACGCGCTCGCCTTCCGGCGTGGTTACCGTGACGTGGCGCGAACCCGACTGGGCGTCCGCCGGCACGCCGACGACGGCATGTCCGGCGACCACCAAAGTCGGCTTGCCCAAGTGGCGCGGCTGCGAGGCGTCGTCCGGCAAAGGCAACGCGACGACGCCGCCGGCTTCCACGGTGATGGCGGCCGCGAGTGCGAGCAGCCCGTTCACGCTTCCACCTTGGCGCGCAATGTGCCGTCGGCCAAATGCGCCACGAGCACGTCGCCGGCTCTCGCGCCGTCGACGGAGACGACGGGTTTGCCCCACCGGCTGCCGTCGGGCTTGGCGAGGATGGCGTAACCGCGGTCCAGCGTGGCGAGCGGGCTGACCGCGCTCAACGCCCGGCCGAGCGTTGCGAATCTGCCGTTCAACGTAGCGAGCGATCGTTCGCTCGCAGCGTCGAGCCGCTGCCTGGCGCGAGCGACGTGATCCGCGGCCAAGGCGATACGGTGTTCGGGATGGACGCGGGCGAGGAGTTGGTCTTGGTGCGCCAGCCTCGTCCGTGAGCGTTGCAGGCTCGTTCGCATCGCCGCGACCGCCCGTTCCGCCAATTCGTCGATCCGCTGTTGCCGTTGCTCGAGCTTGCGACGCGGGTGGGTGACGCGGCGCGCCACGGCGGTCAGGAGCCGCTGATGCGAGCGCAGTCGGGCGCCCAGTCGTGCCGTGATCGTGGCTTCCAGCCGGTTCATTCTGTTCAGCAGCTCCGCGCCGTCCGGCGTCACCAACTCGGCCGCCGCCGACGGCGTCGGCGCTCTGCGGTCCGCCACCAAGTCGGCGATGGTGATGTCCGTTTCGTGGCCGATGGCGGAAACCACCGGCACTCGTGCGGCGGCGATGCGCCGCGCCACCGATTCAAGATTGAACGCGGCCAAATCTTCCAAGGAGCCGCCGCCCCGGGTGACCACGATCACGTCCGGCGTATGCCGCATGCGTTCGGCGCGGTCGAAGGCGCTGAGCAACTGACCTTCGGCTTGGAGCCCTTGTACGGCGACGTAGAAGCAGGTTAGCCGCACGCTCGGGAACCGCCGTCGCGTCACCGCCAACACGTCGCGCAGCGCAGCGCCGCCCCGGGAACTGATGATGGCGACGTGCCGAGGGAACTTCGGCAACGGTCGCTTGCGGTGCTCGGCAAACAAGCCTTCGCTGTCAAGGCGTTGTTTCAATCGTTCGTAGGCGGCCCGCAGTGCGCCTTCGCCGCCGGGCGCCATGTGGTCGACGACGGCTTGAAAGTCGCCGCGGGCCTCGTACAGCGACAGGTAGCCGCGCAGCACCACCGTCTGACCGTTGGCGGGCATGAACCGCACGAAGCGATTGCGGCTGGCGAACATGACGCATTTGAGCTGCGCCTGGTCGTCTTTGAGGCTGAAGTACCAATGGCCGGAGGCGTACGGTCTGAAGTTGGAGACTTCGCCCTCGATCCACACGACGCGATAGCGTTCCTCAATGAAGAACCGCGCCTCGGCGTTGATCTGACTGACCGTTCTTACCCTTGACGCATGGCGGCCGGCGATTCGAGGTTGGGCAAGCATCGATGGAGCGTAGCAGATTCGCCAAACGGCTTTGCTCGAAGCCGGCCATCTTCCGGCCGAACGGTCGGTTTAATCCCTATGCTACGGGGTATGAACACGAACTACGCGCCGGAACTTCTCGATCAGTCGGCGGAGCCGTGAGCGACTCGCCGTTTCGGATCTTGGTCATCTGCACCGGCAACCGCGCCCGTTCGCAGATGGCCCACGGTTGGCTCCGTTGTCTTGGCGGGGAGGGTGTCGAGGTCGAAAGCGCGGGAACCGCACCCAAGGGCGTTCATCCGCTGGCGATCAAGGTGATGGCCGAAGTCGGTGTGGACATAACCGGCCACACTTCGGATCCCGTCGAGCGCTACGTCGACGACGCATTCGATCTGGTCGTGACGGTGTGCGACCAAGCCAAGGAAGCCTGTCCCGTCTTTCCGGGCGCCAAGCGAACGCTGCACTGCTCCTTTGAAGACCCGGACTATCCGTGGATGGACGACGAGGATCTCGCCGACGTGTTTCGTCGCATCCGCGACGCGATCGGCGTCTTCAGCCGAGACTTGCTGGCCCGAGAACTCGGCCTCGACGCGGAACGGGAGTAGTGTCGACGTCCACGGCGATGCGCAGGTCGTCCCGTTCGAACCGTGCTATATACTCGATGGCGACATTACCTGAGCGCCCGGCATTCGTCAGGCGCAAGTCGCGGGCTGCGAGCAGCGGCAGGCGTACAGGTCGAGGGGCTAGATTCGGGAGGGAGCATGAAGTTCGGGGTGCAGGTCAACTGCTATCGCACGACTTGGGATGCCATCAAGGCATCCATCGAAGTCATGGAGGGGACGCGCTGGAACAGCCTATGGTTCGCGGATCACTTCCTGCCGCCGCCAGGCCGGCGCGAAGAGGAGCACTTCACCGCCTTCGAGGGCTACACGTTGATCGCGGTTGCCGCCGGCATGACGGAGAAACTGCGCCTCGGCCACTTGGTGCTTGGCAACACGTACCGCAATCCGGCGCTGCTGGCGAAGATGGCGACGACCTTGGATCAGGCTTCCAAGGGGCGCTTCGAGTTGGCGCTCGGCGCGGCGTGGTTCAAGCGCGAGCACGAGGCGTACGGGTGGGACTTTCCGTCCATGAAGGAACGCCAAGACCGCTTCCAAGAAGCCTGCGAGCTGCTGCGCTTGCTCTTCACCTCGGATGGCCCGGTGGACTACCGCGGCAAATACTACCGGCTGGATCAGGCGCCGCTCTCGCCGGGCTGCTATCAAAAGCCCCACATTCCCATTATGGTTGGCGGCACGGGTCCTCGCCGCACCTTGCGCACGCTCGCCATGTTCGGCGACATCTTCAACATGGACGGTTGGGCAGGTCAGGGCATGTCGCTGGAAGTGTATCGACACAAGATCGGCATTCTCGAGCGCCACTGCGAAGATGTGGGCCGAGACCCCGCAGATATCAAACGCACGCTGCTGATGCCGTTGCAAATCACCGACGACAAGGAACGCATCGAGCGGTTTCATCGCGGCTTGGGCGCGGGTTCCATGGCGGGGCCGAAGAACGAGATTATCGACCGCATCGGCGAATTCGAGCGGGAGGGCGTCGAGGAAATCATGTTCGGCGCCGTTCCCACGGGCGATGTCGAGGCGTTTCAGCGCGTGGAGGAGGACATCGTCTCCGCGTTTGATTAGCGGAGCCACAGCACTTTAGGAGCACGGGAGGAACTAGAAATGGCACATGACATCGTAATTCGCGGTGGCGAATTGGTAGACGGCAGCGGCGCGGGACCGACGCTTGGCGACCTCGCAATAGACGACGGCATCATCACCGGCGTCGGCGAAGTGGCCGGCAAGGGCAAGCGGGAAATCGACGCTCGCGGCATGGCGGTGACGCCCGGCTTCGTCGACCTGCATACGCACTTGGACGCGCAGATCGGCTGGGATCCGGAGATGACGCCGGTGAGTTGGCATGGCGTGACCACCGCGTTGCTCGGCAACTGCGGCGTCACTTTCGCGCCGTGCAAACCGAAAGACGTCGAGCTTTTGGCGGCGATGATGGAGACCGTCGAGGACATTCCCAAGAACGCTATCCTCACCGGTCTGCCTTGGAACTGGGAGGACTACGGCGGCTACTTGGACGCCATCGAGCGCCTCAATCCGGCGTTGAACGTCGCCGGCATGGTGGGCCACTGTGCGGTGCGCTTCTACGTCATGGGCGAGCGTGCCGTGGAAGAGCAGGCGACGCCGGAGGAACGTCGGCAGATGGCCGATGTCGTAGCCCAGTCGATCGACGGCGGTGCCGTTGGCTTTTCCACCAACCGCTACCCGCCGCACAAGCTTCCGGACGGGCGCTCTATTCCCGGCACCTTCGCCGATCCCATCGAGCTCGTGGAAATCGCCAAGGCGGTCGGTCCGCGCAACGGCTTGATGCAGGCCGTGGGCGCCAACTTCGAGGTGCTGAAGGCCATGGCCGAGACGACCAAGGGCCGCATTCTGTTCAGCTATGGCACCGGGCCGCAAGAAGGTTCCGGCCGTGCGCAAGCCGAGAATCTCGCCAAATTGTGCCAACACGGTGACTTGACGGCGATCACGCAGGTGCGGGGCTCCGGCTTCATGTTCGGCCTGCAATCCAATCTGCCGGTGCAAGGGGAGACGTGGCAAGCCTTGCGCAAGATGGACCTCGCCGGCCGCTTGGCGGCCATTCGGGACGGGGAGACTCGCGCCAAGTTGATCGCGGAAGGCAAGGCCATGAAGCATCGGTTCCCGATGACCAACGTGTTCTATCTGGGCGCTGGCGAGTCCCCGGACTACACGACGCCGCCGCAGCAGAACTTGGCAGCGCAAGCCGAGGCGGCCGGCGAGCACTGGGTGGAGACGTTCCTGCGTTTGTCCGACGAAACCGACGGCCTCGCACTCTTCAATCTGCGCATGTTCAATCAGAGTCTCAAAGAGCTCGGTGATCTGTTCAAGAGCGAGCACATCTTCCCGAGCTTGGGCGACGCCGGTGCGCACGTGTCGCAGATCATGGATGCCGGCTGGCCGAGCTTCATTCTCTCGTACTGGATTCGGGAAGCGGGGCTATACAGCTTGGGCGAGGGCATTCGCCGGCTCACTTCTGGTCCCGCACGGGTGCTCGGGCTCAAGGACCGAGGGCTGCTCGAGGCCGGTATGAAGGCGGACGTAAATGTGCTCGACCCGGCCAAGGTGGCGGAGCGACAACCGGTCTTGGTACACGACTTCCCCGGCGGTGCGCCGCGCTACATCCAGAAGTCGCTGGGCTACAAGACCACCCTCGTCAACGGCGCGGTGACGTTGATCGACGGCGAGCATACGGGAGAACGGGCCGGGCAAGTGTTGCGCCATACGCACTGACGGCGACCGGCGTTCAGTGCGCCGCCGACCTTGCCTAGCCGGGTCGGTGGCGCATCCGCCGGCGGGATTCCGTACCGCTCGTTGCCCCGGACGAATGCGGTTTAGGGCAGTGGCGAAAAATCGGCGACCTTCGCCCGCATGATGTCGCGCCTCTCGTTGACCAGTAGCAGGGTCGCCTCGTCTTGCCACGCGATGGCTTCGAGTTGCCGTTGCCATAGACGCTCGTCCAAGTCGAGCTTCCAAGCCTTCCCGGCGAACCAGTCGTCGCCTTGGGTTGGACGGTCGAAGAGCCACAGCGACGTGTAGGTGGCGACCGCCAACCGAGAACCGTCGGGAGACAGATCGGCGCCAGTGGCGACGGCGAGGTCTTGGCGCTCACCGACTAGCGTAAGGATGTTCTCGCGGTCGGTATGTGCGGTGTCCAAGCGGTAGAGCTTGGCGCCGGCTTCCCGCGCTGCGATCTGATGCGGTTGGCGATGCTTGGTGATGAAATACAGTGCGCCATCGGCGACGAACACCGCCTCGCAGTCGAAGTGCCATACGTCGCCCGGGTAGTCACGCTGGTCGGGATAGCGAATAGGTAGAAACGTGAGCGCGCGCATGCGCTGCACGGCCGCCGGATGGGGCTCGTTGACGACGTACACCCCGAGGTCGCGCCGCGCGTTGCCGTTGTTGCCCACGTCGGCGATGTAGAGCACGCCGTCGGCCAGCGCGATCGCTTCCCAGTCGGCGTGCCATGCGTTGTCGATCACATGCCCCTGCCAATCCTGCGGCGAGACCCGAATCCAAGACGGCACCACCGGCGTGCCCGTTTCGTCAATGGCGAACAGGCGGGCGCTGTCGCCGCTGTCGTTGTGAACCCAGTAGAAGTCCCCCTTGGAGGACTTGACGATGCCGCTGACCTCAGCCAAGGCTTCATGCTTGATCTGGCCGATCACCTCGACGGCTTGCGTCGGTACGCCATAGACGCAAAGCGCCAGCAAAACCGGCCGGATCGTGCGCATCGGGGTCAGGCGTCGATGACGTAGCGGATCATCACCCGGCCGCCATCGGCCAGTCCCTCTTTGAACCGCGGCCCCCACCGCTGCCAACCGTCGTCCGCGTACTTGGCACCCATGTTGTCCAGTACCCGTGCTTGCACGCTTGGGTCGGTCTCCAGCGAAGCACGGGTCATGATCTCCGGCGCTTGGCGGAAGGCCCCGTCGGCGTTTGTCCAGATGCCGAACTCGCCCACCCACATCCGGGCCCGGGTCAAACCTTGGCGGACCGCCTGCGCGCGCCAAGCCTCGGGGGGTGTTACGACAAAGATGTCGCCGCCCTCGAACGCGAACCAAATCTCGGCTTTGCAGCGGCTCTCCTCGCCGTTGCTCTTGAGCGGAGTCAAGTACACCAGTTTCGAACTGCCGAGCGCCGCGCCGGCGGAAGCCGCGCGCGCCGGGCGGAAATACGGCAACGCCGGCGCAAGCGCCGCGCCGGCGAGGAAAATTCTTCGGTTAATCATGCCATTGGCCTCTGTTCGCCTACGATGGACACCCGTTCGCCGTACCGACTGTCGGGGTAGTAGTCCCAAACCGCGTGGTGTTGCGTGCAGCGGTTGTCCCAGAACGTCAGCGTGTTCGGCAGCCACGATACGCGGCCCCACAGTCGGGGCGTCGAGTCGATGTGCCGATACAGCATATCGAGTATTGCGCGGCTCTCGGCGCGGGACATGCCGACAATGTGCGATGTGAAGCCTTGGTTCACGTAGAGAATACGGCGACCGGTCTCGGCGTGGCGGATTACGACCGGGTGCTTGTTGCGGGGGTAGCCGCCCGGGGGCGGCTTCGACTTGTAGGAGCCGATGTAGGGCAGTGCGCCATCGTGAACGGCCTCGAGACCATCCAAAAACGCACGGATCGGTTCGGAGAGCAGTTCGTAAGCCAAGTACATATCCGCGAATAGCGTGTCGCCGCCACCCCGCTGCGGCGTCTCGGTGACGTAGAGCATAGAGCCGAGCGGCGGCACTTCGTCGCAGGTTACGTCCGTGTGCCAACCGTCGCCTGCCGTGTAGGGTGATTTCGCGGTCGTCTTCACGGTGAGGATTTCCGGGTCGCCCCGATATTGGTGTTGCATCGGATGCACGTGCAGGGTGCCGAAGCGGCGACCGAACGCCTTGTGTTGCTCGCGGTTCAGGTGCTGGTCCCGGAACACCAACACCTTCCAGTCCAGCCAAGCGTCGTGGATGTCCTGCGCTTGTTCGTTGGAGAGCGGTTGCGCCAGATCGACACCGCGCACCTCGGCACCGATGTGGGGCGTTATGGAATCGACCTCGAAGGTGCGGTACTCGCTGCGGATGCTGTCGCTCGCAAGCTGGCCAGCGCGGGTATTGAACATATCTCGCTCCTAGTTGACGGGAAGTCGGGCTTGCCGCTTGCGGTCATTGTAGCGGCAAGCCGTGTATTCTGAGCCTTGAAGTTTCGCGTAGACGAAGACGAAAGCGAGCGAGGTGACATGGCCGTTATCGACTGCGACTCCCACATCATGGAACCGGCGGACCTGTGGCAACGCTACTTGGAACCACGCTATCGTGATCGCGCCATTCGCATCGAAGAAGAGGACGGCGTCGAGAAGCTCATCATCGGTGAGCGCGTGGTCTTGGAGCGGGTGCTGGCGGGGCTTGGCGGCGCTCATCTCGACCGCGTGAAGTTGTTCACCGGCGGCTTGCGCTACGCGGACGGTTGTCCGCCGGCGAGCTTCGAACCCCGAGCGCGGGCTGAACTGCTAGATGATTGGGGTGTTGATCGGGGCGTCTTGTTCCCCACCATCGGCATCCTGCCGTTTCCCACCGAAGATGCGGACCTCGCCAACGCCTACTGCCGTGCGTACAACACTTGGCAGTCGGAGTTTCATCAAACGGTGCCGGATCGGGTGCTGCCCATCGCCGTGGTCAACTGGCACGATGTGGATGCCGCCGCGCGAGAGCTGGACCGCTGCTTGAAACTTGGCTTTCGGGGCCTCTTCGTGCCGCCGGAAACGGTCGCCGGCAAGCGCCCCGGCAACACCCACTTCGACCCCCTCTGGTCCCGACTGCAAGATGCGGACGTGCCGGGTTGTCTGCACGTCATCGTGCGCTTTGGGGGCGCCGCCGTGCCGTTCTCGTCTTGGCACCAGAGCGGCGCCGGCATGGTATTCGGCTTCGGTCTTGGCGCCACCGGGCAGCTCATTCCGGCTATGGCGAGCCTCGTGCTGGATCTATTGTTCGAGCGTTTTCCGCGGCTGAAAGTCGTCAGCGTGGAAGCCGGCTGCGGATTCGCCGCCTACCTGATGGACCGGCTGGACGAAAAACACGAGATCTTTCGTAGTTTCGCGCCGATGAAGGAAAAGCCCAGCACCTACATCCGCCGCAACTGCTACTTCGTTGCGGAGCCGGAAGAGCGCACCATAGGCGCCATGCTCGAACTGGTCGGCGAGGACAACATCCTCTGGGGCAGCGATTTCCCCCATGTGGACTCCCGGATGGACGCGATGGCGCTGATTCAGCGTTCGGTGGCGCCGTTGGATGCGGCGTCGAGAGACCGCGTATTAGGCGCCAACGCCGCGCGGGTGTTCGGCGTGGCTTGAACTCACGGGTGCCACAGCATCGTGCGGATTTCACCGAGTTCGCGGGGCAGCTTCACCCACTGTTCGCCACCGTCGGTGCTGCGGAACATCTGACCTAGGTTGGTGCAGGCGAACAGCACGTTCGGGTCCGCATCGTTGGTGGCGACGGTCCACGGCGTGGAATTGGTTGGCGCCGGCAGATGGACGTCCTGCCATGTTTCGCCCCAGTCTAGGCTGCGTAGCAGGCGCCCTTGGCTGCCGGGCGGGCCGTCGCCATTGCACAGAAATACGGTGCCGTCGAGGTTGGCGCGTGGCTTGATACCCCGGGTGTACTGCCAAGGCGAGTCGAGTTTCCGCCACTGCCAAGTGTCGCCGTCGTCGCGGGACGTGTAGAGGCCCACCGCGGTCGCGGCGAGCAGCTTGCGCGAGCCGTCGTCGACGACGATGGCGATGTCGTGGATGTCCGGGAACCTGAACCCCTGCTCGCAGCGTCGCCAAGTTTCCCCGCCGTCGGGGCTGTGATGCACGGCGTCGATTTCGGCGCTCACCCACAGCGCTTGGTCGTCGAACGGATCGAAGCGGATGCGGGTGATGCGCGGTTTGCCGATCAGGCACTCGTCGACGAGGTCGATGGGCAGTTCGCGCCAGTTGTCGCCGCCGTCCTCGGAGCGGAATACATGGCCCGGATTGGTGCCGATTATCAGTACCTTGGGGTCGTTCGGCGCTTGCGAGAAGGCCCAGACTTGCAAGCCGTCCGCTGGCGAAGGCATGCGCTCGGCGTTGCCGTCCGCGTCGCGACGAAGGATGCCTTGGTCCGATCCCGCCCACACCACGCCGGGCTCTTGGGGATGGTGTGAAAGCGACCAAATGCGGCATTCGGCATTGACGCCGGGAAAGGCGAACCGCCAAGTTTCGCCCATGTCGTCACTGCCCCATACGCTCCAACCGACCGTGCCGGCGTAGACCTTGGCCATCCCGACCCTCCTTCTCCGCAACGTGCGCTAACGCACGAGTCTATGTCACGGGTGTCGGCGGTTGCTAGATCGTCCCGAAGCGTACGGCGCCGGTGAGGTCAAGAGCGCTGTTCGTCTTCCCAGAACGGCGGGTTGTTCAGCGGCCCCAAGTTTTGGCCGAGTTGAATCAACAGTCCGTGGGCGCTCTTCGGCGACACGAATGCGTCGACGGACTCGGGATTGTCCAAGCTCTTGTTCACCACGCGGACGCCGTGCGCTTCGAGGGCCGCCACTTTTCCCGCTACGTCAGGCGTTTGCAGCGTTAGGTGGTGGAATCCCTCGCCGCGCTTGGCGAGGAACTGGGCCAGAAATCCGTCGGGGTTGATGGGTTCCAAGAGTTCGATGCAGAAGTCGTGCAAGTCGAAGAGCGCGACGCGGAAGTCGCCCGAAGCGTGATCGCCGGTGCGCCGGTGCTTCGCGCCGAGCACCTCCTCGAAGAACGGACGCGCCTTGTCGATGCTGTGTACCGCGATGCCGATGTGGTCGAAACGGCCGATGGGTTCGGCGGCTTGGTCGGTCATGGGTGTTCCCGCGGCTGCAAGTCGCTTGCGATTGTAGATTCATCCGCCAAGCGACGCACGGCGCGATCCACCCAGATGCATTCCGTGGCCGGGTTGTAGCGGGCGTAGAAGGGGCGCGGCAACGACCGGCAGAAGTCCCGCATCCGGGTCTTGGCATCCTGCAGCGAGTCGGCGACGAAATACTGCGGCTGGTACTCGCAGACCGGATAGGGCTGCGTGGCGGCGACGTTGGGTCGCCAAGGTCGAAACTCTGCCGCCGAGCGGCCGCCGCAGGCGTGGTCGAGTTCGCCGAAGCTCGACAGCAGACCGGCGCCGTAGGCTTTCAACGCGCCATGCTCGCGTACCAGACCGAACTCCACCGAGTGCCAGTAGCAACGCGCCAGGCGTTCGATGTCGTCATCGTCGGCACCCAAACTGGCGAGGCCGATTTCCTGCGATAGGTCGGCGAAGGCGGCATCCGCGAACATCGGCGTGTGGCCGATCAGCTCGTGGCAAACGTCCGGTTCGGGGGTGTAGAACGGCCGGCTGGCGTGGCGGATGTAGAGGGTGGCGAAGAACACGCGGAAGGCGAGGCCGTTCAGGAAGTCGCGGGAACTCAGCAGGCCTGCCACAGGCCGCAGCCGAAATCCCGTGCGCGCTGCCAAGAAGGCGCTCACTTCGCGCCCCTGCGGGATGCCGTCCGCGTAGCCGCATTGCTTCTCCAGCGCGGCGAGCGCCCGGCGGTATTCCGCACAGGCGTGGCGCCGGTGTAGCGCGGCAAGCTGCCGGTACACGTGGCGCCAAGTCTCGTGCTCGGCAGCCGTGTAGTCGACCCGGGGATAGTCGTTGCCGTGTCGGAAGTTACGGGCGATACGGCCCAACGCCGCCCGCCGTCGCCGATACTGCGGGTCGGCGAAGCCGGGATGGTCGGCCGCGAGTCGCACGCCGGTGCTTGCGTGCTGTTCGGTAGGATCGGTGTCTCTCTTCACCGTTCTCTCCGCCACCTCCACCACTTCCACCGTGCCGCCCTCCACCGTGTTGTTGGCGATGCGGTCGAGTTCGGCGATATGGCGCGGAAACCACGCCACATCCTTGCCGTGCAGTGCTTCCACGTCCTCGGCGACCTCGTGCAGTTCGGCGATCACGGCTTCGATGGCCGGGGTGCCGCGTGTGGCCTCGCAGTCGACGTAGAAGTCGAACGTCGGCCCGGGACGTGGGCGCGATTCGATGTGCGTGAGGCTGACGCCGTGGCGGGCGAATGGCCGCAATGCGGCTGCCAAAGCGCCGGGTCGGTCGCCGCGCAGTTCGATCAGCAGCGCAAGCCGCGGCGCCGATGCCGAGACGTTCAACTGGCGGACCGAGGCGCTCATGGGTAGTAGACCTTCGCGTCGTGGCGGAAGTTTACTCCGTCGTTGCGGATGAACTTGGGCGCGCACTTCGCCTATGCTCACCGCAAGCACAATGTTGGGGACATCTATGAGCCAAACGGCGGAACCGTTCGCCGGCAAGCAATTGACGGAGCGCACCTACACCGTGACGGATTCCTTGCTCGCCGACTACTACAACGGCTTGAAGCTCGAACGGCGCGACGACGGTTTGGTGCCTACGACCGTCGCCAGCGACGCCGAGAACGGCTATTTCGGCGAGATCGCCTTCGCCAACCACGTCGGCCATTTGTGGATGCGCCAAGGCTGGGAGTGTTTCGCCAGCATGCAGCCCGGCCACACGTACACCACCGACGGCCGCATCCGGGACATCTACGCCCACCGTGATCGTTCGGTGGTGTACTACGAAGTGGATGTCAAAGATGCCGCCGGCGACGTTGTCGTGCGCACGCATCACCACCAGAGTTTCCTGCGCGAGAAACCGGCCGGTGGCGAAGTGGCTTTTCGGGATCCGGCCAAGAAGCCGGGCGTACGCAAGTTCGTCGTGCCCCCCGGCGAGCGCTTTGGCGGCTTGACACGCACCATCACGCTGGAGATGTGCGGCGAGTACTTCCACGGCGACGCCAACTACCACACCGACAAGCAAGCCTCGGCGGAACTCGGCTTCCGGGATGTCGTGGTCGGCGGGCGCATGACGCTCGCCTACGCCGCGCATGTGTTGGAAGAGCGCTTCGGCGACGCTTGGTGGGAGAGCGGTCGGTTGCAGATCAAGTTCACCAATCCCACTTGGCCGAACGATACGTTGACCGTTCACGGCGTGTTGAAGGATGGGGTGGAGAACGATGCCGACGGCGAAGCCCGCATCGGCGCATTCGTGTGGATCGCGAAAGCGGACGACACCGTGGTGCTGGTGGGCGACGCGAGCGTCCGTGCGTAACGTGCGGCGACCGGCGTAGGGAATCGAATGGCTACGTCCGCCGAAGTCGAAACCGACACGCTGGTTTACGGCGAGGCCGACGGGACGCCGCTACTTGCGGAGCACTATCGCCCTGCGGATGCCGCGACCCGGCTCGCTAGAGCCGTGGTCATGGTTCACGGCGGCGCTTGGACGGCCAACAACCGGCATACCCCCGAGGTGGTTTGCCGCGATTTGGCGGGCGCTGGCTTCGACGTGCTGTCGCTCGACTTTCGCGACGGGCGCAACGGCAAACACCCTTGCGCCGTGCAAGACATCACTGCCGGCGTCCGCTATGTGCGCGCCAATGCCGAGTCGCTTAGCGTCGATGGCGAACATATCGGCCTCGTCGGCAGCTCATCCGGCGGCCACTTGGTGCTTTTGAGCGCCATCCAGCCGAACGTCGCTGCGCACTACGGCACGCGGGTGACCGTCAACGGCGGCACGAGCGCTGCCGAGGAGGTGTCGGCGTCGGTGCGCTGCGTGGTGGCGCTATGGCCCGTCTCGGACCCCTTGATGCGCTTTCGCTACGCTGAAGAGGTGGGTCGCGACGAGTTGGTGACGGCGCACCTGCGCTACTACCGTGACGAGGCGCATATGCACGAGGCAAGCGTGCAGCGTGTACTCGCCACCGGCGAAGCGGAAGAACTGCCCCCGCTCATGCTCGTGCAACCAGGCGAAGACGCCAACGTGCCACGACGTATGACGTTGGCGCTCGTGCGCGGATATCAAGAAGCGGGCGGCGAGCTGCGCTACCACTTCTATCCTGGTCTGCCGCATGCGTTTGCCTATCAGGCGTCCGCGGAGACCACGCGCCTCTCGGCGGAAGTTAGAGCTTTCCTAAGCGACCATCTGCTCCCCTGACGATTAACTGGATGGTGCATGTGGTGCGTCATGTGGCGCTCGTTAACTGGGGCCGCCCGCGCCAAGTCGACAAGCTGGTACGCTTGGGCGCGTGAACCGTACGCCGACAGGCAGCTCGTCGTCGCAGCTACAAGCCGAGCTCGCATTGCGCACGCCTTGGCGTTGGTATCTGCTGGCAGCCTGCATGTTCTGGTTGGCATTAGTTGCCGCGCCACCGCTCATGACCGCCGCCGGCTCGCCGTACGGCGAAGTGGTGCGCTGGTTACTACATCCGGTGTGTCACCAATTGCCGGAACGCAGCTTCCACTTTCTCGGCGAGCCGCTCGCCGCGTGCGTCCGTTGCACCGGCCTTTATCTCGGCTTCACGCTCGGCGTTGCCGCTTGGCCTTGGCTGCCGCGTTTGGCGGCGAGGCTGGCGGCCAATCCGCGTTGGGTCGCAGTCTTCTTCGCGCCGCTCTTGATCGACGTCGCCATCGTCCCGAACACGGCCGCGTCGCGCTTCGCCACCGGCCTCGTCGCTGCCTTTCCGGTGGCGCTGTTGCCACTGCTCACTTTTTCGGCTTGGCGCGAGTCACGCGCCAAGCCATCGTTCGTCCCAACTTCGGAGAGTGCTTGAACCATGAATAAAACGCTCAATGCCGCCTTGATTGGTGGTGGCACATTCGGCGTCTTGTCGGCCCTGCCCTACATTCAGTACGCGAACACATTATGCTGCGCGTTGTACATCGGCGGTGGCGTATTCGCCATGTACCTCTACATGCGGGACCAAGGCACCTTCGCCAAAGCGCCCTATGGCGACGGCGCCTTGGTCGGCGTGTTGTCGGGGGTCTTCGCCGCTGTTGCCGCGACGGTGGTCGGCGTCATTCTGACTTTGCTCGGTTTGGGCGTGGATCCGGCGGAAGTCTTGGCGGCCTTCGAACAGAGCGGCTATGAACCGCCGGAGCTCCTGCTGGACTTTCTTGGCGCGAGGGGCATGACCGTTGGCTCCGTGCTGACCAACTTCGTCTTAACCGGCGTCTTGGCCGCGATATTCGCCACCATCGGTGGCTTGGTGGGTGCGGCCACATTTCACAAGCAGAATGCGGCTTAGGCAGGTTTCGACGTGCGCATTGCCACTTGGAACGTCAACGGCCTGCGCGCCCGGCTCGACTTCGTCCAGCACTGGCTGAAGGATCGGCAACCCGATGTCGTGGGGATGCAGGAAGTCAAAGTCGCGGACGACGACTTCCCGTTCGAACCGTTCGAGGCGCTAGGCTACCGCGTGGTTACCCACGGCCAGAAGGGGTGGAATGGCGTCGCCATTGCCGCCAAATCGCCGCTGGCCGTCACGGTGTCGGAGCGCGGTTTGCCCGGTCAAGAGGAGGCGGGGGCTCGGCTGCTGCGCGCCGAAGTAGGCGGGGTCAGCTTCGCAACTGTGTACTGTCCGAACGGCAAGGACATCGACCATGCGGACTTCCCGCGCAAATTAGCGTGGTACGACAGCCTGCTTGCTTACTTACGAGATGCACCCCGGGACGAGCCGTTCGTGCTCGGCGGCGACTTCAATATCGTGCCGGCAGCCGAAGACTGCTGGCGCGGCGCCGTCGCGGACGGCACGATCTTTTGTACGGAGGAGGAGCGTAGTCGCTACCAAGCCGTGCTCGATACAGGCCTCACGGATTTGTTCCGTCACCTGCGACCGACCGAACAGTGTTTCTCTTGGTGGGACTACCGGGGCGGCGCCTTCCACCGGGGCATTGGGCTGCGCATCGACATGCTGCTCGGCAACCCGGCGGTGGCGGAGCGTGTGCGCGATGTGGTCATCGACCGGGAATATCGCAAGAAGCGGGCCGGTTTGATCGCCTCGGACCACGCCCCCGTGTATGCGGATCTAAAGTAACGACCGATTCTCGCTGGTAGATAAGGTCGGATGTGGCGGCGTATGCGGAAGTCCGACATACGTGCAGGACGGCTCGAGCTCAAGGCGGTGCCGAGAGACAACGGCTTCTAGAGCGCGAGCCGTACTGTTCGACTTACCCGTTAGACGGATCGGACGTATGCGTACGGCCTCGCTAAGCCGCGAGTAACTCCTTGGCCTGCTCGTACACCTTGTGTTCGCGTCCCAAGTGAATGATCGCCGCTGACTTGGCCGCAGCCGCCATGTGCAGCCAACGGTGCGGTTCGCTGGTGCCGTAGTACTCGTCGACAATCGCTTGAAAGTGTTTGAGCGCGTGCATTTCCGTGAAATCGTCGCGGCACGCAATCTCCGCCAAACGCTCGAAATAGGCGCTGGCGTCGTAGCCGTTTTCGGCGTACTGCCGTGCCAAGGCGACGGTTTCCTTGACGCTGTCCGGGGCGACCGTCATGGCGACGCCGATCCGTCGCCAGTCGAGCCACGGCTGGCCTTCGATGCTCTCCACGATGGCGTCCAGCAGTTGCCGCTGGCCACGCTGGGGCAACTTGGCCGTCACGTCGCCGTCGAGGTTTTCGCCCCAATTCAGCATTCTGTCGGCAAGCAGCACCTCCGGGCCGGTGAAGCCGGTGAGCAGCGCCGAAACCTTGTTGCGCAATCCGATGCCTTCCGTACCGAGCAGGTAGCGCCGGTTGGTCGTGCCGGTATGTAGATGCGAATCCATCGGATTGCCGTAGCTGGTAGAGATGTACGCCGCCGCGGCACCGATGGAGAGCGCCTCGCCGGCGCCGTCTAGCGACAGGCCATCCGCCAACGCCTGCGCCATGGGGCGCATGTTGTCCAGATAATCCTTCGAGCGGCCCATGGCGAAGCCGAGCTCGGCGATCTGTGCCGACTCGCCGGGGCGACTTTGTGGAATGTCGATGTCGAGCAGCTTGTACTCGTCGATCAGCGCCTCGACATCCTTGAAGTCGTAGCCGTTGCGAACCAACCTCGAGGCGCGCCGCGCTTGGTAGCGTACCGCCGGTCGGAACACTACGTTCGCCCATTGCCAGCCGATGCAGTCCAAGGCGCGGGCGCTGTAGACGGGAAACAGGAAGTTGTGATCGTCCATGCCGTTGCGTGCGATCGCGAGCGGTAGCAGTTGGTCGAGGGCCTCGCCCGGCGATAGATTGTCGAGCAGCCACAGGAAGTAGTGCTCCGCCGCCGGTGCCGCCAGCGCCCGCAGGCTCTTGTGGAACGTGGCTTGGGTAGCGGCTACGCCGGAACTCGCTTGCCGGTCTTCGTCGGACAACCCCGCCGTTAGTTCGGCGTCGCTGATGTGGTAGCTGCCGATTTCGCCGGGCGAACCTTCGAGGGGTTCGATGGCCGGCATGAGGTACGGCCCCATCTGCGGAGAGTGGACGTGGTTGTTGCACAGTGTCGTGTGCTGAATGATCGGCAGAAACGCGGCCTCGCCGGGCAGCCGCTTGGCGACGTGATGTACGGCGTGAACCCCGCACACCGGATGTAACGGTCCGCCGTGATGTTGCGGCGGCAGCTCCGTAGAGCGCACCACGGCGAGGGTGCTGGCGGTGAGCAGCGCCGTCGGCGAGGTACCGCGCTGCAACGCTCGATACGTTGCTTCGACGATGTCTTCGGGCGGCGTCTCTTCGACCCAACGCACCCGTCGCTCCACATCTGCTTGGAACTGAACCGGCTTGAACACGATCTTCCCCCACGACCCTGTCGCGGTGATAGTAGCACTCCGGTACGGCTGTACCTCAGGTCTGGGGTGGTAGGTCGAACACTCTGGCGATGAACTCGCTGCGTGGCCGGTACGGGCGCGTGCCGTCGAGGATTGCCCGCATGCGCGTCTCGGCCTCCAAACGAACGTATCCGGGGTCTTCTTCCGCTTCGGCTAGGATGTAGAACACGCCCGAGCGAATGGCGTCGAACACCATTTCCGCACATCGGGAAGGCGGCATACCGAACTCCTTGAACCGCGCCGCCACGCGACCGGCAGGCGAACTCGCCGCCGACGCCACCGGCCCGCCGAATCGATCCGGCCGGTTACGCAACGACGTGATGATGTTCGTGGCGACCACGTTGGGACACAGCACATGCGCGGAAAGTCGATCCTGTACTTCGCCGTGTAGTGCCTCCATCAGCGCGACGCAGGCGTGCTTGGAGACGCCGTAGACCCCTTGCGCCGCGCACAAGCCGTCTTGCGACGACGTGGCGACCACGGCCCCCGGCGCGTTCTGCCGTAGCATCGCCGGCACGAATGTCCGTACGCAGTGCGCGACGCCCATCACGTTGACGCCGAGCACGAACTCCCAATCGATCGTCTTGGCGGACAGCACCGGCCCTCCGCCGCCGACGCCGGCGTTGCAGCAAAGCAAGGAGATCGGCTTGTCGGGGAAGCGTGCCTTGACCGCCTCGAACAAGGAATGGACGTCCTCTTCCACGGATACATCCACGCGGTGGCCGAAGACGGTGACGCCCGCAGCCGCTGCGGTTGGCGCCAAGGCTTCTTCCGCGGTCTCGATGGCGGTGCTTTCGATATCCGCGATTACCGGATTCAAGCCGTGGCCGATCGCCGCCTCGGCGATGGCGAAGCCGATGCCGGACGCGCCGCCGGTGATCACGGCGACGCCACCGGCGAGCGTGGCGAGGTTGGGGTGGGCGTTGTTCGTAGCGTGGTGCAAGTGGTCGGCCATTGATTCCTAACGTGTGGCTGATGGGGTCAAGTAAGATGATGATAACCAAAGGGCGTACCGAAGTTGCGGCAATGAGATGGTGGGGAGCGGAATGACGAAAGTGAACTGGTTGGACGACTTGCAGGCGTTGATCGAAACGCTGCGGGAGCGCATAGCGAACCACCGCGAACACTTGCAGACCAACGAGACGGCAACTAGGTACGCATTGATCGATCCGTTGTTGACCGCGCTCGGGTGGGATCTCTCGGATCCGAGTCAAGTGTTGGCGGAGTATCCGGCAAGAGACGGTGGCAAGTTCGACTACGCCATGCTACTTAATCAAAAGCCTCGCCTGCTCGTGGAAGCCAAGAACCTCGGTACGTCAGATCGCGAATTGGATAGGGCGGTAGATCAGGCCATCGTCTATTGCGCTAGGGCTGCCATCGAGTTTTTCGTCGTTACAAACGGGAACTTGTGGAAGGGCTACAAGCCATCTCCTTTGGAAGAGGTTTTCGACTTCCAAGTGAGAGATGCAACTCGGTCTGGAGTTTTGCAGCTGCTGTGGCTGTGGCGTGGCAACATCATCAGCGACCATACGGAGCCGCCGCCGGCGATTCGACCCGAGGAGGGCGTAGTCGTTGAAGAGCGGGCAAGAAGTGGACCCGCCAAAGCCAAGGGCAATTCCGCAGTCGCGTCTGCTGGGTCGTTAACGCTGGCCGAGTTCTCGTCGGAGGCCGGCATGCCGGCGAGTATTCGTTTTGTCGACGGCCATGTAGAGAGAATCTCAAGATGGTACGAGCTTCAGACGAAAGTCGTGGCGTGGTTGTTGGACAAGGGTGCTATCCGCCACACCCCTCTTATGAACGATAGAGGCGGTTTTCTGGTCAACGCGGTGCCGAAAAACAGAGCGGGGAGAGATTGGAAGAACTCCAAGCGAGTTGGAAATCTGTGGGTGGATACGAATTATAATGCGCCGAACCATGTAAAGCGCTCGCAGGCGATTCTCAGGGCCTGCGGAGAAGACCCGAGTTCCGTTGTGGTTGAGCTGGTGGACTGAAGGGGGACCAACCGCGCTAGCAAGGGAGGTCGGCGTACCTCTTCAACTGCCGCATTCCGGTGCCGAGTTTTGGATATAGGCCACCAACCGCCAAATGTCGTCGTCGCCCTCCGGCAGCACGCCTCTGAAGGCGATCATCTGCGTATCCGGCACGCCGTTTGCGATCGTGTCGAAGAGCGCTTGGGCGCCGCCGTCGCCGTGCAGCCATGTGCAGTCGAACAGATTGGGCGCGGCGCGTTCAACCGTCGGGCTATGGCAATAGCCGGCGCAGGTGCCTACGAACAGCGATTTGCCGCGCGTTAGTGCCGCTTGGTCCGTGCGAAAGGCGTCCGCTGGCGTCGCCGAGTCGCATCCAGCCATCAAGAAAGTCGTGGCGACGAGCAGTCGCGGCAGGTGTCTTGGCACAGGCGGTGAACTGGCTTTCTTAGCGAGACAGGTGCTTGAGCGGCATCAGTTTTCTTCGCCGGCTCGCAGTGCGTTCAAGTCGGCGAGGGTATACACCGTTGCGAAGGGCGGGTGTGCCGGAATACCGTGGCGGCGCATCAACCGCTGCGTTTCCCGTTGGAACGACGGCGACTCGAAGACGCGGTTAATGGCGGTCAGCAACGCGTCGCCTCGACGGGTGACCGCGTGCAGATTCCAGCGCAGCACGGCCGGCGGTTCGAAGTCCGAGTCGCGCTCGACGTCGAGAAGCGCGAGGTCCGGCCCCCAGATCAGCGCGGCTGCCGCCGACCCGTCGTGGACCGCTTGGACGACATCTGCGGTCCGTCCCTGCATCGTCCAGCGGACGCCTATGGCGTCCAAGGCCAAGTGGGCAACGGTATTCGAGCGCACGGCGACTGTTTCGGCGTACGGCTCGCCCCACCGGAAGTTCGCCGTTTCGGGAATGAGTTCGAACGCCGCGCCGTAGTACGGCCGGCTCAATTCCAAGCGGCTGCCATACCAGCCGAGTGCGCCGATACCGGGAACGGAAAATTGCGCGTCGCACTGGCTGGTGAGCAAAGGTCGGAAGTCGATGTCGCTCGACTCAAGGTCCGTCTGACCACGCTCGGGCAGCCACACAATGCGTAAGCCACGCTGCAACTCGCCTGCGACGAAGCGGGCGATGTCGAGATCGAAGCCTGCCGTATCGGCACGCACGGACCGCGGGGGATCGTCGGTTGGGAAGCACACCGAGAGCGGCGACGTGTCGGCGAGGCGGTCAGGCGCAACAGAGACGCAGAATAAGGCGGTGACCGCCACGAGAACTTTGATCGGCTTGGCGAGGCTCAATTTGACAAGGTCTCGCGAGAGGCAAACCTTACATTACTCATCGTTAGGGACCTTCTGTAGTCACCGCAACCCTGCGGCTGCTTTCGTCCCGACGGCGTGCGGTAGTTGCCGCCTAGATGCAATTCTGGTTGGCCAGTCATAGCTTGCCTCTGCCACTGTGGACTGGATTGCGCGTCAGGGCAGCGCAAAGACGAACAGGTGACCGCCTTCCGGGACGCTCACCGGGCCGCCGGCGAACGACACGAAGGTGGCGTAGTTGCCGGAGCCGATGGCGACGTAGCTCTTGTCGCCGGCGCGGTAGGCCACCGGCTGGCTGCGCATGCCGCTGCCCATGCGGAACCGCCACAACTCCTCGCCGGTAGCGGCGTCGAGCGCCAACGCGAAACCCGCTTGGTTGCCGGTGAATACCACGCCTCCCTCAAGCGAGAGCACGCCGCCCATCATCGGGTCCGGGTCCATGTAGCGCCAACGCACCTCGCCGGTGTTGACGTCGACGGCGGAGACATGGCCGTGCGCTACGCCGTTCTGCACATCTAGGGGAATCGGCGTGCCGCCCATGAACGGCTGGCCCTTGACGAAGGCGACAATGCCTTTTTGGTAGTACTGGCAGGACTCGACCGACGGGATGTAGGCGAGGCCGAGACCGGGGTTCAGAGCGCCCGTCCAAGCGCCGTTCATGCCGCCCAAGTTGCTTGGGCAGACGCGGAAGTCGGGTTCTTCGACCGGGTTGGCGCGCGGGTCTACCACCGGTCGACCGTTTTCGTCCAGCGTCGCCCAATTCAACTCTTCCACATACTGGCCGGCGTCGATGAAAGCGCCGGTGGCGCGATCCAAGATATAGAAGAAGCCGTTGCGATTCGCCTGCACGATGGCCGGAATGGTCGTGCCGTCGCGCACCACATCCACCAAGAAGAGCTGCGTGTTGCCGTCGTAGTCCCAGACGTCGTGGGGCGTGAACTGAAAATGCCAGAGCCGCTCGCCGGTATTCGGATTCACGGCCAAGAGGCTGTTGGAGAACAAGTTGTCGCCCGCCCTCAGGTCGCCATTCCAGTCCGGCGCCGGATTGCCGGTGGTCCAGTAGAGCACGTCCCGTTGCGGGTCGTAGGCGCCGCTGGTCCACGCCGGGGCGCCGCCCGTCTTCCAAGAATCGCCGGCCCAAGTGTCGGCGCCGAACTCGCCCTCCACCGGCACCGTGTAGTGCCGCCAGCGAAGTTCTCCGGTGGCGACGTCGTAGGCGTCGAAAAAGCCGCGCACGCCGAACTCGCCGCCGGCGATGCCGATGATGGCCATGTCCTTGACGATCATGGGCATGGAGGTGGCGCTGAAGCCGTCTCCGAACTCAGCGAGCGTCGTTTGCCACTGAATCTCGCCGGTGAGGCGGTGGAGAGCGATCAGCTCGGCGTCGAGCGTCGCCATTAATACGAGATCACCGCTTATCGCAGCGCCCCGGTTCACGGCGCCGCAGCAGAGCTTCAGCACGTCGCGGCCCGGCAGCGGGTGGTCGTAGCGCCAGTGGAGCTCGCCGGTGGCGGCGTCCAGCGCCATTAACCGGTTGAACGAGGTGGTGACGTACATGATGCCGTCGTAGACCGTCGGCGATACCTCGAATTGCTCGGTGGTGCCGGTGGGAAACGCCCACGCCACTTGCAGTTGGGCCACGTTGCTCGGGGTGATGTCGTCGATCGGCGAGTGCCGGTGGTTGCCGTAGTCACCGCCGTAGAGCAGCCACTGCTCGGGATTGGCCGTGCCCGCCAGCAGCGCGTCGTTGTCCACCGGCCCGCCGCCCTCGCCGATGTCGCCATCGCTCGTCCAATGGGTCGGCACGGGCGGCGCGGCGGCTGCCTCCACGGCCTCTACCACCGGGGCCGCCTCGCCTGCGGAAGTTTCGGCTGCGGACGTAGAGTCGTCCGAGGGTTCCGTGGTCGGTTGACAACCGATCAGGAGGCAGCAGACGAGCGCTGCCGAGCTGTGGGTGCGATACATGATGGTGACCTCCCCTCCGTAAGGAGTGCGTTTGGCCGCATTATTGCCGATTGCGGGTTGGCTGTGCCACGCTCTCATATGCAAGGGGCAACCGGAGGAACGAATGAAGGCGATTTGGCGAGACCAAGTGGTGGCGACGAGCGACGACACCGTCGTTGTCGAAGGCAACCATTATTTCCCACGCGCGGGTTTGAACCAGACCATGCTGGCGCCGAGCGACACCACGAGCTTCTGCCCGTGGAAGGGCACCGCGCACTATTACCACGTTGTGGTGGCCGGTGAGACCAATGCCGACGCGGCTTGGTATTACCCGTCGCCGAAAGAGGCGGCAAAGCACATCGAGGGCCGGGTGGCGTTCTGGCACGGCGTCGAAGTCACGCCTTGAACTTCGTCGCGCGGCTTGCGCTGGCGGGTCTCGGCGCAGCGGCCGTCTGCCACGCCGCGGCCGAGGAGATCGTCGTCGCATTCGCGGCCGAGCCGCAGCAGGTGGATCCCACGCGCTCTTCGGCGGGTGTGGACGCCTACTACATCGATCTGTTCTACGAGAACCTGCTGGCCGTCACGCCGGATTTCGACCGAGTCAATTGGCTGGCCGAATCTTGGCGCGTGGTGGAAGCGCCGGCCGACCCCGACGCGCCGTCGAGCGGGCAAGGGAGGACGCGGATCGAGGTGAAGATCCGCGAAGGCGTCAGATTTCACAATGGGGATACGCTTAGCGCCCGCGACTTCGCGTATTCCTTCGAGCGGCTGAAAGACCCGGTTTCGCGCAACGCCGGGCGGCTTCGCTACGTCGAAGCGATTCACGTTCATGACGATCTGCGCTTCGCTTTCGTGCTGAGCAAGCCGGATGGTTCGTTGCCGGCGCTGAACTTGGTGCTTCCCGCGATCCCGCGCAAGTACTACCAAGCGGTGGGCGACGCCGGCGTGCTGGCGCATCCCATCGGCACCGGACCGTGGAAGTTCGTATCCCGCAAGCCGCGCGAGGAACTCGTCGTCGAGCGCTTCGAGGACTACTGGAATCGCGACGCCATGCCCGTCGCCAAGCGGCTGCGCATCAAGATCATCCCGGAAGACACCACCCGCGTGGCGGCGTTCAAGACCGGCGCGGTGGATTGGATGGACGCCGTGCCGCCGGCGCAGGTGGCGGAGTTCGAGCGACTGCCCGGCGTGGAAGTGGCATCGTTGCCGGCGCCGAACAACCTCTATATCTCGTTCAACGCCACCGACCCGGCGAGCCCATTTCGCTTCGAGCGGGTGCGGCAAGCAGCGGCTTATGCGGTCAACGTCGATGACATCATCCGTTACGTGCTCTACGACCAAGGCATCCGCACCGCGCAGTTGGCGCCGGGCACGCTCGGCTACGATGCATCGCTCGAACCCTATCCCTACGACCCCGACCGCGCCCGCGAACTGCTGGCCGAGGCCGGCTTCCCTGCCGGCTTCAACACCAACTGCTACAACCTCACGACGCCCCGCGAACCGTACTTCAAGGAGATCGGCGAGATCATATTCGCCTACCTTACGGAGGTGGGTATCCGCTGCCGCATCGTGCAGTTGGAGTACGGGGCGTGGATCGCCGTCGGTCGGCGATTCTCCAGACCCGCGATGGACGGCATCTGGAGCACCATGTGGGGGCAGGGATTGCCCGGGGATCCGACGGACGCTTGGTCCGGCCATTTGCACAGCACGGGAGAGGGTTGGGGCACGTACTCCTATCACGCCGATCCGCAATTGGACGCGATGGTGGAAGAACTGCGCACCACCATGGATCGCGCCAGCCGCAGCGCGATGATTCGCGATATCGCCCGTTTGAAGCACGCGCGCGTCGCCGGGGGACTGCCGACCTATCGCCCGCTGCTCACCTTGGCTTGGCGAGACAAGCTTGACTTCGAGCCGTGGCCAGCGGCCTTTTGGCGGTCGATGCGGGGTATGCGTGGCAGTTCGGCGCCGGTGGCGCTCGATCAGTGAAGGGCTACGTTGCCAAACGCGTGCTGCAGGGGGTTGTCGCCATCCTCGGGGCGCTGCTCATCGTATTCGTCGCCCAACGTTTGTCCGGCGACCCGGTCGCGCTGATGCTGCCCATGGACGCCGGCGAAGAGGAGTTTGCCGCGATGCGGGAGGCGTTGGGTCTGGACCGACCGTTGCCCGTGCAGTTCGCGATCTTTCTGGCCAACGCTGTGCAAGGTGACTTCGGCGACTCCTATCAGTGGCACGAGCCGGCCATGACGCTCTTGCTGGAACGCCTGCCGGCGACGCTGGAACTAGCCGTCGCCGGTCTGGTTTTCGCGTTGCTCTTGGCAGTGCCTTTGGGTGTGGTCTCGGCCGTGCGCCGGGGTGGCGCGGTGGACCGTGCCGCCAAGCTGTTCGCCATGCTCGGACAAGCCGTGCCGGGTTTCTGGATTGGCTTGTTGCTGATCTTGTTCATCGCGGTGAAGCTGCAATGGTTGCCGGCGTTCGGGCGCGGGGGCGTGAGCCATCTCGTGCTGCCGGCCATCGCCCTCGGCTGGTATCCGGTCGCGGCGATGACGCGGACGTTGCGCTCGTCGATGCTCGACATCCTCGACTCGGACTATGTGCGTATGGAACGCGCCATCGGTTTGCCGGAGCGCTGGATCGTCTGGCGCTACGCGTTGCGCAACGCGATGGTGCCGCTGGTGACCATGATCGGCGTCTACTTCGCCAACATGCTCGGCGGCGCGTTCGTGATCGAGGTGGTGTTCGCTTGGCCGGGCGTGGGGCGCACGGTGGTGGATGCCGTGTTCGCGCGGGACTTCCCGGTGGTGCAGGCCGGGGTGGTGCTCGCCGCGCTCGTATTCGTACTCGTCAACCTCGTCGTCGATCTCTCCTACGGCCTGATCGACCCGCGCATTCGTCACGGCGGGCGGAGCGCCGCATGAGCGAGACTGTCGGCTTGCCGAAGCCGTTCCTAGCGCGCTTCCTGAGGCGCGCGGACAGCGGCTTTCCCTTTGTTGCCGCCACCGTGCTCGCCCTCGTGTTGCTGTGTGCGCTCGTCGGCCCTTGGCTGGCGCCCCACGATGCCGGCAAGATCGCCCTCGAGAATGCCATGACACCGCCGGCGTGGACGGCCGAAGGCAGCAGTGCGCACCTGCTCGGGACGGACAACCTAGGGCGCGACATCCTCAGCCGGATCATCGCCGGCGCTCGGGTTTCCGCCAACGTGGCGCTCTACGCGATCGTCCTGTCGGGCTTCCTCGGCACGGTGCTCGGGATGGTGGCGGGGTACTTCGGGGGCGTCGTCGACGCGTTGGTCTCGCGGCTGATCGATGTACAGATGTCCGTGCCGTCGATTCCGCTGGCGATGCTGTTCGCGGCCGTGCTGCCGCCGGGGGAGGCGATGGTGGTGTTCATCATCGTGCTGAGCTATTGGACGTGGTATGCGCGACTGGTGCGTGGCGAGGTGCTGAGCCTGCGCGAGCGCGACTTCATCAAGCTGGCCAAGATCGCCGGGGTCGCCACGCCGGTCATTTTCTACCGCCACTTGGCGCCAAACCTGCTGAATCTGCTGCTCGTGCTGGCGACGTTGCAGTTCGGCAGTGTGATCGTCTTCGAAGCGGGCTTGAGCTTTCTCGGCCTTGGCATTCAGCCGCCGAATGTCTCGTGGGGCGGGATGCTCGCCGACGGACGCAACTTCATCGACGTGGCGTGGTGGCTCATCACCATGCCCGGGCTCGCCATCATGGCTGCTTGCTTGGCCTCCAACCTGCTCGGCGACTGGCTGCGAGACACCTTCGACCCGCTGCGACGGCAAATCTGATGCTGCGCGTGCGCGACTTGAAGACGCACCTGTTCTTGAAGCGGGGGGTGCTGAAGGCCGTCGACGGGGTGAGCTTCGACGTCGGTGCCGGCGAAACCTTGGGCCTGATCGGCGAATCGGGCAGCGGCAAGACCATGACCGGGTTGTCGCTGTTGGGATTGCCGCCGCGTCCCGCCGGGCGCATCGTCGGCGGCTCTATTCAGCTCGACGGCCGGGAGCTGCTTGGCTTGGCCGAGAAGACGCTGGCCGACGAAGTGCGCGGCCGGCAGATCGCCATGATCTCGCAAGATCCCATGACCTCGCTGAATCCGGTGTTTACCGTCGGTGCGCAAGTGGCGGCGCCTATCCGTGCGCATGGGTTGGCGGCCTCCGGGGCGCCGGCGAGTGGTATAAGTGGACGGCGGGGCTCGGCTATGGCGCTCGCCATAGACGAACTCGATCGCGTTCGGGTGCCGGCGGCGCGGGAGCGGGCGTGGGACTATCCGCATCAATTCAGCGGCGGCATGCGCCAGCGTGTGGTGGCGGCCATGGCCATCGCCTGCCGGCCCAAGCTCTTGATCGCCGACGAACCGACCAGCGCCTTGGACGTGACGATCCAAGTGCAGTTGATGGACCTGATCGAGCGTCTGCAGGCGGAGACCGGGGCGGGGCTCGTTTTCATCACCCACGATCTCGGCGTCGCCGCCAGAGCCTGCCACCGCATCGCCGTGATGTACGCCGGGCGCATCGTCGAGGCGGCAAGCGCAGAACGACTTTACGCCGAGCCGCGGCATCCGTATTCGCAAGGTCTGCTCGCGTCGGTGCCGAGGTTGGGGAAGCGCGGCCAACGCTTGAAGTCGATCGCCGGCAATCCGCCGAATCCGCTGGCGCTGCCGAGCGGGTGCGCCTTCCACCCCCGTTGTCCGCACGCCAGCGAACAGTGTCGTCGAGAGTCGCCGCCGATCACGACCACCAGCGACGGGGCGACGGTGTCTTGCTGGCTGCACGCATGACGGCGCTCTTGCGTCTCCACCAAGTGAGCTGTCGCTTTCCCACCCGAGGCGGCTTGCTCACCGCGGTCGATAACGTGTCCTTGGACATCGCCAAGGGCGAGACCTTCGCCTTGGTGGGCGAATCCGGGTGCGGCAAGAGCACATTGGCGACCTTGATTCTCAAGCTCAATCCCCTCGCCGGCGGGCGCATCACCTTTGCTGGCGAGGACGTTGGCGGGCTCAAAGGCAAAGCCGCCAAGCGCTATCGATCCCGCGTGCAGGCGGTGTTCCAAGATCCCTATAGCTCGCTGAACCCGCGCTTGAAAGTAAAGACCATTCTCGCCGAACCGTTGCTCGCGCATGGCGCGAGACGAGGGGAGACGATGGCCGCGATCACCCGCACGCTGTCGCTGGTGGGCTTGCCGGCCACCGCCGCGAATCTCTATCCCCACGAGTTCTCCGGCGGCCAGCGGCAACGCGTCGCCATCGCCCGGGCGCTCATCCTGCAGCCGGAGCTCGTCGTGTTGGACGAACCGATTTCCGCCCTCGACGTATCGATCCGCGCGCAAATCCTGAATCTCCTTAAGGACTTGCAAGATGAGCTCGGGCTGACGTATCTGCTCATCGCCCACGACTTGGCATTGGTGGAACATGCGGCAGATCGAGTGGCGGTGATGTACTTGGGTCAAATCGTGGAGACCGGCGCCAAGGCGGCGATCTTCGACAGCCCGCGGCACCCCTATACGCAAGCGCTGCTCGCCGCCGTGCCGCGCCCCGACCCCCAAGCGCCTAGGGCCACGGGCCAAGTGCGGGGAGAGGTGGCCGATGCGCTATCGCCCCCTCGCGGCTGCCGATTCCACCCGCGGTGCCCACGCCGCATGCCGGCGTGCTTGGAACGGGCGCCGCGGCTGACGTCCGCAGGGCCGAATCAAGCCGCGAGTTGCCACTTGCTCGGCGACGCGCCGGCTTGAGCGCCGGTCAGCCGAGTTGCTTGCGCACTTCGGCAGCGAAGTCCTCCTGCCCCTTGTCGATTCCCTCGCCGACCTCGAAGCGCTCGAAACTCACGCAGTCGGCCTGCTTGCCGGCCAACAACTCGCCGACCTTGACCGATGTGTCCTTGACGAATGGCTGTTCCACAAGGCTGGACTCCGCCAAGAACTTGCGCAGCCGACCGGCAACGATCTTGTCGATGATCTGCGGTGGCTTCGGCCGTTTGGCGGCTTGCTCCTCTTGCGCGGTAAGTTGCTCGATCATCGACCGTTCCTTGGCGAGGGCATCCGCCGGCATATCCTCCGGCGCCAGCACCGCGGGGCGCATGGCCGTGACGTGCATGGCGACATCGCGGCCGAGGGACGTATCACCCCCCGCCAGCGCGACCAAGGCGCCTTGCTTGTGGTCTTGATGCAGATAGCCGACCACGGTGCCGTCGGCGGGCGCATCGACCCGGGCAGCCCTGCGCACTCTGATGTTCTCGCCGATTTCCTGCACTAGGGTTTGTCGTTCGGCGTCAAGCGTCTCTGCGATGCCGTCCGCGCCTTGCGCCAAAACCGTGTCCACGGCGTGTGCCACGAAGGCGGCGAACTTCGGGTTGCGAGCCGCGAAATCCGTCTCGACGTTGACTTCGACCATTGCGCCCCGGTCGTTCTCCACCTTCAGGCCCAGCAAGCCTTCCGCCGCCGTTCGATCAGCCTTCTTCTCGGCCTTGGCGCCACTCTGCAGGCGCACGATGTCCGCCGCCTTCGTCATGTTCCAGCCGGCCTCTACGAGTGCTTTCTTGCAGTCGCCGAAACCGACGCCGGTGCGCTCCCGCAGTTCCTTGACCATCGCCATGTTCATGCGTTCAGTCCCCGCTTGCTTGGCCGACCGATGCGTCGTCGTCCGACGGCGCGTTGGCAGCGTCCGCCGTCACCGTGTCGATGTCCGCGAATTCTTCGATGGTGACTTCGCCGGACCCTTGCGCCTTGCCTTGCTCGATGGCGTTGGCGATGGCGGTGACGAATAGGCTCACCGAGCGAATGGCGTCGTCGTTGCCGGGGATGACGAAGTCCACTCCGGCCGGGTCGCTATTGGTGTCCACCAAGCCGATAACGGGTATGCCGAGCTTGTTGGCCTCGGTGACCGCGATGCGCTCGTGGTTGACGTCCACCACGAACAGGGCGTCCGGCAAGCCGCCCATGTCCTTGATGCCACCCAAGCTCCGTTCCAGCTTGTCCATCAACCGACGCCGTTGCAGAGCTTCCTTCTTGGTCAGCAGGTCGAACGTGCCGTCCTCGGCTTGGGTTTGCAGGTCCGTCAGGCGACGGATGGACTGGCGGATGGTCTTGTAGTTGGTGAGCGTGCCACCGAGCCAGCGCTCGTCGATAAACGGCATGCCCACCCGCTCGGCTTGCTCGCGGATGACTTTCGCGGCGGCGCGTTTGGTGCCGACGAAGAGGATCTTGTTGTCCCTCGCCGCCAGCCGACGCACTTCCGCAAGCGCCGCTTCGAGCGCCGGTACCGTAGCCTCTAGGTTGATGATGTGGATCTTGTTGCGGGCACCGAAGATGTGTTCCGCCATCCTCGGATTCCAAAAGCGCGTTCGATGGCCGAAATGCACACCGGCGGCCAACATGTCGCGCATGTCGATCATGGTCATGTGTTGTCTCCGGGTTTGCTTACCGTCGCGCCGCGTCGTTGAATCCGCCCCGGACTATGCCGGGGCCACCCGCAACGACGTGGCCGGCGCGGCGTGTTTACTCTCGCGTCACTGCCGCGAGGCCGGCGCTTTATACCACAGTCGGTTGCTGTGCTCTACGCATCCCGCTGGACTTTCCGCGGCGCGGCTCGTGTGCGCGACCTGCGCCAACAGGTCGTCGCCGGTGGGGCAGTCGACGATGCACTCGCCCACGCGGGCGAGGCGCGGGGCGTCGTCGATGCCGACGATCAGCTCGGTCAAGCGCTCGGCGGTGGCGGGGCCGAAGCGCCGCGTCGCCAAGCGGCGCAGCAGGGCGCGCTCGTTCTCGATGCCTTCTCTGCGCCCCTCTTCCCGCCCCTCTTCGCGCAGCCCGTCGGCGATCGCCCTCGCGTTCTTGTCGAACAAGGTCACCACTTCGTTCTCGGTCTTCATCCTCTCCGACTCCTCCAGTGGCGGCCGCTCCAAGCCTTGGCGCTTGAGCGACCGCTCGGCCCACCCGTACAGCGCCGCCCCAGGTCCCGGAACTTCATCAAGTCTCGCGTCAACGACAGCGCCTCGGCCATCGAGCGCTGCGACGAGGGCGAGCCATCGGGCTCAGCCGGTGATTTTGTCCTCAAGGGTCTCCGGAGGCGCCTGCGACTTGGGCCAGCAGATCGTCGCCGGTGGGGCAGTCGACGATGCAGTCGCCCACGCGGGCGAGGCGGGGGGCGTCGTCGATGCCGTCGATCAGTTCGGTCAAGCGCTCGGCGGTGGCGGGGCCGAAGCGCCGCGTCGCCAGGCGGCGCAGCAAGGCGCGCTCGTTCTCGATGCCTTCTCTGCGTCCCTCTTCCCGCCCCTCTTGGCGTCCCTCTTCTCGCCCTTCTTCGCGCAGCCCGTCGGCGATCGCCCTCGCGTTCTTGTCGAACAAGGTCACCACTTCGTTCTCGGTCTTCATCCTCTCCGACTCCTCCAGTGGCGGCCGCTCCAAGCCTTGGCGCTTGAGCGACCGCTCGGCCCACCCGTACAGCGCCGCCCCAGGTCCCGGAACTTCATCAAGTCTCGCGTCAACGACAGCGCCTCGGCCATCGAGCGCTGCGACGAGGGCGAGCCATCGGGCTCAGCCGGTGATTTTGTCCTCAAGGGTCTCCGGAGGCGCCTGCGACTTGGGCCAGCAGATCGTCGCCGGTGGGGCAGTCGACGATGCAGTCGCCCACGCGGGCGAGGCGGGGGGCGTCGTCGATGCCGTCGATCAGCTCGGTCAAGCGGTCGGCGGTGGCGGGGCCGAAGCGCCGCGTCGCCAAGCGGCGTAGCAGGGCGCGCTCGTTCTCGATGCCTTCTCTGCGTCCCTCTTGTCGCCCCTCTTCGCGCCCCTCTTGTCGGCCCTTTTCGCGTCCTTCTTGGCGTCCCTCTTCTCGTCCTTCTTCGCGCCCTTCTAGGCGCCCCTCTTCGCGCAGCCCGTCCGCGATCGCCCTCGCGTTCTTGTCGAACAAGGTCACCACTTCGTTCTCGGTCTTCATTCTCTCCAGCTCCTCTAGTGGCGGCAGCTCCAAGCCCTGACGCTTGAGCGACCGCTCGGCCCAACCGTACAGCGCCGCCCGCAAGTCCGGATCCCGGAACTTCATCAAGTCTCGCGTCAACGAGCGCGCTTCGGCCATCGAGCGCGCTAGCGAGAATGCGATCTGCAGCGACACCACGTTCGTCCGCGCCAAATCGTCGTTCGAGTGCGCGGAATAGTCAACGGCGTGTAGCGCGATGGATGGCTGCCACGCCAATAACCGCGCTGCTTCCTCGTCGAACGACGCCGGCCACTCCACGCGGTCCGTTAGCCGCGTCGCTGCGGACCACGGCATCACCCCGTCGTACACGACCACTGGCAGCATCAGCGGCAGCCGACCACCGGGCCCCAAGGCGTTTTCGGCGCGCAGGTCGCGCAGGAGCTCCGTCGCGTACTCCAGCATCCTGAGCGCCATGTGGGGATCGTTCCGCGACTGGTGCTCAAGCAGCAGGAACAGCCGTCCACGCCGCCGCCCCGCCGCCGTTTGGGCGACTGGCGGCGGGGCGCGGAACTCGACCACCCACACCTTGTCGCCGCGTCGGTCGCGGAACTCTCTGGTCACCCAGTCCGCAGGAACCTTGCGCAGCGTGCGCAGATCCAGCCGGCGTACGATGCCGCCACCGAGCGGTCTGCCCGGTCCGGCGAGGTGGCCGACGATCAGATCCTTGACCGTCCGTTGGAACGAGTACACGGACCGTGCCCGCTTGTCGTAGGCCGCCGTCGCCGCGCTCGGCTTTGTTTCTCGGGTCGCCATCGCGCCACGTTAACGACGCGGCGCCCACGGCGTCTGTGGTCAGCGGCTGATTTTCTTGTAAGCCATGTCTGAGTTTGCGTCGGTGGCTCGTACCGGCTCAGTTGAAGCGTGCCGCGTCGCCGATCACGCCCGCGGTGCGCAACGTCGTCAACTCGTCGTCGCCCAAGCCGAGCTCCTTGGCCAACACTTCGTCCGTGTGCTCGCCCAACCGTGGCGGGCGGGTCATCGGCACGTGGGATTCGGACAGCCGCGGCGCGAAACCGAGCATTGGCACGGAACCATGCACGGGAAGCTCCAGTTCATGCACGAAGCCGCGTTCGGTCAGGTGTTTGTCGTGGTGCAGTTCGCCGGTGTCCAAACAGGCCGAGCAGGGCACGCCGGCGGCGGCGATGGTTTCCATGGCTTCGTACTTGGTGTGCGCTCGTGTGAAGCTTGCGACTTCCTCGTATAGCGCTTCGCCGTGTTCGATGCGGTCCCGCGTGGTGGCGAAGCGCGAGTCGATGAGCAGGTCGGCGCGGTCGATGGCGGCGCACAGCCCATCCCAGTGATCTTGATTGACGGGCATCAGATAGATGTAGTCGTTCGGGCCGAACGGCTTGCACGGATAGATGTTGACCGGCGGCAGGCCACCGGCGTTGCCGCTGCGCGGCGTCGCCTTGGTGCCCCAAGCGGAACCGATGTAGGCGCGGGTGCGCACGTAGTACGCCATGGCTTCCTGCATGGAGAGCTCGATTTCTTGTCCCTCGCCAGTGCGCAAGCGTTGCACGTAGGCGGCCAAGATCGCCATCGCGGCTTGCACGCCGGTGCCGGAATCGCCGGTGGTCGGCCCGGGCATCATCGGTGGCCCGTCGGCTTCGCCGGTAATCGAGAACGCGCCGGCGGCGGCTTGCGCCACCATGTCCATGCTACGGAAACCCGCATACGGCCCGCTCGTGCCGAAGCCCTTTATGCGGGCGTAGACGAGGCGGGGGTTGACGGCCTTGAGCCGGTCGTAGCCTATGTTCAGGCGCTCGACGACGCCTGGCCCGTAGTTTTCGACGAAAACGTCGAACTTCGGCACTAGGCGCATGAAGAGGTCGTGGCCCTGCTCGCTGCGCAAGTCGAGGGCGAGACTCCGCTTGTTGGCGTTCCACGCGCAGAAGTAAGCGGAGTAGTCCTTGTTGCTGGAACGCCCGACGCCCCGCCCCGGGTCGCCGTACTCGGGCGCTTCCACCTTCACCACATCGGCCCCCAGCCACGCCAAGGCTTGCGTACAGGAAGTGCCCGCTTCGTACTGGGTCATATCGAGAACTCTCACTCCGTCCAACGCCGGCACAAGACTCTCCCTAAGTGGCTGCTCCGAGCCGCTAGTGAACAACTACCACCGCTCGGAATCAAGCGCCGGCGTCTGCCGGCGCCGCCAAGGACGTGACGGGACTCACGGCGACTCGCATACTCGGGTGCGTTGGCCCATACTCCCCAGCCTATGGTCGTCCCCACCAAGTCGCCGGAGGAAATCGACAAGATGCGCGTCGCCGGTCGCTTGGCGGCGAGCGTGTTGGAGATGATTGGCGAGCATGTGCGGCCGGGGGTCACCACCGATGAGCTTGATCGCATCTGCCACGACTACATCGTCAACGAAATCGATTGCATCCCGGCTTGTCTCAACTACTCCAACGCCGAGGGCGTGCCGCCCTTTCCGAAGTCCATCTGCACTTCGGTGAACCATGTGATCTGCCACGGCATTCCGTCGCCGAAAAAGGTGTTGAAGCGGGGCGACGTGTTGAACATTGACGTGACCGTGAAGAAGGACGGCTTCCATGGCGACACCAGCAAGATGTATTTCGTCGGCGACGCCAGCGTACTGGCCCAGCGGCTGGTGACGGTCACCCAGGAGTGCCTGTACGCAGGCATTCGGCAAGTTCGCCCCGGGGCGCATATCGGCGACATCGGCTTCGCCATCGCTCGCCATGCGCACGCCAACCGCTTCTCCGTGGTGCGCGAGTATTGCGGCCACGGTATCGGCGAAGTGTTCCATGACGAACCGCAGATCATGCATTACGGCAAGCAGGGCCAAGGTGAAGTGCTGCGGGAAGGCATGACCTTCACCATCGAGCCGATGGTGAACGCCGGCAGACGGCACGCCAAGGTGTTGCCGGACATGTGGACGGTGGTCACGAAGGACCACAAGCTCTCGGCGCAGTGGGAGCACACCATCTTGGTCACGGCGGACGGTTTCGAGGTGTTGACCCTGCGGGAGGAGGAGCGGGCCGCCGGTCTCGAGCCCGCGAGCAGGGATGTGTCCGACACCGGCGAGGACGAAGATGTGTCCGACATCGGCGAGGACGAATCGGGTGGCGAGCGCGGGGAGAGCGCCGACGCCGCGTCGGAGCAACCGCCCGCCGACAACGCCCACCAAGCCGCCAGGCCCATGCCAAAGAGACTTCCCGATCAGCAGGGAAGGCGCGAGTCGCGCGAGTCCTTGCCCCGGGAGCGGGGCGAGCGGCGGCCCAAGCATTCGTTTTGGCGGCGCTCGTCGACGCGCGGATGAAGGCGGGTTCGGCGTCGGCGGGCGCCGTTCCCTTGCCCGACACCGAGGAACTGCGGCGGCGCATCGGGCAAGCGGACGCCTCGCTCGCCGCCAAGTTCTGGGCGGGAGCGGACGTAGAGCAGTTGGTCTTGGCGCGGGCGCGTTTCATCGACGCTTTCTTGGCGGAAATCTGGCAGCACTGGTTTCAGCACAACGACAACTTGGCATTGTTGGCGGTCGGCGGCTACGGGCGCGCCGAATTGCACCCGCACTCGGACATCGACTTGCTGATCTTGGCCAAACGCCCGCAGGCGGTGCGCGAGGAAATCGCAGCTTTCGTGCGCCTGCTCTGGGATCTGCGTCTCGACATCGGCCACAGCGTGCGCACCCTCGCCGACTGCAAGCGCGAGGCGTCGCACGACGTCACCGTGGCTACGACGATGATGGAACGCCGCCACTTGGCCGGCGGCCACCCGCTCGCGGCCAAGCTCGACAGGCTCCTGGCCCGGCGGTCGTTCTGGCCGAGCCGCCGCTTCTATCGAGCCAAACACGACGAGCAAGCGGAACGGCATCGGCAGTTCGACCACATGGATTACGGTTTGGAGCCGAACATCAAGAGTTCGCCCGGCGGCCTGCGGGACATCCAAACGGTACTCTGGATCACGCAGCGACACTGCGGCTCGGCTGTGCCGGCGGACCTCGTGGCCTCGGGCTTCTTGACGCCGCTCGAGTGCCGCTGGCTCGTCGAAGGTCGCCGCTTTCTCTGGCGGGTGCGCTTCGGCCTGCACCTTGTCGCCGGGCGGCGCGAGGACCGTTTGCTGTTCGATTACCAGCGCGAGCTCGCCAAACGTTTCGGCTACCAAGACACCTCGGCGAAGCTCGCCGTGGAGCAGTTCATGCACGACTTTTACCGTCATGTATTGCTGCTGCGCGAGGTCAACGACATCCTCCTGCAACACTTCGACGAGGCGATCCTGCGCACCGGCGAGCGTCCTCGCATCGAGCCGCTGAACGCTAGGTTTCGCATCAACAACCACTACATCGAGACCACCAGCGACGACGTGTTCGCCAAGCGACCGGCGGCGATCATGGAAATGTTCGTGCTGATGGCCAATCGCCGCGACATTGACGGGGTGCGCGCCGTCACCATCCGTTTGGTGCGCGAGCACCTGCACCTGATCGACGAGGACTTTCGCCGGGATCCGGAGGTCACCGGCTACTTCCTAGCGTTGCTGCGCGCCCCGTACACCTTGGTCAGCCAGCTTACGCGCATGCGGCGCTACGGCGTGCTGGGCCGCTATATCCCCGAATACGGCAGCGTCATCGGGCAGATGCAGCACGACCTGTTCCACATCTACACGGTGGACGCGCACACCATGATGGTCATTCGTCAGATGCGCCGCTTCCACTACCGCTCGGCGCGGGAGAAGTTTCCGGTCGCATCGCACGTGGTGCGCAACCTGCCGAAGATCGAACTGCTCTACATCGCCGGCCTCTTCCACGACATCGGCAAGGGGCGCGGCGGCGACCACTCGGAACTCGGCGCCGTCGACGTGGTGCGCTTTTGCGGCCGGCACGGCTTGGCCGACGAAGACACGGAATTGGTGGCGTGGTTGGTGCGCAATCATCTATTGATGTCGGCGACGGCCCAGCGCAAGGACATCGCGGACCCCGAAGTGGTGAGCGAGTTCGCCGCTGTCATGGCCACCGAGGTGCGCCTGAACTACCTGTACGCGCTCACCGTGGCGGACATCAACGCCACCAATCCCACGCTGTGGAACAGTTGGCGCGCCACGCTCTTGCGGCAGCTCTACTACGGCGCCCGGCAAGCGCTCCGGCGTGGCTTGGACACGCCCGCCGGGCGCGATGAACGTGCGCGGGAGTGCCGGGCGACGGCGCTTGCCAAACTCGGCGAAAGCGGCATCGACCGAGCGGAGGCGCTCGAAATCTGGGCGGATATCGGCGACAACTTTTTCCTGCACCATTCGCCGCGGCAAGTCGCGGCGATCACCCGCGCCATCCGTGCGCACGACTTGGCGGCAGGACCGCTCGTATGCATTTTCGACTTGAGCGGCGAAGTGAGCGAGGAGGGCGCGACGGAGATTTTCCTCTACGCCTCGGACCGGAACGATTTGTTCGCGGACAGCGTGGCCGCCATTGACGCTCTGGGTCTCATGGTCGCTGCGGCGCAAATCTCCACCAGCGCCGCGGGGCTTTGCTTCAACGCCTATGTTGTGCTCGACAACGAGGGCCGGCGGCTCACGCTGAACGGCGAGGCGCGCCGCCGACTGGCGGCTTCGTTGGCGGAAGCCCTCGGTGCCGGCGGCGGCAAGCGCCCGTCGCGACGGGTGTCGCGGCAACATAAGCAGTTCGTCATGCCCACCGAAGTCGCGCTGGAGACGCCGCTTGGCGCGTCTACATCGACGCTGCGCGTGGTGGCTTCGGACCGCCCGGGGTTGTTGTCCACGCTCGGCGAACTGTTCGCCGAACTGGATATCAACGTGCGGGGTGCCAGAATCACGACCTTGGGGGAGCGCGTCGAGGACGTGTTCGAGATCACCAACCAAGCAAAACGGGCGATCACCCACACCGGTCACGCGCAGACCATCGCCGACGCCATTCGCGTGCGGCTGGACGCCGAGATTGCGCAAGACCGGCCGTGAACCCGCGTCTCGATCAGCTCGAACCGTATCCCTTCGAGCGCCTGAATGCGTTGCTCGCCGGCTTGACGCCGGACCCCGCGAAGGAGCGGGTGCCGCTGTCCTTGGGCGAGCCGAAACACTCGGCGCCCGAGTTCGTAGTTGCCGCGTTGACCGACGAGGCCGAAATCCGTCGCGGCTTGGCCACCTATCCGCCGACCAAGGGCAGCGACGAGCTGCGTACCGCTATCGCCGACTGGAACCAGCGCCGCTATGGCGTCGCGCTCGATCCCGGCAGCCAAGTGTTGCCGGTTGCGGGCACCCGCGAAGCGCTGTTCGCGTTCGGCCAAGCCACGTTGTCCGGCAGGCGCGGCGCGCGGGTGCTGATGCCGAACCCGTTCTATCAGATCTACGAAGGGGCGGCGCTTCTGGGTGGCGCCACGCCGTTCTATGTCCCCGCGACCGGCGTTCCCGATTTCGACAGCGTGCCGGAGGAGGCATGGCGCGCGGCGGAATTGGTTTATGTCTGCAACCCAGGCAATCCGTCCGGCGAGGTGATTCCGGAAGCGACGCTGGCGAACTTGGTGCGTCGGGCGCACGAATACGACTTCGTTGTCGCCGCCGATGAGTGTTATTCGGAGATCTACCGCGACGAGGGCAACCCGCCTCCGGGCTTGTTGCAGGCCGCGGCCCGTGCGGGCTTGGGCGACGCTCGTTGCGTAGCCTTGAACAGCTTGTCGAAGCGCTCGAACCTGCCGGGGCTGCGTTCCGGGTTCGTCGCCGGCGACGCTGCGCTCATCGAGCGCTTCTATAACTACCGCACCTACCACGGTTGCGCCATGCCCGTGCATGTGGCGCGAGCGAGCGTATTGGCGTGGGGCGACGAGGAGCATGTCGTCGCCAACCGTGCCGCGTACCGCGCCAAGTTCGATGCCGTCTATCCAATCCTCGCGCAAGTCTTGGACGTGGACATGCCGCCGGCGGCGTTCTATCTCTGGCCCCGCACGCCCGTCGCCGGCGAAGTATTCGCGGCGCGGCTCTTCGAGCGGGAGCACATCGTGGTGCTGCCGGGCGCGTATCTCGGACGCGAGGCGAACGGCGTCAATCCGGGCGCGGGGCGGGTGCGCATCGCCTTGGTCGCGGGCTTGGAGGAATGTGTCCTCGCGGCGCGTCGCGTGGCGGATTGCGCCGCCGAGTTGCAGGCGGGAAGCGCCGGGCGATGAGCAGCGCCGACAAAGCGCTCCGGCAGGACGTGTTGGCGCTTACCTCGGCGCTGATCGAGCGCCCGTCGGTGTCGCCGAGGGACTGCGGCTGCCAAGAGCTTTTGATTGAACGCTTGGCGGCGGCCGGGTTTGCTGCGGAACGGATGCGCTTCGGGGAGGTCGACAATTTTTGGGCGACGCACGGCGACGGCGCTCCGCTGCTGGTTTTCGCCGGCCACACGGATGTGGTGCCGAGCGGTCCGGAAGCGGAGTGGTGGTCTCCGCCCTTCCAACCGACGCTGCGCGACGGCTACCTGTACGGCCGTGGCGCCGCCGACATGAAGTCCAGCCTCGCCGCCATGGTTTGCGCCAGTGAACGATTCGTCGCCGCGCATCCCGACCATCCCGGCACGCTCGCCTTCCTCATCACCAGCGACGAAGAAGCCGACGCCGTGGACGGCACGGTGCGGGTGGTGGACGAACTGCTGCGACGCGACGTGCGGCTCGACTACTGCGTCGTCGGCGAGCCGTCTTCCGCCGCCAAGTTGGGCGACACGGTTCGTGTCGGCCGCCGCGGTTCGCTCTCCGGCGCGGCGACCGTAAAGGGCGTGCAAGGACACGTCGCCTATCCCGAACAGGCCGTGAATCCGATTCACGCCGCCGCCACCGCGCTCGGCGAACTCGTCGCCGCGTCTTGGGACGAGGGGGACCAAGACTTCCCGCCGACGAGCTTTCAAGTTTCCAACATCTCCGCGGGGACCGGCGCGGGCAACGTTATTCCGGGCGAACTCGACTGCCAGTTCAACTTTCGGTTCAGTCCGCTCAACTCGCCGGCTCTGCTGCGGGCCGCCGTCGAGCGGGCGTTCGCCGCAACCGGCGTCGACTTCGACATCGCTTGGCGGCTATCTGGTCAGCCGTTCATTACCCGCGGGGGCGAACTGATCCCCGCCGTGCGTCAAGCGATTCGCTTGGCCCTTGGCATCGATGCGCGCCCTTCGACCTCCGGCGGTACGTCCGATGGTCGATTCATCGCCCCCGCCGGCGCCGAGGTGGTGGAACTCGGCCCGGTCAACGCCACCATCCACAAGCGCAACGAGTGCGTGCGAGTCGACGACTTGGCGCCGTTGGCTAGCGTTTACGAGCGCATCATTCGCCGCTTGTTAGCGCCGTAGGATCGCTCAACCGGGGTGGGAAAGGTTGGTTACGCGGCGTTCGCCGTAGCCATGGTGGTCGTCTTGGTCGTCGCTATGCTACCGGCGAGGACCGTGGCGCGGGCGGCTGCGGACATTGACGGCTTGGTCTTGCTCGGCGTGCGGGGCGCGTGGTGGAACGGCCAAGCGCATGTCGTCTACCACGGGTTCGAGGCCGGTCGCTTCGCTTGGACGCTGCGCCCCTCCCGTCTCTTGGTCGGCGAGTTGCGCGTAGACTGGCGGCTCAGCCACGCGAGTCGTAACCTGAGCGGCAGCGCCGCTCTCGGTTTGGCTGGTCGCGAACTCGCCGTCGCCGGGGTTCTCGACGCCGCTTCGGTGAACCAAGTTCTCGGGCCCTACGACATGAACGTCAACGGCACGTTCGATGTCTCGGACTTGTGGCTGCGAACTGGACGAGAGCCGGGCGCGGGGGGCGCTGTGCGTTGGACGGGCGGGCGAACCGTGTACCGGCTTTCGGGTCGAACCTACGATGTGGAGATGCCGGTCATGTTCGGTCGCTTGGCGGCTGTCGCGGGCGCGACCGAGCGTGCCGACGGCCGGAACAGCGAAACGCCCAAGGACTTTGTGCTCAGCGTCTTTGACGAGCATGATACGGCGCTCGTCACCGCCCGGTTGGCCGCGGACGGCTGGCTGCACATCGGCGTCACGAGGCGCTTCACGGTGCTCGCCGACAATCCTTGGCCCGGCACGTCGGCGGACGATGCGGTGGTGGTCACGGTCTCGGAGCAAGTGCTTTAGCGCGGGCGACCGCGAAGGTTGCAAGCCGGGAGACGGCGAAGTCAGGGGCGGGTTGTTAGAATCGTGCGCTCTGCAAGACGTGTGAACTTCGTGGTCGACTTCCACAAGCCGCTGGCGATCGCCGCGTACTTCGTTATTTTTGCTGGCGTGGTGTACACGCTGGTTAGCGTGGTGTGGTTTATCGTGTTCGGCTATACGCTGACCAGCGTGGTGTATGACCTCCTGTTGGGCCGGGAGTCCGTGCCTGATACGCCGAGCGCGGTGTCGCAGGTGACGACACGGCACTCCGTATCCGTCGAGGGCATCGCCGCCATGCATTTGTTTGGCACGCCGACGTCGTCCGGCGAAGTGGCTCGGGAGCGCACGGAGAGTCTGCAGGAGACCCGTCTGTCTTTGAAACTGGTGGGTGTATTCGTCGCCGACGACGCCCAGGCGTCCGCGGCACTGGTCGCCCGCAGGGGTCAATTGGCGGAACGCTATCGCATCGGCGAGCGCCTACCCGGCAATGCCACACTGGCGGAGGTCTACCGGGACCGCGTCGTCATCAGCCGCGACGGCGTACGGGAGTTGATTCGCTTCGAGCCGCGCCAAGGACAAGAGTTCGTGCCGTCGGTGGCCTCGCTTCTCGAAGGCGGCGCGATGGGTTCCATCAGGCGCATGGCCGAGCCCATGGCCGAGCCCATGGCGCAAATCGAGATCGACGACACCCTCTCGCGCATAGAACCACTGGTGTCGTACCAAGACGAGTTGGCAACCGATCCGGTCAAGCTGTTGGCGACGTTGGGCTTGGCCGAGGCGCCTGCGGATGACGGAGGCGGCTACGTCATCGGCGCCGTTGCCGACCGGCCGGAGCTCAAAGCCACCGGGCTGCAACGCGGCGACCGTATCATCTCGGTCAACGGTCAAGCAGTGGGCGATCCGGAGAGCGACCGCTTGGAGTTGCAGAAGGTCGTCGCGCTTGGCGAGGTGAGCATCGAAATCCAACGTGGCGAACGACGTTTCTTTTGGAAACTCCCCATCAACTAACGAGCACCCGTCAAGGCGCAAGTTATGAAAACCAAGTCCATCGGCGCCCTATGCGCCTGTGCGTTGGCATTGTCGAGCGTCGTCCTCGCCGTCGAGGACCGGGACGAGTTGGTGCATCGCGTCTTGGCGCACGCATGGGTCAGCACGTTGGCGACAGTGCTCGAGGAGATCGCGCCGGATCAACTCGGCAGAAGCGCGGAAGGCCCGCAGCGGGTGCAAATCGTCATCAACGAGCGCGACAACTCGCTCATTCTCAAGGGCAAGGATCACGCCGTCGCCGAGGCGTTGCGTCTGATCGACAAGCTCGACGTGCCGGAGACCGCCGCCAGCACCGTTCGGATATTCACCTCAATCACGCCCGATGCCGAACCGGAGGTGCAGCTCGTCGAGAATATGGTCAGTGTCGAGACGGATGACGGTCGCCCCCTCGCGATCATCTCGGGCGAAGAACTGCTGAGGTCGTACCAAGAGGAGTTGGCAACCGACCCCGCCAAGCTGTTGGCGACGTTGGGCTTGGCCGAGGCGCCTGCGGATGACGGAGGCGGCTACGTCATCGGCGCCGTTGCCGACCGGCCGGAGCTCAAAGCCACCGGGCTGCAACGCGGCGACCGTATCATCTCGGTCAACGGTCAAGCAGTGGGCGATCCGGAGAGCGACCGCTTGGAGTTGCAGAAGGTCGTCGCGCTTGGCGAGGCGAGCATCGAAGTCCAACGTGGCGAACGACGTTTGGTTTATACCTTCCCCATCAACTAACGACGACCCGTCAAGGCGCAAGTTATGAAAACCAAGTCCATCGGCGCCCTATGCGCCTGCGCGTTGGCGGCATTGGCGAGCGTCGTCTTTGCCCAGCCGAATACATGGACCGTCAACGGCTCGGCTATGCCGCTTTCGGAGTTCATCGAGCAAGTGGCGGAGATCACTGGCAAGACCGTAGTGGTGGACCCGCGGGTGAAAGATCAGCAAGTGACTGTGGTGTCCAGCGTCGGCTTGGATACCGACGGCATTTACGAACTATTCCTGACTGTGCTTCGGGTACACAAGTTGGGCGCGGTGGAGACCAACGGCGTGGTTAGCGTGGTGCAGCAAGTGGCGGTGAAGCAGGCCGCTGGGCCGGTCACGGGTGTCGAGGACCACCCGGCCGATTTGCTGATCACCCGAGTCGTGCCGCTCGCCTACGTGCGTAGCTCCGACGTAGTCAAAATGATGCGGCCGCTGATTCCCGGCAGCGGACATATCGCGGCGATCGACAAGCCCAACGTGCTCATCGTCGCCGACCAAGCCGCCAACATGAGCCGCATCTTGGCGCTTTTGCGCGAGATCGATGTCGTGGACAGGGACGAGTTGGTGCATCGCGTCTTGGCGCACGCCTGGGTCGGTACGTTGGCGACGGTGCTTGAGGAAATCGCGCCGGATCAACTCGGCAGAAGCGCGGAAGGCCCGCAGCGGGTACAAATCGTCGTCAACGAGCGCGACAACTCGCTCATCCTCAAGGGCAAGGATCACGCCGTCGCCGAGGCGTTGCGTTTGATCGACAAGCTCGACGTGCCGGAGACCGCCGCCAGCGCCGTTCGGGTCATTCACCTCAATCACGCCGACGCCGAGCCGGTGGCGCAGCTCGTCGAAAAGATGGTCAATGTCGAGACGGATGACGGCCGCCCCCTCGCGATCATCCAAGCCGACGTGTCGTTGAATGCGATTATCGTGAACGCCGATCCGAGCACGATGAGTCGGATTCTCGCGCTCGTTCACCAGCTAGACGTACGGCGACAGCAGGTGCTGATCGAGGCGGCCGTGGTGGAAGTGTCGATCAACACGCAAGATGCCCGCGGCATAGAACTGGCCGCCGGTGATGCCTCGGGAAACACGATACCGCTGCTGAGCACCACTTTGAACGGCATCGTCGGGGGCCTGCTGTCACGCATCGGCGAAACCTCTCCCGAGGTCGGCATCGATCCAGTGGCGGTCGCCAGCGGGTTCGCTTCGCCGACGATCGCGTTGGCGAGGCTCAATGGCGACGGCATCGCCTTCGGCGCCATCATCAGCGCCTTGTCCACCGATACCCGGGCCAATCTGCTGTCCACGCCGAGCGTACTCACGTTGGACAACGAGGAAGCGACCAATGTCTCCGGCCAACAGATTCCTTTCCGCACGGGCTCCTTCACCACCACGACCGACGGCGCGAGCAATCCGTTCCAAACCATCAGCCGGGAGAATGTCGGCGTCGATTTGCAGGTGACGCCGCACATCCACGACAACCTGTCGATGCGCATGAGCATCCGGTTGGAAGTTGGCAGCGTCGTCGACTCGGCGGAGACCGGCGGCTTGGGGATCGGCGCCGGCGGTTTCGCCGACGTGGTCACCAACACACGCATGTTGCAGACCACCATCCTCGCCGACGACCGACAGATCATTTTGCTCGGTGGCTTGATTCAAGACGATATCCGCGATGTCGAAAGGAAAGTGCCCTTGTTGGGCGACATCCCGATTGCCGGTCGCGCTTTCAGATCGGAGCGAAAAACCTTCGTGAAGCGCCACTTGCTGGTATTTCTGCGACCGACCGTGCTGGTCTCGCCCGAGGATGCCGCGCAGACAGCCGAAGAACGCTACCAAGGCATTTACCGCCTGCAAAGCCCGGAGTCGCCGGTGCGAGGCGATGTGAACGGCGTGTTCGAGGGCAATGCCGGATAATCCTAGTGCCCTGTCCGGTTGCGGCGCTCCGCAGGGGGACTGCGGCAAGGCGCCGCCGGCAATGGCCTCGCCGCGTTGCCAAGGGGTGCGAAGCCGCCACAGGTTCCCTGCGTTCTCCGGGAGAATGCAGCGTGACTTTCACCATGGGCTGCTAGGCTTGTGGCTTCACCGTGGTGGCGCGGACTGAACAAGGCATTGACGGATGTTGAGGACGAAGAAACGTCCCGCATACGCGTTGCGGCGCCGATGCTTGAGGGCATGGGTCCGTCCCACCGTCAATGACTTCCACCTCGGCTCGTCCGGGGAACTCGTCTACGCCTTGGCGAACCGCTCGCTGGCGGATGCGGCGCTACTCGATATCGTCGCCGAACGAAACGGCTTGCCATCGCCCGATGCGCCGCTCGAAGCGTTCGACGAACCGTGCCGGTATTTCTTTCTCAACCGACCGTCCGGCATGTGGCGGCGCAACACGATGCGCGCCGTGCCAGAGCGCATGCTGCGCTTGCAGGCTGAACTCGCCCGCCGCGAGGATGCGCAGTTGTGGCTCACCCCCGTGTCGATCTTTTGGGGTCGGGGGGCGAACAAGGACCGGTCGTGGATTCGCGCATTGCTGTCGGAAGGTTGGGCGATTTCCTCTCGTCTGCGCCGGTTGCTCATTTTCTTGTTCAACCGCCGGGATATTCTCGTGCAATTCGGCGAGCCGCTACCGTGGCACGACATCGTCCGGTCGCAGGTACGCGACCAAGCGGAAGCCCGGCAGGGTGCCAGCGACCGTGGACCACGGCATACCGCGCGCCTATTGCGCGTCAAGTTTCGCAACCAGAAAGTGGCGGCGCTTGGTCCGGATCTCTCCCATCGACGAACCCTGGTGGCGCAGATATTGGCCAGCTCGCAAGTGACGGCCGCGATCAGCGCCGAAGCGGCGGACGGACGCGGTCGCAGCCTCGAAAGCAAGGCCCGCAAGGTGGCGTTGGCGATCGCCGCGGACATGTCCTACCCCACGGTGCTGTTCTTGGATCGGGTGCTGGCGTGGTTTTGGCACCGGGTGTACGAGGGTGTTTCCGTGCGGGGCGTCGACGGTTTCTCCGCTTTGGCGCAGACGCATACGCTGGTGTACACCCCTTGCCACCGCTCTCACATCGACTATTTGTTGCTTTCCTATGTGCTCTACCACCAAGGGCTCATGCTTCCGCACATTGCCGCCGGCGACAATCTGAACATGCCGCTGGTGGGGGGCGTGCTGCGCCGGGGCGGCGCTTTTTTCATGCGCAGAAGCTTCCAAGGGGACCGCGTGTACACGGCGGTGTTCTCCGAATATCTCTACCAAGTATTTCGTCGCGGCCATTCCGTGGAGTATTTCTTGGAGGGCGGCAGGACACGCACCGGACGGTTGCTCCCCGCCCGTCTTGGCATGTTGCAGATGACCTTGGAAGCGCATCGTCGCGGCGTTCCCCGGCCGATAGCCTTCGTGCCGGTTTACTTCGGCTACGAGAAGCTCATCGAAGCGGCCGGCTATGTCGAGGAATTGCGCGGCGCGAGCAAGCGGCGGGAGTCCATCCGCGACGTGTTGCGCAGTCTGATGCTGGTGCGACAGTCCTTGGGCTCGGCGCAGGTGTCGTTCGGCAAACCGCTCGTGCTCGACCACTTGCTGAGCGACGCCGGCGATGGTGGCAGAGGTCCTAATTCGGCACATTCGGCACATTCGGCACGGACGCTCGGCAACGACATCCTAGTCGGCGTCAACGCAGCGGCGGTCGTCAACGCGACGAATCTCGTTGCACTCACTACCTTGTCCATGCCGCGACAAGCGATCGACGAACATGCGCTTGTGACCCAGATCGATCTGTATCGCGACTTGATGCGACGCGATGCGGACTGTCACGACTATGCCGTGGTCGATGTACCGGCCGAGGAAATCGTCAGCCGCGCCGAGAGGCTGGGTTGGCTAACCAGGGAAGGCGCGACCCGGCGCGACGGCGGTGGAGACGTTCTCCGGCACGACCGCTTCACGTCGGTGCTGATGACTTGGTATCGCAACAACGTTCTGCATGTGTTCGCCGCGCCCGCGTTCGTCGCCTGCTTGCTGGTGAATCGCCGACGCGGCATTCGGCGTAGCGCCCTTCGGCGCTTATTCCATGCCATCTTCCCGTATGTCCGACGTGAATTGCAGGTGGGGGCCGAAGACTCGGTGGACCGCTGGTTGGCGCATTTGCAGGCGGCGGGCCTGATCGAGTTGCGCGGCGAAGGACTAGTGGCGCCGCAAAGCCCGGTGGCGCGATTTCGACTACGGTTGCTCGCCAATACCGTGATGCAGGTTGTCGAGCGGTTCTATATCTGTGCCGCGTTGTTGACGCGCGCCGGCGTCGGCGTGCTTGATCGACGAACGCTCTTGCTGGAATGTCGCAAGACCGCGGAGCGCATCTCCACGCTGTACGGTATCGATGCGCCGGAGTTTTCGGATGCGCGGCTCTTCGAGGGGTTTTTGCAAGCTCTGACGGACAACGGCGTGGTGGCCGAGGACGAGGAGGGCAAATTGGTCTTCGACTATCGCATCGGGGACATGCTGCGTGCGGGTCGAGGCGTCATTGCGGTGGAACTGCGTCAAGCACTCGAGCCGGCGGACGAAGCGACGGCGGTTGCCCGGCGCGCGGGCCGGTAGACGTCGAAGCGTACGCTGCGGCCGGCGATGCGCCAATCCGGGCGGCCGATCGGCTTGGCGTTCGCTCGCCGTTTGACCACTACGCGGGCCGTCGCGACGCCGCGCGCGTCGTCGATCCAAGTTGCGATTTCCGCCACTTCGTGGGCGAGTTCCGCGAGCACTTGCATGTGCTTAGCGGGTCGTGCGGTCTTCGGGTGACGCCCGAACATCGGATCCAAATAGATTACGTCGTAGACGCAAGGCTCGCGCCATCTCGAGCGCGCGTCCTCCAGCGCGTGGGTCGGCGCGTTGTCGCCGAACGCTTGGTCTGCTAGGCGAGACTTCAATTTCTCGTAGACAGCCGCGCTGCATTCGCTCATGTGTACGCGACAACCCAGCGAGGCAAGCACCAAGCCGTCCGTGCCCCAACCCGCGAAAGCATCGTGTACGCGCAGCCCCGGCGCTGCGGCGCATGCTCGCGCCAGCGCCGAGCGCCGACCCTGCCGCGCGCGACGCGCCACATCCGGCAAGCGCAGATTGGCGATCGAATCCTGTCGCGTCACCCGCAAGCTAAGCGCTCGCGCGCCACGGACTGTCGCCCTCGACGTAGAACGGCAACGCCGATTCCGGGGCGACGGCGGACGCCTGGCTCCGCAGGGCGACTCGCGCCAGCGCGCCGGCGTCGATGGCCAGCCGGTCACCGTCGATCTCGCTTGGATTTGCGTCGTCGCCTTCGCTTGTCTTGTCGTCGGGCATTAGCTTGTCGAACGCCAAACAGGTCACGCCGTCGTCGCAAAGCGCGTACCGAGCGGCGTAGCGCCAACCCGCTCGACTCTTGCGGCGCACCTCGAACGTGCCACGTAGGCCAGCGACGCAACGCGCGGTCTCGGCGGCCACTTGGGAGCTCGGCACCGGCAGCACGGGAAGGGCCAGCGCGAATGCGAGTCCTTGGGCGACCGCGGCGCCGATGCGTACACCGGTGAACGAGCCCGGACCCGCGCCGTAGGCGATCAAATGCAAGGACTTCTTGTCGAGGGAGGCCGCGCGCAGCAAGTCGTCCACCATCGTCAAGACATGACGGTTGTGCAGTCGCGGCGCCAAGCGGGTATTCTCGAGAAACAGCTTTTGCGGCTCGTCGCGTAGCCCCTTCGGGTGGCCAGCGGATATGCGCGTGTCCAAGTGGAGCGCTACGGAGCAAATGCCGGTCGTCGTTTCGATGGCCAGCAAATTGGTCATATCGTCATGCTACTAGATGTCGATCTCGCTTTTGAAAAACTCCGCAAACTGGTGCGGGGCGTTGCCGACCACGAGGAAGTGGACCTTGCCGCCGCCACCGGTCGAATCACCGCCGCCGATGTCACGGCGCCCGTCGACTTGCCGCCGTTCGACGCATCGGCGATGGACGGCTACGCCGTCGCCGCTGCCGACTTGCAAGGCCAACGTCCGAAACATCTGCATGTGATCGCCGAAAGCGCAGCCGGGCATCCGACCGACGCTACCGTGGGTGCGGGAACAGCGGCGCGTATATTCACTGGCGCGGTGTTGCCCGACGGCGCCGACTCGGTCGTTCTGCAAGAGGACGTCACGCGCACCGGCGACGATGTCGTGGTCGTTGGCCCGATTCGCCAAGGCCAGCATGTGCGGCGCCAAGGCCACGACGTGCGGTGCGGGGATATGCTGTGCGCGGCGGGGAGTCGGCTCTCGGCGTTCGAGACCGCTTGGCTGGCGGCGTGCGGTGTCGCCAAAGTCGCCGTCACGCGTCTCGTCCGGGTGGCGATCTTCTCCACCGGCGATGAACTCGTCGACCCCGGCGCTCCCCTCGCCGAAGGCCAGATATACGACTCCAACCGTTTCGCGCTCGCCGCTCTGCTGCGGGAAAAGCCCGTGGAAGTCATCGATCTCGGTTGCCTGCCGGACGACCCGGAGGGCGTGCGCGTCGCCTTGCGGGAGGCGGCCAAGCGGGCCGACTTGGTGGTCACCAGCGGCGGCGTCTCCGTTGGCGATGCGGACTTCGTCAAAGCCGTCGTCGAGGAAGTCGGCACCCTAGGCTTTTGGAAACTCGCTCTCAAGCCCGGCAAACCTTTGGCCGTTGGCACCGTTGGCGACGCGCTGTTTTTCGGTTTGCCGGGGAACCCGGTGTCCACCATCGTCACCTATTTGCTATTCGTAGCGCCGGCTTTGGATTTACTTGGCGGCGCCGATCCCAAACCGCCACTAAAGCTGCCAGCGCTCCTCGAGCATCCGGTCAAGCGATCAAGCGGTCGTCGGGAATACATGCGTGGCGTCGTTTGCGTCGAGGGCGACCGGCTGGCGGTGGCGATCACGGGCGACCAAGGCTCCAATCGCCTGTCCACATTTGCGCATGCGAATTGCCTAGTGGAGATAGACGAGGCTAGAGGCGATTTACGGCGTGGCGAGGGCGTCCGGGTGATTTTGCTATCGGGAGAGGACGCTCACCTTCTTCGGCAGGGAGACGTCTCTCACGTTCGCGGTCGCTAACAGCCTATCGGATTTGGCAGCGTCAGCCGTAAAGTCCGATAGGCTGCTATAGGGCTGGGGCAAAAGGCGGTGCAGTAGGCAACGGCTATGTGGCGCCAGCAGGCAAGTCGGAACTGCGTATGAGGGTGGCTTGGGCTTAAGGCGAAGGTAGTGCCGAGAGATGACGGCGTTCGTGGCGCCAGCGCGGCCACTCCGACAACGGCTAGCGTCCTTCGCGCTTGCCGCGATCAAGTGCGACTTAGCCGCTAGCGCCACGAAGGGTGCAGCCCAAGCCGCCCTAGCACCCCGTGGACCTCGCGGCTGACGCCGCCAAGTCTACGTTTCGGTACGGCGACGGCGCTTGCGCTTCTTCCTAGGCTTCGGTTCCAAGGACTCTTGCGCAGCTTGTATTCTCTCTTCGTAGTCCTTCTGGAATTTGGTGCGCTGCGACTCCGCGCGCTTCTCACGGGTCTTGGCCTTCCTGCTCTCTGCGCGCTCGAACTCGGAGCGCTTGGAGGCGATGAATTTCTCCGTCGCACGCTCAAGCTTCTCCTCGATCTTCGCTTGCGCCATATCTTGCGCCCGCTGCAAGCTCGCGTCCAAGTGATTGAGGCGAGCGTTTAGGGTATCGCGGGCTTTGAGTTCCGCGACCCGCGCTTTCGCCTCCCGCGCTTTCGTGCGAGCCTTGGTGACGCGACCATCAATGCGTTGCACCTTCACACGCGCTTTCTTGGCCGCGGTTTTGTCTGCTGTGGCGCCACTTTCACGCGCCTTGACTCGCGCCGTGTCGGCCGCCTCCCGTGCCCCGCTCCGAGCGTCGCGTTCGCTCTTGTATTGGGCGACGGCGCGTTCGGCCGCCTTCATGGCGCGAGTTGTCGCAGGGGCAACCGGCACTACGCGCCCGTCGGTAGCCGAAACAACTTCCTTTTTCGCCCTTTTCGCCTTTTTCTTGCTGCCCTTGGCGGTCCCCTTCTCGGTCTTCGTCGTTTTGGCCGTCTTGTTGGACTTGCTCGCGGTTTTCTCGCTAGCGGCTTTTGGCGGCCTGCCCCGCCTCTTTTTCGGCGGGGGGCTTTCGTTCTTCGGTGGAGCGCTTTCGGCTTTTTCCACTTCTTCCACTTTCACTTCCACATTCGCGTCGGACTTCGACGTGGCCATCTGCTCTGCCTTACTCAAGGAACTGCCTCAAGTTGCGATCATGTTCAATCCGCTGGGATTTGTCCACTCCCTATTGCGATGCCGTCGACAAAATCCATGCTGGACGCGAGCCTGAGTTCGGTGGCGATTGACCGTCGTACTTTCTCCACGGTGTCGTTGCCGTTTACGGTGGCGTATGCCGTCGTCGTCGAGGCAGCGAGATTGCGGTAAAAGCAAACCAGTGGACGGGTTTGCGCGTGATAGACGCGAAGACGGTCCCTGACCGTGTTTTCCTCGTCGTCGGGGCGTTGAATCAACGGTTCGCCGGTATGGTCGTCAATGCCCGGACGTTTTGGTGGGTCATACACCAAGTGGTAGGTACGGCCGCTCGCTTCGTGCAAGCGGCGGCCGGAAATGCGTTCCACCGCGACTTCGTCCGGTAGGCGGATTTCCAACACGTGATCGATCACCACGCAGGCGTCGCGCAGGGCTTCGGCCTGCACGTTCGTGCGCGGGAATCCGTCGAGCAGAAAACCCTTGCCGCAATCGGGCTTGGCGATGCGGTCCTTTACCAAGTCGACGACGATCTCGTCAGCCACCAGCTCTCCGTCCGCCATCAGGCGCGCGACCTTGCGGCCTAACGGCGTTGCCGCGGCAATGGCCGCGCGCAGCATGTCGCCGGTGGAAATGCGTGGAATGCCGCACTGTTCGCAGACGAATTCCGCTTGCGTGCCTTTGCCGGCGCCGGGTGGCCCCAGCAGAATCAACTTCATCTTGAGAACTCCATGTTTAGGCGATCAAGCGGCGATGAGAGGACGCTTACGCTGTTGATGGGTGAGGGTGGATGCGGTCGTCTCGGACTTCGAACACATCGGCGGTGCGGCGAATATCCTCAATCGCGTGCCGCAGTTGCTTGGCGCTCGCAGCGCGCAACTCCAGAGAAACGGTGGCGCTCTCGCCGGGGGCCTCCGCCCGAGCGTTGGCGGCGACGACGGAGACGGACGCCCCGGCTACGGCGGTCAGGATGTCCCGCAACAAGCCGTCCCGGTCTTTGCCCCGAACGGTCAAGCCGTGCAGCGTGTCGGCATCGTCTTGCGGGTTTCGCGACGGACTGAGGACGGCGTCGGCAACCGGTTCCGTCGTCAGTCCCAGCAAGTCGATTACGAGTAGCTCGCCAACGCCGATCGCCAAAAGCATGTCGTTTTCACAACGGTAGCCGGCGAGCGCAGCCAGTTTCTCAAGATTCTCCGAGCGACCCAGCCGGGCCAGCGTTTCCGTGAGCAACGCACGGCCGGCGCGGATATTCGACCCGCTCACTTGGGCGCGAAACCAAGACTGTATCTTGGACCGCGCTCGGGAAGTGTTGACGTAACCGAGTGCTGGATTCAGCCACTCGCGACGAGGTGCGGCAGTTTCGCCGGTGTCGATCTCCACGCACTCGCCAGTGGCGAGGCGACGGTTGAGCGGCACCTCTCGACCATCGACCCGGGCGCTCCGGCAGCGGTGGCCGATTTCGGTGTGTATGCGATAGGCGAAGTCGACCGGCGTGGCGCTCGGCGCCAAATCGAGCACATGGCCTTGCGGCGTGGTCACGAAGATTCGGTTTTGTGTGCCGAATACGCCCTTGGCGGCGGGGCCGAATCCGTCCATGGTGGCATCGTCCGGCGCGCGCCGGCGTCGCTCTTCGTGCCATTCGAGCACGCTGCGCAGCCAGTCGATCTTTTGCGATTGCAGCGCGTCTTCACGGGCTACCTCTTGACCCGCATTGTCGCCACCGTTCTTGTAGGCCCAGTGCGCGCACATGCCGAGTTCCGACTCTTCGTGCATCGCTCGGGTTCTGATTTGCACTTCCAAGGTCTTGCCGGCGGGTCCGATCACCGCGGTGTGCAGCGACCGATAGCCGTTTTCCTTGGGATTGGCGATGTAGTCGTCGAATTCTTTCGGAAGGTGTGGCCACGACGTGTGTACGACGCCCATCGCGCGGTAGCAATCGTCCACATGGTCGACCAATACCCGCACCGCCTGCACGTCTCGCACTTCGGAAAAGTCGATGGACTTGTGGCTCATCTTGTTCCAAATGCTGTAGAGGTGCTTGGCGCGGCCATACACTTGGGCGTCGACGCCGGCCGACGACAAACGGAACAGCAGTTCTTGGCGTATGGCCTCCACCTGTCGTTCCCGTTCGGCCCGCCGGCCATCGAGCTTGGCGACGATGTCGAGGTATTCCTGCGGATACAGATAGCGAAACGCCAAATCCTCCAGCGACCACTTCAGTTGCCAGATCCCCAGTCGTCCGGCGAGCGGCGCGAAGAACTCCATGGCTTCCCGGGCGGTTGCTTGCCTCGTCGCGCAGTCGCCGTGTTTCAACTCGCGCAACACGACCACGCGCTCCGCCAGTTTGATGACGGCGACGCGCGGATCGTCGATTAGGCTGATCAGCAAGTGGCGCACGTTGTCCGCTTGGCTCTTGGACTCGCTAGACAACACTGCGGAGTCGTTGAACGCCAAGACGTTGGTGGTGGAGAGACGCAATACCGAGGCGACCAGATGTTCGACTTCGCTCGGTAACGAAGCGGCCTGGATGTGACCGTGGCGCACGGCGAAAAAGGCCATTCCGGCCATCGCCGTGACCGCGTCCATCTTCAACTGCAACAGCAGTTCCAAGAGCGCCAAACCCTGTTTGCACGACTCGTGGCCCTTAATGAGATCGAATACGCGCACGGCCATTTTTCGGTGCGCGGAGGAAAGTCCCGACGCTTCGTCCAGCCACACGTCGACATCCGGCTCACCGCTGGCCAACCGAGGCAGTTCAAGGGTCAAGTCAGCCATCGTCTAAACCGCGTCGGCCAAGGCGCGGGCGGCGAACAGGCTTCTGCTCGCCAATCTTCGGCCGCTGAAGCGCAGTTCCAAGGCGTGGCGGAATATCCGTTTGGCGGCTTGACGGACCGCGTTGTCCCGGTAGTCGCCCGCGCCGATGGCGGCGATCTGCCGGCCGGTCAGCACCAGTGGCGCGAACCGTCTGGCCGAGTCTTCGGGGCCGTAGCCGAGTTCGCGAAAGCCCTCGCCGGCGACCACTCCGTAGGCGCGGTGATCGTCGATTGGCCGACCATTCGAGATGTCGATGTCGAACGCCAAGCCGTAACCGAGTTCCTCGAGCAGGTGCCGTTCGAACGTACGCAAAGCCGGTTCGAGCTCGGCGCCTTGGGTCAACGACGCAAGCGTTTCCCGATAGCGCCGGAAGAGGGCGGTGACGGGTTCGTCTTGACTTAAGGTTTTGACGAGCAATTCGTTGACGTACAGGCCGGCGAATAGCGCATCGCCGGTCAGGTGATTCGCGGCCACGAGTTCCGACCGCAACACGTTGACCAATTGCCCACGCCCGCGCCAGGTGACCGCCACCTCGGTGAACGGTTCGACATGCAGCATGCGCCTGCGCGCGCCTTTGACGCCCCGAGCGACGCCGCTTACGCGACCGTGGTCGCGGCTCAAGAAGTCCACGATGGCGCTGGTTTCGCGAAACGCGCGTCTGTGCAAGATGAACGCCGGCTGGCGATCCGCGGGAGTCGCCATGTTCAGCGATACCCCAAGCGTTTAAGCGACGGCGGATGATCGCTCCAGCGACGGGCGACCTTGACCCACAAGCGCAGCAGGGCTTTGCCGCCGATGAGCGCTTCCACGTCCCTGCGGGCGTCCTCGCCGATGGACTTGAGCATCGCACCTCCTTTGCCGATGGCGATTCGTCGTTGCGTTTCGCGCTCGACGAATATTACCGCATGGACTTCCGTGAAACTCCCTCCCGGCGTAATGCGTTCCACCTCGACGGTGGTCTGATGCGGCAATTCCGCGCCCAGCCGGCGCACGGTCTTTTCGCGCAGGATCTCGGCAATCAGGAAGTCTAGCGGGCGGTCCGTTACCCGGTCGTCGGCGAACAGCGGCTCGCCGAGCGGAAGGTGGCGAATCAAGGTATTCGTCAAGTCGTCGAGGGCGATGTTCCTCAGCGCCGACACCGGTACGATTTCGAGAAAGTCGTGCTTGCCGCGCAGCTCGTCGATCAGCGGCAGCAGGCGTTCTCTGGCCGGCAGCCGGTCGATCTTGCTGATGACGCAGATGCACGGCGCTTGCGCTTCGGCGATGCGCGCGCGGACGACTTCGTCCGCCGGCCGCCAGCCGCGCGCTTCCACCAGCATGGCGATCAGGTCGACGCCGGCGAGCGATCCCACGGCTTGATTCACCATGTAGCGATTGAGCGCCCGCCCTTTGGCCTTGTGGATGCCCGGCGTGTCGACGAATACGACCTGCGCGTTGCCGCGATTGAGGACGCCGATCAGCGCGTGACGAGTGGTCTGCGGTTTGCGCGAAGTGATGCTGAGCTTGCGGCCGAGCAAGTGGTTCATCAGCGTGGACTTGCCGACGTTGGGACGGCCCGCCAAGGCTACCGTGCCGCACCTCGGTTGGTCGGACGGCGCACCAACCGCCGACTGCGACGCGACGGCTCCCGCCGGTGGCGAAGGCGCGTTCATGTCCCGGTGAACGGCGGCGCGCCGTCGTCTTCGCTGTCGTTGGTCATCTTCTCCCCCTCGACGTCGCGTCGGCCGATACCGTGGGCGTCGGCCGGCGCCGCCGGATCTCGGCTCGTTTCGCCAGTTGGCTCTTGGAGCCGCCGCAACACCCGAGCGGCGGCCACCTTTTCCGCGGCGCGACGGCTACCGCCGGTCGCGTCGGCGCGGATGCCGAGTTGGTCGATCGAGCAGGCGACGAAGAACACCGGGGTGTGCGCCCGTCCCTCGGTGCCGGTGACTTCGTACTTGGGCAAAGGCAGCCGTCGCGCGTGCAGATATTCTTGCAGGCGCGTCTTGGCGTCTCTCAGGTCGTCGTCGCCAAGGCTGTGCAGGCGGTGCTCGAACAAGCGCAGCGCAAGTGCCGTTGCGGCTTCGAAGCCGCCGTCGCAGACGATGGCGCCGATCAGCGCTTCGAGCGCGTCGGCGAGGACGGAATCGCGATTCGCGACGCCGGTCTTGCGCGCTCCCTCGCCGAGCCGCACGAACGCGCCGAGGTCGATCCCCCGCGCCAATTCGGCGAGCGCCGCCGTGTTTACGAGACTCGCCCGCATCAGCGTCAAACCGTGCTCCCGGGTCTCGGGCCAGGCGTCGAACAACGCGCGAGCGACGATGAACCCGAGCGCCGCATCGCCCAAGAACTCAAAGCGCTCGAAGTTGTCGGCGCCGGCGCTCTTGTGGGTCAACGCCGAACGCAGCTTGCCCTCGTCTTCGAATCGATAGCCGAGGCGTTGCTGTAGCACTTCGAGCGACATCGCTCAACGTTCGACATTGAGGGCGGCGAGGAACGCTTCTTGGGGGATCTCCACGCGACCGAACTGCTTCATCCGCTTTTTGCCGGCTTTTTGCTTCTCCAGCAGCTTCTTCTTGCGCGTCACGTCGCCGCCGTAGCACTTCGCGGTGACGTTCTTGCGCAGCGCTTTGACCGTTTGCCGGGCGATGATCTGGCCGTTGACGGCCGCCTGCAGGGCGACGTCGAACATCTGCCGAGGAATGACGTTCTTCATGGCGCGCAGCAAGTCTCGGCCCCGGGCTTCGGCCTGTTGGCGGTGCGTGACAATCGCCAAAGCATCGACCCGGTCGCCGTTGACGAGCACATCCAAGCGGGTCAATGGCGCAGCTTGAAAGTGCGCGAAGCCATAGTCCAACGACGCGAACCCCCGGCTCACCGACTTCAATCGGTCGAAGAAGTCGAGCACGACCTCCGCCAATGGAATGTCGTAGCTGATGGACACTTGGCCGCCGGTGAAGTGCATCGCTTTCTGCACGCCCCGCCGCTCCTCGCAAAGGCCGATGACATTGCCCACGTAGTCCCGCGGCGTGAGGATGTTCACCGCGGCGACCGGTTCGCGCATTTCGGCGATTCGGGCCGGCTCGGGCAGTTGCGACGGATTGCTGATGCGCCGCGTTTCGCCGTTGCGCAGCAAGACCTCGTAGACCACCGTGGGCGCGGAAGTGATCAGGTCCAGGTTGTACTCGCGTTCCAAGCGTTCCTGCACGATTTCCATATGCAGCATGCCGAGAAAACCGCAACGAAAACCGAAACCCAAGGCGTCGGAGGTCTCCGGTTCGTAAAACAACGACGCGTCGTTCAATGTCAGTTTGCCGAGGGCGTCTCGGAAGTTCTCGAAATCTTCCGAGCGAACGGGAAACAGGCCGGCGTAGACCTGCGACTTGACCGTCTCGAAGCCCGGCACGGCGGCGACTTCGGCGTTCGCGTGCGCCAGCGTGTCGCCGACGGGCGCACCCCTTATGTCCTTGATGCTGGCGACGACGTAACCGACTTCGCCGGCGCTTAAGCTGTCGCGTCGCAATCGCTTGGGCGTGAACACGCCCACTTCGTCCACCACATGGGTGCGGCCAATGGACTTGGCGACGATCTTGTCGCCCACCTCGAGGCGACCATCGAAGACGCGAACCAAGGAGACGATGCCGAGGTAGTTGTCGAACCACGAGTCGACGATGAGTGCCTTGAACGGCGCGTCCGGGTCGCCCTTCGGCGGGGGAATGCCGCCAACCAACGCCTCCAGCAAGTGGGCGACGCCGCTGCCGGTTTTCGCGCTCACCGCCAAGATGTCGTCCGCGTCGATGCCGATGAGATCCTCGATCTCTGCGGCGACCCGCTCTGGATCGGCTTGCGGCAGGTCGATCTTGTTCAACACCGGCAACACTTCCAAGTCTTGTTCGATGGCCGTGTAGCAGTTGGCGACGGATTGCGCCTCCACCCCTTGTGCGGCGTCCACCACCAACAGGGCCCCCTCGCAGGCGGCGAGCGAGCGCGACACCTCGTAGCCGAAGTCGACATGGCCGGGCGTGTCGATGAAGTTCAGCCGGTACGGGCGGCCGTCGCCAGCGCGGTAGTCGAGCGTGACGCACTGCGCTTTGATGGTGATGCCGCGTTCCCGCTCGATGTCCATGGAATCGAGCACCTGCTCGGCCATTTCCCGTTCGCTCAAGCCGCCGCACAATTGAATGAGACGGTCGGACAAGGTGGACTTGCCGTGGTCGATGTGGGCAATGATCGAGAAGTTCCGAATGTGGTCGATGCTCGGCACGACTTCGCGCAGCCAACGCAGCCTAACGAGGAGCCACGCATCTTATCAGCATGGCGACCGGGCGCTTGCCGGCGAGCCCTTGGGAACGGTGCGAAGCGGTACGAAGCAATAGGCGCGAGGCGGTGCGAAGCTATAGATGCAAACGCAGCCCGTCGCCGGCGGGGATCAAGGTTGGCGCTCGCGGGGGTCGACGGCGGATGCGCAATACGGCCGCCGTCGACGCACAGGCGGCAACCAATGCTGCAGGCACGAGCCACTCGCGCCAATCCCAAGCTAGGTATTCGACGCCGAGGGCGGTACCCAGCGCAATCGCCAAAGGCGGCGCGAACAGGACTAGGGCGCGCCGAGTCAGCAGGTTGGCGGCGACGACCACTTCCACCGGCGTGCCGTCGGCGATGTTCGCGTCGACATCCACGGCCAATGTCGGCGGCGGCGCTAGACGTATCCCGCAGCGACCGTTGCAGCCGGGGCATCGTTCGCCTTCAAGAACGACCAATGGCCGACCGTTCGGGGAGCGGATGGTGCCGCGACTCGCGAGCATGGGGGCTGTCCTCGAATAGCCGCCCCCATACTCCGGCGACGGGTCGGTCGTTCGGCGGCTTGATCGCCGTCGATCGCGTAGTCTCACCGCTCGGAGACGCCGGCGGCGATGCGCCGTGCGGTCGCCACCGGCACTTCGCCGACGACGGTGACGAGATGGTAGCCGGCGGCGCCTTCTGCCAAGTGCGTCAACACCACGGTCGCGCCGTTGCGCGCCACGATATTGCCGGCGCCGGACTCCGGCATCGCTTCGATGAATACGGAGAAAGCGGCCAAGCCGTCGCTGAACACGAGTGTGTTTACGTGGGGGGGCTCGCCCTGTGTTGGGCGGGTGTCGGCGCTGGTCATGCGAAAACCCGGCGGCACCCAGCGCACGCGCCAAGCCGGCGACTGGGGTCGGCTGTCTGTGTCTGCCGTCGAGGCGGGTTGCGACAACGGTCGCACTACGGTGCCGTCGGTGGCCGGTTCGAGGTCGATGTCGGCGACGGCGTCGCCCAAGCGGAGTGAAGTGAACTGGAAAATCTCCAAGTTCGCGCCTTCCGAGTCGTGCAGTTCGGCGCGCAACAGCAAGGCCGTCGCCTCGTCCAGCCAAAGGCGGTAACCGAAGCGGTCGTGATCGTGAGGAGTGACGTTCAAACGCACCGCCGGCCGCGCCGCCACACGGTCATGGCCGTGCAATTCCACATGGTAGTTGTCGCTCATGTCCTCGAAGCGGCGGCCGAGAACGTGCTCGTACGGCCGGCCGGCTATGGCGCCTTCCAGCGCGAGCAGCTCGTCGTCGGGCTGTAGTACGCTGCTCACCTCCTCGCCGTGGCGCAGAATCTCCCGCGGCGGCCCGTTCAAACGCACGATGCGTTCCCGTTCGACGCCATCGACAACCTTGTGGACGACCCGGAACGTGGCCAATCGGGCGGCGCTGCCATACGCGATGCCGAACCCCAGCGTGCGGTCTCGCACCGGAACGCCATTCGTGTGCGCTTCTCGGGCGAGCGTGAGCGGCTGGGCGCGATTGGCGGTGTAGTAGCTGAACACGCCGTCGTAGTCCAAGTCGCGCATCGCCAGCGCCATGGCGCGCAGCCATTGCTCGGCGGTTTTGGGCGGCTCCTCGGCCCGGACGTCGGCGCTGAATAGCGCGCCGACGAGCACCGCCAGCGCACCGAGCGGCACCGGGCGGCAGAACGGCCGAGCGGCCTTCACTGCGGTCGGCCGTCCCCGTCCCGCAGGGGTTGGCTGCTGGGCGTGGTCAGCACCTTGGCGAACGGCATGGCCGCTGGGCGGGTGGTCGCCGCGCTGTGCTGGGCATGCTGGAGCAAATAGGCGTTGGCGCGTTGCAGGTCGAGTTGCGTGGGGGTTTGCGCGAGGGCGCGCGCCGGCTGGGCGCCGTCTTGGGCGACCTGCACGGCGGTCGGCGTCGGCCCGTTGTTGTCGGTGTCGCCGAAGTAAAGCACCACCGTCAATGCCGCCGCCGTGGCGACGGCGGCGCCGGTGAGCGGCCCTAGCCAGCGTCGTTGCCGACGCCACCGGCCTCGACCGATGTTGGGCTCCGCATCCCCATCGGCCACGTCAGCCCAAGGAAAGCCCTCGTCGCCGCCAAGCGACTGCGCCGTGCCGCCGCGGATGACGTCTTGGATCATGTGCATGCGTCGCCATTTGGCCCGCAGTTCAGGCTCGTCGCGTAGGGCGTTCAGTACCCGCCGCAGCTCCAATTCCTCCGCCTCGTCGTCAATGGCGGCGGAAAGCGACTCGTGCAGTGGCTCGCGCATGGGCTCGGTCATGTCTCGTATTCCTCGGCTTCAACGTGGCTTACGGGCGGTGTTGGTCGGTAAGTGGACGGATGCGCCGATCCACCGACTCTCGGGCTCTGAATATTCGCGAACGCACGGTACCTACGGGACAATCCATGATTTCGGCGATTTCGATATAGCTTAGACCATCGAACTCGCGAAGAGTTAGCGCAGATCGCAAATCCTCGGGCAAGGCGGCGATGGCCCGTTCGATGGCGGTCTGCAATTGATCGCGTCGCAGCACGCCTTCCGGATCCTCGTCGTCCTTCAGCACTTGGGCGGCCTCGCCGACATCCGGTTCTTCGGCGTCCAGTTCGAGCCCTTGCAAGCGGCGGGCGCGCGATGCCAAGTGGTTCTTCGCCGTGTTCACGGCGATGCGGTACAGCCAAGTGTAGAACGCGCTTTCGCCGCGGAACCTCGGTAAGGCGCGATAGGCTTTGATGAACGCTTCCTGCGCCACGTCCTCCACTTCTTCCGGCACCGGCAGGTAGCGCGCGACCAAGTGGTTCACCTTGTGGCGGTAACGCAGGAACAGCAAGTCGAAGGCGGAGCGCTCGCCGTTTTGCGCACGCCGCACTAGCTCCTTGTCGGTATCGGCGCTCAAGCTGTACGCTCGCGAGTCGCTTAAGGGGAAGTCGTCGCCGCCATTATCGCAAACCAACGACGCCGTGCGGGTGTGCGGCGTCATGGCGGCGCCAATCGACCGGAGGGTCGGTCCATGGACGGGGAAAACAACGCGAGCGTCGCCGAACCACCGGCGGCCGGCTTGGGTGCGCGGCCACGCCGGGTGGTCGTCAAACTATCGGGTGAGGCCTTGGGCGGCGCCGGTCTCGGCATCGAGCCGGACAGGCTGCGCAGCGCCGCGGCCGAATTGGCGCAGGCGGCCGCGGCCGGTGCGCAAGTTGGCTTGGTCATCGGCGGCGGCAACCTGTTTCGCGGCGGGAGCCGCGCCGCCGGCATAAGCCGGGTGACCGGCGATCACATCGGCATGTTGGCGACGATAATGAACGCGCTGGCGTTTCGCGATGCGCTGCAAAGCCAAGGCACGCCGGCGGAAGTGTTGTCGTCGCACGCGATCACGTCGGTGGTCGAGGGCTATTCGGCGCGGCGCGCCGGGGAACTGCTCGACGATGGCGTGATCGTGTTGTTCGCCGGCGGCACCGGCAACCCGCTCTTCACCACGGATACCGCCGCTTGTTTGCGTGGCATCGAAGTCGGCGCCGACTGGGTGGTCAAAGCGACGAAGGTGGACGGCGTCTACAGCGCTGATCCGCTGACCGACGAGAGCGCCGTGCGTTTCGACGAATTGACCTACATGGACGTGATCGAGAAGCGCTTGGGCGTTATGGATCACGCGGCCATGACCCTGTGCCAAGACCACGACCTGCCGGTGGTGGTTTGCGACGTTGGCCGACCGGGCGCGTTGACGAAGGCCGTCGGCGGTGCCAAGGTTGGCACTCGGATTTGCGCGGACACCGCTCGAAGTGATTGAAGAAATCAAGCAAGACGCTGCCGAACGCATGGAGAAATCGCTGGCGGCGCTTGCCGTCGCCTTTGCGAAGATCCGCACCGGCCGCGCCAATCCCGCCATCTTGGACGGCGTGCAGGTGGACTACTACGGCAGCCCCACGCCGATCAAGCAGGTCGCCAGCATCACCGTGGAAGAGGCGAGGAGCTTGCTCATCTCGCCGTGGGAGAAACGCTTGGTGCCGGTCATCGAGAAAGCGATCCTCGCCAGCGATTTGGGATTGACGCCGGCGAGCACCGGCGATGTGGTGCGCCTGCCGTTGCCGCCGTTGACCGAGGAGAACCGCCGGGACTTGATCCGCTTAGCCCGCCAAGAAGCGGAGAACGCCCGCATCGCCATTCGCAACATCCGTCGCGAGGCCATCTCCGACGTGCGCGAGCTGGTGCGCGAGAAGGAAGCCACCGAGGACGACGGCCGCCGATCAGAGGAAGATATCCAAAAGGTGACCGACGCGCATGTGCAGCGCGCCGATGCAGCGCTGACCGAGAAAGAAGCGGATCTCTTGGAGATCTAGCCGACACACCGACGCCGACGACCTCTTGCTGCGCGCCAACACCATTTGCGAAGGGGGCGCTGGCAAGACGAGCGAACCCACCGTCCGACGTACCCGCTAGGATTTGATAGGCTTCTCCCTGAAGGGCCTATAGCTCAGTTGGTTAGAGCAGTGGACTCATCGAATGGTGCGCGGCCGTCGCAAGGCGGTACGATGAACGGGATGAACTCAGGGAAACCGTCGGCTAACGCCACGGCAATCCTGAGCCAAGCCGGCGGTACACCGCCGGACGGTGCAGAGACTACCTGAGGGCTGGCGCGGCGTTTGCCGACCTGCGTCGAGTGCCCTTAATGACAGGCTAGAGCGTCCCGCACCCCTTCTGGACGCATTAGGCGTAGGGGTGATGAGATAGTCCGCGCCCGGCGGAAACGCCGGGACCACGCGAATCCATTGGTCCCAGGTTCGAGTCCTGGTGGGCCCACCAAGTCTTGTCGAGGCGGCTTACCGCGCGGTGTAGCCCCCGTCTACCGGCAACACCACGCCGGTGACGAAACTTGCATCGTCGCTGACGAGGAAGGCCATCGCCGCCGCCACTTCCTCGGGTTGGCCCAAGCGTCCCAAGGGATGCAGGGACTCCAAGAAGCGCGTGCCCGCTTCTACCTCGCGCAGTGGCGCGGTCATCGCGGTCTCGATGTAGCCGGGTGCGATGGCGTTGATGCGCACATTGCGCTTGCCGAAGGTGATCGCGTATTGGCGCGTGAGACCGGCGACACCGTGCTTGGCGGCGACATAGGCGCCGGCGCCGGGCGGCAGCGGTTCGTTGCCGGGCTCGGCGACGCCGGTCAGACCGACCAAGCCGGCGATGGACGCTGTGGAGACGATGACGCCGCCGCCTCGTTCGGCCAAGAACGGGGCGCCGTGAAACAGCCCGTAGTGGACGCCGCTCAAGTTGACCGCGATGGTGCGTTGCCAATCCTCGCCGCCGCCGATGCCGGCGTTGTTGATGATGATGTCCAAGCCGCCGAGCGCATCGGCGGTTGCGGCCAAGCAGGCCTCGACTGCGGCCTCGTCGCTCACGTCGAGCGTCGAGGCGATGGCGTGACCGCCGCCCGAGACGATGTCTTCAGCGGCATGAGCGGCGGATTCGGCGACGATGTCCGTACACATCACACTCGCGCCCTCCGCCGCCAAGCGTTGCGCCGTGGCGCGGCCGATGCCGTTGCCGGCGCCGGTGATCAGCGCACGCTTGCCCTGCAGCCGGGTGGCTTGCGGACCATTGTTTCCGGCCATGGCGTCAGTCGCCGTAGCCGGCGCCGCCCTCGGCGCCGCTCTTAGCCATGCCCGCCACCGGGCGATCTTTCGGCGCGCTGTCGTATGCGCCGCGGAAATCCCGGAACGGGCCGTCCCGCCACTCGAGCGCCGCTTTCAAGCCGTTGTCGCGGACCCGTCGGCCCCACTCGGACGCGGCATCGCGTTGCGCCGACAACGCTTGGATCTCGGTGCCGGAGTGCAACCCGTCGCGAATGCCTTGGGTTTCGTATTGCCGGTTCACGGCGCGCTTCGAGTACATCAACATTTCGTTGTCCACGTGCGCCATGCGGCGGGCGAACTTTTCAGTGAAGGCGTCGAGCTCGTCCTTCGGCACCGCATAGTTGGCCCAGCCGAGCCGCGCCATCTCGGCGCCGGAGAACGAATCCCCGACATAGGCGAACTCGCGCGCCTTGCACGGCGGCAGGTGCCAAGGCGTCCACATCATGTCCATAGTGGTCATCGCCCGTACCGGCGGATAGCCGATCTGCGCGTTGTCGGCGACGATGCGGAAATCGCACACCGTCGCCAGTTCGGTGCCCCCGGCCAAGCAGTGTCCCTGAATCTGCGCCACCACCGGTTTGGCGAGTTCCCAGATGATCCAGTTGGTCATCACCACGTGCCGCGCCCACTGCGTCTTGCCGGGGTGCGTGGAGCCGGTATCCGGCAACCCGGAACGCGGGCTGACGAAATCGTGATTGCTCGCGGCGCGCGCCGGCGACAGGTCGTAGCCGGCCGAAAACGAGCGTCCGGCGCCGCGCAGCACGATGACGCCGATCTCGTCGTTGCTCTCCGCTTCGCGCATGGCGTCCATCACTTCGCCACGCAGATTGTTGCTCAGCGCGTTTAGTTTCTCGGGACGGTTCAGCGTCACGAACGCGAGCCGTCCATCGGTTTCGTACAGAATGTCGCTATAGGGCATCTTCCCTCTCTCGTCGATGCTACGAAGGTCTTGGTCCATCTATCTTAGCCCTTCGCCGCCTTCGTCGGCGCGGTGGGTTGGCCCGGCGACTGGAGACTGGAAAGGACCGAAGCAGGCACCATGGTATTGAGGCGAGTTTTTGACGTAGGGAACTGGTTTTTCTCGTCCAACAAGCCGGGTTCGATGCGCCGGACAGTCCAGGGGCGGACCGAAAAGCGAGCGCCTAACGCACGACGCTAAGCCGTGGCATGCTTGACGTCCCGCCCTCTTGGATAGAGCAACGTGCCGAACCCTCGCACCCCGGTCATCGTTGGCGTCGGCCAATTCCTCAATCGGATCGAGTCGCTCGATCAGGCGATCGAGCCGCTTGCCATGATGCTGCGGGCGGTGCGGCGCGCCGAAGCGGACACCGGCGTCGGCCGCGTGTTGCGGCATGCCGACTCGGTGCGGGTGGTGCGCGGCATGTGGAACTATCAAAACCCGGCAAGAGCCATCGCCGAGGACATTGGCGCGAGCGGCGCGCAAACCGTCGGTACGCTGATCGGCGGCAATCAGAACCAAGCGCTGATGAACCACACCGCAGCGGAAATCCTCGCCGGCAAGTTCGACTTGGTGCTGATCGCCGGCGCCGAGAACGGCAACAGCGCCGGCAAAGCCCGCCGCGCCGGGGTGACGCTCGAGCAGACGCCCGCGCCCGGCACGCCCGATGCGCTGTTCGGCGCCGAGCAGCAGCCGGAACACCACGAATACGAGGTGGCGAAGGGCATTCGCCGGGCGATTCAGGTCTATCCCATGTACGACAACGCCATTCGCCATGCCCGAGGCGAGTCCTTGGGGGAACACCTCGTTCGCGTTTCCGAATTGTGGTCGCGCTTCAACGACGTGGCGCAGGAGAATCCGAACGCTTGGCTGCGACGCGATATAAGCGCTGAAGAGATTCGCACCCCATCGGCGCGCAACCGCCAGATCAGCTTTCCGTACACGAAGTACATGAACGCCAATCTCTCGGTAGACATGGCGGCGGCGCTCGTCGTTTGTTCGCTCGACAAGGCCAAGCGCTTGGGCATCGCCGAAGAGAAGTGGGTTTATCCCCTTGCCGGCGCCGAAGGCCACGATCACTTCTCCGCGTCCGTACGCGACAACTTCTACACCTCTCCCGGCATTCGCATCACCGGCAACCGAGCGTTGGAGTTGGCGGGGGTCGAGGCAGAGGATTTGGACTTCGTGGACTTGTATAGCTGTTTTCCGTCGGCGGTACAGGTGGCCGCGGCGGAACTCGGACTCTCGGAGGCGCGTCCGCTCACCGTGACCGGCGGCCTTACCTTCGGCGGCGGACCGCTCAACAACTACGTCATGCACAGCATTGCCCGCACGGTCGAACTGCTACGCGACCAACCGGGCGGCCATGCCTTGGTGACCGGCAACGGCGGCAATTTGTACAAGCACGCGCATGGCGTATACGGCAGCGCGCCGCCGGAGCAGGACTTCCGTTCGGCGGACGTGAAGGCCGAGATCGCCGCTCTGCCGGCCCGCGAGTGCCTGCCGACCTACGACGGCGAGGCGACCATCGAGTCGTACACGGTGATGTTCGACGCCGACGAACCCCGCATCGGCCATCTGTCGTGCTTGACGCCGGCCGGTGCCCGCACGTGGGTGAACGTGGAGGATGCGCAACTGCTGCGCAGCATGGTCGGCGAGGAGTTCTGCGCACGGCCGGTGAAAGTGCGCGCTGGCGAACTCGCCGCGGTCGCCTAAGGCCTTTGAACGCGGGTACCGGCATGGGCGCCGGTTAAACTACCGGGTCAAGCAACACATCAAGGAGCGAACCAATGGCCGTCTTCGAACGAGGCGACGTCACGCTGCACTACGAACTGCACGGCAGCGGCTTCCCCATCCTTCTGTTCGCGCCGGGCGGCATGCGTTCGGCGGTGCCGTTTTGGCGCGGTTCCGAGTGGGATCCCATCGAGGCGTTGGCGCCGCATTTCCAAGTCATCGCCATGGATCAGCGCAACGCCGGCCAATCCACCGCGACGGTGAGCGCGGACGACGGCTGGCGTACCTACACAGACGACCACATCGCGCTGCTCGACCACTTGGGCATAGAGAGGACGCACCTGATGGGCGGCTGCATTGGCGGGCCGTATTGCTTCGGCGTCATCGAGCGGGCGCCCGAGCGCGTTTGCTCGGCGGTGTTGCAGCAGTCGATCGGCAACGACGGCAACAACCGCGAGCTGTTTTTCGCCATGTTCGATCAGTGGGCGGACGGCCTAAAGGAAAAGATGCCCTCGGTGACCGAGGAAACTTGGACGAGCTATCGAGCCAACATGTTCGATCAGCCGTTCCTCTACAACGTGTCCCGGGATTTCGTCGCCGCCTGTCAAACCCCGCTGCTCGTGCTGATGGGGAGCGATCCGTATCACCCGGAGACCATTTCTCGGGAGATAGCCCGGTTGGCACCCAACGCTCGCTTGGTGGAGCGGTGGAAAGACGCCGCCGCCGACGGCACCGTGGCGACCGTGGTGGCGTTCCTCGAGGCGCACACGCCGGGCTGACGCACGGCGCGACGGGGCGCTATCAGCCCGTCGGACTTGGCGGCGTTGGCCGGAGTCCGACGGGCTGATAGGGCGGTTTGGGTTGGGGCGAAAGGCGGTGCCGTAGGCAACGGCTTTCGTGGCGCTATGCGCCGGTAAAGAAGCGCTTCGGGTTGTCCACGAACAGCGTCTCGATGGCGTCGTCGCCAACGCCCATGGCTTGCAGGTCCGGGATGACGTGCCGGTGAATGTACAGGTAGCCGTCGGGATTGCCGAGCGCCAAGTCGTGCTCGTCGGGCAGGGTGCCGTCGGCGCGTTCATTGAGGATGTGTAGGCAAATACAGTCGTGCGCCGGACACAAGCGTTCGCCGTACCCGTCGTCGATCAGCGACTTCATCACCATGGTGCGCATGTGCGGGCTGACTAGACGGCCCGGATAACGGTCGAGGCCCAAGAAGCAGCCTTGATCGAGGATCCACTTCAGATACTCGGTGTCGGCGGTGTCGTTCGAGTGGTCGATCTTCACCCGCTCGAGGTCCACGCCTTCCTCGCGGAAGATCGCGATCTGCCGGCGGGCCACGTGGCCGGTGGGGTAGGAATGCACCATGATCGGCACGCCGGTTTCGTTGTGGGCGCGGGCGACGGCGCGGGCCATGATTTCGAGCTCCGGGGTCACGCCTTGGAAGTCCGCCGCGCACTTGAGCAAGCCGGCTTTGATGTCCGTGCCGCGGAAACCCTCCTCGATGTCGCGAACGAACTCCCGCGCCATCTGATTCGGCGATACGTGGCGGATAAAGCGCGGCACGTCCAGCCACCAGCCGGTGACATTGACGATATTGACGCCGGATGCCGCCGAGACCGTGCGCAACAGCTCCGGGTCCCGGCCGAGGTCGAAGGTCGTGGCGTCGACGAACGTGTCGATGCCGTTGGCTTTCGCCTCCTTCAACGTTTCGATGGCGCGCTGTTCGCGGTTTTCTCCGAGCAGGTCGGGATAACTGCGATACATGCCGCTCGCACTCACCATGACGTGCTCGTGCATAAGCGTGAAGCCGAGGTCTTCGGCTGCGACGGGGCCGGTAACGGAGTTGATCATGGGACGTCCTCGTGTTCGTTGACGGGCGGCATGGCACAGGCGGCCATGCGAGGAGAGTAGCTAGCGCGGTGGCGGGTGTTCAACTCGCGATGCGCTGCCCGGCCAATGTCGAGTGGTGCATGTTCGACCCGCCGGTGGTGACGGTGCCTCCGGGCCCGCCGGCAAGGGCCGCGACGCCGCTTGGCCGCGTCGCACGAAAACCTGTGGCGGCGTTGCGCGCTTGGCAGCGGGGCGGGTCACTCCCGGCGGCAGCGCCTTGCCGGCGGGCGCTTGGCCGTTCCCGTGCGATGCGGACTTCCACCACGGCGGCTAGCGACTCACTTCGACAGGTTTGCCTTCCCTTGCCGACCGGTAGGCGGCTTCGGTGAGCCGGGCTACCTGCAAGGCGAAGTCCGGCGCCTCATAGTCCTGCGAGTCGGTGCGCAGCCAGTGAAAAAACGCGGCGTCCGGCGTAGTGGGTTCGGTGCGCTTAGGCGGCTCGACGGGCTCGTCGTTCAGCAACATCGATCGCACCTGCCACTGATGCAGGTGCAGCGCCAACGAGCCCTCGCTCCCGTAGAGCGTCAACCGTTCGTCGTGGCGCGAGCCGTTGCCAATGGTGGTCAGTGTCCCCAATGCGCCGTCGTGAAAGCGCACCGTCAAGCCGCCGTTCACGTCTACGGGGCGACCGGCGTTGTCGAACGTCGCGGTCACCGTGCCCGGGCGCAAGCCGGTCACCCACAACAGCGCGGCCACTAGGTGACTGCCGGTGTCCATGAACATGCCGCCGCCGGCGAGGGTCGGGTCGAGTCGCCAGCCGCCGACGCCGATCCAGTTCTGCGTGACGTGGGCGACGACGCCCCTAAGCTCGCCGATAACGCTGCTGCGCACGAGTTCGCGCGCGTAGACGAAATGCGGCATCCAGTGGCGTTGATACGCCACCACCAAGGCGCGCTCCTTCTCCAAGGCCAGCGCCAGCAGGCGTTTCGCGTCGTCGGGCGCGATCACCATCGGTTTCTCCACCAGCACGCCCAGCCCGCGCGCCAAGGCGGCGGCCGCCTGCGGATAGTGTTCGCTGTGCGGCGTGCTGATGAGGACGCCGTCCGCCGGCGTTTGCTCAAGCATGGCGCGCCAGTCTTCGAAGTACGGGATGTCGCCACCGGCCTTGTCGATCAGACGGCGCGCGGCGGCCTCGACCGGATCGGCGACGGCCGCGATCGTCACCTCGCCGTCGCCGACGATACGCGGCACGTGGGCGTTGCGCATGTTGCCGCCCGCGCCGACGAGCAGCACCGACAGTCGCTTCTTGGGCATGGCGTCCTCTCCTTAGCGAGTTCGGGGCAAGTGTGGAACAACCTTCCATTGGCTTACAATCGGCGTCTTCAACGGAACTCACCGGGCAGGTTCGCCATGAAGTCATCCGCAGCCTCCGCCACCTTGCTCCTCGCCGCTTTCGCGCTCGCCGGTTGTCGGCAAGACGCTCCCACTCCCACGCCATCGGCGACGCCGGATTTGCCGGCCGGTGTCCAGTTCGTCGAATCGCTTGAGCGGGAGACCGCCGAGGCAACCGGCGCGACGGACGAAGTCGTCATTCCCTATGCCAAGTACCTCTTGGACAACGGGTTGACGGTCATCCTGCACGAGGACTCATCGGACCCCTTGGTGCATGTGGACGTCACCTATCACGTCGGCTCGGCGCGGGAAGAGGTCGGCAAGTCCGGCTTCGCGCACTTCTTCGAGCACATGATGTTTCAAGGCTCCGAGAACGTCGCGGACGAGCAGCACTTCAAGATCGTCTCCGAGTCCGGCGGCACCTTGAACGGCACCACCAACCCGGACCGCACGAACTACTTTCAGACCGTGCCGGCCAACCAGTTGGAGAAGATGCTCTGGCTCGAAGCGGATCGCATGGGCTTCTTCCTCGACGCGGTCACCCAAGAGAAGTTCGAGGTGCAGCGAGACACCGTCAAGAACGAACGCGCTCAACGTTACGATAACCGTCCCTACGGATTGCTGAGCGAACGGGTAGGGGAGGCGCTCTACCCGGAAGGTCATCCCTATTCATGGTCCACCATCGGCTATGTCGAGGATTTGGACCGGGTGGACGTCAATGATCTGAAGAAGTTCTTCTTGCGCTGGTATGGCCCGAACAACGCCACGCTGACGATCGGCGGCGACCTCGACACGGCGCAAACGCTCGCTTGGGTGGCGAAGTATTTCGGCTCGATTCCGCCCGGGCCGAACGTCGAAAACGCCGAGAAAACGCCGGTGACATTGGCCGAGAACCGTTACATCTCCATGGAAGACAACGTCGCGTTGCCGCTGCTCTACATGGCCTTTCCAACGGTTCACCGTTTCCACGAGGACGAAGCGCCGCTCGACGTATTGATGTTCTTGCTCGGCGTCGGCGAGACTTCGCTCTTGTACAAGAACATGGTCAAGAACCAGCTCGCCGTGCAGGCGAACGCCGGCCACGGCTGTGGTGAGCTTGCTTGCTCGTTCACCATCCTCGCGTTGCTGAATCCGGTTTCCGGTAAGACGCTCGCGGATCTCGAGCAAGTCGCGCGGGATTCGTTCACCGAGTTCGAGACCCGTGGCGTTTTGGACGACGACCTTCTGCGCACCAAGATGAATATCGTCTCCGGCATGATCTACGGCTTGGAAAGCGTCGCCGGCAAAGTAAGTCAATTGGCCTACTACCAAACGTTCACTGATCGCGCCGACTACATCGCGGCCGACGTCGCGCGCTACGAGAACGTCACTAAAGACGACGTGATGCGCGTGTACCGCCAATATATCGCTGGCAAACCAGCGGTCATCATGAGCATCGTCAAGCACGGTGATCTGGCGCTACGCGCCGCCGAAGACAGTTGGCAGCGCTACGAGCGCAAGCTGCCGGAGTACTTCGATCGCAGCGTCATGCCGGTGGCCGGTGGCAATCCCGCCGTTACCTTGCCGAAAATCTGGCGGGGCGAACTGGAAAACGGCGTGCGTGTGCTCGGCGCCCGCAACGTGGAAACGCCCACCACGGCGATCAGTTTGCGCATCGAAGTTGGCCAGCGTCACGAGTCTCTCGAAAAGCTCGGCTTGGCCGCGCTGACCGCCGGCATGTTGAACGAGGCGACGATGCGTTCCACCAACGAGGAACTGAGCGACCGGCTGCAGAAACTCGGCTCGTCGGTCAGCTTCGGCGCCGGTGACGAGCGCACCGTCGCCACCGTGCGTTCGTTGACGCGCAACTTGGATGAAACCCTTGCCATCCTTGCCGAGATGCTGCTGGAACCGAAGTTCGACGGCGAGGACTTCGCTCGCCTGCAGGCGCAGACGCTGCAAGCCATCGAAGCGGGCAAGAAAGAGGCGGCGAATGTCGCCGACGATACGTATCTCCGGTTGCTGTTCGGCGAAGACAATCCATTCGCCCACCTCGACCTTGGTACCCCGGAAACAGTGAGCGCGCTAACGCTGAGCGACGCCCGCGAGTTCTACGAGAGCCATTATTCGCCGTCGATCGCTAGTCTGGTCGTGGTCAGCGATCTTGATCAAGCGACGGTGTTGGCAAAGCTCGCCGTGCTCAAGAATTGGACGGGGCCAGAGGTCCAAGCGACGCCGCTCAAGGCGTTCCCGGAGCTTGGCAAAACCAAGCTGTATCTGGTCGACAAGTCCGGCGCCGCGCAGTCGGAAATACGTATCGGCAAGCGTTCGCTGAGTTACGACGCCACCGGTGAGTTCTATCGCGCCGGCCTCGCCAACTTCGTGCTCGGCGGCGCCTTCAACAGCCGCATCAACCTCAATCTGCGTGAGGAGAAGGGCTATACCTACGGTGCGGGTTCGCGCTTCGAGGGCACGAAGGACTACGGTTGGTTCACCGCCCGCGCCGGCGTGCGCACGGACGCCACGGCCGCCTCCATCATCGAGTTCGAGAGCGAGATTCGCGGCTATGCCGAAAACGGCATCACCGCCGACGAGCTCGCGTTCACGCGCAATGCCGTCGGCCAACGCGACGCGCGCAGCTACGAGACGCCCTTGCAAAAGCTCGGTTTTCTGTCGCGCATCCTCACTTACGATCTGCAAGACGACTTCGTCGACCGGCAAAACGAAATCTTGAAGGCGATTACCGCGGAGGAAATGAAGACCGTCGCGGCAAAGCGATTGACCATGGACGACATGATTATCGTCGTGGTCGGCGACAAGGAAACCATCCTGCCGGAACTCGGCACGTTGGGTCACGAGATCGTGCATTTGGACGCCGACGGCAATCTGCCTGCGGATCAAGGCGTCGGCGAAGAGGCGTGAACCGGTCCGACGAGCTTACGCACTCAACTTAATTAGCGTCACGAGGGGGGACAATGAAAATCGGCATCTACGGAGGCAACGTGCGGCGCGGTCAGCCGCTTGCGAGCTTGGTCGACGAGATCGCGCAACGCGAGGAGCAAGGCTTTTCGAGCTATTGGACGCCGCAGGTCGGCACCTTCGACGCGCTCACCATGCTGGCGTTGGCGGGGCGCGCAACCAGCCGCATCGAGCTCGGCACCGCCGTGGTGCCGAGCTACCCACGTCATCCGAGCGCCTTGGCGCAACAGGCGGCGACCGTCAACGCCCTATGCGACGGTCGCTTGGTGCTCGGCGTCGGTCCCTCGCACGCGCCGGGCATCGAGGCGCTCGGCCTCGCCTATGACCGCCCGGCGCTGCACACGCGCGAGTACGTCACCATCCTGAAGGCGCTTGGCAGCGAGGGTCGCGTGGACTTCCAAGGCGAGATGTATCAAGTGCGCACCGGCTTCGCCTGCCCCGGCGCGCAACCGTTGCAGGTGGTGGTCTCCGCGCTCGCGCCGCTTATGCTAAAAGCCGCGGGCGAAGTGGCCGACGGCACGGTGACTTGGATGGTCGGCAAGAGCACGATCGCGGCGAGCACCGCGCCGAGAATCGCCAAAGCCGCCGAAGATGCCGGCCGCCCGCAGCCTCGCGTCGTCGTCGGCCTGCCGGTGTGCGTCCACGACGACAAAGCGCAAGCCACAGCCCGCGCCGTGCAGATTTTCCAAGGCTACGGTCAGCTTCCCAACTATCGTCGCCAACTCGATGCCGAGGGCTTGGGGCAAGCGGGCGAAATCGCCGTGGTCGGCAACGAGGACGAAGTGACCGCCGAGATCGAAGCGTATTTCGATGCTGGCGCAACCGAAGTCATCGCCAGCATCTATCCGGCCGGCGACGATAGCCGCGGCTCCTTCGCCCGCACCACGGCGCTGCTCGAGCGACTGGCGGCAGCGAACGGTTAAGCATGAAGCTACTGATCGCCAACCGTGGCGAGATTGCCATTCGCATTGCCCGTGCGGCAGCGGAACTCGACATACCGACGGTGGCGGTCTACGCCAAGGACGACGAGCGCTCGCTGCATGTGCGCAGGGCGGACGAGGCGGTGGCCGTGGATGGCGTCGGCGCTCGCGCCTACCTCGACATTGACGGTTTGGTACGCATCGCACGCGAAGCCGGTTGCGACGCGGTGCATCCGGGTTATGGCTTCCTAAGCGAGAACGCGGCCTTCGCCAGCCGTTGCGAAGACGCCGGCATCACCTTCGTCGGCCCGACTTCGGCCGCTTTGGCGCTCTTCGGCGACAAGGTGCGGGCTCGGCAACTGGCGGTGGACAACGACGTGCCGGTGGTGGCGGGACTCTCCGAGCGCGTCGACGTCGCTGCCGCCAGGCGGTTCTACGCCGACCTGCCAAAGGGCGCGGCCATGCTGTTCAAGGCCGCCGGCGGTGGTGGCGGGCGCGGCATGCGCATCGTGCGGTCCGGTGACGAGATCGACGATGCCTACGAGCGGGCGAGGTCGGAGGCGCAGGCGGCCTTTGGCGTCGGCGAGTTGTTCGTCGAGCAGTTCTTGGCGGACGCCCGTCATGTGGAGGTGCAAGTGGCCGCCGATGGCGCCGGCGGCTTATGCCACTTCGGGGACCGCGACTGCACCATTCAGCGTCGGCACCAGAAGCTCATCGAGGTGGCGCCCGCCCCGGCGCTCGCCGACGGAGTGCGCGTGGAGATGGCTGCGGCGGCGTTGCGGCTCGCCCGGTCCGCCGAGTACCGCAGCTTGGGCACCTTCGAGTTCTTGGTGACCGGCGCGCCACCAGAGCAGCGCTTCCACTTCATCGAAGCCAACGCCCGGCTCCAAGTGGAGCATACGGTGACGGAGGAAGTAACCGGCGTCGACTTGGTGCAGTTGCAGTTGCGCTTGGCGCAGGGCGAGACCCTTGCGTCGCTGGGTTTGGGGGAGGGCGCGAAGCCCCGGGGACACGCTGTGCAAGCGCGCGTGAACATGGAGACGATGACTGCGGACGGCACCACGCTGCCGGCGAGCGGCAGGATCGCCGCGTTCGAGCCGCCCACCGGTCCGGGCATTCGAACGGACACGTTCGGTTACGCGGGCTACGTCCCCAGCCCGAATTTCGACTCGCTGCTCGCCAAAGTGATTGTGACCAGCGGCATCTCGTTCGCCGCCGCGGTGCGCAAAGCCAGCCGCGCTTTGGCGGACTTTCGCATCGAGGGCGTGCGCACCAATATCGCTTTTCTTCGGGCGGTCATGCGCCAAGCGCTGTCGTCGCCGGTAGTGCATACCCGCTTCGTTGACGACAATGTGGCCGAGCTGGTGGCCGAGGCTGAGGCCGATGGCGACGCCTTGCGCCATTTCACCGATGCCGCGAGTACGGGCGCCCCCGGGCAAGCCGGCGCGAAGCTGGATTCCAACGATCCGTTGGCGGTTCTGGAGCACGCCAAAACCGGCCCGTCGCCGGTGGCGACACAGGAGGAAGCGGTCCTCCCCGACGGCCAAGCGGCGGTCCTCGCGCCTATGCAAGGAACCGTGGTGAGCATTGAAGCGAAGCCCGGCCAAGACGTGACCGCCGACACCCTCGTGCTGGTGATGGAAGCCATGAAGATGGAGCACGAGATCCGCACGCCCGTGAGCGGTACGCTCAAGCAGTTGACGGTGGCCGTCGGCGACACGGTGTGGGAGGGCCACACGCTTGCCGTCGTAGAGGTGAAAGACGTGGCCACGGGCGAAGACGCCGGCGACGAAGACGTCGACCTCGACCACGTTCGCCCGGATTTGGCGGAGGTTCACGCTCGACACGCCGTTACCTTGGATGCCGCCCGCCCGGACGCCGTGGCGAAGCGGCGCAAGACCGGGCAACGCACCGCCCGTGAGAACGTCGACGATCTCTGCGACGACGGCACCTTTGTCGAACACGGCCAACTCGTGCTCACACCCGCCACCGGGCTTCCGCTCGAAGAGACCATTCGCAAGTTCCCAACCGACGGCATGGTGACCGGCATCGGCACCGTCAATGGCGACCTGTTCGGTCCCCAGCGCGGCCGCTGCGTGGTGATGTCCTACGACTACACCGTCCTCGCCGGTACCCAAGGCACCATCAATCACCCGAAGACCGACCGCATGTTGGAGCTTGCCGAGAAATGGCGCATTCCGATGGTGCTGTTCGCCGAAGGCGGCGGCGGGCGCGCCGGCACCGGAGGACGTCGACAAGGTCCGGCGCCGGCGCGACCGACAAGCCCGCCAGCGAAGGCGGCGCCCCGCTTCGACAGCCCCACTCGCCCGCTCGATACGCCGACCTTCGCTTCCATGGGCCGCCTCTCCGGCCTCGTGCCTATGGTCGGCATCACTTCCCGTTACTGTTTCGCGGGCAACGCCTCCTTACTCGGCTGCTGCGACATCATCATCGCCACCCAGGACGCCAATATCGGCATGGGCGGCCCGGCGCTGATCGAGGGCGGCGGCTTGGGCGTATTCCGTCCCGAGGAAATCGGCCCCCTCGACGTGCAAACCGCCAACGGCGTGGTGGATGTCGCGGTGCGCGACGAAGCCGAAGCCGTGGCCGTCGCCAAGCAGTATCTATCGTACTTTCAAGGATCCATCGACGACTGGCGGTGCGCCGACCAGCGCCATTTGCGCAACATCGTGCCGGAGAACCGCTTGCGCATTTACAACGTGCGCGACGTGATCGCCACCATGGCGGACACCGGTTCGGTATTGGAACTGCGGCCCAAGTTCGGCCTCGGCATGGTCACCTCGTTCATCCGTATCGAGGGACGAGCCATCGGCGTGGTGGCGAACAATCCGGAATACCTTTCGGGCGCCATCGACAGCGACGGCTCCGACAAGGCGGCGCGCTTTCTGCAATTGTGCGACGCCTTCGACATTCCCGTGCTCGTCCTGTGCGATACGCCGGGCATGATGGTGGGGCCGGAAATCGAAAAGACGGCGCTCGTGCGGCATTGCAGCCGCCTATTCGTCACCGGAGCGAATCTCACCGTGCCCCACGTCACCATCGTGTTGCGCAAAGCCTACGGCCTCGGCGCCCAAGCGATGGCGGGCGGTAGCTTCAAGGAGCCGTTCGCATCGGTTGCCTGGCCGACCGGCGAGTTCGGTGGCATGGGCTTGGAAGGTCAGGTGAAACTTGGTTTTCGCAACGAGTTGGCGGCGATTACGGACCCTGAAGAGCGCATCGCCCGCTACGACGAACTGGTGGCCGCCGCCTACGAACGCGGCAAGGCGCTAAACGCCGGAATGTCCTTCGCCGTGGACGATGTGATCGACCCGGCCGACTCCCGGCGTTGGGTGAGTTCGGCGTTCGACGCCGTGCCGCCGCCGATGCCTCGGGAAGGGAAGAAGCGGCGCAATGTAGACACATGGTGAGCCGCGTGACTTTCGCCGCGGGGTCGCTAGAGGCTCACCCCTCGTTGTCGACTTGCGGCTCCGGCGTTGCCACCGCTTCGCAATCGAAGTCCTTGAAGTCGATGTGCCCTTCGCTGTCGATTTTCTTGAACACGAACGCCTTGCCGCGCACTGCGAAACTCATGGAGTCGATCAGCGTCGCGTCGGTCGTCGGATCCTGGGTGAACGTCATTTCTTGGCGAAACTCGTGCATCTTCACCGTCGGTGCGGGGGAGATCGCCTCGTCGAGGGCCATCGCGAGGCGCAGCGGCCGATAGCCCGCCTTGGCGACCGTGAGCCGGCCATTCAATTTGGCCAACATTTCCTCGTCTTGGTCGTCGCCCTTGGGCGTAAAAGCGAAAGTGAGGGTGTCGTCGTTCTCCCCGACCACGGTCACCGACTCCTCTTGGATGAGGTCGGCGAAATCCATCTCTTCGGGGCCGCGGCGAGCTTCTTCACGGCCTCGGCGCTCCTTCTCGTACTTCGCCAACGCCTTCGGCGACGGCGCTTCGCCGTTGATGGCGAGTAGCTCCGGACCGATGCCCGCGGCATAGCGCTCGGTGCGGACCTCTTCCGGACGCTCGGAAGTGCGCGTGACGCTGGTATAACTGCAAGCGACATCCACCGGTGGGTTGGCGTCGAGCATGGCGCGAAAGCGCTCGATGTCGGCGTGGGCCGGTGCATACAGTCCAACACCGAGGAGAACCGCCGCCGCACGATATGGATAACCCTTCCTGTGCCCCTTGCGCGACGTTCGTCTAGACATAACCACCCCAGCAGGCGCTAGCGCCACAGGCTACGTCGTTCGAATACGCGCTTCAACGCAGTCACACGATCGCTCATGATCCCATCCACTCCGAGGTCGAGTAGCCGCTCGATTTCCTGCTCCTCGTCCACCGTCCAGACTTGCACCGGCATGCCGCGGGCGTGGGCGGCGCGAATGAACGCGGCATCCACCACTGGAATTGAGATTCCGAAGGAGGTTCCGAAGGAGATTCGGAAGAGTGTGTGTCGCGGTGGAACTTGGGCGCAGTCCGCGCCCATTAACCAGTGCCCTCGTTTATTGTTTGGCGGTTGGCGCCGCCTCGTCGCGAGAATCCGCGAAACGGTCGCGTTTGCCACGGTGCCTGTCGGCAAGCCCCAAGACTGCGCGCGTAGCCACAACGCCTCAAGAGGGCCGCACGACGTGCAACCGGGAGCGTCGGTGCGGATCCAGCGCAGTCGGCGACTGGAGAACGAGCCGACGCAGACGCGCTGCCGGGCGTTGGCGCGGCGCAGCACCTCGATAAGCGGTCCGACGACATCGTCGGACTTGGGATCGATAATGAGGCGTAGGTCCGGCCATGCGGCGAGCACGTCGTCAAGCCGCGCGATGGGCTCTGCGTCTCGAACCCGCAACACCGCGAGTTCACGCCAACTGCGTGCCGCTAATGGCCCGGCGTGTCCGGTCAGCCGATCAAGCTGCTCGTCGTGATAGACCACGACGACCCCGTCCCGTGTCGCCCGGACATCCATCTCGATGCAGCGGTAGCCAAGACCCACCGCGTGCTCGAAGGCCGCCATGGTGTTCTCAGGCCGCTCGGCGCCACCGCCCCGGTGCGCAATAGCGAGCGGGCCTTCGAGGCCGAGGAACGGTTGCGGGCGAGCTGTTGAGTCCACCATGCGAGGATCATAACGCGCAGGGATCCCGAAGCCGAAAACCGACGGCCTCCATACTCGCTGAGAAGTCGGTCGAGTCGCGCCCGAGGGCGACCGCCGCCGGACGCGAGCTGTCGAGTCTCACTCTGCCTCCTCGCGTGGTAGGCTGGCCACTCGTCGCTACTCGGTTTACGCCACGGCGCACAGCGGACGGGTCAGCCACGCCAGCGAATCGACGCGGGCGGGCGCGAGCACCACGGAAGTCATGCTCTCCGGCGAATGGTCTACGCCCCGCATGGTCGCCCGCTACTCGGCGGGCGCGAAAGCCGAACGCGGCGCCGTCGCCAAGTACCTAGTCACCAAGGAAGCAACGCCATGACTACCTACACTATCGACACCGCCGCCGCGATACGCCGCATGACCGCGGCGGGAATCGCCGAAGACCACGCCGCCGCCATCGTCGAGACCTTCGCCGAGTCCAACGAGGCGCTGGCGACCAAGGCGGACATTGACGTGGCGACCGCCAAGCTGATGCGCTGGATCGTCGCCATGCCGGTGGCGACCGCCGCCGCCGCGTTCGTCCTCGAGCGCCTGTTCGCTTAGCGAGGCCCGGCCGTCACCCCATCACCCCGGCTGCGCGCCCGATGTTGTTGAAGGTCTCGGTCTTCTTGACGCCCAACATCCGGTACGCATCCCGGTAGAGCGTCTGGCCCTCGAGTGCGCTCGTCACCAGCGCGCGAGCGAACCGCCGCCCGACCGTAGTGCGGTAGAAGTCGCCGCCGCCCGTGCTGCCCGTTTGAACGTGCGTCCGAAGGCGTTCGTGCTCTTGCGTCCAAGCGTTGTCGAAGTCCTCGCGGGTAAGCCAGCCCGCATCGAGCAGGCGTCGCAGGATGACCAGCGTGCTGACCCTGAAGATGCGCGCCAGTCGGGACAACGCGTCTGGCAGCGGCTCGTTGTGTCGTAGATCGGATCGCAAGGCATCCAACGGCACGAGAAACTCCGCCGCCACCGCGTTGCACCACACTTCCTCGTTGCGGAAGCCTCGCTCCGGCATCGCCCCGAGGTTCGACAAGGCCGTGGTGCCGAGCCAGATATGCGCGAGTTCGTGGGCGAGTGTGAACATTTGCGCAGCCTTCGTGTCCTTGCCGTTAACGAAGATCAGCGGCGCGAGCGGGTCGCATAGCGCGAAACCGCGAAACTCGGCGGCATCAAGAGGGCGGTGGCTATTGCTCATCACGACACCGCTCACCATGACGAGGACACCGGCGTCCTCGGCTTGGCGGATGAACAGCCGCAGCGCATCGGTCCAAGTCGGACACTCACGGCGGGTGGCCAGATCGAAAGCCAAAGTCTCACGCATCTGCGCCGCAACGGTTTCAGGGAACGCCTCGACCGAAGCGCTGTCGACGAAGCCGAGCTCCGGTTCGCCGGCGACGCGTGCGAAGTCCCGATACCAGCTCTGTCGCTCTTGGCAGGCGTAGATCGTAGCCAGCAGATTCGGGCTGGGGCGCGTGACCGCATGCCCGGCGAAGGTGCGGAAGTCCGGAATGGGTATGGCTTCCTCCGGCGGTTCCGAAAGAAACAGATAACCGACCGGCACATGGACCGCGCGTGCGAACGCCTCCACCTGCTTCAGGGTTGGGCGAGTTTGGCCGTCCTCCCACTCAGGCAGCTTCCTGAACTTCGCCGCCAGATCTCCTTGCGTGATCCCTGCGCGGCCGCGCGCCCAACGCAGAAGCTCGGGATTGACAGGTGCGCGGATCATGGACGCTCACCGGCCAAGCTCGCCAGAGCCACCTTCGGTACTTGGCAAGCAGACTTTGGCGTTGCCCGCAGGAGCAACCGCGAACATCCAGCGTGCATCCCTCTTGCCTCAGCGGCGGTCATCTCTCCGCTGTGCCGAGGAGTGTGCTCGAACGGCGGCCTCGTAGCGCTCTTGGGCGATACGTTCCGCTTCCATCGCATCCCGCTGCGCCATTGCGGCGATCTCGTCCGTGACAGGCCCGGGCTCAAGTGGCGCATCGAAACGGATCCGCATCCGCCGCTTGAAGATGGGCGGCGCGAATCCGGTCTGCATCAAGGTCGCGCGCGCCAAGCGCGGCCGGGCGTCGTCGGTCCACGACAGGTTGACGCGCCACACCATGTATTCCTTGCCGTCGACGTGGAGGTAGGTCAGGGGTCCGGGGACCGCTTGGGTCAGGACCTCTGGACTTTCTTCCCTCGGTTCGCGCAATAGGAAGTAGTGGGTCGTCGTGCAGTTCGGGCACGGCTCGCCACCCGCCGCCAGCCGCAGGGTTGTCGATGCGTCCGAATCGGCCGCGGTGACTTGGACGGCGAGCACGGAAGCGTCCTCGAAGGTGCGATCATGGATCCCGCGGACGATGCCGTAGAGCTCGATGGCGCCGTCTCTGATGGTCGCGGGTTGAACGCTCAGCACCTCGGTGGCTTGGCCATGGGCGATGCAACAGAGGGCTACGGCAAACGCCGCGCCGAGGCCGCGCTTCACGGTGGCGGCGATTCGACGTGGCCCGCGAGTCCGTCTAACGTTCCGCACCGGACTTCCTCCTGCCGTTACTGGTGCAGCGACGAGATGTTCGTCGTCGACGGGTGGAATGCCCCGGCCCGGGGATCCTCGAAGGTCGGCGCCAATTCGGACTCCGGCTCGCCGGAAATCCGCGAGGCGCGCAGCACACGGAGATGGTTCGTGTCGTACGGTCGGGCTCGGTGCATAACGCAGCGGTTGTCCCACACCACCAAGTCGCCCACCGTCCATGAGTGCGTGTAGGTGCGCGGCGGTCGGCAAGCGTCGGCCATAAGTCTGGTCAGCAGCGCCTCGGACTCCTCGTCGCTCATCCCTTCGATGCCGTAGGCGTGTCGTCCGGTATAGATGGACTTGCGACCTGTCTCCGGGTGGGCCTTGATGACCGGGCGTAGCGGGGCGCCTTTGTCGTGGAAGCCGTAGAGGTTGTCGGTCTTGTGGATATAACCGGCCTGTGCCTGAGAGTGATAAAGGGAGTGATAGGCGGACAACCCTTCGAGTCGCGCTTTGGTGGCGTCGTCGAGGGCGTCAAAGGCGGCACGCATATCGGCGAACTCCGTTTCGCCGCCTTCGGGTGGCACCACCAGCGCCATCAGCATGCCCGCCTTGGCGGCAAGCGGCATGTAGGTACTGTCGGTATGCCAGCCCTCGTTGCCCTTGAGCAGTCGATATTGCTGCTCCTTGGGTTGTGCCATCGTGCCATCCGCCTTCTGGTTGGAGAACCTGGCGGTGGGGCTCGTCTGCTTCGGGTGTAGCTTCGCGGTCTTGCCGAACCGAAGCGCGAACGCCCCTTGGGACTCGTCGTCTAGGGCGTGTTGGCCCGGAAACACCAGCAATCCGTAGCGCAGGAAAGCGTCGTGGATCTCTTCCCAAGCGTCGTCGTCGAGCGTGGCCAAATCGACTCGCGTGACGACCGCGCCGAGCGTGGCGTCCAGTGGGGTTACCTCGATAGACATAGAGACATCTCCTTGAACGGTCCGGTTGGGCGTGATCGTACCAGTCTCTTGCGTGAACTATTGAGGACGCGCACTTAGGCCAACGCCGAAGGGACACCCACTCCGAATGGGGACACCCACTCGCCAATGGCCAATTGGGACACCCACCGTGGGAGGCCGAAACGGGACACCCACCGGGGGAGGCTGAAACGGGACACCCACCGGGGTACGCCAAAGGGACACCCACCGTTGCGCCAAAGGGACACCCACCGTTGCACCGAGTGGACCACCCACCGGGGGGCGGCTGTCGCGACGACGTTGGACTTGGCAGGAACGTATGACTTGGCTGAAGCTCCCGCCGACATCTGTGGACGGACCTGCAGATTCTCGTCTCCGGCAGCGGCCCCGCCCACGGCAACAGGTCGTCGCCAAAGCGAGCGCACGCCCCGCCGCGCAACCTGTCGTTACGATGCTGCGCTCGATCAGTGTGGCGGCGGAGTCAGAGCACGGGGCGTTGACTTGGGCTTGACGGGCAAGTCGGACTTGGCCGAGACGGGGCCCGAGACCGATGGAGCGATAGATTGGCCCGGCGGACGTCTCGAGGCGGTTCACATCCGCAGGTCCACCCACCCCTGCCCGTCGAGGCGGACCCTTGGCCTCGCTCAGTTCAATGGATGCAGTTCGATGGGTATCGAGCCGTCGCGACTACCGACCATGGCCGCGACGACCTTATCCCCCCAAGTGTATTTCTCCCGCATGAGACGGTTGATGCGATCACTCTTGTCGGGGCGCAACCTGGCCGTGTAGCGCGCAGTCCGTCCCTGACGGGTCAACTCGAACTCCCCGTTGTCACGCAAGCGCTGGTACCAACTCGAACCGTCGGCCCCCACCCGCAAGTACTGCATGCCTTCATCATTGACGATCCAGAGCCGGGTGGTCACGGTCTGGCCTGTACCGTCTTGGGTACGCAACTCAACCACTTCGACCCGTTCCGATGCCGCCCACGGCAGTCCGAACATCACCGCAGCCAGAATCGCTATGGCGGCCAGACCGATCAACCAATAGCGCATGAGCCAACCCTCGACGAACGGTCAATCACTCTACCATTGCAGCGCGACGTAACGGCCGGCGACCCCGGGCAGGAGAGCTTGCGACCCGCTAGACGAAGCGCAACCGAGCCCACTCGTCGCCCCTGCCTCCACGCACTTGCCGCCATCGCCGCGAATCGACACACTTGGACGACATCCCCGCCTCGGTAAACCACGCATGACCCTCATTCAATGGTCTTGGCTCTTCCTTGTGCTTTATATGGGCGCCATGCTCGGCATTGGCGTGCTCGGCCAGCGGCGCGTCAAGCACGCGGACGATTTCGCCACCGCCCGTGGCTCGTACGGGCCGGTCTTCCTAGCCTTCGCGTTCGCCGCCACCACCGCGAGCGGCGCCACATTCCTAGGGGGCCCGGGGCTCGCCTACGAGTGGGGGCTGGCGACCGTTTGGGGCAACTTCCTCTACCCCATCGGCGTTTACTTCGGCGTGTTGATTTCCATGCGCTTGATCGCCACGTCCGGTAACCGCTTCGGCAATCGCTCCATACCCGAGTACTTGGGGGATCGCTTCCAAGCGGATGGCATTCGCGTCATCGTGTCGGTGTTCTCGCTGGTGTTGTTCTTCTATTTGGCGGGGCAACTCGTTTCCGGCTTGGTGATGTTCGAGATCATGCTCGGCATGGATCCGATCTGGGCGCTGATCGTCACCTCGTCGGTGCTCTTGATCTATGTCGTGCTCGGCGGCGCCCACGCGGACATCCTCACGGACGGCGCCCAAGGGGTGATGATGCTGGTGTTGGCCGTGGTCGTCATCGTGCTGTTCCTGTTCGGCGTCGGCGTGGGCGACGAAGGCGGCTTGGGCGCGGTCATCGAGCGCTTGGAGCAGCAAGACGAGAACCTGGTCGGGCCGTTGAACACGAGCACGCCGCTCTACCACTCGCCTTGGTCGATCATCTGCGTGGTGTTCGCCCACATCCCGCTCGGCTTGCTGCCGCACTTGGGCAACAAGCTTTGGGCGCTGAAGAGCACGGATCAACAGCGCTCGTTCATCAAACTGGCGTTCACCTTCGGCATCACCTTGGGGATGCTCGGCCTCGCCGGGTTGCTGGCCCGCGCGGTGCTTGACGTTGATCTCTACGCCGAAGGCGCGAACCCGAACCAAGCGCTGCCGGCGCTCTTCATCGATCTGTTTCCCACTTGGCTTGCGGCGTTGATCGGCGTCGGCATTCTGGCGGCGATCATGTCCACCGCCGACGGGCTGGTGGTGTCGTCCTCGCAAATCATCTCCAACGACCTTTACCGGCGCACGTTCGCCAAGCGATTCGCGCCGAACGCCACCGAAGAGGAGCACGACCGCACCGAGCTGCTCATCAGCCGGATCGCGACGGTGGGTACGCTGGTGATTTGCACCGTGCTCGCGTGGGTGCTGGTGGAGCGCAATATCGCCCTCATCGTGTGGATTGGGGTTGGCGGCATGATGGCGGCGTTCGCCGGTCCGCTGGTGGTGGGCGCGTTGTGGCGGGGCGTTACCAAGGCCGGCGCCTATGCCGGTTTGGTGTCCGGATTCGTTACTTTCTGCGTGCTCCACGCGCAGCTCTTGGATCCGGCTTGGTTCGGCGACTTCTTCGTCGTCGCTTGGCTGTACGGGGAAGGCCCGAATCCCACGTCCTGCGCAGCCATTGGCGAGGGCGTCGGCGTGGTGACGACCTATGTGGTGTCCAAACTCACCGCGCCGTTGCCACAGGCGCACGTCGAATCGATGTTCGGCAAGGAAACGACGAAGCAACGGCAAGCGGTGGCCTCGTGAGCGACTTCTACGAGCGCTTGTTCGGCGTGCGCGACAAGGTGGCGCTGGTCACCGGCGGCACGCGCGGAATCGGTTACATGATCGCGGAAGGGCTGGTGCGCGCCGGGGCGCGGGTGTACGTTTCCTCGCGCAAGCTCGATGCCTGTCGGGAGACCGAACGCAGCCTTGGCGAGCTGGGCCACTGCGTCGCCATTCCCGGCGACCTGCGCGATGTGGCCGGTTGCGAAGCCCTCGCCAAGGCGTTTCAGGAGCGGGAAAAGACCCTCGACATCCTCGTCAACAACGCCGGCCTGACTTGGAGCTTGCCCATTGACGAGTTCACCGAGAAAGCGTGGGACCGCGTCGTGGATCTCGATGTGAAGAGCCCGTTCTTCCTCACCCAGAAGCTGCTGCCGCAGATTCGCGCGGCCGCGAGTGCCGAGGAGAGAGCCTCCATCGTCAACATCTCTTCGGTGAACGGCATCCGTCCGAGCGGCCTCATGAATTACTCCTACGTCGCCGCCAAAGCCGGCCTCGGCCAGCTTTCGGCCCAATTGGCGCGCGACTTGATGGCGGATCACATCAACGTCAATGTCATTGCGCCGGGGCCTTTCAAGTCGAAGATGACCGCGCCGCTCTACGCCACAGAGGAACAAGACCGTCAGGTCACCGCGAGCTTCCCCATGAAACGCTGGGGACGCATGGAGGACGCCGCCGGGCTCACCATCTTCCTGTCCTCGAGAGCCGGTTCCTATCTCACCGGCCAGACCATTCCCTGCGATGGCGGCGCTACCACCATTGGCTGATTTGGACGCCATTCCCCTGTGGCCGGAAGGGGCTCCGGGGGCGCTCGGCGACTTGGACGTCGACCGCCCGAGGCTCACCGTCCACCTGCCGGCGACCGAGCGGGCGACCGGCACGGGCGTCATCGTCGCCCCCGGCGGCGGCTATCGCATTCTCGCCGCAGACCACGAAGGTCTGCAGGTGGCGCGTTGGCTGAATCGCCAAGGCATCGCGGCGTTCGTGCTGCGCTATCGGGTGGGGGAGCGCTACCCCTCGTCGGTGTCGCTCTTGGACGGATTGAGAGCGGTGCGACTGGTGCGGCATCGCGCCGCCGAGTTCGGCGTGGACGCGGCCCGCGTCGGCATGTTGGGTTTCTCCGCCGGCGGTCACCTCACCGTCGCCGTCGGCACGAATTGGGACGAGGGGGTGGCCACAGCGGCGGATGCGGTAGAGCGCGTGTCCAGCCGGCCGGGCTTCCTCGTGCCCGTCTACGCGGTCACCAACGGCATCGCCCGGGGTCGCAAGGCCGACGAATACACGCCAGCCGACACCCGCGTCGATGCCCACACCCCGCCGACGTTCCTAGTCCACAGCCACGAGGACGCCATCGTTCCGGCTTCGCAGTCCACCTTGTTCTACGATGCCTTGCTGTGCGCCGGCGTGCCGGCCGAGCTGCACATCTTCGGCTACGGTGAGCACGGCATGGGGTTGGGCGTGGGCGACGCCGATTTCGCTGGCTGGCCGGTGTTGCTCCGCAACTGGCTGCGGCGCACGGGGCTACTCACCGGCAAGCCGCGCCAAGCGGTCACCGGCAGCGTGATGTTGCGGGGCGAACCGATGGGCATGGCGTGGGTGTCGTTCGACCCGCTTGACGAGAACGCGCCGCCGGCGCGAGCGCGGGTTTGGCGAAACAGCGCGGGCGCGTTCGAGATTCCGGCTTCGCACGGCGTGGTTGGTGGGCCGCATCGCGTATCGGTGCATCACTTGAGCGAGGACATCCCGCATACCAACCCGGGCCGCTACACGCTCGCCGACGCAGTCCGCTACGACTTGGGCGTGATGGCGGTCGGCGTCGCGCCGGTGGTCATCGAGTTGGCGGAGAGCGCGTCTTGTTGACAGCGCTTGGCTGCCGCCGCCCGAGTCGCGCCGCGTAGCGTTATGGCTGCCCACCCGATACATCGTCGCTACTACGCGGAGGAACTGGTGCGCCGTCGGCGGGCGAGCGAGCGCCGTCGACAGGTGGCGTCGCAACGCCGAGGGCGGGTGGACCCCAATCCGCACCAGATCGACGCCGTGATGTTCGCTTTGCGGCGCATTCCCGAGGGAGGCTGCATCCTCGCGGACGAGGTGGGGCTCGGCAAAACCATCGAGGCGGGGCTGGTCATCGCGCAACTGCTTGCCGAAGGCTTCAGCCGCGTGTTGATCGTGCTGCCGCGCCCGCTCCTTGGGCAATGGCAGACCGAGTTGCGCGATCTCTTCGCCATCCACGCGGTCGAGGTTGCCGACGCCAACACCGATATCGACGCCGCCGGCGTGTTCTTGGCCGGTCGCGAGTACGCCGGCGGCAACGCGGGGTTCAAACGGCTCGTGGAGTCGCCGCCGTTCGATCTGTGCCTGATCGACGAGGCGCACGAAGTATTCGCCGGCCTGCACCGTCGCTTCGACCGGCACGGCGTGTACGACGACAACAGCCGCCACGCGCGCACCGCCCACCGCGTGCTCAAGATCATCGGCGCATCCCCGGTGCTGCTGTTGACGGCGACGCCGATCCAGAACTCGCTGGCTGAACTATGGGGCTTGGTGCAGTACGTCGATCCCACCGGCACGCTTTTGGGCGACAAGCCGGTGTTCGAGAATGTGTTCTGCAAAGATGGCGACGGTCGCCGGGTCGCCGCCGAGCAAGCGGATGAGTTGCGCAACCGGTTGGCCACCGTCGTCAAGCGTACGCTACGCCGCCAAGCGCAGGAGTTTTTGGACAGACCCTTCGTCGGGCGTCGTGCGCGGTTGTTCGAGTACGCCATGAGCCAAGAGGAGCGAGCGCTTTACGACGACGTGACGGATTACCTGCTCGAACCGGAGCTGTACGCTTTCCCGGGGAGTTCCCGACAGCTCTTGATGCTCGGCTTCCGGCGCAGGATGGCGTCGTCCACGGCGGCGCTTGCGGCAAGCCTCGACCGCGTCGCCGAGCGCCTAGAAGGCTTGTTGGCCGGCACAGCCGCGGCAGGGGACACCACGGACTACGCGGACTTGGAGGATGATCCGACGGACGAGAACCTGACGCCCGTGCGCGTTTCGGCGGATGGCGGACCGGGAGGACCGGGGGATGAAGACGGCATAGCGGCCGAACTCGCCCGCGTCGAGTCGTTCGTCCGCCGCGCCCGGGCGTTGCCGCACGACGGCAAGGCGGCGAGCTTGGTCAAAGCCGTGCGCTTGGTCATGGCCCGCCCCAAAGCGCAGCGCAAGGTCGTCGTCTTCACCGAATCGCTCACCACGCAGGATTATCTGCGCGACTTGCTGTTGGAGCAGACCGAGCTCGCCGACAGCGACATCACGCTGTTTCGCGGCGAAAACGCCTCGGAACGCGCCGCCGAAGCGCTCGCCGTGTGGCGAGAAGAGGTGGGGGAAAAACTGCCCGAGCGCTTGCGCCCGAGCCCGGCGGTGTCGGTGCGCCAAGCCCTGGTGCATGAGTTCCGCACCCGCTCGGCGGTGTTTATCGCCTCCGAGGCCGGCGCCAAGGGATTGAACCTGCAATTCTGCGACACGGTCGTCAACTACGATCTGCCTTGGAACCCGCAACGCATTGAGCAGCGCATCGGCCGCTGCCATCGCTACGGTCAGCAACGCGATGTCACGGTGATCAACTTTCTCGCCAAGGACAACGAAGCGCAGCGGCTCACGTTCGACATCTTGAGCACCAAGCTGGATCTCTTCGGCCAAGTGCTCGACATGTCCGACGTCGTGCTGCATTCGCCGCGTTCGGACCGCTCCGACGAACTCGCGTCGGCGCTTGGCCCGGATTTCGAGGCACAAATGCGTCGTATTTGGGACCGAGCACGTTCGGTGCGGGAAGTGGAGGAGGAACTGCGGCGGCTCCGAGACGACTTGCAGGAGCGACGCAACCAGCTCGATGATGTGCGCCGGCACACGGTCGGCCTGATCGAGCAGCGCCTCGACGAATCTGTACGCGAAGTCTTCGGTCGCATCAAATCGGAGCTGACACCCGCGCTGGCGGAACTCGATGCGCATCTCGAAGGCGTGCTCACGGCCTATCTCGACGCTGCCGGCGTGGCTTGGGGAAGGGCGGAGCGGGCCGGCCGCCGGATACTGCACGTCAGCGCCTCGCGGCGACTGCCGGCCAGTGTGGCCGATGGTGTTTCCCTCGTATTGGGCGCCGCCAACGGGATGCCGGACGTCGAGCAACTGCATTTGGGTCATCCGCTGATCGTGGCGGCGGTCGACGAGGCGCGCGCCGCCGGCTGCGGGACGTTCCGCGTGCGCTTCGATCTTGCTGCCGACGCGCCGGTGGCGTTGCGCGAGCGCCGCGGCGCGCGCGGCCGCTTGGCGCTCACTAGAGTGGCGCACGAAGGCTTCGAGCGCGAGGAACGTCTGTGCGTCACGGCGGTGTTCGAGAATGCGGACGTGCTGCGCCCGGCCGAAGCCGCGCTGGACCTCCTCAAACAGCCGTGTACGGACATCCCGCGCCTGCAACCGCCGCTCGCCGTCACCGTCGAGCAACTCGACGAAGTGGTGGACGAGGAGTTGTTCTTGGATCAGTGCGGCGTCGCCGGCGCCAACCAAGCGGGTTTCGAGCGTGCCATGGATCAGCTCGACCAATATATGGCGGATCGCGTCTTGGTGCGGCGGCGTGAGCGCGAGAGGTTGGAGAAACGGCTTACCACCGCCGAGCGGGACCGGGAGCGTGCGCTCGGCGCGGACCACCGGGAACGTGCCCGGGCGCGGGTAAGCGATCTAGAGACGCGGATCGCAACGCTAGGTGAGCAAATCGATCAGCTCGTGAGCCGTGACGACGAAATCTACCAGCGGTGGCGAACACACGCCCATCAACGCCGCTACGCCCAGCCCCAGGGCGAGCGGCTGCTGTCGGCGGAGTTCGTCATCGCATGATTGGCGTGGCTGGTGCGAGCGAAGCCGAGGAGGACGAAGTGGCGCTGAAACTGCTGCATACGGCGGACTGGCACTTGGGCCGTCGCTTTCCTGCGTTCGAGCGCGAGCAGGAACTACGCCTGACCCGCGCCCGCTTGGAAGTGATCAGCCGCATCTTGGACTTGGCGGAGAGCCGTCGCGTGGACGCGGTGCTCTGCGCCGGCGACTTGTTCGACGGCCCGGCGCCGGAGGAACAGTGGTGGGGTGGCTTGCAGCAGGAGTTCAAGCGCCGAAACTGGCGCCGTCCGGTGGTGCTGCTGCCCGGCAACCACGATCCATTGACGCCGCGCTCCATCTACGATGCGGGCAGCGCCTTCCGCGCCGGCTTGCCGAGCTATGTGCATGTGGTGGACGCGCCCGGCTGGCAACTGCCACTCGGCGACAACGCGGTGGTGGTGGCGAACCCCTGCACGTCGCACGCTGGGCAGAGCGACTTGGCGGCCGGGTTGCCCCGGCGCGAAGCCGGCGACACCCGCATCCGCATCGGCCTGGTGCATGGTCAAACCTTCGACATCGAAGGCCACCAAACCAACTTTCCCATCGCCCGGGGCAGCGCCGACGAGCGCGGCCTCGACTACCTCGCCATCGGCGATACGCATGCTTTTCGCGATGTGGAGCCCCAAGCGCGGGCGCCGACCATCTATCCGGGCGCTCCGGAGGCCACCAACTTCGGCGAGCGGGACACCGGCAACGTGGCCATCGTGTTCTTTCCGCTCGATCGCCGGCGCCGCGCCTTGGTGATGTCGGAGGCCGTCGGCACGTGGACTTGGCGCGAGCAGACGTGCCGCGGCATGGACGAGCTGCGGATGCTGGCGACGGACCCGAAGCTGCGCAAAACGGTGCTGCGCCTCACCCTCGATATGGCGCTGCCGATGGCCGAGTACGACGAAGCGGAACGGCTGTTGCGCGAACTGCGCGGCTCTGAGGCGGCAACGCCGAAAGTCGGCGTGTTGCAGGTGGATCGCAAGGCGTTGCGCTTGGCTCGGGATGCGCCGATCGAGTTCGACAGCGAGTTGCCGCCGGTGCTGCGTCGTACGGTGGAACGCTTGCGGGCGCAAACCGAGACCGCGCCTGAACACGCGGAACGCGCCTTGCGCAATCTCTATCAGTTGCTGCGAGCGGCCTCTTGAGCATGTGGATTCGCCGCTTGGAGGTGACCCACTGCGCGGGCATCCAAGCCGCCGGTATCGACTTGGCGGCGGGCCTCAATGTCTTGCACGGCCCCAATGAACTCGGCAAGTCGAGTCTCGCCAAGGCGGTGCGCGCCGCCCTGCTCGTACAGTCGACGTCCACCGCGGCCGAGAGTTTGCGCGACTGGCACTCCGGCGAGCCCGCCACCGTGGAGCTCACTTTCGAGCAGGAACCGCAGCGCATTTGGCGGGTGGTCAAGCGCTTCGCGACAAGCGGCGGCAAGGCTACCCTTGAGTTTTCTCGCGACGGGCGGGCGTTCGCAAAGGAAGGCGAGGGGCGGGCCGTCGAGGGCGCGCTGCGCGACATCCTTCGGTGGGGCATCGCGCCGCCGGGCGGGAAAGGCGGCAAACGCGGCATCCCGAAGTCGTTCATCACTACCGCCCTCTTGGGCGAGCAGAGTCAAGTGGTCGAGATTCTCGGCCGGGGTCTGGCCGACGATCCGCACGACTCCGGGCGTGATCGCCTCAGCGAAGCGCTGCAGGCTTTGGCGGAGGATCCGCGCTTCAAGGCGGTGCTCGCCACTGTGCAGGAGAAGGTGAGCGAGGCGTATACCGCCAACGGCCGGCGTCGTAGCGGGAGGACATCGCCGTGGACCCAACTGCGCGACGAGCGCAACGTCGCCGAAGCGGGGCGCCGAAACGCGCAGCAGCAACTCGCCGAAAGCCAAGCCGCGAGCGAGCGCGTTGCCGAGCTGCACGATCAGCTTCTGGCGGCAAAGGCGGAGCAGGAAGCGAACGATGCCGCATTGGCCAAGGCTCGGGAAGCCGCGGCCCGCCGACAGGCCTATGGTGCGGCTGAGGAGGCGCTCGCCGAAGCGGTGCGGGAGTTCGAACGCATGGCGGGGCTGGCTGCGGCCTTAGCGGCCAAAGTCGATGAGGAGACGAAGGACAAAGCGGCGGTTGCGGAGCTCCAGACCGGCTGCCGGGACTTGGAGGGCGCGCTTGCCGAACTGACGCCGCAAGTAGCCGCGGCGCGCGAGCAGGTCCGGCTACTAGAGGACGGCGGCGGCGAGCAGCAGCGCCGGCTGCGCGAGCAGGAGGCGGAGAACCGCCGCCTTGCGGTGGAAAGCAAGCGCAAGGATCTCGACGAGGACATTTCCACGGCGCGTCGCCGGCTTGAGGCGTTAGACGCCATTGCGACCCGGGAAGCGGAAATCGAGGCGCGAAACGGCAAGCTCGAGGAGCGGCGCGCGCTTCTGCGGCAAGCCGCCGACGCCACGGAGGCGGACGAAGAGGAACTCGAGGAATTGGCGTTGGAGCGGGACTGCGCTCGCTATCTGACCGCCTCGGCGACATTGACGCGGCTGCAAGCGGACTTGGAAGAGATGCGTGCGCAACTGGCGCAGGCCGAGGCCTGCGAGCGAGAGGCGGCGGTCAAGCGGCAAGAAACCGAGGCGCTACGCGCGCCCACGGCGGCGGAGGTCGATCATCTGAAGCAGCGAGAAGCCGAGTTGCATGTCGCCAAGGAGCGACTGGCCGTCGGCTTGGCGGTCGACTTGACGCTGGAGCGGAATGCGAGCGCGGTGGCGCGGGTCGACGGCGAGCGACGCGAGTTGCGCATCGACGCCGGCCGCGCCGTTGAGTTAGAAGCGAAGCGAGAGCTCGAACTGACGCTTCCCGGCGTGGGCGTGTTCCGCGTGCGCGGTGGCGGCCGGGACTTGGCCCGGGAAGCGCAGGCGGCGGAGCAACGTTGGCTCGAGGGGAGTCAAGCCGTGTTCGCTCGCACCGGATGCGCTTCGCTTGCGGAACTCGACGAGCTGCGCGTTCGGGCAGCCGCCGGGCTTAAGGCTGTGGAGGAGCTAGAGAACGCCGCCTCGGCGCATCGCATCCGCGCCGAAGGCATCGACCGAACGGAACGCGACGCCGTAGCTGCGACTGCGGAGCGTGACCGGTACCGAGACGTGGTGGCGGGCTACTTCGAGGACGGCCTGTCCGTGGACGACTATATCGGCGAACGTGACGAGCCACCCCGGGAAGAGAGCGTGATCGAGGCAGCTATCGCCGAGCACGAGCACGAGATTCGAAACCGACAGGACTTGAGTCGAGCCCTTGAGCAACAGGTGGCGGCCGGCGAGGTCGAGCTGGCGACGTTGACGCAGGAGTGCGCGGCGTTGCGCGAGGAAACCGGGTCGGCGGACGCAGAGGAATGGCAGCAGCGGCTGGCCAGCCGTAAAGCGGAACGCGAGGAAGTCGAGCGTCAGTTGCAGGCCGTCGCCGCCGAACTCGCCGACCTTCGTTCCGAAGCGACTGCCGAAGTGGAGGAGGCGCGTCGGACGCTTGCCGAGCGCGAGGCCGAGGAATCAGCGGCGAAGGCGAAATTGAGCGCCGAGCGCGAGCGCTTGGCGGCGGCAACCACCGGTCTGGCCCGGCTCGAAGGCGAGGCGGAGCAACTCCGCATCGCCCTCGCCGCCGAGGATATCGAGAGTGCGCGGGCGAGACGGGACGAGTGCCAGGCGAAACTCGAGGCGCTTGGCGCTCCAGACGAAGAGGAGGTCGACCTAGACGCATTGGCGCGAGCGGCGGACGACGCGTCGGCGCACGTTCGTGCCCTCGAAGCGCAATTCAGGCGCAACGAAGGGGCGCTCGAACAGGTGGGCGGCCAATACATCGAGGAACAGGTTCAACAGGCCGACGATGCAATAAAGGCGCTCGACGAGCGACAGCGCGACATGGAACTGGAGTACGGCGCTTGGCGACTGCTGCAGGAGACCTTGACGGAAGCCGAACAGGAAGACGCGGCGCATCTCGGCAACGCGCTGGTAACGCCCGTCAGTGACCGAATGGCCGAGCTCACGGGCGGTCGCTACGGCGAACTTGCCATCGGCCCGCAGCTCGACGCGACCGGCATCGAACTCGCCGGCAGCGAGCGACCGTTCGAGGAACTCTCGGTGGGCACGCAAGAGCAGATCGCATTGCTGCTGCGCATCGCCATCGCCCAAGCGCTGCGCTCATTCGTGATTCTCGACGACCAGTTGACCCAGTCCGACGCCAGTCGGATGGCGTGGATTCGCGGCTTGTTGGCGGAGGCCGCGGAGCATATCCAAGTGATCGTGCTGACCTGTCACCCGGAGGACTACCAAGGCGACGGGCACTTCGTCGACCTGCTCACCTGTTTGCGGCGCAGCGACAGTGCCGACTCGGAACCGCGCGGCGAACCCGCGCAGGCACCCGTCGTCGACGAGCCCAGTGCAGCGCCAGCGCAAGGCGCGTCCGAGCGGAAGATTCCGCGCCGTCGGCGACAACGGGATTCGGCCAAGGATCAAGCCGGCGATGTGGCGGCGGCGTTGCGGGCGTCGTTGGCTGGGGACGAAGACGAGTGATGCGTCGGGCGGCCAGCGGCCGCCAACGACGACCCATGTCCGCCCACGAAGTGACGGTCGGGACAGAGCGACCACGAGTGACTGGGGCATAATGCCGTCATGGCCTTCGACGCTAGGCAGGCATCGCTGTTCTCCCACGGACGGGACCGCGACACCGCCCAGTTCTTCGCGGGCCGGTCGGCCGAGATTCAGCGGTTCGACTTGGCGCTCGCGGGTCTGGACAACCGTGCGGACTACGACAAGGCGGCGGAGTTCATCGTCTACCTAGGTGCTCCGGGTTGCGGCAAGACGTCGTTGGTGAAGCACCTGCAAAACAAGCGAAGCGAGGCGGCGCTGTTCGTCGACATCGGTCTTGGGCACTTGGCCAGCGTCGACGCCCTAACAAAGCGTGTTCTGGATCAGGTGAGCGAGGCGGGTTCGCTTGGCGGCAAGATCGGTGCGCAGGTCGTGGCGGCGCTGGGGTCGAGATTGCGGATGCGCGACGCGGCCAAGGCCGCGACCGGTTTCATCACCGCACGAGCGGCGAAGGGAACGAAGGTGGTGCTGCATCTGGACGAGGCGCAGGAAGTCGACTGTTCCGAGCAGCCGGGGTTGCTGCAGCTCCACACGACTGGATTGGCGGTCCCGTCCGTGTTCGTGATGACGGGGTTGGATCACACGATACACAGTCTTGGAAGAATCGGCGGGATGTCCAGACTGTCCAGCAACGCGGTGGTCAAGATGGGAGCGATGGCCGAGGACGAGTGCGTCGAATCCACGATGATGATGCTCGACGAATGGGACGTGGACGGCACCGACGACGAAAAGTCGTCTGCCGCCACGACCGTCGCCGCACTTTCGCGAGGGTGGCCCCAGCATCTCCACGGCGCACAGTCCGCACTATGTCGCGAGTTGATCCGCGCAGGCGGCGTACTGCGCGACGTGGACGCCAAGGCGGTACGCCGGGAGTCCGACGAGAACCGCCAGTCCCACTACTTCGGCAAGCTGGCTACCACCGTTCTGGCTGACCACCCCCGATTCTCGGCATTGCTCATCGCCAAGATCGACGAGCAGCGACCGGAAAGCCTCCTGGAGCTAAGAGCGTTGTGTCGGGAACAGACCGAATGCAGCGGTCTGTCGGACTTGCCCGATGCGCGCGACTTCGCCGACGCACTGATCGAGAAAGGCGCGGTGTCGATCGCCTTGGATGGCAAGTGCGAAGTGCCAATCCCGTCGATGGTGGAGTGGGCCGAAACGCTGGCGACCGCGACTTCCTGATCGACACCGCCGAGCAGGCGTTGTATCACGCGCTTGGTGGCCGTTCAGGCTCATGTCACGCGGGAATCACGCCCCTCGTTCAGGCTCATCTCTCGTGGGACAAGCCGCTAGCCGGTATCGGCCCGGCGCAGTATCTCCCGCCGGGAATGTCGCTAACGCCACCGCCGGGATGAGCACCGGCGCCGCGGCGGACAGGCCGGCGATGGCGCCTTGATAGGCCGCGTAGCCCATTACCGGTCGGTTGGTCTATAACTGGCCGGGGGTGCGGCCGTGAACGGCGACAAGACGCGGACGGTTTTGCGGAGTTGACGAAGGCCGAAAACGTCTTGTCGGCCATGGTTGGCTCCGGCGGGACAGGAACGCGGCCGCGGACGGCGGGGGACGCTGTTGAAGGCTTGGGGTATGGTAGGGAAGACGGGCTGCGAAAACCGCGACCTATAGGCCCAGCGAGACCGACCGGTTCAAGCGCCACGCGCATGTGTTCGGTGTCGGCGACGAGTGCAAGTGGGCGAACAGCAGGAGATCTCGATATGGCGGGCAAGCCAAGCTCCATAGAGCAGGCACATGCAGAGGGTGCGTCCAAAGCGATATATAGTTTCAACAATGATCTCTGGGAGGAGTTCCGGCTGTCCGAGAGGCTCGGGATCGACCCCCTCGACGAGGGAACGCCGACGGACCGTAAGCAGGACACGATCGAACAGCTAAAGGCGCTGATGCTTTACTGCTACAGGGCGGGGGCAGGGGACCTCCTAGAGATGCAAAAAGAGGCCGGCGTCAAGAAGGTCAAGAAGCGGACGAAGAATATCCCACTGAGCGATTGGAAGCGGGCGGTGCAACGAAGATTTGGCGAAGCCAAAGGGGAATACAGCAATCTACCGTGGTAGTTTCGGGGCGATTCGGTCACCGCGGCGCCACCGAGCGCCGCTCCAGCACCCGCACACTGAGCCCCGCTCGCGCCAAGTAGCAGGCGCAGACGAGGCCGTTGTGCCCCCGCCGATGACTAGAACATCGGCTTTCTGGTTCTTCATTGTCACGGCCCCACGTGTCGTGGCACTCGAAACAGGCCCGTCACCTTGCCCAGAAACCATCTGAGCAACCCCTTGGACGGCGTGTCGAGCGTTGCGTGCCGGAACCGCGCGGTCGTGCGCCCACGTACCCGTAGGCATCGACCAGTCGAACTCCACGGGATGGCTGTCGTCGAGAAAGGCGGGAACCTCGGCCAGCGTCCGCAATCGTTCGGCATCATCCTCCGATGATCCCGAACCCAACCCGTTCAGGCTCATGTCACGCGGGAATCACGCCCTCGTTCAGGCCCATCTCTCATGGACAAGACGCTAACCAGTACCAGCCCGGCGAAGTATCTCCCGCGCCGCGTTGCGCCCGGGAATGCCGCTAACGCCACCGCCGGGATGGGCGCCGGCGCCGCAGTGGTACAGGCCGGGGAGGGCGCCTTGATAGGCCGCGTAGCCCATCACCGGTCGGTTGGTCCACAACTGGCCGGGGGTGTGCGCAGCGTGAAAGATGTCTCCGGCGGGCAGGCCGAAGCGCTGCTGCAAGTCCGCTGGCGTAAGCACTTGTCGCGCAATCACGGCGCGGCTGAAGTTTGGCGCGAAACGGTCGATGGTGGCGAATACGGCATCGGCGGCGGCCTGCCGGTGGCGGTGCCATTCCTCGCCGAACGGCTGGTAGGGGAAGTGCTGGCAGAACAAGCTCGCCACATGAAAGCCGGGCGGTGCCAGCGAGTCGTCTACCGTGGAAGGAATCAGCATCTCGACTATTGGCGCACGCGACCAGCGCCCGCGCCGGGCGTCGAGGTAGGCGGTTTCCAAGTAGTCCAGCGTAGGACCGAAGACGATGCCGCTAGCATGATGAGCTTGAGCGTCGGTGCCGGGTCGGCAGGTGAAGTTCGGCAGTTCCGAAAGCGCGACGTTCATCCGCAGTGTGGCGCTCTCCGTGCGAATAGCCCGAATGCGGCGCAGGAAGTCGCCGTCCAAGTGGTGCGCGTCGATCAACTTGAGGTAGAGCGTCTTCGGAGCGACGTTGGCGGCAATCAGACCGCCGCGTCGAATCGAGCCCTCCGCCAAGACCACACCCGCAACCCGCCCGCGCTCGACGATGACCTTTACGACCTCCGCGTCGGTCTCCACGTCGACGCCGCGGGAGCGTGCTTCGGCCAGCATGGCTTGTGTGATTGCGCCCATGCCGCCGATCGCGTGCCCCCAAGCGCCGCGCACGCCGTCGAGTTCGGCCAAGGCATGATGCAGAAGTCCGTAGGCGGTACCGGGCGCGTACGGTGAAGCGAAGTTGCCGACCGTGGCATCGAAGGCGAGTGCGGCTTGGACGTGTTCGTTCTCGAACCAAGCGGCCAACACGTCGGCGATGGGTTGCAAGAGCAAGTCGGCGAGGTCGCGGCGCCGTTCGATGCCCAGCCGCTTCACGTCTATGGCGACAAGCGCTGTACTGAGCCAATCCCGCACGCCGCCACCGACGTTGGGCGGCGTGCGCGACATCTGTTGTCGGACGACATCGCCTACCTCGGTGAGCATGGCGCGAAAGCGCGGTAGTGCGGCAGCGTCCTTGGCGGAGAAACGAGCGAACTCCTGAGCGGCGAGCCCCTCGTCGTTGTGGATAGAGAGGCAGTCGCGGTCGCCGAGCGGTAGAAAGTTGGCTTGCGGGCGCGGCACGAAGCGCAGCCCGTGAGACCGCAGGCGTAAGTCACGGATAACCTCCGGGGCCAGAAGCCCGACGGTGTAACTGGCGGTGGAATTGCGAAAGCCCGGATGGAACTCTTCGGTCACCGCGGCGCCACCGACCACCGGGCGGCGCTCCAGCACCCGCACACTGAGCCCCGCTCGCGCCAAGTAGCAGGCGCAGACGAGGCCGTTGTGCCCCCCGCCGATGACTAGAACATCGGCTTTCTGGTTCTTCATTGGCACGGCTCGACGTATCATCATCTCGTACAAGAATCGATGGAGGAAGTGTGATGGCGAAAGTGCGGGATTTCATCCATGCGAAGGCGTCCGAGGCCGCGTGGACGCCCGGCATGCGGGCGATATTCGACTATCGCGACTTGGGCGTCGAGGCAGGCACGGATGGCGACTATGTCGCCCATATCATCAAGGCGAACGGCAAGGACGTCGCGGACGGGGTGCAAGAGTGGCACCTGCACGATTGCGACTTTCAACTGGTGATGGTGCTCGCCGGCTGGGCCGAGTTCGAGTACGAGGGCCGAGGTGTGCTTCGTATGGAGCAGGGCGACTGCGTACTACAGCCGCCGGGAATCCGCCATCGCGAGATTGCCCACTCGGACGACCTCGAGTTGCTCGAAGTGGTGTCGCCGGCGAGCTTCGGGACGCAGGTGTCGGGGCCGCCGTAGCGAGTGTCGCGTAAAAACGCTGCTGCCTCTTTGTATAGTGCCACATAGGGTGACTGCGCCAGCGCCACAAGGCAGTTGCCTCGGGGTATCGCCTCTTGCCTTGGCGCAAGCCGCCCGAGCGTCCCGCCGATTATTCCGCTCGCCCCGCCAAACCGACTTGCTCGCTAACGCCACGAAGGCCGTCGCCTCTCGGCGCCGCCTTTCGCCCCAGCCCAAGTCGCCCGATCACCCCGTCGGACTTCACGGCTGACGCCGCCAAACCCGCCGTAACTTCGTGGATCCGATTACTCAGGGCACGGTTGGTGCCGTTGCCGCGCAGAGCTTCTCCACGCCCGTTAAGCTGCGAGCGGCGGCGTTGCTCGGCTGCTGCGCCGGATTGGCGCCGGACTTGGATGTGTTCATCAGTTCCGCCGCCGACCCCTTGCTGTTCCTCGAATACCATCGGCAGTTCACCCACTCCTTGGTGTTCATCCCGGTCGGTGCGGCGATCGTGGCGTTGGTGTTTCACCCTTTGGTGCGCCGCGTGCTGCGGCCCAAGGAGTCCTACCTCGCTTGCCTGCTTGGCTACGCCACCCACGGCGTGTTGGACGCCTGCACTTCGTACGGCACGCAGCTTTTCTGGCCGTTCACCGACTACCGCGTCGCGTGGAACAACGTCTCGGTGGTGGATCCGCTGTTTACGTTGCCGGTGCTGGCGCTGGTGGTCGCGGCGGCGGTTTCGCGCCGGCGCGTGCTCGCGTTCGTGGCGATCGGTTGGGCGCTCGCCTACTTGCTCGCCGGTGTGGTGCAGACCCAACGGGCGCAAGCCGCCGGCATCGCCTTGGCGGAGACGCGGGGTCACGAGCCGAACCGGCTGACCGTGAAAACCGGCTTCGGCAACCTCTTGGTTTGGAAGATCATCTACGAACACGACGGCCGCTATTACGTCGATGCCGTGCGTGTCGCTATGCGCTCGCAGGTCTGTCCGGGGAGCGACATCGCGGCGTTGGCGCTCGACCGGGACTTGCCGTGGCTTGAGGCGGGGTCGCAGCAAGCGCGGGATGTCGAACGCTTCCGCTGGTTCTCCGACGACTACATCGCCGCGCAGCCGTCCGAACCCAATCGCGTCATCGATGTTCGCTACTCCGTCGTACCGAATCAGATCGCGCCGCTGTGGGGCATCGACCTCGACCCGGACGCGCCCGCGGATCGCCACGTGGGCTACTTCGCCGACCGCGCCACCGGTGCCGCGCAGGCCGATGCGTATATCGCGCTGCTGACGGGTGCTGCTTGCGAGGCACTGAGCGTCCGCTGAAGGGGTTGGCGCGCGGCTACGCCGCCAAGCCCTTCAGTCTGTTAGCATCCAAGTCGTCGTGGCTGACGGCGGAGAGAACATGAAAATCGGTATTTCGTTGCCCATTCGGGAGCTCAAGGACGACATGGGTGCCGTCAAGGCGTTCGCGCAGATGGTGGACGAGGTCGGCTACACGCACCTGCGCGTGCCGGATCAAGTGCTGCGGCCGAGAAGCGGCCACCTCCACGAGCCGCTGATGGTGCTCGCGTACATCGCCGCGGTGACGGAGAACATCGAGCTGGTACCGTCGGTGATCGTGAGTCCGGCTCGGCAGACGGTGTTGCTCGCCAAGCAGTTGGCGAGTTTGGACCGCATGTCCGGCGGGCGTGTCCGGCTGGGCGTCGGGGTGGGTGGCAGCTCCGCCGAATATCAAGCGCTCGGCGAGGATTTCCACACCCGCGGGGCGCGTTGCGAGGAGCAGATCGACTTGCTGCGGCGTCTATGGAGCGAAAAGGAGGTGGACTACCAAGGACGCTGGGACCGCGTTCCGGGCGCCGGCCTCGACCCTCTGCCGACGCGTTCCATTCCGATATGGATCGGCGCCGCCGGGGAGCCCGTACCGCGCATCCGCCGGCGCATCGGCCAACGGGCCGACGGCTGGTTCGTGCTCTGCGCGCCGGAGGCGTTCGATGGTGTGAAAGCGGATATCGACGCCGCTGCCGAAGCCGCAGGGAGAGAACCGGCCGGCATCGATACGGAGGCGGGCGTCGCCGTGGTTGGGCCGCGTGCGGCGGAGTGGCGCGAGCGCGTGGGCGGCTGGCGGGACAAGGGATTGACGCACCTGTGCCTGCGCACGTTGGGCGGTGGCTTGGATGCCGATGGTCATATGGCGAAGGCGCGCCAAGCGTTCCTTGAGCTTGCGCAGTGAGGTCGGCGGGCGAGTACGCAGGTCGGCAGGAGAGCGGCGGGATGGGAGGCGAGCGTGGATAGCGTGGATATCGACGCCACGTCAAATAAGCACCTACGCGGCAAATACGCTGTTGTCGGCGTCGGCGAAACGGCCTATACGCGGGGCTCCGGCCTCACCACCCGAGCGCTTGGCACCATCGCCGTGCGCAACGCGATCGCCGACGCTGGACTGACCACCGCCGACATCGACGGCATGTTGTCGTACAACGGCAATGACTCGGTGCCGTCCACAGCCATCGCCGGCGACTTGGGCATTCGTCTGAACTTCTACATGGACTGCCAAGGCGGCGGCTCGTCCACCGAAGCGCTCGTCGGCATCGCCATCGGCGTGATCGAGGCCGGGTTGTGCAAGACGGTGGCCATCTTCCGCTCGATGAACGGCTATTCCCAAGTTCGTATCGGCGGCACAGGACGCAGCACTGGGCGTTCTGTGCTGTCTGGCGATGCGCTGTTCGGGCGCGCCTACGGGCAAGGGAGCGCCGCGCAAAACTTCGCGCACACGTTCATGCGCCACATGTACGAGTACGGAACCACGCCGGAGCAAGTGGCGCACGTCAAAGCGATTCATTCGGAGCATGCGTCGAACAATCCCAAGGCCTACTACAAGAACCGCGTTACCGTGGAGGACGTGCTCGCTAGCCGCGTCATCTGCAAGCCGCTGCACCTGCTCGACTGCTGCGTGGAAACCGACAACGGCAATTGCATCATCGTCACGTCCATAGACCGGGCGAGAGACTGCCGCCACGTCCCGGTGCGGATCTTGGGCGTCGTTGGCCGCTGCTCGAAACCGAGGGTGGACAATCACTACCAATCCGGTCCCATCAGCACGGTCGCGGGCGTCTACGCCAAGGACATCCTGTGGCCGAACGCCGGCGTCGGCCCCGAGGACATTCAAGTCACAGGCTCGTACGACGCCTTTACCTTCACCACGATGTTGCAGTTGGAGGACTACGGCTTCTGCAAGAAGGGCGAAGGCGGCGACTACGTGAGCTCCGGCATCATGCGCCTCGGCAACGAGCGACCCAACAACACCAGCGGCGGCCACCTGTGCGAGGGCTATACGCACGGCATCGCCATGGTGATCGAAAACGTCCGCCAGTTGCGGCACGACGTCGACGACAGTTGCTCGGTCGCGGCCGACGGCAAGCGGCAACACACCTACGATTACCGGGAAGGCGGCTGTCGGCAGGTGAAGGATGTGGAGTTGTCCGCCAACCTCGGTTGGGCGACGCCGGCCACGGGCAGCGCCCTAGTGATGGCGCGGGGAGCGTGACGATGGCGACGCAGGGCGAATACCTCGGCATGGCGGTGGCGATCGACGACCTCGATCAAGCCAATCAGGAATTTTACCTTCGCTGCGGCAGCGGCGCGCTGCACCTGCAAGTCTGCGCGGCTTGCGATCTCTCGCGCTATCCAACCACCACGGCCTGTCCTTGGTGTTCCGCGCCCGAGTACGGCTGGCGGGCGGTGTCCGGCAAGGGCGCCATCTATTCGTACTGCGAAGTTCACCACGCCATTCAACCGGTGTTTCGCCCCTTCCTGCCGTACATGATCCTGCTGGTGGAACTCGACGAGCAGGTCGGCGCACCGGGCCCCCACGACGGCCTGCGCGTTACCGGCAATCTCACCACGCCGGACGGCGAACTGGCGCCGGAAGCGCTGGTGCGGACGGTCGGCATCGGCAGTCGCGTGCGCGTGGTGTTGAAGGACATCGGCGGCGGCATGGCGTTGCCGCAGTGGACGTTGGACGAGACCGCGGAGCAACCGGCGACGCCTTGGCGGTATCCGCAGGAGTAGGGTTGGGAGACCCCCTAGTTCTTGCGTGGCGGCTCTTGGGGTGGCGGGTAGGACGGCGGCGTGGGTCTCGGCTCCGGCGGTGGTTTGGGTCTCGGCGGAGGAGGAGGCGGTGGATTCGGTGGCGGAGGTCGTTGGCTCTCCCTTAGGTCACGCGGCATACAGAGCCTCCAAGTGTGCGCGGGTCTCTCTTTCCGCCTTCAGGCTGTTTTTGTCTTCGTTGTTAACTAGGATTCCGGCTGCTTCCGTGTTGTAGGTCTCGCTCTCAACCAGCGTCACCAGCTTGGTTAATTCGGCTGTCGCTCTGTCCTCCTCCATCTGTTCACGGTCTATGGCATTGAGGAGCGCCCTCAACTCTCGCGCAGCTCGGGCGCATGTTCTCGCAACACCTGTTGCCACGGACGCTTTCCTCGCGAAATCCCCGACCAGAGTGACGACCGAGATGCCAGCTACCATAACCCCCACGATGCCCAATGCAATTCCGATCCACGGTTGGGTGCCGTCGGAGAATATCGCTAGCGAGGCCGGGATCACCGCACCGCCGCCCAGCGCTATGGTGATGCCCATGCACCAATTGTGGCGTCGCAAAAACTGGTTGCCCAATAGCTGGTAGTAGCGTTCCGCATACTCGACGCTGTGGCACTTGTCCCAGACCTCTCGACGGGTTTGGTCGGAAACCCGATAGGCATATGTTTGTTCCGCCACAGATACACCTCACTGGATGCCGCCCCGAAGGGTTGCTCGACACTAACGAGCTAGTGTGGCCGCGTCAATTCGGCGTGCGGGTCACTGTATAATCCCCGAAGTAGCCATGTCCGTTCGTACCCGCATCGCGCCGAGCCCGACTGGCGATCCCCACGTCGGCACCGCCTACATGGCGCTCTTCAACCAAGTTTTCGCCAAGAGCCGGGGCGGCCGTTTCGTGTTGCGCGTGGAGGACACGGATCGAGCGCGTAGCTCCGCCGAGTCCGAAGCGGCCATCTTCGACGCGCTGCGTTGGGCGGGGATCGAGTGGGATGAAGGCCCTGATGTCGGTGGCGGTTTCGGCCCGTACCGGCAGAGCGAACGCTTGCCTTTGTATCGTCGCTATGCGGACCGGCTGCTCGAATCCGGCCACGCGTTCTACTGTTTTTGCGACCCGGCGCGTCTGGCGGAAGTCCGTCGTCGGCAGCAGGCGGCGGGCGAGACGCCGCGCTACGACGGCCATTGCCTTGCGCTCTCGCAGGCAGAAGCCCGAGCGAGGGTCGCCAACGGCGAGTCGCATGTCGTTCGGCTCGCCGTGCCGACGGATGGCGTTTGTCGCCTCACCGACGGGTTGCGCGGCGACATCGACATCGCGTGGCGGCAGGTGGACATGCAGGTGCTCGTCAAGTCGGACGGCTTTCCCACGTATCACTTGGCGGTGGTGGTGGACGACCACCTGATGGCGATCAGCCATGTGCTGCGGGGCGAGGAGTGGATCAGTTCTTGGCCGAAGCACCGCTTGCTCTACGATGCTCTTGGCTGGCGGATGCCGGCGCACTATCACTTGCCGCTGTTGCGCGACTCGGACACGCGCAAGCTCTCGAAGCGCAGGAACCCGACCGGCCTCGACTATTACCGTCGCGTCGGCTATCTACCGGAGGCGCTGCTCAATTATCTTGCGCTGATGGGCTGGTCCATGCCGGATGAGCGCGAGCTATTCAGCGTGGCGGAGATGACGGAGCAGTTCGACATCGACCGCATCGCCGTCCGTGGCCCGGTATTCGACCTCGCCAAACTCGACTGGATGAACGGTCGCTACATCCGTGCCTTGAGCACTGAAGAGTTCATGGATCGCGTTGCCGCTTGGGCGTTCAATCGGGACAACTTGGCGCGCTTGGTGCCGTTGGTGCAGCAACGCGCCGAACGTCTCATCGACCTCGCGGCGCAAGTCGACTATCTGCTCGGCGACCGGGTTGCGCTCAAACCCGAGGATTTCTCGCACAAGGCGCTAACCACCGACGACTGCAAGCGCGTGCTCGACTACGCCGCCCGCCGCCTCGAAGACTTGGCGGATTGGCGCTCGGAAGCAATCCGCCACGCGCTAATCGACTTGGCGGGTGCGATGGACATGAAAACGCGGAACTTCCTCGCGCCGCTGTTCGTGGCGATTTCCGGTCGGCGCGTCGCCTTGCCGCTGTTCGACTCCATCGCTTTTCTGGGTCGCGATCTCACCCGTTCCCGGCTACGCAGCGCCATCGCCGCGCTCGGCGGCATCGGGAAAAAGGAGTCGCGGCGGTTTGAGCGGGCGTTCCGGGAGCTTGGCGACTGAAGTTGCAAATGGCCGCGACGCTCCTTACGCTTCTCAACATCTCCTCACATATCGCGCAAGGGGCCATAGCTCAGCAGGGAGAGCGCTACAATGGCATTGTAGAGGTCGCCGGTTCGATCCCGGCTGGCTCCACCAACACCAAACCCGCGTTGAGCCGATCAAGCGTGGCCGCACATCGGCTCGTGTCCCGGCGAAGCGCGGTCTTCTACTTGCCGCCAAACGCGCATCAGATTCAGGCCGAGAACTTTAGCGATCATTTCCTCGTCGTAGTCGCGTTGCAGCAAGCCCTCGATTAGGTTGGGAAAAGCCGCGACGTCCTTCAGGCCAATCGGCAAGGTGTCGCCGACGCCGTCGAAATCCGAGCCCAAGCCGACGTAGTCGATACCGGCCAAGGCCACGGTTCGGTCGATGTGGTCGAGCACCGCGTCCACGGTGGCGAAGGGGTAGGGGTTTTCGCTGCGGAAGGCTTCGCTGAATGATCGCCGCGTGGCGACATCCGGCGGCGCATCCCCGAATTGCTCGGCGAGCGCCGCAGTGAGGCGATTCGACCAGTCGCGTGCCGCCTCGGCGACGAAACCGCTGCCGAAGTTGATCTGCACGACGCCGCCTCCGGCGGCGACCGCCTTCACCATGTCGTCGCTCATGTTGCGGTGGAAGCCGGGAATGAAGTGCCGCAAAGACGAGTGCGAGGCGATGACCGGGGCCTCGGACAACTCGAGGACGCGCCAAGCCGCTTTGTCCGTTAGGTGCGAGATGTCGATCATCACGCCACGTTCGTTGAGTTCGGCGACGAGTGCCTCGCCGGCGGCCGAGAGGCCCTGCCAGCGTTCGTTTTCGTCGTAGCTCGAGTCTGCGTATTCGTTGGCCTTGGAGTGCGCGAGCGTGACGTAGCGAATGCCGCGGCGAACGAAGTGGTCGAGGAGCGCCGCTGCTTGCTGGGCTTCTGCTTGCTCGGCCTCCGCTTGCTCGGCCCCCGCTTGCTCGGCCCCTGCTTGTTGGGCTCCTGCCTGCTGCGCCGTATCAGTCGATGCCGCCGCGAGCGGACTCCCGTTCTCCATGCCGAGCGCCAGCATCACCACGCCGCTGTCGCGCAGATGGTCGACGTCGGCGGTACAGGTGGCGATGGCGAACTTCGACGGCTGGGTTGTCGCCAAGTGCTCCATGCGATCGATCTGCGTGTCCGCCAACTGCCGGGAAGTGCCGTCCAAGGCGGCGGACGCCGGCGTGTAGATCGACATGAAGGCCACGTCCAAGCCGCCGGTGCGCGCTCGCGGAAAGTCGAATTGCCGAGCAGGGGTCGGGGCGCCCAGATCCACGTTCTCGTTGCGCAGCCAGATCGGCGCGTCGATGTGCGTATCGACGATGAGGTGGCGTTGCGCCAAGTTCTCGGCTTGGTCCCGGATGGCTCGCTCGCTGGTGCCGCAAGCGGCGAGCGCAAGCCCGGCCACGAGGACGATAGCGGAGTTGGTGGCACGGTTAATCATCGTGAAGTCCAAAGCACGGTTGGTGATCCCAATGCAAAAGCCAGTAGCGCACGAGAATACACTGGCGAACCGCCTCATGTACACATATACAGTCTAGGCTACTATACGCGCAGGCGATCAATCGAGCTACACGTCTTGACGAGCGACCCGAACGACGGGCTGCACACCCCGGCGCTGCGCCTCGATCCTCGGCGGCCGCCGCCGGCGCACTACTACGCGGACAACCTGCTGCTGGTGGTGACGACCGTTCTGGAGCGCTACGGCGACATCTTGACGGCTGAGGAACGCGACTTCGCCGAGCGCATTCGGGCGATGACGCCCAGCGGCCAGCGTCTGCTGGCGCGCATCCTCGGGCGCCGGGGACCGCTCCTGCGCGAGGACAGCCTAGCCTATCCAGAGGTCGTCGATGTCGAGGCCGCGCTCGGCGAGTTGGCGCGTCTTGGGCTGATCGAGCGCTGTCCCGCCGCGCCGCTCGACGAGGTGCTCGCGCTATTTACCGTGGCGGAACTGGCGCACCTGTTTTGGGATGTGCCGCTCGCGGGCGTCGCCAAGGCGGAACGCATCGAGCGTATTGCCCGGCACAGTCCTGGGCGCATCTGCCGATGGCGGGCGCGGCGCGCCTGCCGTTGGTTTCGGCTGCGGCAGGTGGCGCGCTTTCGCCTGTTGCAACTGCTGTTCTTCGGCGACGGCAGGCAAGACCTGACCACCTTCGTGATGCGTGATCTCGGTGTATTTCGCTTCGAAGCCGTGACCCTCTCCAAGCGCACCCGTCAGTTCTCGGATCGTGCGGCGCTCGATCACTATCTGGCGCTTGCCGAGGCGCACGAACGGATCCACGCTCTGGGTCGCCGACCGCAGCTTGCCACCTGCCGCGAGGAAGTCGTCGAGCTTCTCGCCGGCCTGTGGCAACCCGTCGACAACCGCTTGCTCGAGCGGCGGCGCAGCAATGCGCTCAACGGGCTCGGCCGGAACTTGGAGCGCGCCGGCGAGTTCGACTTGGCGCTCACCTGTTACCGCCGGGCGACGCTGGCCCCGGCGCGCGAGCGCATCATGCGCATCCTGCGCCGATTGGGAGACGGAGAGGGCGTCGAAGCGCATCGCGAAGCGATCGTCTCGTCGCCGTGGACGGCACTCGAGGCGGATTTCGCCAAGCGCTTCGCGCGCCCATTCCGTCGCTCGCCGCCGCCAGCAGTGGAACTGCCATTGACCGCCACGCCGCCATCCATCGAGCGCCATGCCTTGAGCGTGCTCACGGCCGGCGGCGGCACCGGCTGGCATCTGGAGAACAACCTGCCGATGGCGATCTTCGCGCTCGCGTATTGGTCGTGGCTGTTCGCGCCGGTCGAAGGGGCGTTCGTCAATCCCTTCCAAACCGGGCCCTTGGATCTCTTCTGGCGAGATTTCTTCCAGTCTCGCGCGGCGTGCTGCGAAGACCCGCTGGCCGGGCCGCTCAAACCGCTGCTGCGCGAACGAGCCCGCGCCAAGGCTGGCATCGTCAACCGGCTGTTCAATTGGCAGCGCTTCACACCCGCCGTGGCCGAGGCCGTGATCGACGCCATGCCGGAGAAACACCTGCGCGCGTTGCTGGCGATCGTGCGCGAGGATCTCGCCGACAGGCGATCCGGGTTTCCCGATCTCACCGTCGTCTACGGCCCAGGGCGTTACGAGTTCGTCGAGGTGAAAGGCCCCAACGACCAACTGCAAATCCACCAGCGGCTGTGGATCGAGGCGCTCGTCAAGCGGGGCCTGCCGGTTCGCGTCTTGCGCTTTCGCCGCGTGGCCATCGCCGTGGCATGAAGGTCAGCGTCAAGGAACTCGCGGAGTTCGTGCATCGAGACGGCGATCTCCATTATCGCCGGCAATCGACGACGCTTGCGCGGGAGGGCATTGATCGGCAACGGGCGTGGCAAGCGGGGCGTGGCGCCGGCTATCAACGGGAGCGCCAAGTGCAGGCCGTGTTCGGCGACTTGACGGTGAGTGGCCGCATCGATGGCTGGGACGAGGCCGAGCGCGTGGTCGAAGAGGTGAAGACGACCCGCGCCGACGCGCTGGCGCTGCACGCCGATGCCGGCGGGCAGCACTTGGCGCAACTGCGGCTCTACGCCGCCATGTTGGCGCTCGACGACCCGCGTCTGAGCCAACTCGAACTTCGACTGGTCTACCTGCACCCCGAGTCGCCCGACGAGCATGTGGTGCGGGAATCTTGGCGGCGCGACGATCTGATCGCCTTCTTCGACACGACCTGCGCCATCTACGCCGCTTGGATCGATCAGGTAGGCAAGCGCATCGCCGCCCGCAACCGCGCGCTCGCCGCGTTGCGTTTTCCCTACGCCGAGTTTCACGCCCACCAGCGCCACCTTGCGAAGCACATTTATCGCGGCTTTCGCGACGGGGTGGACTGGCTCGTGGAAGCGCCGACCGGGACGGGCAAGACCATGGCCAGCGTGTTCCCGGCGCTGAAAGCGGTGGGCGAGGGTGAACTTGATCGATTCATCTATTTGACGGCGCGTACGACCGGCCAACGCGCCGTCGAGGGTGCGCTCACGGACACCGGCGCACCGGTCGCCGCGGTGACGCTGACCGCCAAGGAGCGCATCTGTTTCAACCCCGAGGCCGCCTGCGACCCCGAGCGTTGTGCCTATGCCCAAGGCTATTACCGCCGCCTACCTGCGGCTCGGCGGGAACTGCTCGACCGGGGCCTTGCCAGCCGGCAAACGGTCGAGGCGGTTGCCCGCAAGCACACGGTCTGCCCCTTCGAGTTGTCCGTGGACGCGGCCGCGTGGGCCGATGCGGTGCTTTGCGACTACAACTATGTCTTCGACCCGGTGGTGCGACTGCAACGCCTCGCGAACGACGGCTTGTTCAAGCGGGTGGGCTTGATCGTCGACGAGGCGCATCAGCTTGGCGAGCGCGTCCGCGACATGCTCGGCGCCGCCGTGTCGCGCGCCACGCTGCGTCAAGCGCTGCAAGAAGATGCCTCGCCGGCGTGGTTGGCCAAGCGTTTGCGATCAGTGGATCGAGCGCTTGCGGCGCTAGCGCGGGAACTCGGCGAAGCGCCCGAGCGGAAGGTGGCGAAGCCACTCGCTTTGTGTCGCAGCGTTGAGCGCTTGACGGCCGCCGCCGACGAATCGCCCGTCGATTTGGCGGCACTGCCAAGCGTTGCCGACGCGCTCTGGCAACTTTGGCGCTTTGGCTGCGCGGTCGAGTGGTCCGAGGCGGAGGTAAGGGCGGAAGAGGGCGCGGAGGGGAGCGCGGAAGAGAACACGGAGGGGAGAGCGGAGAGTGTGTTCCACTACTTGGCAAGCGGCACCGGCACGGCCTTCGCCATCGAGCTCGTTTGTACGTTGCCCGGGCGCCAAATCCAGCGCATCTGCGAACCCTTCCACGGCACGGTGCGCCAGTCCGGCACGCTGTCGCCGCCCGATGTCTTCCAGCGCATTCACGGCCTCGCCGAAGAGGGGCGGTCGTTGCAGTCGGCGCACGGCTTCGACGCAGAGCGGCTAGGCGTCTACGTCGTACCGGACATCTCCACCTACTACCGCGACCGAGCGCGGACCTTGCCGGCGCTTGTTCGGTTGATTGGCGAGGTAAGCGCGGCGCTGCCGGGCAATTGCTTGGTGGCGCTGCCATCCTTCGAGTACGCGTTCGCCGTGTGGTCGGCTTTGGCGAGCCCGGCCGCGCGTTGCCAGCGCCAAGACATGGACCTCGACGAACGCGAGGACTTCATTCGCTGGTTGAACGAAGAAGCCGGTCGCATCGGCGTGGTGGTGATGGGCGGGTTGTTCGCCGAGTCGGTGGATTACGACAGCCGCACGTTGCGCGGCGCCGTCGTGGTAGGGCCGGGATTGCCGCCGCGCTCGTTGCGACGTGACCTCCTTAGCGAGGATGCCGCCCGCGAAGGCGTCGCCGCCGACGGTGACGAAATCGCCTACCTGCAACCCGCCATGACCCGAGTCGCGCAAGCCGTAGGCCGGGTAGCGCGACAAAAGGAAGCGCGAGGGATCGTGTTCCTTGTCGACCCGCGCTTTGGGCAAGCGAGTTACCAAGCCTTTCTGCCGAGCCGCTGGCGAGTGAACACGGTGCGGGCGGACCGGGCGGCGCAGGCCGTCACCGCGTTCTTTTCGCGCTGCCAAGCCCATTAGATTAAGATGCCGGCTTTCGACCCTCAGGCAGCGGCTGCTTGTCGCCGGCCATGCGCCGCAAAACCAAAATCATCTGCACGCTTGGCCCGGCGACCAACACCTATCCGTCGATCGAGCGCCTGTACGCCGCCGGGATGTCGGTGGTGCGGCTCAACATGTCCCATGCGAGCCAGACCGAGATGGCCAACGCCATCCACTGGGTGAAAACGCTCAACCGCAAGGTGAAGTACCCCCTGCCGGTGATGCTCGATACGCAAGGCCCGGAAATCCGTACGGGAGCGCTGGATCGACCCATGATGCTCCGGGCCGGGGATACGGTGTTTCTGGATGTCGAGCCGCCGTCGGCGAACCCCGGGCGCTCGATCGTCGTCAACTATCCGGATCTGCCGGATGTCGTCGCCGTTGGCGAAAGCGTGCGCTTGGACAACGGGCTGATGAATGTCGACGTGCTGGCACGGCGCGGCCGGCGGCTCGAGTGCCGGGTGGTGGATGGTGGCGAGCTTGGCAGTCGCAAACACGTCAATCTGCCCGGCGCGGCCGTCAATCTGCCGGCCATCACCGCGAAGGACCGAGACGACATCGCTTTTGGCTTGGCGCAAGAGATCGACTTCGTGGCGTTGTCGTTCGTGCGCTCTCCCGACGATGTCTTGGAATTGCGCGAGTTGCTCGGGCCGAAGGGGGGCAGGGCGGTGAAAGTCATCGCCAAAATCGAGAATCGCGAGGGCGTGCGCAATGCCGAACGAATCGCGCAGGCCGCGGACGGCGTGATGGTCGCCCGCGGCGACTTGGGCATCGAGACGGACATCGCCGCGTTGCCTGCGTTGCAGCGGCGACTGGTGGCGCTCTGCGCTAGGTTGGGCAAGCGCTCGATCGTGGCGACCCACCTGATGGAGTCGATGATCGCGAGCCCGATTCCCACCCGTGCCGAAGTCACCGATGTCGCCAATGCCGTCTACGAAGGCGCGGACGCTGTCATGCTGTCCGGCGAAACCGCCATCGGCGCCTATCCGGAACGCTCGGTGCGGCAGCTCGCGGCGATCAGCGAGGCCAGCGAGCGGCAGCGCGGCTTCGCGTTGCACGAAGCGCTCGCCATCGACACGGACAAGCAGCACCTCGCCACCTGCGCCGCCCAGCTTGCGAATGCGATCGGCGCCGCCGGTATCGTCGTCATCACGCGCCGCGGCGTCACCGCCGATTCGGTCGTCAATTGCCACCCGGAAGTGCCGATCTTCGCCTTTACCAACTCCAGTCAGACGCGCCGCCGGCTCATGCTCAACCGCGGGACTTTCGCCCACCGCACGGCGTTCAGCAACGATCCGGAGAAAACCATCCAAACGGCGTTCCGCGTGTTGCGGGAGCGGGAAGGGATCAGCGGGCGCGAGCGCGTTGTGGTGATTTCCGATGTGCTTGCCGAGAAGCCAGTGGACGCCATTCAGTTGCGCGCCGTGGGCGAGGGACGTGCCGACTAGATGGGGTGCCCACCCGGCATCGTCGCCGCTTGATCCATATGGCGCGGTACGCTCCCTCGTCGCGTCTTGGGCGGGTGTCTGACTGTTCTCGGTGCGATGCGGACCTGCGCCGCCGGGCTGCTGCGGTTCTGCTCGGCAAGCCCTGCCTTCGTCGTTAGCCGGCAGTAGGGTTGACCGGGGGGGGGGGGGGGATGAGTAAGACAGGGCCCCGCC